>JAYRZU010000076.1:0-106573 GCA_041916315.1 Anaerolineae bacterium
AGCGCGGAGTAGGGGATGATCCAGCGATAGTCCACCCCGGCGATGAAGCGCGCGACGTGCGGGATCACCAGCCCGACAAAGCCAATTGGCCCGGCGAGGGCGACCGCGCCACCCGCCAGCAGCACCACCAGCACCGCTGCGATGCTGCGTACGATCAACGTGTTCTGCCCCAGACCTTTGGCGACATCTTCGCCGAGGCTGATGGTCGTGATCTGCGGGCTGATGAGCAGCGCGCCGACCAACCCGACGCCGATCAGCGGGGTAGTCTGCGCGATGATGGCGAAGTCGCGCCCGGCGAGCGAGCCCGCCGTCCAGAACCGGATCTGTTCGAGCGTTTCCTGATCCTCAATCAGGATGGCGGTGGTCAATGAAGTCACAAACGCGGTCAGGATGACTCCGGCCAACGTGAGCCGCAGCGGCGTCGCGCCGCCGCTCAATGCGCCGATGCCGTAGACGAAGGTCGCGGCTAAACCGGCACCGATCAGCGCGGCCAGAGCATAGCTCGACAGGGCGGGCGCGCTGGTCAGCGTGACCAACAGCACGACCGCGAACGCCGCGCCCGCGTTGATGCCGAGCAGACCGCTGTCCGCGAGCGGGTTGCGCGTCAAGCCCTGCATGAGCGCCCCGGCAACGGCCAGCGCCGCTCCGACGATCACCCCGGCGACGACGCGTGGCAAGCGCACCGTCTGGATGATCAACTGATCGTACTGCGCCGGGTCATAGTTGAACAGCGCGGTGTAGACCACCTGCGGCGTGATCTCGGCTGCGCCGAGCGTGATGCTCCACAACAGCAGGGCGATCAGCAGCAGCAAACCGACCAGCAGCCCCGGCAGCAGCAAAGCGCGGCTGCCGAGGATGCGGGAAGGCGATGCAGTGACGGGTCGAGCCTGAACCGACATGCGTTACGGCGTTTCTGTCGCTTCCGGGGCGGGGAGGGCAGCCTGCAGCGCGGGCACGATCCCTTCGAGCGCGTATTCGAGGCTGAGCACAGTACCGAACTGGAGCGCGTCGTCATACTCGGTCGGGACGAAGACGATGCGGCCATCCTGCGCGACCTGGAGCTGGCTGATCAGCGGGTCGGCTTCGATAGCCTCACGGCCCCCCTGCGCGAACTGCAGGCCGAGGAACACGAGTACATCCTGATCGAACAGGTCGATGCGTTCCGCGCTCAGGTCGGCGTAGAAGAATTCGCCCGCGATTTCTTGGAGTTCTTCCGGCACGGCGAAGCCGAGGTTGGTGAAGAAGCGCGCGCGGCTGTCCTGATCAGTGTAGAAGCCGTAGGTGCGGGCTTCACCATAGTTGTAGCCGATGGCGATCGTTTGTCCCTCAAACTGCGGATTCGCTTCCCGCGCTTCGGCAATGAGCGTTTCAACGTTTTCAATGGCGGCTTCGGCTTCGTCGGATTTGCCGACCGCCGCGCCGATCATCCGCGTGATTTCCTGCCACGGCATGCCGAAGTTGATGTAATCGCCGGACTGCGCGACAGTGGGCGCAATCGCGCTGAGCAAATCATATTCTTCCTGTGTGATGCCCGCGCCGACGGCGATGATCAGGTCGGGCTGGAGCGCGAGGATCGCCTCGTAGTTTAGGTTACCGTAGGCCATATTCAGCACTTCGGGGACGGCGTCGCCCGCCTCATCTTGCGCCCACGGGAAAACGGCATTGGTTTCGTCGCCGTACCAGTAGCGGATGGCGATGGGCGTCACGCCCAAGGCGAACAGGGCATCCTGATCGGTGTAGCCGATGGAGACGACGCGCTGCGGCGCTTGCGTGATGGTCGTCGAACCGTATTTGTGCTCCACGGTCACCGGAAAATCAGGATCGGCGGTGGCTTCCTGCGCGGCGACTGAGCTGAACGCCGCCAGAACGAACAATAGAACGAGAATGACGGGCGTGATGCGCTTGGTCATAGAAAATGTCCTCAACTGAATGCACGTAGTGTACAGCTTGGCAACTGATAGTGCGTATGCTACATCCTGCGCCCGGGGATTTCAACGCAGTCTGTTAAGCCACATGTCACCTTGCAGTAATGTTCGAGTTTTCGCTCGTGTATAGTTGAAGCGATAACCGGGGCACATGTCGTTGATACAGGCGGTCAAACCTGACTTACACCTGTGGTGATTTCGATCTACATCTTTGCGATATCGATAAGTTGAGTACGATTAAATCTATAAAAATCTCATGCATCGACTGAGTTTCTAGTAGTTAAAGTGCTATAATGCGCCGCGATAAGCAGCATTTTCAGCAGCAAGGATCTTTTTCATGTCAACGCCCCGCATCGGCGTCCTGATCGCCCAACTCGGCACCCCGGACGCGCCCACGCCCCAAGCTTTACGACCGTACCTGCGCCAATTCCTCTCCGACATGCGCGTGATCGACTATGCGCCGTGGAAATGGCAGCCGATTCTGCGCGGGATCATCCTGAATACGCGCCCGAAGCGGTCGGCCAAACTGTATCAGCGCATCTGGCTGCCAGAAGGTTCACCGCTGCTGGTCTATTCGCGGCAGCAGGTCGACGGCGTGCAGGCGCGATTGGGCGACACTTACCGCGTGCTGGTCGGTATGCGCTACGGCAATCCGAGCATTCCCTCGGCGTTCGCGCAGTTCGCCGCTGAAGGTATTGACCGCATCCTCGTCGTGCCTATGTTCCCACAGTTCTCGTGCACGACGACAGCGTCGATCTACGATGAGGTCTATCTGGCAGCGGCCGGACGACGCTGTCCGCTGTTCCATGAGCGCAAACGCTTCGTCCCCACGCTGCGCTTTGTCGAGCCGTACTACGATCACCCCGGCTATATCAACGCTTTGCGCGACCATCTCACGCAGCAGATCGGCCAACTGCCACAACTGCCCGACAAGTTCATGATCACGTTTCACGGCATCCCGAAGCGTTATGTCCAAGAGGGCGACCCCTACCGCGGGCACAGTGAACGCACCGCGCACCTGCTCGCCACAGCGATGGGCTGGTCAGACGATCAATGGCTGCTGACCTTTCAGTCACGCTTTGGGCCGGAAAAGTGGCTGGAACCGTACACCGATGCGACGCTGGAAGGGTTGGCGGCGCAAGGCGTGCAGCGCCCGTTCGTGTTTGCGCCGGGGTTCGTCACCGACTGTCTGGAGACGCTCGATGAACTGGGTCACGAAGGCCGCGATCAATTTACCGCAGGGGGCGGACGACCGGAAAACTATACGCTCGCCCCGTGCCTGAATGCCTTCCCCGGCTGGTTGGACGCGCTGGCTGGGTTGATCGAGACGCACTGCCGCGGTTGGTGACGGCCAGCTCACACCATGACCAATGAGGAGCCGATCTCCCGCACGTCCACGAAATAGGGGCGTTCGCTGGGATGCAGGTTGGGGCGATGATACGCCAGTTTAAGCTGAGCCGCGAAGTCACGGAACACCATGCAGTGACCGCCGTCACCGCGGTAGACCGGTTCGGGTAGGTGTTCCCACGGGCCGGGAATGGCCGCGTCTGCCGAACGCGCCGCGCCAATCGTGTAGTCGCCATTGGCAAAGCTCGACCACAGCATGAGCAGTTCGCCGCTGGCGAGGCGGTGCAGCCACGGTCCATCGGTCACATAGCCACGGCGACCATTGGAGTTGAGTTCGTGCGCCCACGGTGCAGCGGACGCGCGGAACAACAACTGCGGTTCGCCTAGCGCGGCGCTGAGATTCGGAGTCAGCCGCACGGCGCAGATCTCGCCATCACCAACCTGTACCCACTCATGGCAGAAGACCATCCACGGCTGATCGGCGGCATCTACGAACAGCGTCCCGTCGAGGCACTCCCAATTGGGCGGCGTCACCGGGCGGTCGCTGAGCGGCACGAACGGCCCGCGCGGACTGTCGGCGGCGAGGATTTGCGTACCCCGGCACAGGCCTTCGGCTTTGAGGCTCAGAAACATATAGAAGTGCCCGCGATATTCGTGAACTTCCGGCGCCCAGAAATTGCGATCTGCCCAGAACCCGGCGGGTGGGCGAAAGGCTGCGAATGGCCCGTCCCACTGTTCGAGATCGCGGCTGGTGTAGTAGTCGATGCCGGACGCGGCAGTCGTCCACGACTCAGACCCTCGTGTGCCGTACAGATAATACGTTTGCTCCAACGCTACGGGCAGCACGAACGGATCACGGATGTGAATGTCATTATTGGTCAGCATGACTGGCTCCAAACGATGAGGACGCTGCGGCTAATGATAATCCAGTTGCTCTACCCTGAGCGAATGGGCTGGCAACTTTGCTCGGCGGCGCGGGTTGAATCCTATGAGGCGATCAGCATCTGCGGGAATGGTGTGCGTCGGCCTTGTAAAGCCAATGCGAACGGAGTCTTCATGTCCAATCCAGCACCGAAGAAGGTGCTTATTCTGACCAACGATACTGGCTTCGGTCACCGGAGCACGGCCAAAGCCATTGCCAGCGCGTTACAAGAGCAGCACGGCGATGCGTGTACGATTGAAATCGTCAATCCCACCGAGCACAAAGATGCCTCGCCCATCCTGCGCAACAGCCAATCCGACTATGATCGGCTCATCCGCGAATGGCCGGATTTCTACCGCTTCAGCTATGAGGCGGTGAACGATCCGCTGCCGAGCGCGATTGTCGAAGGCGCGTTCACGGTGATGCTGTACCTGGCGATTCTCGACATCCTCAAAACCTATCAACCGGATGTGATCGTCAATACCTATGAGACGTATCACGCACCGCTGGACGCTGTATTCACGATGACGCGCCAGCGCGCGCCGCTCGTCACCGCCGTCACGGATCTGGCGACGCTGCACCGCACGTGGTTCAACCCGGTGACCGATCTGTGCCTCGTTCCGACGCAGATCGCCTACGATCTCGCGCTGAAATATGGTCTGCCGTCGGAGAAAGTCAAGGTGACCGGGCTGCCGATCAACCCGACGTTTGCCCGCGAGACACGCAGTCGTTCCGAACTGCGAGCGGAACTCGGCTGGCGCGACGATTTGGTCACGGTGCTGGCGGTCGGCAGCACGCGCGTGCGCAACCTGCCGGAAACACTCAATGTGCTCAATCACTCCGGGCTGCCGCTGCAGTTCGTCATCGCCTGCGGTGGTGACGACGAGCTGTACGCGCATTTCTCGCAGGTGGAGTGGCATCATCCGGCGCACGTGCACAACCTCGTCAGCAACATGCCGCTGATGATGCGCGCCGCCGACTGCACGGTCGGCAAGGCGGGCGGCTTGTATGTGACTGAGGCGCTCGCCTGCGGTCTGCCGATTCTGCTGGTCGATTTGATTGAGGGGCAGGAAACCGGGAACGCGGATTTCGTGGTCGATGGTGGCGCGGGCGAGCTGGTGGACAATCCCATTGCCGCGCTGGAATGCCTGTTTCACTGGCTGGACAAGGACGGTCAACTGTTGGCGGAACGGTCAGCCAAGGCGCGGCAGCTTGGGCATCCGCGCGCGGCCTATGAGGCGGCGGAACTGGTGTGGCAGGCGGCGCACACCAAGCCCCGGCAGACCGGACTCGCGAAGCATCGCCGCAGCGTGACCGAACTGTTGAACGAGTTCAACATTCCGTGGAAAGAGTTCTGGGAAGATTTTCGGAGCTAAGGAAGACCCCACCCCCACCCCCACCCCGCAATAAGGGAGGGGAGCCGAAAGTGCTCGCCAGAGCGGATTGTGTCGTACGGACGCGATTTATCGTGGCCTCTGTTTCCGACCCCACCCCCGGCCCCTCCCCGAATTCAGGGAGGGGAGCCAACATTGTTCGTCAGACTAGATTTATTGCGTACGGACGCGATTTATCGCGTCCGTTTAACGAGGACGAGGTATACCTCGTCCCTACTAGAGATTATGTTCGCGCAGAGGTTGGTGTGCTGACGAGCTCCAACCACGGACGCGCGGACTCCGCGCAGATCGTGCGCAGTTCGCGAACGCGCTCCCGCCCAGTGGTGGCGAGGAATTCAGCGCGGGCAGGGTCTGCCAGCGTAACCGCCTCGTTCCACACCGCGCGCCCGACGATCACGCCGGATGCGCCCGCCTCACAGGCGATGCGCGTTTGCACGGCGAACGTCGCATAATCGACGCCCGCGCTCAACAACGCCCACGGCACGGTACACGCCGCGCTCACTTGTTCGCAGGCCGTCCGCCATGCGGATTTGTCGCGGTTCGTCGCCGCATCGACCGGGAACTGCAGCTTGAGCACGTCGACTCCCATCCCACTGAACAAGCGCGCCATCTCCACGCTGATCGCCAGTAGATCGCTGTTACTGAGCGGCGCAGACGGATCGAGCGAGTAGGGGATCGGTTCGAGGAAGAACGGAATGTCTTCGGCGGCGCAGTCGGTCACGATTTGCTGAACGATGCCGCGCTGTTTCTCCGCATTGGTCGCGTCCGGGTGATAGTACAACAGCAGCTTGACACCATCGCCGCCCACGCGCTTGATGTGTCGCACCGACCAATCGGGGATGAATT
Organism: Anaerolineae bacterium; assembly: GCA_041916315.1. GTDB lineage: Bacteria > Chloroflexota > Anaerolineae > Aggregatilineales > Phototrophicaceae > Flexifilum. The sequence continues at coordinate 6,435 of JAYRZU010000076.1, forward strand.
CGACTTCGCGCTGACTGGGGTGCACATCGTAGTTGGTGACTTCGATGGGGGCAAGTAACCCATGCTCCGGCGCGATGTTCCCGCTCACAATGCCCGCCGGAATGCCGAAATCGGGGTCGGTGAGCACGCCGGATGCGTCCCCGACCAGCGCGCCGATGACCTGCTGCTTGAAGGCCGCGAACTTGGCATCCGTGCTGGGCTGCGGTGCGTGTTTGTCGAGCGCCGCGCGCAGATTGGCGCGGTGATCAATCGCCAGAATGACGAAGTGTCCGTCGGGCGTGGCGCAGCGGCTAAGATGGCGGTACTTGCCGAGGGTGGTCATGGTGGGTGTCCTTAGCTTTTGTCTGACCCCACCCCCGACCCCTCCCCGAATTCAGGGAGGGGAGACAGATTCCCCCTCTCCCGCGCAAGCGGGAGAGGGGGCTAGGGGATGAGGGGGTTCTTGACTATTGAAAAACTTACTGTAGGGGCAAGGCGCGCCTTGCCCCTACATGGTTCTGCGATTCGGCTAGAACGTGCGGCTCCACGTTTTCGGCCAGCGTTCGACGACGACCTTGGTCTGCGTATAGAATTCGACGCCGTGCCGTCCTTGACCATGCAGGTCGCCGAAGAAGCTTTCGTTCCACCCGCTGAACGGGAAATACGCCATCGGCGCGGCCACGCCGATGTTGATGCCCACGTTGCCCGCGTCCGCTTCGTTGCGGAACTTGCGCGCCGCTGCACCGCTGCCCGTGAAAATGCACGCCATATTGCCGAAGGCGCGCGAGTTGACCAGTTCAATCGCCTGCTCGATGTCGGCGGCGTGCATCAGGCTGAGCACCGGCCCGAAGATCTCGGTGCGCGCGAGGTCGCTGGTTGGTTGTACCTCGTCCAGCACGGTCGGGAACACCCAATAGCCGTCGTCATAGCCGGAGGCCGCTTTGCCGCGCCCATCGACCAGCACTTTGGCCGATCCTGTGCGTTCGCCCTCGGCGATGATCTTCTCGATGCGGGCTTTGCTCTCCGCGCTGATGACCGGCCCCATCTGCACACCTTCGTCCAAACCATAGCCGACCACACGGCTCGACGCGGCATCGGCAATCATTTCGGTGAAGCTGGTGCGCGCCTCGCCCACGGTGATCGCGACGGACGCCGCCAGACAACGCTGCCCCGCGCAGCCAAAGGCCGAATCCGCCATGATGCGCGTGGTCATGTCCATGTCGGCATCCGGCATGATGACGACCGGGTTCTTCGCCCCGCCCTGACATTGCGCGCGCTTGCCGTTGGCCGTCGCGCGGCTGTAGATGTACTTGGCGACCGGAGTCGAGCCGACGAAGCTGACCGCCTTGACCAGCGGGTGATCGAGCAGCGCATCGACGGTCTCTTTGCTGCCGTTGACCAATTGGAGCACGCCTTTGGGGAAGCCCGCCTGCTCGATCAGCGCGAACATTTTGGCGCTGGTCATCGGCACTTTTTCGCTCGGCTTGAGGATGAAAGCGTTGCCCGTCGCGACCGCGTAGGGCAGGAACCACAGCGGAATCATGCCGGGGAAGTTGAATGGCGTGATCGCCACGGCGACGCCCAACGGTTGGCGGAACATGTGCTCGTCAATGCCGCTGGCGATATCTTCGTTGTTGTAGCCCTGAATCAGCGAGGGCATGCCTGCCGCGACTTCGACGTTTTCGATGCCGCGCCGCATCTCGGCAATCGCTTCGCCGTAGGTCTTGCCGCACTCATTGGTGATGGTGCGGGCGATATCTTCGATATTGGCTTCCAGCAGCGCCTTGAGCTTGAACAGGGGCTGCACGCGCTCACCGACCGGGACGCGCCGCCATTCAAGGTAGGCTTTGTGCGCGGCCTCGACGGCCTGCGCGACGATTTCCTGAGGCGTCAGCACCACTTCGGCGATAGGCTTGGCCAGCGCAGGGTTGATGATATTGAGGCGGTTGGCCGCTTGCGCGTCCGTCCACTGCCCGTTGATAAAATCGACAATCTGATCGACCATTTTCGCTCTCTTCACTCCTAGCCGCTGGCATGTCAGCGGCGGCGTTCAATTCAGCCTCACCCCGTTTCGCTCCGCTCAACCGCCCCTCTCCCACGGGAGAGGGACAAAGAATTGCTCGGTGCTTGGAGGGAGGTTGTCACATACAGGCAAACTCAGATTTCCGACAATTTGACCGGGCGGTTTTCGCGCAGCGACTTGAGCGCCGCTTTCGCGATCACGACCGGAGCACGACCATCCGCGCCTGTCACGGGCATGGGGGTGCCGTCGCGCAGCGCGGTGACGAAGGCGACCAGTTCGGTCTGGTAGGCGGCGAGGTAGCGTTCCATGAAGAAGTTGAGCGGCAGACCGCGCCGCACGCTTTCGCCCGTACTGATCGTCACGGCATCGGAGTAGTTGTTCGTGCTGGCGGCCGCTCCGCCGCTGCCGAAGGCTTCCACGCGTTGATCGTAACCGTAAACGGCCTTGCGGCTGTTGTCAATCGTGCCGATGGCGCCGTTGGCAAACTTGAGCGTGATCACAGCGGTATCGATGTCGCCCGCTTCCCCAATGCCCGGATCAACCATGACCGCGCCGACCGCGTAGACTTCGGTCACGTCGCCGAACAGGAAGCGCGCCATGTCGAAATCATGGATGGTCATGTCGAGGAAAATGCCGCCGGAGACCTTGATGTACGCCACGGGCGGCGGGCCGGGGTCGCGGCTGATGATGTGCAGAAGCTGTGGCGTGCCGATCTCGCCGCTCACAATCGCCTGCTTGACGCGCGCGTAGTTGGAGTCGAAGCGGCGGTTGAAGCCGATCATCAGCTTGGCGCCCGCCTTCTCAACGGCTTGCAGCGCGTCGTCGATAACCGCCAGATCGGTCGCAATCGGCTTTTCGCAGAAAATGTCTTTGCCCGCCGCCGCCGCCAGCTTGATGAACGGCGCGTGCGTGTCCGTCGAGGAGCAGATGACGACGGCATCGACGCCGGGGTGCTGCAACAACGCCTCGACCGAGGGCGAGACTTCCGCGCCGAGTTCGTCCGCCAATGCCTGCGCGGCGGCGGTGTTCACATCGCAGATGGTGACAAGGCGCGCGCCGGGGACGCGGCGGGCGATGGTTTCGCCGTGGACTTTGCCGATGCGGCCCGCGCCGATCAAACCAATGCCGAGTTTTTCGCTAGCCATGATGAGTTCCTTTGTTTACAGGCCAATGGATTGCAGATAAGCGCGGTTCGCCGCCGAGAAACGCTTGGGCGCGTCGAGATCGTCGGTCAGGATGTCCTGTTCGACAATCGCCCAGCCGTCGTAGCCGAGCGCCAGCATGTTGGCTTTGACGGCGGGGAAATCAACTTCACCCTCGCCGAGCGCGCAGAACACGCCCGCCTTGACCGCTTCGAAGTAGTTTTTGCCTTCGGCGCGGCACTGTGCGGCGATGGCGGTGTGGCAGTCCTTGAGATGCAGGTAGGTCACGCGGCCTTTGAGTTCCTGAATCGCGGCGGCGGCATCGCCTCCGGCGTAGTGCCAGTGCCCCGTGTCGAGGCACAGGCCGACAAGCTGGTCGTCGGTGCGGGCGAGCAGTTCGGCGGCTTCGATGGGCGTTTCGACGTAACCCGCGCAGTGATGGTGGAACGCAACTTTCAGGCCGAGTTCGTCGTTGATGCGGCGGGCGACGAGATTGACGCCGCGCGCGAACACATCCCACTGCGCGCTGGAGAGCGCGCTCCCCGTGCGCTGTCCCGCCTTGGCGACGAGTTCTGGCACGCTGCCGTTGTCATCGGCCAGCACGATGTACTGCGCGCCGAGCGCTGCCAGTAGCTTGCCGACCTTGAGCGCGGCTTCCGCCCCGGCTTCGTGCGCGGCGGCATCGACCAGCTTGACGGGGACAAATGCGGAGAGCAGTTGCAGTCCGCGCGCGCCGAGTTCCTGCCGCAGCACGGCGGGATCGGTGGGCAGATAGCCATACGGGCCGAGTTCGATGCCCGTGTAGCCCGTCTGCTGGATTTCGTCGAGGACGCGCTGATAGGGATACTTCGGTTCAATCCCTTCGAATTCATAGATGCCCCACGAGACCGGGGCGCTTGCGACTTTGATCGCCATGCTGTTTGTCCTTGTGTGTAGCCAATAAGTAGGGGATTCGCCCTACAGGTACTTCAACCGAAAGAAAATTAGTGGGCGAACCCCTCACGCCCCAACTTATTTTCCGAAAGTCTGCATGTAGGGGCAGACCTATGTGTCTGCCCGGTTTTCGGGCGCACACACAGGTGCGCCCCTCCATCCCGTCTTTCGATCACTGACTTTAGCCCCCTCCCCGAATTCGGGGAGGGGTTGGGGGTGGGGTCGGCAACCCAATCCATAACTGACGTTACAGGTAATGCCGTTCTTTTTGTTTGGCTGCTTCGTAGGCGGCGCGGGCGCGCTGCACGTCGGGGTTTTCGCTCACCTCGGCGACGCTCACGTCCCACCACGATTCATAGCCGCCGACGCGCTGCCGCCGATCCACTTCGGTGACGATGCACACGGGGCCGCCCGTGACTTCGCGGGCGCGTTCCAGCGCATCGCCGAACTCGTCGCGGTTGAGCGCCTTGAAGGTGAGCGCGCCCATACCTTCGCACAACTTGACGAAGTCCAGCGGGAGCACGTCGCCGTCGAGCTGCCCGCTGTCGGTGCGCTGACGGTACTTGGTACCGAAACCATCGCTGCCGACGCTCTTGCTCAGCCCGCCAATGCTGGCATAGCCGTGATTGTCGAGGATGATGATGGTCACTTTGATGCCTTCCTGCACCATAGTGACGAGTTCGCTGTTCATCATCAGGAAGGAGGCGTCGCCGACCATGACGTAGACTTCACGCGTCGGATCGGCGAGTTTCGCGCCCAGGCCGCCCGCGATTTCGTAGCCCATCGTCGAGAAGCCATATTCGAGGTGGTACGCACGCGGATCACGGGTGCGCCACAGTTTGTGCAGGTCGCCGGGTAGACTGCCCGCTGCGCACAACACGACATCCCGCGCACGGCTGAAGGTGTTGATCATGCCGACGACTTCGCCCTGACTGAGCATCGGTTCGTGCTCAAGATTGTAGATGCGTGCGACCTCCATATCCCAGGCGGCGTTGAGCTGGCGGCAGCGCGTTTGATACTCGGCGTCCGTCTGCACATCCTGCACCAGCGGCAGCAGTTCTTCAAGCGTGGCGCGCGCATCGCCGACCAGCGGGATCGCGCTGCGCTTGTAAGCGTCGAATTCCATCACGTTGATGTTGATGAAGCGCACATTGGGGTTCTGGAAGGCGGTATTGGACGCGCTGGTGAAGTCGCTGTAGCGCGTGCCAATGCCGATGATCAGGTCGGCTTCGCGGGCGATGATGTTGGCGCCCTCCGTCCCGGTCGCGCCAATCGCGCCGAGGTTGAGCGGATGATCGTAGGGGAGTGCGCCTTTGCCCGCCTGCGACTCGCCGACCGGGATGCCGAGCGTTTCCACCAGCACCTGCAGCGCGTCGTGTGCGCCGCTGTAGTGCACGCCACCGCCCGCGACGATCATCGGGTGTTTGGCGTCCCGAATCGCTGCTGCCGCTCGCGCCAGTAATCCGGCATCAGGCCGATCACGACGGATGTGCCACACGCGCGGCTCGAACAGTTCCACCGGATAGTCATAGGCCGTCGCCTGTATGTCTTGCGGCAGCGCCAGCGTGACCGCGCCCGTATCCGCCGGAGAGGTAAGCACGCGCATTGCCTCATGAACTGAGCTGATCAACTGTTCGGGACGGTAAATGCGATCCCAGAAGCGCGACACGGGCTTGAAGGCATCATTGACGCTCAGATCGAGCGAGTGCTCGTTTTCCAACTGCTGAAGCACGGGCGCTTGCATGCGTTCTGCGAAGATGTCGCCGGGGAGCAGCAGCACGGGGATACGGTTGACCGTCGCCACCGCCGCGCCTGTGATCATGTTGGTCGCGCCGGGGCCAATCGACGAGGTACAGGCGAACGTTGCGAGGCGGTTGCGCTGCTTGGAAAAGGCAATTGCCGCATGCACCATCGCCTGCTCGTTACGCGCCTGATAAAAGCGCAGTTCGTTTGCATACTGTTGGAGCGCCTGCCCGATCCCGGCGACGTTGCCGTGACCGAAGATGCCCCACACCCCTTCAAAAAACTTGTTGACGACGCCGTCGCGCTCGACGCTTTGCTGCGAAAGGTACAACACGAGCGCCTGCGCCATCGTCAAACGGGCTGTTTTCATAGAGAAAATTCCTTTCTCGTTCGGTCAAAACTAGACTTTGCAGATCTCCAAAGCATTTTTCAGTCCGGCGACCGGCTCCCCCATCGGGATGAATTCCTGGGCCAGATACCCCGTGAATCCAGTGTCGAGAATGGCTTGCGCGATGGGGCGGTAGTTCAATTCCTGCGTTGCGTCAATCTCATGCCGACCGGGGTTGCCTGCCGTGTGGTAATGCCCGAAGTAAGCGTGATAGTCGCGGATGGTGCGAATGACATCACCTTCCATGACCTGCATGTGATAGATGTCGTACAGCAGTTTGACGCGCGGCGAATTCACCATCTGGCACACTTTGACACCCCACGCGGTGCTGTCCGCTTGATAGTCAGGGTGATCAACCTTGCTGTTGAGTAGTTCAAGCACCAGCGTGACGCCCGCATCTTCGGCCAGTTTCGCAAAGTAGCTGAGGTTGGCGGCGGCGTTCTCCGCACCCGCTTCATCGCTCAGACCTAAGCGGTTACCGCTGAAGCAGATCACATACGGGATGTGCCAGTCCGCTGCCAGCTTGAGACTCGCCGTGAGTTTCCCTTCGATGCTCGCTCGATGTTCCAGCCGATTCAGCCCCTGCGGTCGCAGCGCATGCCCGCGCACCGCGGCGATTTCCAGCCCATGATCCCGAACCAGTTGATAGTCTTCCGGTTCGACGAGATCAATCGCGTCATAGCCGATATCGGCGACCGCCTGCACGAAGGCCTGCGGCGTCAGCTTATCCGGCACGAAACACCACCACGAAACGGAATGTTTAAGTTCGCCCATAAAAACTCCTAGTTCCATCACCTCTTTAACGGGGTGAGCTGCACTAATTGACTGCTGCCGACCCCACCCCCGGCCCCTCCCCGAATTCAGGGAGGGGAGCCAACATTACTCGCCAAAGCCGAGTTGCTCTCGTAGGGACGCGATTTATCGCGTCCGCCTGTGTGCTCTGGCGTTAGTCGATGCTCTGTAAACACCGGCTTCTGTCCTGTATCAAGGCCGTCCTACTCCAAACCCCCGCGCGTGCTGACAAACGCTTCGACTTCCGGCAGCGTGGGCATGAAGTTGGCACAGCCGTGCTTGGTCACGACAATCGCGCCACAGGCGTTGCCGAGCCGAGACGCTTTCTTCCAGCCCCAACCGTTGATGTAGCCGTAGAGGAAGCCGCCGCCGAAGGCGTCGCCCGCGCCAAGGATGTTGTAGACCTCGACCGGATAGCCGGGCGCTTCGATCACTTCGCCCCTCTTCAAGTAAATGCGCGATCCGCGCGAACCGGTTTTGAGGATGAGCGCTTCCGGCCCCATCGAGAGCAGGGTGGCAATCGCGCGTTCGGTATCCCCCTGCACATGCGTGTCGGAGATTTGCGAGTGCGTGAGCGACATTTGCCCGCTTTCGACCATCAGCGCGGCGTTGACCTCGTCTTCCGTGCCGATCACGATGTCGACATTGCGCAAAATGGCGCGCACCTGCACGCCGAAGGCGCGCACGTCGTGCCACTGGTTGGGGCGGAAATCGACATCCAGCATGACTTTCACCCCGGCAGCTTTGGCGCGTTCTGCCGCAAAGAAGGTCGCGCTGCGGCTGGGCTCGACGCTCAGGTTCGTCCCGGCGAACTGGAAGACCTTGCAGTGGGTGAGCGGCGACGCCAGCACGTCATCAATGTCGAGCGCGTTGTCGGCGCAGTTGTCGCGGTAGTAGACGAGCGGGAACTTATCCGGCGGTTCGATGCCGAGGATCACGGCGCTGGTGCGGCGTCCCGGTTTGCGCGGGATGAACTCGGTCACCACGCCTTCGCGATTGAGAAAGTCGAGGATGAAATCGCCGACCGGATCGACGCCGACGGCAGTCAGCAGGGCGGTGGTCAAGCCGAGACGATGCGCCCCGACACTGATATTGAGCGGCGACCCGCCGACATACGCCGCAAAGCTGTTGATTTGCGGGAAGGGCGCACCGATATCGTTGGAGTAGAGATCAATGCTGCTGCGCCCCATGTGCAGCGAATCATACTCGGTCGTCATGGCTTGCCCCCTCATCGTCGTAACCTAGTTCGGCTGAAAGTTCGCGCGCGGCGCGCAGTACATGCCCCGCCAGCACGCCGACTCGTTCCTTGGTGACGCGCACGGACGGGCCGGAGATGCCAATCGCCGCGACCGCGATGCCCGCCATGTTGTAGACCGGGGCGGCTAAGCAGCGCACCCCCGGCTGATGTTCCTCGTCGTCGATGGCGTAACCCTGCTCGCACACCTGCGCCAGATGCCGCGCGAGCGCCTCTGGTTCGGCCAGCGTGTTAGGCATTTTGCGCTCCAACGTCGCGGGCAGGGGCAGGTCGCCGAAGGCGAGCAGCGTCTTGCCGACCGCCGTGCAGTGCATCGGCAGCATGCGTCCGATGCCGCCGACCACCCGCAGCGAGTGCGACGCTTCGACATCATCGATCATGAGCGCCTTGCCTTCTGAATACACTGCCGTGTGCGCGCATTCTTCCGTGTCTTTGACCAGCCGGTACAGGTATTTACGGGCTTTTTCGCGCAGCGGCATGCGGTTGACCAGCTCCCACCCCATTTGATAGAGGCGTGGTCCCACCACATACTTGCGTGATCCGCGTTCCGGTTGCAAATATCCGGCGGTCACCAGCGTCTTGACGAGCCGCGATGCGCTGCTCTTGTCGACCCCGAGCGCCTCGGCGAGTTCGGTAATGCCCACTGAGCGCCCGGCTTGCCAGACGATCTCAACAGTTTGCAGCCCGCGCATCAAAGATTGTATTTCGCTCATCAGTTGCCTATCAAGTGAATGTTGCGTAATAAGCAACAGTATAACATGAAAATGAGATTATGGGTAAAGTTATTGACAAATGCGCAACTTGATTTTAGTATGGTGATACACGTAACAATGAAATTCAATTATGTTAATATCTCGCCTTGTCAGCGCGCTGAGCGGCCGATAATGCGAATTTCTTGCTAACCAAAGGAACTTATGTTGGCCACGGTGAATATTGGCGTCCTCGGACTCGGACGCATGGGGCTGGTGTATGCCACGCACACCGCCCATCAAATTGAAGGCGCGCGCCTTGTCGCAGTTGCGGATCCACGCAAGGAAATTGCGGACGAATTCAGCGCGAAGGTCGGCGGTGCCGACGTTTACGCGGACTATCACGATCTGCTGGCGCGGCCTGATCTCGACGCGGTCATTGTTGCCACGCCGACCAGTACTCATCACGAGGTGGTGATCGCCGCCGCGCAGGCCAGCAAAGCGATTTTCTGCGAAAAGCCCACATCCCTGAGTTTGAGCACCACCGATGAGATGATCGCTGCCGTACGTCAGGCCGGTGTGCTGTTTCAGGTCGGCTTCATGCGCCGCTTTGATGCGGGCTGCGCCGACGCTAAGCGGCAGATCGATGCGGGGGTGATCGGTGAGCCTGTAGCGGTCCGCTCGATTGGGCGCGATCCCGGTCGGACGAGCCTCGAATTTGCGAATCCAGCGGTCAGCGGCGGGCTGGTGCTGGATATGGGCATCCACGACTTCGACCTCGTGCGCTGGTATATGGGGGTGGAAGTTGAGCGCGTATATACTGAAGTGAGTACGTTGGTTTTCCCCGAACTGCAAACTGTCGGCGACGTGGACTACGCCATGATCAGCCTGCGCTTCACCAATGGCGGCCTCGGCAATGTGGAGGTTAGCCGCGACGCTATCTACGGCTACGACATTCAGACCGAGATCATTGGAAGCAAAGGCACGCTCAAAGTCGGGTATTTGCAGTACACCCCGGTCGTCGTGGTGACAAAGGCCGGGGTCACGCACGATATTGTGCCGCACTTCCCGCAGCGCTTCGGCCCGGCGTATACTAAGCAGATCGAACACTTCGTCGAGTGCCTGCGCACCGGCCACGAGCCCATCGTCAGTTCGGCAGACGCGCGCGCCGCGCTGCAAATTGGTGTTGCCGCCACACGGTCACATGTGGAAAACCGGGTGGTCTACGTTAAGGATGTGCAGACTTAATATTTCGGAGGCGTTGGCGGCACATCGTGAGCGAGGGCCGTGTGTTCTTTATGGAAAACGCTCATGGTGCCGTCGCTGCCATCACTCGCGACCACGCCGGGCGTACTACCCAGACTATGTTTGCTCCAGCGCCATGCGCTGTGGTAAAGAATAGGGTTATCAATAGTTGAGGAGTTGGCAGAGATGTCTCGTTTTGTTCGTGTACTTGTGGTTTTGGCGTTGGTTTTACTGGCGGTCAACGCGGTGACTTTCGCGCAGGATGCCCGCCCTTACCGGATTGTCGTTGTCACGCACGGTCAGGCCTCCGATCCCTTCTGGTCGGTCGTGAAGAATGGCGTGGACGCGGCTGCGGCAGATATGCGCGTCACCGTCGAGTATCAAGCGCCCGCGACCTTTGACATGGTAGCGATGGGCCAGTTGATCGATGCGGCGGTCGCTAGCGAACCGGATGCATTGGTCGTTTCCGTGCCGGACTATGACGCTTTGGGCGATCACATCCGGGCGGCGGTGGATGCCGGTATCCCGGTCATCTCCATCAACAGCGGCAGCGACCACGCGGCGGAGCTCGGCGTGCTGGCGCATGTCGGCCAGACCGAATACGAAGCCGGTTTCGGCGGCGGTCAGCGCATGGCGGCGGCAGGTGTCACCAACGCGCTGTGCGTGAATCAGGAAGTCGGCAACGTTGGTCTTGACCTGCGCTGCCAGGGTTTTGCCGATGCGCTGGCCGAAGCGGGCGCGACCTCGACCGTGCTTGCGGTTGACCTCGCCGATCCGACGGGCGCGCAGGGTCGCATCAGCGCGGCGCTGCAGGAAAACGCCGCCATTGACGGCATTCTGACCCTTGGCCCGACGGGCGCGATCCCGGCGCTGGCTGCGCTCGACGCAGAAGGTCTGCTGGGCACGATGAAGATTGCCACGTTCGACCTGTCGCCGGAAGTTCTGGAAGCCGTGCGCGATGGCAATATGCTGTTCGCCATTGACCAGCAGCAGTACACGCAGGGCTACCTGCCGATCGTCTACCTGACCCTGTACCTCGAAAACCTGAACACCCCCGGCGCGGTGCTCATCCCGACCGGCCCCGGTTTCGTGACGCAGGACACCGCCGCTCAGGTGATCGAATACTCGGCGCGCGGCACGCGCTAACCCCTCATGCCTACGGTTTGCCCGCTCTCTAACCTGAGGGCGGGCAGACTCTGTAGTATGCTGTCCACATAGATCACTTTTTGGGAATGCATTCATGGCGAATCGAACATTAACCCCGGCTGCCGATGAGCGGGTGCGGCGGCAGGGATCGCTGCGGAAGCTGCTGCGCCGGCCGGAACTCGGGGCGATTGGTGGCGCAATTCTGGTCTGGCTGTTCTTCGCGCTGGCGGCTGGGGATAAAGGCTTTCTCAGCTTGCGCGGCACGGCGAACTATCTGGGCGTGGCGGCGGAACTTGGCATCTTAGCCGTGACGGTCGCGCTGTTGATGATCGCCGGGGAATTCGACCTCTCCATCGGCTCGATGATCGGTGGAACCGGTATGATTACGGCCATTCTCAGCGTGCAGTACGGGTGGAACATCTGGGCGGCAATTGCCGTTTCCCTCGTCGCCGCGCTGGTGATCGGGGCGATCAACGGTGTGCTCGTCAACCGCACGAAGTTACCCTCATTTATCGTCACTTTAGCTACCCTGTTCATCATCCGCGGCCTGACCGTTGGCCTCACGCGCCTGATCACGGGGCGCACGCAGGTCGGCGGCATCAAAGATGTGCCCGGCTTCGACTCGGCGGCGGCCTTTTTCGCCAATTCCCTCAATATCGTTGACCCAACTTCGGCGCGTGGCGCGGAAGCGCAGTTCCCGATTTCGATTTTGTGGTGGGTGATCATCGCGGCGGTGGCGACGTATGTACTGCTGCGGACGCGCCCGGGCAACTGGATTTTTGGTATCGGCGGGGATGAAGCCGCAGCCCGCAACGTCGGCGTGCCGGTCAACCGCATGAAAATCTACTTGTTCATGACGACTGCAGCGGCGGCATGGTTGGTGGCCACGATTCAGGTGCTCTCCACGGGGGGCGCGGACACGTTACGCGGCCAGCAGCGTGAATTCTTCGCGATCATCGCGGTGGTGGTCGGCGGGACGCTGCTCACAGGCGGTTACGGTTCGGCAATTGGCGCGGTCTTTGGCGCACTGATCTATGGCATGGTGCAGCAAGGCATTGTGTTCACAGGCGTGGATTCGGACTGGTTCCTCGTGTTCATGGGGGCGATGTTGATCATCGCCGTGCTGGTGAACAACTATATTCGCAAACAAGCGGCGGAGGCGAAGTGACATGACTCAAGCCCCGGGTGTCCCTGTGCTGGAAGTCATCAACATCTCGAAATACTTCGGCACCGTCATTGCGCTCAAGGATGTGTCGCTGCGGCTCATGCCCGGCGAAGTGCTATGTCTGCTCGGCGATAATGGCGCGGGCAAGTCCACGCTGATCAAAACGCTCTCCGGCGTGCATCAACCGGACGAGGGGCAGTATCTGGTCGAAGGTCAACCCGTCGCCTTCACCTCGCCGCGCGATGCGCTGGCGCACGGGATCGCTACGGTATATCAGGACCTTGCCATGATTCCGCTCATGAGCATCGCCCGCAACTTCTTCCTCGGGAGCGAACCCACGGTGGGGCGCGGTCTATTCCGGCGTTTCGACATCAAGAAGGCTGGGGAGATCGCCCGCAGCGAAATGGCCAAAATGGGTATCGACATCCGTGACCCGGAGCAGCCCGTCGGCACGCTGTCCGGCGGCGAACGGCAGTCGGTGGCGATCGCGCGCGCGGTCTACTTCGGCGCTAAGGTGCTCATTCTAGATGAGCCGACCTCGGCGCTCGGCGTCAAGCAGGCGGGTACGGTACTGCGCTATATCGCCAAAGCTCGTTCGCAGGGCGTTGCCGTAATCTTCATCACGCATAATCCGCATCACGCGTATCCCATCGGCGATCAGTTCACGATTCTCAAACGCGGCAAGACGCTCGGCACCTACACGAAAAACGATCTGTCGCGCGACCACATGATCCGTATGATGAGCGGCGGCGAGGAACTGGAAGCGCTCGAACACGAACTGCGCGAGTTCACGGGTGACAAAACGCTGACTACGTTCGCTGATGCTTTGAAAGCTGAGAGCGAATCGCTGTAAGCCTTTCCGTCTGAAAGTTGCAAGGGTTCTCGTTAGGCCGCTGTGGAAGCGGCTTTTCGCTGTCTATAGCCTGATCCGGCACGGAGGGGTACAATGAGCCGCGGTGCGTCGATCCTGGACGCACACGGTTAATCACGCGTGTTTGTCGCTTTCCCTTGACCAAGAACCTCAGCCAAACACCGGAAATGCGAGTCTAGAATGAGTCACAATCGCCTCTCCCGGCGGCGTTTTCTCGGCGCAGCCGGGGCATCGGTCGCCGCGCTGCTCACGCCCAAGCTGTTCACCTTGCCGAACATCCAGGCGGACGGCCTGACGACCAACGTTCATCTGCACACGTTCAACCCGACCGAAACCCTGACGAGCGACGCGGTACAAGCGGCCATGAACGCCGCGACCGATTTCGCGTGGCTGCGTCCCGGCGATTCGGTGTTCGTCAAAGTTGCCAGCAATTCCAATTTGAGCGCTCCGTCGGTGACATCGCCTGCCGTGCTGGAAGGCGTTATCCGCCGACTAAAAGAAGCGGGCGCGGGGACGATTTACGTCGGCGATATGAGCGGCGCGCAGTTCGTGCGTCATCTTGCTGAAGGTACAACCGGATCGACGCGCGCCAACATGGAGCAGAACGGTCTGCTGGCTGCGGCGGAAGCGGCGGGCGCGGAGATCCACTGCTTTGAGGAAGTGCCCTTCGCACAGGCGTATATCCCCGGCGTGCCCGCTGTCGATCATCACTGGGGCGACGGTTTGCAGGTCGCGGCCATCCTCGACCGGGTCGATCACATCGTCAACTTGCCGCGTTTGGGCAAGCATGTGCTGGCGGGCGCGTCGCTCGGCTTGAAAAATGCGGTCGGCTGGATCAGCGATCACAGCCGCATGGTGCTGCACCGCGACGGCGCGACCTTTCACGAAAAGCTGGCCGAACTGAACAGTATCCCGCAGTTGGCGGGCAAGCTGCGCCTGACACTCACGCTGGCGGATCAAGTCCTCACAACCTACGGACCGGATGCAGGCTATCATCTGCCGTTGAACTATCCGCTGATCGTCGCATCGGAGGATGTCGTCAGCCATGACCAGATTGCGCTGTTGGCGCTGCTTTGGGCACGCCAGCAAACGCCCACTGACGCGCTCACGCAAGACCCGTACCCCGCGCAATCGAACAGCTTGAACTGGTGGTTTGTGCGTGTGACGTGGGGCGAAGAAATCGCCGGGTATCAGGAGCTGCCGACGTTCGACAACCTCGCGGCGGCGGATACGCTCACGCACATCAACGTCGCCTATGACGTGCTGCACGGCGGGCGTCCGCAGACGATTGAAGTTATCCCCGGTGCAATGCCGCTGCATGAGTCACTGGTCGGACTGCTGACGCACAACCCCGACCTGCACATCAGCGTGCGAGGCTGAACACGTGCGCGTTTCGCATAAGCGGATACTGCTCATTGCCGCCGTTGGCGTCGGGTTGCTGCTGATCGGCTGGGGCTGGATCCAGTTAGGCACGCTGCGCGGCGTGGTGAGCGTGGCGGGTATCCCGGTCGCGGGGGCGATTGTGCGCGTGCAGGGTGAAGTTGATTATGTGCTCACAGACGCCGAAGGACGATTCGTGCTGCCGGTCGCGCCATTCAGCGGCGAGCAGCATGTGACCGCCTGGGCGGAGGGTTACTTCATCAGCCATACCGCGGGTGCGCCGTTGAGTGAGATTACGCTGCTGCTCCGCGCGCACCCCACTGAAGACAATCCGGAGTATGCATTCGTCAGCCCAGTGCAGCACCCCGACGCGGATGGCGCGTGCGTGCGCTGTCATGCCTCGCGCTCCAGCGATGTCAACGCGCCGCTGCCCGTCGACGAATGGCGGCTCGACGCGCATTCGGCGGCGGCGACGAACCCGCGTTTTCTCTCGCTCTACAACGGCACGACGCTGACCGGAGAAGTCGGCGCGTTGACACAGTATCAGTTTGACTCCGCACTCGGCATCGACGTGCCGCTGCCCGATCAACCGGATGTCGGGTTCCGGCTCGACTACCCCGAGTCGAACGGCGTGTGCGCGACCTGTCACGTCCCTGTGCTGGCACTGGAACAACCCGCAAACGCTGATCCGAATGCGGCGATGGGCGTCGCTGCCGAGGGGGTGACGTGCGATTTGTGCCACAAAATCGCCGATGTGCGCCTCGAAGTGAGCGGCTTGCCCTTGGCCAACCTGCCGGGGGTGGAGTCGCTTGAATTTTTGCGTCCGCCTGACGGCGAGCAGATCTTCTTTGGCCCGTACGACGATACGCCCGGTGATGATGTGTATTTGGCGCTGCAAAGCGAAAGTCAGTTCTGCGCGGCGTGCCACACTGGGACGTTCTGGGGGGTGAGCATGTACAACAGCTTCGGCGAATGGCTGGCCAGCCCGTACAGCGACCCGCAAACAGGGCAGACGTGTCAGGACTGCCACATGCCCAACCTCGGAGTGACCACGTTCGTCGATTTGCCGCCCGATGTGACACAGTTCGTGCCGGAACGCGACCCGCACACGATTTTCAGCCACCGCATGCCGGGCGCGGCTGACCTCAACCTGCTGCAAGTGACCGCGCAGGTGACGGTCGACGCCGAGCGGTCGGGTGACAGCCTGAGCGTCGCCGTCACGGTGACGAACACGGGGGCGGGGCATTCAATCCCGACGGACAACCCGCTGCGCAACCTGATTCTACTGGTCGAAGCGCGGGACGCGAGCGGTCAACTGCTCGCATTAAGCGATGGCGCGACCATCCCGGAATGGGGTGGCGTCGGTGATCCGGCAGCCGGCTATTATGCTGGGCTCCCCGGTATGCTCTACGCCAAAATCCTCGCCGATTTCTATACGGGCGAACTGCCGACCGCGGCGTACTGGCGGCAAACGCGCCTCGTCAGCGACAACCGGATCGCCGCGCTGGCGAGCGATGTCTCGCATTACACGTTTGCGCTTCCGGCGAACGTGGGTGAAGTCACGGTGGAGGCGCGGTTGTATCTGCGCCGCGCGTTCATCGACTTGATGGCGGCCAAGAGTTGGGAGACGCCGGACATTCTGATGGAACAAGTCGTGAGGGTGGTGCCGTGAATCTTCGACCCCACCCCCGGCGCCTCCCCGAATTCGGGGAGGGGAGACAACATTCTTCGCATCGCCGATCCGGTTTTCGTAGGAACGCGATTTATCGCGTCCGTTGGAAACTACTTGCTGCTCTCTGCCTGCTGTTCTTGAACGCATGTGCCGGGGAAACCCGCCCTACGCCGACTGCCGCGACCTATCCGCCGACCGTACCGGTCACGCCGGTGCCGCTGCTGCTCACGCCGATTGCCACGCAAGCTCCGCTGCCTGCGCTGCCGCCGCTGGTCAACAGCCGATCCAGTAAGGCGCTGGCATTGGTAGACGATACGCTCGTCACGGTTAACCCGGACAGCAACAGCATCACATTGCTAGACACGACTGCCTTGCGGGTAGTCAGCGAGCTTCCGGTCCGCGGGAGTCCACGCATGGTCGCGACTCGTGACCGATTGGCGGTCGTCACGCTGTGGACAGCGAACGCGCTTGCGCTGGTTGATCTCGACAGTGGGCAGGTGCGGCGCGTCGAGCAGGTGTGCGCTATGCCCTACGGTGTGGTGACCGACAGCCGCCGCGCTTATGTGAGCTGCTTCGGTGGCGATCAGATTGCCGTGGTGGATTTGGACACGACCGATGTGCTCTATCGCGTCACCGTGCCGGACGCGCCGAGCGGCTTGGCGATCAGCGGGACATGGCTGCTGGTGACACACACGTACACGGGCACGCTCACGGTCATGAATGTCGAGCGGACGCCGTTTGTGGTCGGCTCGGTGACGGCAGATACCGATGGCGAACTCTCGCGCACGATTCTGATCACGCCGGATGGTACGCGCGCCTACATCCCGCAGACCCGCACCGGCCTCGCGCTGATCTCCACGCAGTATATGCAGGATTGGTTTCCGGTCGTGTCGGCCTTTGACCTCACGACGATGCGCGGTGACCGCGACGCGCGGCTGACGCTCTCCACCCTCGACCATGATGCGAATATGCCCTCGGATGTGGCGCTGTCAGCCGACGGAGATGTCATGTATGTGGCGCTCGGCGGGAGCGATGTGGTTCTGGCGATTGATCTGGCGACGCGTCAGCTTGTGACGCGCCTCCCGGTCGGCGCGAATCCGGTCGGCATCTGGTCGGTGGGGCAGACGTTGTATGTGCTCAACGCGCTCGACGGCACGGTTTCGGTCATCGACGCGGAGACCAACCGCGTCACAGCCGTGATTCCCGTCACGACTATTTCTCTGAGCGCCGAACTGCTGCGCGGGAAAGTCCTGTTTCACCGCGCCAGCGCGCCGACGATGAGCGATGGCGTGATTAGCTGCGCGACCTGCCATTTTGAAGGCGGCGCAGACGGGCGCACGTGGATTAACTTCCGCAGCGGGCCACGGAACACGGCGGTGCTCAACGGCGCGGCAGAACTGCCGCCGTATAATTGGGCGGGTGACATGACCGAGCTGCACGATACGATTGAAGACCAGATCCGCTATGTGATGCTCGGCGACGGGCTGATCGCGGGTAACTTCGATCCGACTATCAGCGCGATTGACGCCGAACGCTCAGCCGATCTCGACGCGCTGGTCGCCTACGTCGCCTCGCTGGAGGCGTGGCCGATTCCGAATCGCTTGCCGGACGGTGGTCTGAGCGAGTCGGCGCGGCGCGGCATGGAACTGTTCATGAGCGGGACGATTGGCTGCGGGTGTCACGCGCCGCCGCTGTACACCGATCTGCAGGCGCACAATCTCGCGGGGAGCGTGTTTTCGCTGGAGATTGCGCCCGCCTTCGACACGCCAACGCTGCGCGCTCTGTGGGCGTCCGCGCCGTACATGCATGATGGCGTGGTGCAAACGCTGCCGGAACTGCTGACGCGCACCGATCCGATTCACAGTGTGGCAGACGTGCTCACGCCGGAACAACTGGCGGATCTCGTCGCCTTCTTGTTGTCTTTGTAAGGTGGATGCTGTATGCGAAAGTTAGGGATCCCGCTTCTGCTCACGCTGTTGATCAGCGGCAGCGTACTGGGGCAAACGCCGCCGACCGGCGATCAGCCGTGGGACCTGTTAGCGACCAGCCAGCGCGGACAGTTCACGTTCTACGATGCGCCGACGGGCAGTTCCGTCACCGGGAAGCCGCTGGAAATCGGGGACTTTGACGGGAACGGCTGCGGCGATCTCGCGGTCACCGGGCAAAATGCGTCGCACTCCATTGCCGGGGAGTGGCGGGGCAGCGGCGGGCATGTGCGCATCATCATGAATGCGTGCCCCATCATCGGCACGCTGACCGCCGAGGCGCTCACCGGACGCGGTTTTACGATCTACGGGGCGTATGCCGGAGATATGGCGGGATCGGAGACCTATGTTGCCGATTTTAACGCTGACGGCTATGACGATCTGCTGCTCAGCGCGCAGAACAGCGACGGCCCGCAGCAAACTCGCTCGAACGGCGGCGCGGTCTATATTGTGTTCGGCGGCGCCGATTTCGCCGCGCAGGCCGATCTCGATCTGCGCACGCCGCCCGCAAACGTGATTTTGTTCTACGGTGCGACCGAAGAAGACCGCCTCGGCTTGTGGGTGGAAGGCGGCGACTTCGACGCGGACGGCTATCAAGATGTCATCATGGGCGCGAATCAAGCCGATGGGCCGGAGAACAGCCGCATCAACACGGGCGAAGTGTGGATCATCTATGGCGCAGCGGATATGACGGCGACCTACGGGCAGGTGACCGATCTGCGGTCAGCCCCCGCTGACGCGACGCATATCATCGGGGCAGATTATGACGATCTGCTCGGCTCGACGGTATGGGGCGACGACCTCAACGGCGACGGCTATGATGATGCGATTGTCAGTGCAGCCTTGTGGCGCGCGTCGGCGGGCATTGGCGGCATCTCGTTCGGCGGCGGCGATGGCGCGGGCAATCAGCGTTACAACAGCGGCGAGACGTTCATCATCTTCGGGCGGGCGGATCTGCGCGGGCAGACCATCGACCTCGCCGAACAACTCGACGAAGCGGGGCGGCCGCTGACGGATCAGATCACGGTGATCTACGGGCAGGATGCCAACGATCTGCTCGGCGAAGAGATCGCGGTCGGCGATCTCGACGGCGACGGGCGCAATGATCTCGTGCTCGGCACGCTCGTCGGCGACGGCGTGGAGAACAACCTCGACGAAGCGGGCGAGGCGTGGGTGATTTACACCCATGAGCCGATTCGCGGGCAGATGATCGACCTCGGCGCGCCGGAACCTGGGCGTACTGTCGCGATTTATCCCGATCAGGGGGACAGCAAGGCGGGTGATACGCTGCGCATTGACGATCTCGACGGGGACGGCATCGGCGATTTGTTCTACGGCGCGCCGGATTACGATCCGACTGGCTATGATGGCCGTGTACGCCATAACGCCGGGATGATGGCGATCCTCTTCGGCGCGGTTGGTGGACTGCCCAATGACGACGGCGTGATCATGCTGTTCGATCCGCCGGCTGATTTGCGCGCGCGCTTCCTGATTGGCGGCGAGGACAACGATATGATGCCCTACGCGCTGGCGGTCGGCGATGTGGACGGTGACGGCGTCGTCGATATCGCGCCGAATGCGATGGGCGGTGATGGGCCGCGCAATGAAGTGCTCAACGCGGGTGAAATCTACGTGGTGAGCGGCGCGGAGTTCCTGTCGGCGGATCACGTATTCGGACAGGTGGTGGCAGCCCCCCAAGCGACCGCGACCGTCGTCAGCGCGACGACGCCCACCCCACATCCAGATGTGACGGCCGTCGCGCGGCAGGGCGATCTCGAACGTGGGCAGCAGTACTTCGCGGAGACGTGCGGCGGTTGTCACGGCTTCAATGGCGAAGGCGTGCCGCACCTCGGCCTGCCGCTGATCACATCGCCGCTGGTCATGTACGCGGCGGATGCGGATTTGCTGGCGTTCATCCGCGAGGGGCGCGCGTCAGATCACCCGGACAATGTCACGGGGATCGCTATGCCGCCGAGCGGCGGTCGTCCGGATTGGACGGACGAGCAAATGCTCGATCTGATCGCCTATATCCGTTGGCTGCGCGACCAGAATTGAGTTGTTTTGCTGGATGAATCGCACTACGATCAGGCTGTTTTTTGGCGGCGCGACGCGGGATCCAGAAGACTGTGCAGCGGGTTTTGTGGACGAGAAGAACAATCTTGCGTAGGGACGCGATAGAGAAGGTGTCTAAAAAGCGCCAGTTGTCTTGGTGAGAGAAGTTCTTGTAGGGACAAGGCATGCCTTGTCCTCTGTATCCTTCTCTAGAAATTAGGAGGAGGCATGCCTCCTCCCTACGAAAGATTGTTCTTTTCGTAGGGACGCGATTTATCGCGTCCGCCAGCCCGGTTACAGATAGTTCTCGATGCGGCAATGACCGCTCACTGACCTAGCTCCCCAAGCGGAGTTAGCGAGGAGACTTCTCTATGCTTCCACAGCAGTTCATCATGAACGTCAGCCCGGCGGCGAACCCGCAAGCGGTGGTGCGCGCCGGATGCGCCCGCTTCACCGTATTGACCGAACGTCTGATCCGACTCGAATTCGATCACGCGGGCGGCTTTGAAGATCGCGCCAGTCAGACGATGTGGTATCGCCAGCGGCCCGTGCCCGCCTTCGCCGCGACCAACGAGGATGGCTGCCTCATCATCGAGACGAGCGCGTTTGTGCTGACGTATGTGGTCGGCCAGTCGTTCACGCTGGACAGCCTCGCGATCCGCGTCAAGGCAACCGAGACGGTGTGGCATCCCGGCGATGTCGATACGGGCAATCTCAAGGGCACGACGCGCACGCTCGACCTCAAGCACGGGCACGCGCCGCTCAATGACGGCCTGATCTCGCGGTCGGGGTGGGCGCTGCTCGACGACTCGCGCACGCTGCTGCTCAACGACGCGACGTTCCTCGAACAGCGGGCGGGGCAGGGCGTCGATTGGTATTTCTTCGCGTATGGTCACGACTACAAAGCCGGGCTGCGCGACTACTGCGCGGTCAGCGGGGCCGCGCCGCTCATTCCGCGCTGGATTTTGGGCAATTGGTGGAGCCGCTACTGGGCCTACACGCAGGCTGAACTGACCGCGCTCATCACCGATGCCGAAGCCCATGGCATCCCGCTGTCGGTCTGCATCATCGATATGGACTGGCATCTGACCAAGACGGGCAATACCAGTTCCGGCTGGACGGGGTACACGTGGAATCGTGACCTGTTCCCGGATCCGCAGGGCTTTATGGATTTCCTGCACAGCAAGGGGCTGCGCACGGCGATGAATCTCCACCCGGCGGAAGGGGTGCATCCGCACGAGGAGCAGTATCCCGAAATGGCGCGGCGCATGGGCCTTGACCCGGCGACCGAAAAGCCCGTCGAATTTGACATCACTGATCCGACGTTCGTGCAGGCTTATTTCGAAGTGCTGCACCACCCCTATGAAGCCATGGGCGTGGACTTCTGGTGGGTCGACTGGCAGCAGGGGCAAAGCTGCAAGATTCCCACGCTGGACCCGCTGTGGCTGATCAATCACCTGCACTTTCAGGATGCGGGGCGCAACCCGAGCAAGCGTCCGTTCATCTTCTCGCGCTGGGGAAATGAAGGGCATCAGCGGTATCCCATCGGCTTCTCCGGTGACAGCTTTATGACGTGGGAGACGCTGCGTTACGAAGCCTATATGACGCCGACCGCGTCGAACGTGGCCTATGGCTGGTGGAGTCACGACATCGGCGGGCACATCAGCGGCGCGGGTGACCCGGAACTGTTCGCGCGCTGGGTGCAGTTCGGCGCGTTGAGTCCGATTCTGCGTATTCACTCCGCCAAAGGCTATTTTTATGATCAGCGCCCGTGGGTCTTTGAGAATGCGGAAGTCCGCGAAACCCTGCGCGATGCCATGCAGCTCCGCCACGCGCTCATCCCCTACCTGTATACGATGGCGTGGCGTGCGCACCGCGATTCGCTGCCGCTGCTGCTGCCCATGTACTATGAGTATCCCGAAGCCGAGGCGGCGTATCACTGCCCCGGTCAATACCTGTTCGGCACGGAGCTGATCGCCGCGCCGTTCACCGCGCCCACCGATCCGGTGACTGGGTTGTCGCGGCAGGTCGTGTGGCTGCCGGAGGGTGACTGGTACAACGCGCTGACCGGGGAATACTACGCGGGCGACCGCTGGGTCGCGCTCTACGGCTTGCTTAAAGAGATTCCGCTGTTCGCCAAAGCGGGGGCGCTTCTGCCGCTCGGGGCGCCGACGGGGTGGGGCGGCATCGACAACCCGTCGGAATTGCATCTGCACGCCTATGCCGGCGCGGACGGCGCGTTCAGCCTGTACGAAGACGACGGCGACTCACGCGAATATCAGCAGGGGCGGCACTGCGAAACGCCGATCACCCAGACGTGGACGGGGCAGTCGCTGACGTTGACCGTCGAACCCGCTGTCGGCGAGACGACGCTCATCCCCGCCGAACGATCACTCCACTTGTACGTGCACGGCGTCAAAGCGTCGGTGCATGTGACCGGGCAGATTGACGGTAAAGGGATTGTTCCGGAAGTGACCTACGATGCGGTCAGCGAAACGCTGCTGATCACGGGGATGGTGCTCACGCCTGCCAATCGGTTGGTTGTCCGCCTGTACGGAGACGAAGAGGGGTTGCTCTCGCGGCGCGACCGCAAGCGTGAGACAGTGCTCAAGATGCTGCGGGCGTTTCGCTTGCACACCGGGGTGCGCAATCGATTGGCCGAAATCGTCGACGCGCTCGTCGCCAACCCCGACGAGATCGCGCCTTACATCGTCGGCATGCAGGCGGAACACGTCCGCGCATTGTGCGAAGTGCTGTACGACGCAGGCGCGCAGCATGTGCCGGATGCGCATCACCCCACACTGATCGTGGTGTGGAACAACCGCGATGATCAGGCGATCACCTACCGCTACAGCGAGGCCTTCCTGTTCTTCGGCGGCGTGCACAGCCCCAAACATCAGCATGGAGTTGCGCCGCGCTTTGCGGCCTTCGTGCCCAACACGCAGACGTGGACGCACGGCGCGGTCGGCGATCACGTTCAACGTACGCAGTGGCAGGTGCACCTCGACTATCACGGCGTCGCCGATACCACGGTGGAATATCGGGAAATCTCACCGTAGCTCGTGTTTTTGACGATTGTCAAACCCATGCGCTCAAACTGAGCGCATGGGTTTTTAGATCCAGTAAGGCATCTTCATACGAAAAGGATTTGTTGGATGAGCACAGCAGAGAATAGACCCAGACCGCTCCCGTGGACGGCCGTAGAGATCGATAGCGGGTTTTGGGGCGATCGCCAGCGGGTGAATCGCGAACATACCATGCCCGCCGTGTATCACCAGTGCAAGCTCACCGGACGCATTGATGCGTGGAATCCGCAGCGCGACCCGGACTTACCCGAGCCGCACATCTTCTGGGACTCGGATGTGGCTAAGTGGATCGAAGCGGTTGGCTACAGCGTGGCGACGTACCCCAACGCCGAATTTGAGCGGCAGGTTGACGAAATCGTCGACTGGATGGAGCAGATGCAGTTGCCCGATGGCTACGCGAACAGCCATTTCATCGCCATAGAACCGGAAAACCGCTGGCGCAACCTGCGCGATCAGCACGAGCTGTACTGCGCCGGCCATCTGATCGAGGCAGCCATCGTCTATGCGCAGGTAACTGGGAAACGCAAGATTCTCGATATTCTGCGCCGCTACGCCGATCATATCGCATCGACGTTTGGGCGTGGAGATGGGCAGAAGCGGGGCTATCCCGGTCATCCTGAACTTGAACTCGCGTTGATGCGGCTGTATCACGCGACGGACGAAGCGCGCTATCGGGATCTAGCCCAGTACTTCGTCGACGAGCGTGGGCAAGCGCCACATTACTACGATTTGGAAGCGGTAGCACGCGGTGAAGACCCGCGCGCGTTCTGGGCGCGGTCGTATCACTACTGTCAGGCGCATGTGCCGATCCGCGAGCAGACCGGCATGGTCGGGCACTCGGTACGAGCCTGCTACCTGTTCACCGGAACGACCGACCTCGCGCTGGAAACAGGGGATGAGGAACTGACTGCCGTCGCGCAGCGCCTGTGGGACGACCTGACCGGGCGGCACATGTATGTGACGGGCGGAGTCGGCTCGATCCATATGATTGAGGGTTTCACCGTGCCCTTTGACCTGCCGAATGACACGGCCTACAGCGAAACGTGTTCGGCGATTGCGCTGTGCTACTGGTCGCAGCGCATGTTCAGCCTCGACCCGCACCGTCGCTACATCGACGCTATCGAACGTGCGCTCTACAACTGCATCCTGAGCGGCGTGGCCTATGATGGTGAGACCTTCTTTCAATGCAATCCGCTCGAAGCGTATCCGCATATTTCGCCCTACGCGCAGTTGGACAGTCTGGCCGCGCCCACGCATCACCGCCGCGTCGACTGGTTCGATGTGTCGTGCTGCCCGCCGAATCTCGTGCGCATGGTGGCGTCGGTTGGCGGTTACTTCTACGCGACGACGCCGAATCGACTGTACGTCCACTTGTACAACTCGAATCATGCGCAAGTGACTGTTGGTGGGAGCGAAGTACACATCACGCAGGCCACCGACTACCCGTGGGACGGCGCGATCAACTTCACGCTGAAGCTTGCCCAGCCTGCACGCTTTGAACTGGCGCTGCGCATTCCGGGCTGGTGCCGGGAATACGCCATCACGGTGAACGGTGCGGCAATCACGGTCGAGTTGGATTATGGCTACGCGGTTCTCAACCGCGTATGGCACGACGGCGGTCAGGTGACGCTGGTACTGGCGATGCCGATTGAGCGCATCGCCGCGCACCCCAACATTCGCGAAGATGTCGGCTGTGTCGCCTTGCAGCGCGGGCCGATCGTCTACTGTCTGGAAGAAGTCGATAACGATGCCGGGCTGGCGCACATCAGTTTGCCGCGCACTAGCGCGCTCAACTATTCGTTCGACGCCGATCTCTTTGGCGGCGTAGGCAC
The DNA here is from genome assembly GCA_041916315.1 of Anaerolineae bacterium. Classification (GTDB taxonomy): domain Bacteria; phylum Chloroflexota; class Anaerolineae; order Aggregatilineales; family Phototrophicaceae; genus Flexifilum. The sequence goes on from JAYRZU010000076.1 coordinate 31,813, forward strand.
GATCACAGGGGAAGCGCTGCGGAGCCAATCGGCGCAGTGGCGCGGCGAACTCTACACGCCCGTCGCCGATCTTGATTTTACGCAGACGCCCGTCACGCTGAAGGCGATTCCCTACTGCTTCTGGGCTAATCGGCAGCCCGGCGAGATGCGCGTGTGGATTCGAGAAATGTAGTGGCGAACGAGCTCAAAGGCCAGGTTGCTTGCGGTCTCGTAAGAACGACCAAACTTCTGCTGCCGCCCTGGCAATACCAGCCAACTACTTGATCATCTGCGCACGCAACAAGGCCCGTCGTTTTGACGGGCCTTGTTTGTCCTCGCGCCGACCTGTGCTACTTAACCAGCATGATTAACACGTAACGGCAGAAGCGCCGCAGCGGCGGGGCATAGCGCAGCACTACGCGATCAACTTTGTGCAAGACTGGCAGGCGGACATGCCAGCGATAAGGAAATGCCCGCACGATCATGCCAAAGAAATGGACTTCGTGGTAATGGAAGTCGCTGTAGCCGCGCCCCCATTTATTGATCTCCGCGTAAGTCAGCGGTCGATCATCGCCAACCGGGTTCTTGTCGGGGTAGGGCACATGATTGCGCACATACGTCAGCACCGGGTTCATGCCGAGCGGTTCGATAAACAACGCTTTCCCGCCCGGTTTGAGCACGCGCAGCAGCTCCGGTCCGGCGAGATCAACATCCAGATGGTGGAGCACCGCCCGACCGAAGGCGAGATCAAAGCTGGCATCAGCGAAGGGAAGTTTCTCGCCTACGCCGACCTGAGCATGCAGGTTCGGCAGATTGTTCAACTGCGCTCGTAACTGCGTCGTCGCCACACTCTTTTCCGAAATATCGAACGCCGTTACGTCCGCGCCCGCTTTGGCGAGCAGCGAGGCCGTCATACCAGAGCCACACCCATATTCCAGCAGGCGTTTGCCATGAATGTCTCCAAAGAAGTCTTTTGTGCCGGGATATGCGCTGGCAACCTTATCCGTACGGACATACGAGTAGAAGTCCTGCTCAGGCCGCAGGCGCAGCTTTTCTGGGTTCTGTGCGTAGTGCGCATCAACCAAGCTGTCCCACTTGGCCTTCTCATCCTCATAGTACTGATTGGTAGCTTTTGGCATAGTAATCTGACCTTACCTATAAACGTGAGTTGTTATACTGGTTTGTGTCCGTATTATAGGGCAAAATCAAGAATAATTACAAGTGAAATAAAATTGATACTCGTAGTTAATAATCTAGTGTGCTAGATTTGCGTTTTCATAAATGGAGGACTTGCGGGAGAATCGTCGGCTCAATGCGACATGCAAGAGGGCAGACGCAAAGGAAGGCAGCGTAAAATGGAGGATCGGGGTGCATGGCTGTGCACCCCGAATCAAGAAGATGCGTTGCTTGAAGCTCAGCGTGGCTGCGGGAAGTTTTCCAGTAGTTCGAAGATCACACCGAGCTTTTCCTGACTGTCCATGTAGGTGTACATGCCGCTGCGGTCACCGTAGAACCCCTGCTGTGCCACGCCGATGCCGAACTTGGCGAAATGGGCGACAGCCTGCTGCGTATCCTTGACCACGAAGGCGATGTGATGCGCGCTGTCGCCGTGCTCATTGAGGTAGTTGCGCCACACGCTCGGAATGCTGTCCGGCTGAATCAGTTCTAATTGCGCCTGCCCAAAGTCGAAGAAGATCAGCTTGGCGGTCGCCTCGCTGGGCTGCCCGAAGAAGGTCATTTCGGTGATGGCGCGGGCGGGCGTTTCGGTGCGGAACGCTTCTTCAATGCCGAACACTTCGCGGTAGCGTTTTCCGGTCGCCTCACAGTCGTTGACCACCAGACCCACCTGCATGACGACATCCGTGCCGAGGCCGCGGTCGGCGGGGAAGGGTGGGGATGCCCGATGCGCGCCACTCCCATAATGTTCCAGCAGTTCGATAGTCACGCCGAGGTCTTTGTCGGTATCGAGATAGGTATACATGCCGGTGCGCCCAGTGAACAAACCCGCCTGCGTCGTCTGGTAGCCATGATCGGCGAAATAGGCGGCGGCGGGCGCGCTGCGCGGCACGTTGAAGGCGACATGATGCAGGCTGCTGCCGTGCTTCTTCAGGTGATCCATCCACACGCTCGGCGCATCCAGTGGTTCGAGCAGTTCAAAGGCGACGCCGCCCAACATCCAACTGATGATTTTGGCGCGGGCGTTGAGCGGTTGGCCGTAGTACGTACCGCGCGTGTGTTCGTACAGCTCGGTGATCTGGTAGTCGTGCGGCACATCAAAGCCGAGAATCTCACGGTAATTTGCGGCGAAGCGCTCGCAGTCGTCGACGATCAGGCAAATTTGAAAGAACGTTTTATCCGGTAAGCTGGATGCAAACACGATTTATACTCCTCAACGGGTTAAACAAGCAGATGCGCGAACGCATGACTTTCCCAGCGCCCAAGTGTAACCGAGTTTCTGCGTGCCTCCCACGCCGGACAAATGCGAACTAGAAGCCGTACGCCCACAATTCCGTCATGACGCAGCCAAATTCCGGGTTGACCAGCGTCGTGACCGGATCCTCAAATTCTCCGTCGGGCAGTTCGTTTTCCAGTTCCCATTCCTCGATCATCGGGATGCCATCCGCCCACACGCTGACCGTGGAATCTTTCACCAACACGACGATGTAGATGGGATTGTAGAAGGTTGGATCGCCGTCAGTATCGATACTGGTCATGCGGGGCTGGCGGTTCGGGCCTGTCTGTTCGATGGCGTAGACTTCATCGTCGGAAGTGATGACCACACCCGTCGCGCGCAGAATTTGCCCCTGACGATTCATCTCTCCGCGCGTGATGAACGTACACACGCCCGCCGAGTCGCCGCCATCTTCGCGCACGCTGATCAGCGCGCCCATGATGTAATTGCGGTAGTTAGCGTCGGCGCTGCCACCACCGCCCAGGGGTTCGAGCGCCATATCTTCGAGAAACAGGAGCTCGCCGTCTTCGGGGATCATCTCCAGAATCTGGAGTTCTGCAACGACGCGTTCCCAGTTGGTGTCATAGTTCTCTGGCAGTTCGGTGCGATGCAGGAGCGGCAGCCCGTCTTCATCGTCCGGGGTGGGGGTGGGCGTCTCCTTTTGCGCGAGGACGCCGAAGGTTGTGACAAGGCTGAGGACGAGCGCGAGGACGAGGCGTTTCATGAGCAGACTCCTTTTGGCTGCGGGCTCCCATTTGCATTTCAGTATAGCGCGGATAGAGTGCTGCTCACTGGACGCGCAACCACCGTCCACCCGGCGTATGCCATAACTTGTCACTAATGTCATGCATAAGGAGTCGGGGAGTGCTCGTGAGCAGGGACGTCTGCTATAGTGACACCGTAACCGAAGCGCGTAGTCAGTGAGGATGAATCGGGATGTATCTCCAACAGTTCTTTATCGACGGTATCGGCTGCCTCTCCTATCTGGTCGGCTGTGAAAGCTACGGCGTAGCCGCTGTGATCGATCCGGATCGTGACGTACAGAAATATATCGACACCGCCGCCGAACGCGGACTGAAGATCACCCACATCATCGAAACACACCTGCACGCTGATCATGTCTCCGGCAATACCGATCTGGCTGAACGCACGGGCGCGGATATCTACGTGCACGAAGCGGCGGATGCCGATTTTGAAGTCAAGCTGCTGCGGGGCGGCGACACGCTGACACTCGGGAACCTCGACCTGCGCATTCGCCACACGCCGGGGCACACCCCGGAAAGCATCACCGTGCTCGTGGCCGACAAAACGCGCGCCGAAACGGCGTGGATGGCGCTGACCGGAGATACGCTGTTCGTCGGCGACGCCGGACGCCCCGATCTGGTTGGCATCGAAGCCGCGCGCGATCTCGCGGGGCACATGCATGATACGCTCAACAACGAATATCTCACGCTGCCGGACGGCACACTGATTCTGCCGGGACACGGCGCGGGGTCGCTGTGCGGCAAGTCGATTGGCTCCGTGCGCATGACCACGCTCGGCTTTGAGCGCGGTTCGAATCCCGCGCTGCAGCCGCGCACCCGCGATGAGTATATCGACTTTGCGGTGAGCGGCTTGCCGGAACAGCCCGGTAATCACAAGCGCATCAAGGCGATCAACCGCCGCGGGCCGCGTCCGCTCGGGGAGGTCAAGCCGCGTCCGCTGTCGACGCAGCAGGCGATCAATGAGTTTCAGCGCGGGGCTGCCCTGCTTGATACGCGCACGAAAGCCGAATACAAGCAGGCACATATCCCCGGCGCGACGCATCTGCCCTTCGACGAGCAGTTGAGCAACCGCGTGGGGCATGTGCTGCATCCTGATGCGTTGATCGTGATCCAGCTCAGTGATCCCGCGGACTATGAACGGTTGGTGTACAGCCTCGCCCGCGTCGGTTTTGAGAATGTTGTCGGCTATCTCGCGGACAGCCTCGCCACATGGGAAGCGCTCGGCTTACCCGTCACCGCGGGCGATGTGCGCGACATTGAACCTGCCGAACTGCGCGACCTGTTGACGCGGGACAGCGAACGTCCGTTGGTCGTGGACGTGCGGGAAGCGTGGGAATATGCGTCGGGGCACGTGCCCGGCGCCAAGCTGATTTCGCTCGGTGAACTGGGGCGCCGCGTCAGCGAACTCGATCCACATCAGCCCGTTGCCGTGATTTGCGCTTCCGGCTCCCGCAGCCAATCGGCCGCCGCGCTGTTGGGGCAAAAAGGCTTTGAAACCGTCTATAATATCCTGGGCGGGATGTACTCGTGGGCGGGCAGCGGTTTGCCCGTTGAACGAAACTAGGAGCGATGAACGATGACCCAAACGACAGAAAGCCTAGGCATCAAAGTTTCCCTGCGGGCTGATTTTGAGACGGCCCGCCAGCGCGTCATCGATGCTTTAAAGGCGGAAGGGTTCGGCGTGTTGACCGAAATCGACGTCAAGGACACGATGAAGAAGAAGCTGGATGTCGATTTTCGCCCGTATCGCATTCTGGGCGCGTGCAATCCACAGCTCGCGCATCAGGCGCTGACCCTCGCGCCAGATATGGGGCTGCTGCTGCCGTGCAACGTGACCGTCGCCCAAGCGGCTGAGGGTGAGGTCGAAGTCGCGATCATCGACCCCAAGAATATGATGGATTTCGTCAATAACCCGGCGCTGGAGCCGATTGCGGCGGCGGCGCGGGAAAAGCTGCTGCGCGTCGCGGCGGCGCTGCGCTAACACTACCTTGATCGGGGCGCACCAGTCTGCGCCCCGATCTGCCACCGGTTAGCCCACATCCAAGCGGTACAACACCAGATGCGTCAAATTGATCTGCTCAAACTGGGGCAGCCCGGCCTCGAGTGCTGCCGCGGCGACCTGTTCGGGTGTCAAACGGTGATCGAGCGGCGGGCCGTAGTCCTGCACGCGGTGCGGCCATTCCAGCACGACCACGCGCTGCCGAGCTGTTCGGCGGGCTTCGCGCAGTGCCCCGACGAGGTCGTCAGCTTCGTGCAGCACATGCCCCAAAAATACGAGGTCAAAGGCCGCATCGTCGAAGGGCACAGCTTCCATGCGTCCCTGCCGAAAGTCGCCGGTGGGCACATACTGGCGCGCCGCTTCAAGCATATCCTCGCGCAGATCGACGCCCGCGACGGTCAAACCCCGCGCCGCGAACTGCTCGGCAAACAGGCCGCTGCCCGTGCCGACATCCAGCGCCGACTGTGGGGTTACGCCCTCCAGCGCTAACTCAACTACGCGTTCGACTTCCATCAGCGCCATGCGCTGCGGCGACCGTAAGCGTTCAATGTCGCCGCTGTAGCGGCGATCGTTCGGTGTGTGCATCCGTGTTCTCCTCTATGTACGCGCTGTATAGACGCTCTCAGCGCGCCAAATCTGCCCGCACCAAACCGATCGCTAGGCCATTAGCTCGGCTTATGTGTCTGCATAAGCGAATTGTGCTAACGGGGATGCGAATTGTTCGCTACAGTGGTAGGCATTGAGCTAGCTAGCGCGCAGCCGGATGTTGCAGCGCGTTTGACGAAGGGAATCCTATGAGCGCAGTCGCCAAAAAGCGCAAAACGCAGCGTGCGGAATCGGGCAACAGCCCGCTGATCCTGATCATCCTCGGCGTGGGCATCCTGATCATCGGGTGGATGGCCGTCAGCGCGTCGATGAACACGGCGACCGGACGCGTAGGCAGCGCGCCCGACTTCACTGCAACCACGCTCACAGGAGAGACGGTGCGCTTGAGCGATTACCGCGGGCAGGTCGTCATGCTGAATTTCTGGGCGACGTGGTGTCCGCCGTGCCGCGCCGAGATGCCCGCCATCGAACGGGCATATGAGCGCTACAGTGAGCAAGGCGTGATGGTGATGGCGATCAACAATGGCGAAACGTCCGCCGAAATCGCGCCATTCGCCATGACCCTCGGGCTGAGCTTTCCGGTGGTGCTGGATACAGATCGGCGTTTGCAGACGGCCTTCGGCATGACCGGGTATCCCACCAGTCTGTTTATCGGGCGCGACGGCGAGATCTACGCGACGCACACGGGCGGTTTGTCGTCATCGCAGTTGACCAACTATTTGGAAACCGGGTTGGCGCAGCCGGCAGCTTAACTCGCACCCGGGCTGAGGTGACTCTGGCTGAAGCCGGTTTTGCCCTCGTGAGTCTGGAAAATCATGAGGATCACGGCGGGGTGCGCTGATCGGTTACAGAAGCGATGCGCCTGTGTTGCCTCAAACAACAGGCTGTCACCCGCGGAGAGTGTGAAGACCTCGCTGCCCACCTGATATTCGATTTGCCCCTCGACACAATACACGAATTCCTGCCCGCTGTGCGTGATCAGCGGGTTTTCCGTTTGGGCATGCGGCTGCAGCGTGACGAGAAACGGTTCGATCTGCTGGTTGTGCAAGCCGATGCCGAGGCTTTCGATCTCCATGCCGCTCTGCTGGGAGCGCGTCCGCTCGTCGTGCCTGACATAGACGATGCTGCGCTGAATGTTCGTGTGGAAGAACTCGGTGATCGGGACGTTCAGCGCGGTAGCGAGCAGATGCAGCGAGGACACCGTCGGCGAGTTTTCGCCCCGTTCAATCCGGCTGATCGCATTCACCGACAAGCCGCAGCGTTCCGCCAGGGCGCGCAGCGAGAGATCGCGGGCTTCACGCAGCAGGCGAATGCGTTGGCCGACTTCCGGGGTTGGCGCGTCAGAGCTGATCGGGTTGTTGGGCATGAGGCAGGCTCCGTCAATCACAGTCCATCTCTATGATTGTATCCCTCAGGCGCGTTTTTCGGCATTGGTGAAACTGGAGTGGCCGAGCGGACTCTGATTGTGGCAGATCGCACACCGCTAAGGTGTTGTCGATCTGCCACGAGCTGACTTGTGGGGTTATTGGCGGGGGATGACGAGTAGTTCCGGCTGATCGGAGCAGATGCCCTCCACGCCGAGCGCGGTCAGTGCAGCGATCTCGTGGGGGCGTTCTTCATGCCAGCACACGATGCCCAATTCCTCCACGCGCACGCGGTTGATCCACGCTTCGGTGAGCAGCGTCGATGGCGATTCGAAGCGCTCCCAGCACGGATGCACGTAATCCGCTTTGACCGAACGCGCCAGCAGCACAGGGTCGACGTTAGCCGACGAGAACAGGATCGATGTGATTGCTTCGGGCGCATTTGCCTTGATTTCGGCGACGAGATCCGGGCGGAATGAGCCGAAAATCGCGTAGCGCAGCATCCCGGTCTCGCGCAGCACCGTGAGCACGGTCACCATCGCCCCCGGCGTGATCTCTTTAATATCGAGGTACAGCCCAAGCTGGAGTTCAGAGCAGAGCTTGGCCATTTCTTCGAACGTGAGCACCGGCTGGCGATTGGGTGGCGTGGCGGCGCGCAGTTCCCCCATCGTCAAATCGCTGATGAGGCCGGGCACGCCGAACACGCGCATCAGATCGGCGTCGTGCGCGATGACGGGTACATTATCGGCGGTCACGCGGATGTCAACTTCGACCATATCGGCGCCGAGTTCTGACGCTTTCTCGACGGACGCGGTCGAGCCTTCCTGCGCGTAAGCTGATGCGCCGCGATGGGCGATGCGCAGCGGCCGCCGTTGATTGGGCGGCAGGGTCGCCCGTAGATGTTCCGTCCACCAGTGGATGCGCTCAGGAATCCACGCGAACAGCGTGCTCCACGGCACGAATACCGCACTGGCGAGATAAAATGTCTGTGAGAAGTCGTAGCTCGGCGTGAAGGCCAGACGTTCGAGATACGCATGCACGAGATTGTTGTTCACGGGCAGGCGGTCGTGGATGAGACCCGCGAACAGCGGCGTAACGAGCACGCCCATGTTCCCGCTACGCGGACCACACGACCGATTCGTCGTCGCCTGACGTTCGTGCAGCCACTCGACGACCGGAGCGAACGCATGCTTGCCCGGTTCGGAGTACAGCGTGACGTGCCCGTCGTCGAGCGGCACGCCGCCGTTTGCAGCGACCATCGGATGCCAGTCACCATGCCAGCTCGCTTCGGCGGCGATCACGTTTTCCGACGCGTCGAGGTAAACCCAGATGTGTTCCAGTTCGTAGAGATGCTGAATCTCCCAGTCCCACCAGATCGCGTATTCGATGGCGCACAGCGCGTTCGGCGGCAGAATAACGTCCCGCGGAAACGACGGCGATTTGCCACTCGCGCGGATGACTGTGTAGCCGACGGCGAGCGGCAGGAATGGTTCACGCGCATCAAAGCGCAGGTGGGGCGCGTGGCGGACGGCGAGATCGTAATCGGCCTGCTCCGGGATCGCGCGGTCGAGCGTCGCGAAGTGGGCTTCGGGAGTGGCGTAGTTTACTGCCATAGCAGCGACTGCTCCGTTTGCGGGTCGAAGAACTGCACGTTGGCCGTATCGAAGCGCAGACTCACCTGATCGCCGGGGCGAATGCGCTTTTCCGGCGCCGCCAGCACATACAGGTGCGTTTCGCCGATGACGACATCCAGCATATCATCGCGCCCGAGCGGTTCGACGATATAGACCTCGCCCTGCACATCACCCGGTTCCGCCGACCCTTCGACGAGATCAATGTCTTCGGCGCGGATGCCGAGCTTCACTTTTCGGGTGCGCGCTGCGGCTGTCCCGCGCGTGGCGGGGATGGTCAGCTTGAGCTGCTCATTTTGCGCCATAAACTGCTCGCCGCTGGCGGTGACTTCCACATCGAAGATGTTCATGGGCGGGTTGCCGATGAACCCGGCGATGAACAGAGTCTTCGGGCGGTCGTACAGGTCTTCCGGTGTGTCGAAGGCTTGCAGCTTGCCGCGGCTCATCACAGCGATGCGGTCGGCCATGGTCATGGCTTCAGTCTGGTCGTGGGTGACGAACACCGAGGTGATGCCGAGCCGCTTTTGCAGGTGCTTGATCTCGCCGCGCATCGTCAGGCGCAGGCGGGCGTCGAGGTTGGAGAGTGGTTCGTCAAACAGCAGAATATCCGGCTCTTTGACGAGCGCCCGCCCCAGGGCGACACGCTGCTGCTGCCCGCCGGAAAGCTGACCGGGGCGGCGATCCAGCAGTTCGCCGATCCCCATCACTTCGGCGATGCGGCGCACACGCGCTTCCTGATCGCGCCGGGCAACTTTCTTGAGTTTGAGCGGATAGGCGATGTTGGCGAACACGGTCATGTGTGGGTAGAGCGCGTAGCTCTGGAATACCATGCCGATATTGCGTTCGCGCGGCGGCACTTGGTTGACCACCCGCTCGCCAAAGCGGATCACGCCGCCGCTCGGCTTGTAGATGCCCGCCAGCATGAGCAGGGTCGTCGTCTTGCCGCAGCCCGATGGGCCGAGGAAGGCGACGAATTCGCCATCGCGGATGTGCAGGTTCAGGTCGTTGACGGCGGCCACTTCGCCAAAGGATTTGCTTAAATGATCAATTTTGACTTCCATCTATGAACTTCCCTTGGTTCCACCGGCGTAGATATTCAGCAGGTATTCTTGCGCGAAGACGAAGAAGATGAAGATCGGCAGGAGTTGGAACAGGCCGACCGCCGCCACCTGATTCCAGTTGATCGCAGCGACTTCGCCGGTCAACTGGCGGATGTAGACGGGCAGCGTCGCCATCCCCGTACCGACGCTGTAGGTCGCGGGGATCAGGTAGGCGTTCCAGCCGTTGATGAACGAGAAGATGCCGAGCGCCAGCAAGCCGGGGCGAATCTGCGGCAGGATGATCTCGTAGAAGGTGCGCCAGCGGGACGCGCCGTCGATGAGCGCCGAACGCTCCATATCCCACGAAATGTTGTCGAAGAAGCCTTTCATCAGCCACACGCCGAGCGGCAGCTCAAACGCAATCATGACCAGCGCGATGCCGCCTACGGTGTTATAGCCGACCAGATCGCCGATGACGGGCAGGCGGCTGAGGTTGATCAGCACAAGGAAGATCGGGATCAGCAGGGTGACCGCCGGGAACCCATGCAGGATCAGCGTCATGGACAGGAATGTTTGCCGACCGGGGAAGTTCATGCGGGCGAGCGCGTACCCGGTCATGGAGCACACGAGCAGCGACACCAGCGTCATGACCACCGCGACAATCAACGAGTTGAGCGTGACGGCGTAAATGTTCGCCGTTGGGCCGCCGATGATCGCGCCTTGCAGGAAGTTCCAGTTAGCGAGCGTCCATCCGCCAAAATTGCCGTTCGCATCGACCGGGACGAGCCCCTCCGTGCGCACCGAGAAGGTCGCAATGATCAGCCACAGGTAGCCGACGAACAGCGGCACGAGCATGCTGGCGAGTACCAGATGCGGCGTCCAACCGGAGGGGATGACCAGGGCCGCGGTCGCCAGCGCCAGCGCGATGAGCAGCCCGCGCACCAGCCCGGTGGTGTCGGTTTGGCTGATGAGCGTGACGCTGACAGGGATTTGTAGTTCTTCCCCCGCGCGGATGAGGCGTAAGCGCAGCGTATCGTCGATTTGCGCCTGCGCGATGAGCGTTTGCAATTGATCCGCAGTGACGGGATCACGGCGCAGCGCGGTGATGACGTCGCCGGGGAGGAGACCCGCCGCCTCCGCAGGGCCGCCGGGAATCAGGTCAACGACTTCAATGCCGGCCTCGGTTTGATGCATGGTGAAGCCGAGCGTCGGCGCCTGCCGGAAGATGCCCGACCCAGTGGCCGCCTGATAGCCGATGAGCAAGCCATAGGCGATTCCGGCGATCAGCCACGCGGCGATGAGCGCGGCGACGAAGTGCTGTCGCGACCGGCGCGCACCCGCACCCCCGGCGATACAGGCGGCCGTCGGCAGCAGGCCGATGAGTAGAGTCGCCAGGGTTTGAGTGAAGTTTTCTTCCACGTCGCCACCTTGCAGCGCAGGACGGAAGAACCACGTCAGGAAGGCGACCGCGACCAGCAGCACCAGCGTCGTGATGACGGCGAAGCGCAGTCCGCGCCCAAAACCGCCCAGCAGCGCGCCTGTGAACGACGGCGGCGCGACTGGTGATGGCGTCAAAGGGTTTAGCGTCGCAGCAGTCATCAGAGCACCTCAATCTTGGGTTCGCTCACCAATTCGCGGAAGCGGAACACGCGCATGTAAATGATGGCCAGCACCACACCAATCGCCACGAGGACGACGGCGAACGCCGAGCCATAACCCCACTGCGCGTTCCCAAAGTAGTTCGACAGGGCACGGTGATACGCGGTGAGCGCCCACACTTCCGTTTCGTAGATGCCCGGCCCGCCATTGGTGAGCAGCAGAATTTGCTCAAACGACGTGAGCAGGGAGAGCGTTTGATACGTCACGACGAACAGCAGCGGCCAGCGCAGCATTGGTAGAATCACATAACGAACACGCTGCACCAGCGTTGAGCCGTCGACCAATGAGGCGTTGAGCAGGTCTTTCGGGATAGCTTCAATGGCCGATGTGAAGATGATCATGCCGAAGGACAGGCCGATAAAGCCGTTGACGAGGATGACGAACGTCCACGGGTCTTCCGCCGCATAGACGACGGTCGGCTGTCCCAACAGAATATTCACCTGATTCAGAATGCCGTACGGCGGTTCCGCAATGATGCGCCGCCACATCAACACATACACCGACCCCGAGGTGATGCGCGGAAGCAGCCACAACGCGCGGTAGAAGAACCCGGCGCGGCGGTTGACATGCACGGTGAGCAGGGCGACCAGTAAAGCAGCGCCAATATTGAAGAGTGACAGCGTCACAACCACATAAAAGACTGTATTGAACAGAATCTTTTTGGCAAAAGCATCATTGAGGAGCGTCGCATAGTTTTGCAGCCCGATGAAGTTCATCTGACTGATGTCCGACGTGAAGTTAGCCGTCGAGAGATCGGTCAGGCTGAGATACACCACCAGAATCGCCGGGATGATGAAGAACAGCACCGCTAAGATGATCGCCGGCGTCATGAACCCATAAGCGATCAGATTGGCTTGAAGCGCGCGGGTGCGGCTGCGGGCTGGGACTGAGGAAGGGGTATTGAACTCAGAAATACGTTCAGTCATAGAGCTTCCACACGATGTGAACACACAGGCACAGGGGAGACTGGGGACGGACGAGCCGCCCCCAGCCAAAATGATGCAAAGACTGCATTTAGCGGATGGTGATCTGGTCGCCCAGTTCGCTGGTCAGTTGATCGACAGCCAACTGCACGGCGTCAGCCGCCGGCGTGTCCGCGGCAGCCGCCTGAATGGCCGTCCACCACGCGTTCGACCACGCCGTCCAACCGGGGTCATTCGGAATGGCGGTGGTGTGATCGAGCATGTAGTGGGCCTGGCTGATCGCCGGGTTGTTCACATAATCATCCGATTCAAGCTGGGTGTTGAGGATGCCGAGGTGGAAGCTGTCGATCGCGTGACGGTTGTTCGCTTCCGGCGTAGTGACGGCAGCGATCAAGGCCATCGCGACATCCGGGTGTTCGCTGCTGCTGCTGATCATATAGGAGAGCGGGTGCGTCAGCGTGAGCGGGCCGACTTCGTCGTTCAGCGCCGGGAACAGCATCAGGCTCATGTTTTCGAGCAGATAGTCATTGCCACCGCGATCCGCCACGAAGTTGCGCGCCCAGTTCGCCCAGTTCCACGTGCCACCCTGATAGAACAGGACGCTTTCCGCGGTCGCCACATCGCCGTGCATGATGTTACCATCGAGGCCGATCATGTCGGGGCGGGTGATGCCGCTGTCGCTGAAGCTGGCGATGAGTTCGAGCGCCGACTGCGCCGCAGCAGTATCAAAGACCAGCTTGCCTTCGTCGTCGAGCACCTGCCCGCCTTCGCCGTAGTACCAAATCAACCAGTCCGGGCCGTTGCCAGTACGGTGATAGAGACCGTGACCTTCTTCGACCACGCCTTCTTCCACCGCCTGCTGCGCCGTGGCGACGAGATCCGCCATCGTGAATTCGCCATCAAGGACGCGCTGAGGCAGCGAGTCAATTTCTTCCTGCGACCAACCGAGGTCGGCGAGCAGCAGTTTGGAATAGAAAATCGGGCGGGCTTCCGCGTCCTGCGGCACGCCCCACGTCTGGCCGTCCCACATCTGCGAATCCCACAGGGTCGGAACGACATCCGCGAATTCAGGGTGTGCGGCGATCAATTCGTCGAGCGGCATGATATAGCCCGCCGGCGCCCATGCGCCAATGTCTTCGTGACCGGACAGGATAATATCGGGCGCTTCGCCGGCTTCCGAGGCGAGCACGAATTCGTTCTTGTATTCGCCCCAGTCTTTGTCGTCCTGAATGAGCGTCAGGTCAAGCTGAATGCCGAGGGCGGCTTCGACCTGTTCTTCGACCTGCGCAAAATTGTCGCAGCGCCAGCCTTCACCACCGTTGGTGTTGGCTTTGCAGCGGATCGTCAGGGCGACGCTGTCCTGCGCCATCACGAAGCTGGTGCTCACGACGAGCAGGCTCAGAATTGCCAGCAATACAAGGAATTTCTTCATCTCTCTAGCTCCTTTGTGAAATAACCGACACGCTGTGCAGCCGTTGGTCAGTGTACCTGGTGAGTGTAAACGACGTTTGGTTACGTGTCATCTAACGTTCTTTTAACTAAAGATTATGGATTGACGCGGTTTGGGTTAATCGTTACATGACTCGCCTCCCGTGACACTTCTTGAATTTTAGACCGCTGCCACACGGACAGGGATCGTTGCGTCCCGTGTGCGCTAAGCGTTCGCGAAGTTCGGCATCCCGGCGCGCCATCGTGACCATGATGCTGGCGGGTGGTCGCTGCCGGGTGAGTTCCGCCGCCATGTATTCCATTGCGGGGCGGATGTGTTCGAAGAAGGCTTGATAGCCTGCACATAAATAGTTCAAACCCGCTTCACCGTCTGGCGTTACGCTGAAGCGGTCTTTGGGGCAGCCGCCGTGACACACAAAGCGCACCGAGCACTCCCGGCAGTAGCGGGGCAGGCTGTCTCGTTTGGCCACGCCGAACGCGCGCTGTTGATCGCTCACTACGATCGCGTTCAGCGGTACATCGACGATGTTGCCGACGAAATGCCGTGGTTCGACGAAGTGATCGCACGAATACACGTCGCCGGTGTGCTCCATGGCCAGCGCGGCGCCGCACGTCTCTTCAAATACGCACAGCCCGGGCGCATCGCCGACCCACGCCGCCAACGCCACGTCGAACATCTGCACATATACCTGACCGACATCGTGGCGGACCCACTCTTCGAACACGTCGATGAGAAAGCGACCGTAACCCGCTCCGCTGACGGAACGCGCTGTTACGGGGTTGGCCTCCTGCAATTCGAGGTGTTCGACGATCGGTATAAACTGAATATAGCGGATACCAACCTCGTCGCGCAAGAAACGATAGACTTCCAGCCCGTGATTCTCGTTGGCGGCGTGCACGGTGGTCAGCACATTGAACTCAACGCCGTGCTGCTGGAGCAGGCGCACGCCGCGCAGCACCCGGTCAAAGGTGGGCTGACCGCCTTTGTCGACGCGGTAGTGATCGTGGAGCGCGCGCGGCCCGTCGAGACTAATGCCGATCAGGAAGTCGTGCGCTTGGAAGAACGCGCACCACTCGTCGTCGAGCAGCACGCCGTTGGTTTGCAGCGCATTCTGGATCCGTGTGCCTGGCTTGCGGTACTGCTGCTGGTAACTGATCGCCTGCCGGAAGAAGTCCAACCCCATCAGTGTGGGTTCGCCGCCCTGCCACGTGAACGTGATTTCACGCGCCGTCTGCGCCTCAATGAACTGGCGGGTGTATTCCGCTAACAGCGTGTCCGCCATGCGGTGATCGCTGTCGGGGTACAGCCGCTCTTTCGCCAGATAGTAGCAGTAGGTGCAGTCGAGATTGCAGACGGCGCCGCGCGGCTTGGTCATCACATGGAAAGCGTGCGGTTGTGTGCTGATAGCTCAGCCTCCCTGATCCGTGAGTCCTAACCGGGCATATTGTTCAGCGGGCGCGTCGTTGCGCCGCAGCAGGTCGATCAGATAGTCGATCATCCGCCCCTCGACCTCCGCGTCCTGCAGCCGCTGGAGTTGTCCGGGATCGGCCTGCACATCGAACAACATGGTCGCGAGTTCGGTCGGTTCGCCCCACGGTCGACCGGGCAGGCGCAGCACCGGGCAGCCCTTGGTGAAGGCGAACGGCGGCGCGAGCGCGGCGTGTTGCAGTTCAGTCGGTGAGAAGCGCGTGCGGATATGCGTGGGCATGAGCGTATATTCGTAGAGCGGTTGATTGCCCGGCGCAGGTGCGCGCATATACACGTAACGCCCGTCGGTCACGTTGATGTGACCGCCGAACGCGCCGAAAAGGGCAGCTTCCCGCACGGGGTCATCAGCGGCGAGGGTAGCGCGCAGCGGGCGACCTTCCATATCCGCGGGCAGCGGCACGCCGAAAAAGTCCAGCAGCGTGGCGGGCAGATCAATCAACTGCACAAGGCTGTTCCGCCGCTCGTCGGCTTTGGCGCAGCGCGGATCCCAGATGAACAGCGGCGTGTGCGCGTTCTCGTTGTACCACGGCGCGACGTTTTTGCCCCACCAGTCGTGTTCGCCCAGCAGCAGACCGTGATCGGTGCACACGATGAGCAGGGTATCGCGCCACAAGTCCAGCTCATCCAGCACATCCAGCAGCCGCCCCAGTTGATCGTCGCAGTAGCTGACCAGCGCCGCGTACTCATTGCGCAGGTGGTGCACCGTCGTGACGTCTTCGGTGACGCGCCCATAGGAAATCCAGTCCAGCAGCGGGCCGTCATACTCGTCGGGGTACAGGTCTTTGTACGCCTGATGCGTGAAGAATGGTTCGTGCGGGTCAAACGTCTCGATGTGCAGAAACCACTGATCCTCGTGCTGATTGTTGCGGATGAACTCAATGCCCTGAGTGAAGGTCAGCGCCTGCGGCTGCGTCTCCGGCGTGGGCATATACTGGCGGTTGATGAACTCCTGCGTCCACATGCGGTTGTTCTGATTACGCTCCATCCGGCGTGTTACGGGCGGAATGGCGAACGGCGGGTTGACGAAGCCTTTCCAGTTGTCGCCTTCCTGCCCGCGGTTGAATTCCCACGAGTTATAGCGCGTGTGATACGTCGCGCCGCCATCTTCGAAGTAATGCGTGTGGTCAGTGACGAGGTGGGTGTAGACGCCATTGGCGCTCAGCAGATCGGGCATAGAATCGTCGAACGGTTCGAGCGGCCCCCAACTGCGGTGCAGGAAGTTGTAGCGCCCGGTGTGGAATTCGCGCCGCGCGGGCATACACGGCATGCTGCCGATGTAGCAGTTGTCGAAGGTCACGGTGCGGCGCGCAAGGCGTTGAAAGTTGGGGGCGTGGACCCAATCGCCGCCGTAGGGGGGCAGCATCCGGCGATTGAGCGAATCGAACATAAGCAGAACAGCTTTCACGAGCGCTTTCCTGTTCGGTGGGTGGGTCAGCAAACCGCTGAAACGCGGCTGATTTGCCTGAGTATAACCAGTTTCTGCTCGTACGTGGCAAGACTGGCCGGGTGGGCGATGGTTAAGGTAGACGAACGTTGCCTAACGTTCGCTCTGCCGCTCCGAGTCACTTGCCGCATTTTGCCAGTCGTGATAGCCTGAATCCTAAATATTGTGCGGCTTACAACTTCATGGGACTGACAACCTGATGCGACCGAGAGCTCTGTGGATTTCGCTTGTCTTTCTCCTTCTTTTTTCACTCATTAGCCTGCCAATCGCAGCCCAGACCGAGACTGTCCGCTTCACCACTTATGATGGTCTGTTAAGCTTCGCGCTGCCCACTGGTTGGGTCGTCGACACAGAGGCTGACGCCAGCGGCGCGGGCTTCTTTAGTGTGGCAAGTTCACAACGCGCGCTCCGGGTGATCATAAATAACGGGCGACAGCAGAGCACGAACGATCCGCTGCCAGCGGGTGAAATCGGCTTTTTGGCGCTGCGTTGGCCGTATCTCGTGGATGTGTTCGACCTCGGGCAGCCCGGCACGGCGCCCGTCGATGTCTTGCAAAGGATGTTTGGCGAGCAGCTCGCTGATCTCAGTGTGGCGCTGGAGCCGACAACCGTGGGCGAATACCCCGCGGTGACTTTTTTCGCTGCGGACGAGCGCAGCGCGGGCGCGTTCTATGCGCTGGATCTCGGGGTGGGCGGCACGCTGGTGCTGGCGTTCAGCGCTGCTTCTGAAGCCGATTACGCGGCTTGGGAATCCACGCTGCTCGACCTGATGGCGTCGATTGACGTTGGCGGGGATGCGGTCGTGCATTATCTGCCGAGCGGGGTGTTTAGTCAGCGCTGGAGTCCCGATAGTCAGACATACGCCCTGGTAGCGCGCTATCCACTTGGTGAACAGCCGCTTTCGGCGGCGCTGTACAACCGCGCGGGCGTTCAGTTAGCCGAAGTCGCGGGGTTAGGCGTCAGTTGGAACAGCGACGGCAGTCAGGCGGCGCTGTTCGGCGATGCGCGCAGTTCCGCTGTGCCGATCATCGATACGGCGACCGGGAAGGTGCTGTTTACGCTCGGCACCGGCGCGGGGCTCGTCCGCTGGAGCCCCGATGATCGTTTCATCGTCGCGGGCGATCTGCGGCAGGCGCTGCGCATCTGGGATGCGGCGACGGGTCAGCAGTTGGCCAGCCTCGATCCCGCGCAGACGTGGGCGTTCAGCCCGGATGGCACGCGGTTAGCGGCCTGGGATGTCGCGGGCAGCACCGTGCGCATGATTGATTTGAACACCGCGTCCGAACTCTGGACGGCGGAGCGCGCGTCACAGTTTTTCACCACCATCCCCGAGGTGAGCTGGTCGCCGGATGGCGCGCTGCTGTTCACCGTGGCGCCGGACGGCACCCCGACGCTGCTAGACAGCGCGACCGGTTCGGTCAGCGCCAGTTTCCCGCCATCAGCCGGTATGGAATTCACTTCGCCCCTGTGGCGCACGGCCGGACTCGTGCTCATCTATCGGAACGCGGAGTGCCGCACGGGTGACTGCCGCTCGGAAGTGGTGGCGCTGGACAAGAATGGCGTTGAACGCGCGCGCATCACGCAGTCGGATGCGGTGACGGCGGTGATCTGGAATGCGGATGGATCGCAGGTGGTGACGGCGACGAGTTTCGAGGCCTTGACGGTCACTGCTTGGGATGTGGCGACGGGCGCGGCGCTGTGGACGACCACGCTAGACGGTGCATTGTCTACGTTTATCAACCCGCGCTGGGTCGACGACCACCTGCTGATTGAGACGCGTTCGGAGCGGACGCCCCTGCTGGATGCGGCGACGGGGGAGGTCATCGCCGTCAATGAGCATGGTGGGCGGATCAGAGACGTGCTGCTCAACGCCGACCAGTCGCGGATGCTCGTTGTCGGCAGTTCGCTGGTGCGGGTGCGCGCGGTTGACGATGGGGCGCTGCTCATGACGCTGCCCCACACTCTTGAGGTGATCGAGGCGGCGTGGTCGGCGGACGAAACCCTCATCTTCACGACGACCGAGGGTGGGACATTCACGGTCTGGGATGCGGAAACGGGACGCCTGTTGACCCGCATTGACGATCGGTCGAGTGTGGTTGCTTCTAACGTGTCGCTGTTCGCGGCGGTCAGTCCAGATGGGCAGCAGGTGAGTACCTACCTGAGCGGGTCGCCGTACGCGCGTGTCTGGTCAGTTGCGTCGCGCGTTGACGAAGCGCGGGCGCGCATCGCCGCGGAGACGCAAACGGTCGAAGACTTCCTCGATGCGAGCGATGCTGCCTTTGATGCCCAAGACTATGAGGCGATGATCGCCGCCTGCTTAAACGGACTGGATGTCGACCCGGATAATCTGATCGTCCATAACTCACTGGCGGTCGCCTACTATCTGTCGGGTGAGCTAACCCGAGCCGTCGACACGCTGCATGCCGCCATCGCGATCGATCCGGCGTATGTCCGCAGTTACCGCAACCTCGGGGACATGTACCGCCGCGAGAATTCCCTCCCTGCCGCCCGAAGTGCATACGAGGACGGTTTGAATGCCTCGACCACCGATGTCGACCGCGCCTTCTTCAACAATCGCATCGGTCTCACGTATTCCAGCAGCGAGGATTACGCGGAGGCCGCGCAGTATTTCACCTGGGCGTTGGAGCTCGATCCGACGGTGCCGATCTATTTCCGCAACCGTGGCTACATGAACTATCGGCAGGGTGAGGCGTTCTATCCGCAGGCGATTGCCGACTTCGAGCGCTTTGTCGAGCTGGCTGGTGCCGACGCCGACGCCGAAACCGTCGACCTGCTGGCGACGCTGCGCGGAGATTAGCGGTTCGTTTTGTCAAAACGCGTTCGATGCCCCTCTCCCAATGGAGAGGGGCGGTTGACTGTGTCTACTCCGGAATGCCCAAATCGGCTGCGCCAGTCGCCGAGGTAGTGAACTGTGCGCCACTCCGCGCCAGGTGCTCCATGCCGATGAAGGCACGGCGCACGCGCTCCTTACCGGTGGCAATGGCAGCATTTTCGAGGTGAATTCCGCTCGGGTAGATGTTGGGCGCGTTGCGCAGCCCGAACTTGAGGTAGATCGGCGCGCCAACGCGCACAATCTCCGCCAGCTCGTGATAGCGCGTAAACCCGCCGAGACCGTCCGGCCCTTCGATGTAGAGGTCGATGGGGATGGAGAGCACTTGCCGCAGCGCTGCCAGCCGCGCCAGCGAAATATCCGATGCGACGTTAATCGTGTTCAGTCCCGCGTCTTCGAGCAGCTTTATGCCGAGCGGATTGGCGACGCCCATCAGCGCCGAGCCTTTCATGACCAGATTTTTGGGCAGCAGACCGCGTTGGCGCGCCTGATTCACCAGCCAGATCAGCCCTTCGTCGGCGGGGAGCACGCTGCGAATGCCGAGTTCACACGCCCGCTCCACATCGTTGTAGGCGTAGGTCAGTTGATCCATGCCGAGATGCCGCCAACCGAAGATTTTGCCGTCCGGCGTGAGCGGAATCGCGCTGCCTTCCCACGGCGCGCGCGGTCCGACGAACAGGCAGACTTCAATGCCCGCTTCCCGACCTAAGCGCCCCATGTCGCGGATCTCGGCGTCCGTCAGCAGCATGATGCCGCTGCCTTGCGACACGCGGTGGATGGTCAGCCCGAACGAGCGCGCGGTGTCCAATACCGCCTGCAGCGCTGCCGGGCCTTCGACGCTGGGAATCTCGACGCGATACTGCGCGCCATCCGGAAAGCGGTGCGGCGACATGGGCAGGTCATGCCGATCGCCCTCCGGCAGCCCGAGATCGCGCAGTAGTTGGTGGACATGTCCCACGATGTTTATCCTTCCAAAAATGCAATTTATGGCGCGTAATTAACGTCTGTTAGGGATAAGCCTCATTCGGGCATAACCCCTCACCACCGCCCCTCTCCCACGCAAGCGGGGAGAGGTAAGACAAACCCTGCACTTTGTGTCTCCCCTCCCTGAATTCGGGGAGGGGTCAGAGGTGGGGTCAGAGAAGCATTATCCCTAACTCACGTGAATTATGGTCACAGATGCCCGCGCCGCCAACTGACTGCGCCCGTTCGCGCGAATTTCGAACCGCCACATCGGGAGCTTCTGGATGTATGATAGTGCCCACCTGCCCAGGTTCGGCATGATTCTCACCACAGTTCCCCGGCGCCGACCGCCGCCTGGGTGGTCAATGCCGCTAGAACAGGACGTATGGATACGATTGACGCACTGAAATTCGGCACGCGTGGTTCCGATCTCGCCCTCTGGCAGACGCGGCATGTGATCGCGCTGCTCAAGGCGGCTCAGCCAAGCCTGCATACGAGCTACGAGATCTTCAAAACGCAGGGGGATCGCGTGTTGGATACGCCGCTGCCGCTGATCGGCGGCAAGGGAGTATTCACGGCGGAGTTGGAGACGGCGCTGCGCGACCGCCGCATCGATTGTGCGGTTCACAGCCTGAAAGACCTGCCGACAGAACCGCCGCCGGGGCTGGTCATCGGAGCGCTGACGCCGCGTGAAAACCCGGCGGATGTGCTGGTCAGTCGGCGGGGGTACACACTGGCGACGCTGCCGCAGGGCGCGGTTGTTGGGACGAGCAGCTATCGCCGCGGCGCTCAGCTCCTACACGTGCGCCCGGACCTCAAACTGGTCGACATTCGGGGCAACGTCGACACCCGTGTGCGCAAAGCACTCGCCGCGGACAGCGAATATGATGCCATTGTGTTGGCTTATGCCGGGATACATCGGTTGGGACATGAGGCGGTGATCGCGCAGATCCTGGATCTCGACGTGATGCTGCCCGCGCCGGGTCAGGGTGCAATCGCAGTGCAAACCCGGGATGAAGCGGCGCTGGTACACACGCTGGTTCCGATTCAGCATCACGCGACGGTCGTCGCCGTCACCGCGGAGCGCGCCTTTCTCGCCGGCTTGGGTGGAGGGTGCTCACTCCCGGTCGCTGCCTACGCCCACCGTGAGGGCGCTGGACTCCATTTACGCGGGCGCGTCTCGGCAGTCGATGGTACGCAGCAGATGGATGTTGAAGCGTCCGCCACCGTTGATGATGAAGCGGGCGCAGCGGCCTTCGGTCGATCACTAGCGCAGACCGCGCTCGATCAGGGGCTGCGCGCACTGCTTGAAGGACGGCCATGAGCGGCGCGCTGATGGGCAAACGCGTCGTCAACACGCGGGCGCTGCCGCAAGCACAAGCGCTGGATGATCTGCTGTGTGCCCACGGCGCGCTTCCGATCAGCTACCCGTGCCTGCGAATCGTTCCGCCAGACGATCGGCTGCCTCTGGACGCGGCACTCCGCGATCTCGCCGCCGGACACTTTGACTGGCTGGTGCTGACGAGCGCGAACACGGTGCTGATTCTGCGCGAAAGACTGGATGCCCTCGGTCTACGCTTGACCGCTGTGGCGTGGCATACAGCGGCGATTGGCCCGGCGACCGCGGACGCCGCCCACAAATTGCTCGGCCTGACCGGAGTCATTGTGCCGGAGGTGTACGTAGCCGAAGCTTTAGCCGATCACCTACCGTTGGCAGCGGGAGTGCGCGTGCTGGTGCCCGCCTCGGCTTTGGCTGAGCCGACGCTGGCGGAGCGGTTGACCGCCCGCGGTGCAACCGTTTGCGTTGTCGAGGCTTACCAAACCGTGCGCGGCGACGGCGGCGTTGATCTGCGGGAGTTGCTGCAGCGGCGGAACATCGATGCGATTACCTTCACCAGCGCGTCCACGGTTACATATTTGCTGGAGCGCCTACAGGCGGAAGGCGGCAGCATGGACGCCGTGTTGGACGTTGTCGCCGCGTGTATTGGCCCGCGAACCGCCGCCACAGCTCGCGCCGCGGGTTTTCGGCAGGTTATCGTCCCGGGTGAGCACAGCCTCACCGGGCTGCTGTATGCGCTGGCAGCCCATTTCAGTCAAGAGAAACAGGATAACTGATGGAACCTGAACACAACACTTTGTCGGCGAGCACCCTCCGTCCGCGACGCTTGCGGCGCACGGCGACGCTGCGCCGTATGGTGCAGGAGACGCGCCTATCCGCGGACGATTTCATCTACCCGCTCTTCATCCGGCACGGGCACGACCTGCAGCTACCGATCCGGTCGATGCCGGGGCAGTTTCAGTGGTCGGTTGACCGGGTGACGGAGGAAGCGCGCAGCGCCTATCGTTTGGGCATTCCCGCCGTGATTCTGTTTGGCATCCCCGAAAGCAAAGATGCCTGCGGCAGCGATAACTATGATCCGAACGGCATCATCCCGACAGCGATTCGTGCGATCAAAGACGCCGTACCGGAGATGATCGTCATCTCGGACATGTGCTTCTGCGAGTACACCGATCATGGTCACTGCGGCCTGATCAATCAGCCCGGTGAGGCGCACTATAATCCGCGTCTGCCGGAAGGCTACCTGCTCAACGACCCGACGCTCGAACTGCTGGCGCGCGCGTCCGTGGTGCACGCCGAGGCGGGCGCGGACATGATCGCGCCGTCGGGGATGCTCGACGGGATGGTCGGGGCGATCCGCACTGGGTTGGATGTGCACGGTCTCGATCATGTGATTGTGCTCAGCTATGCGGCGAAATTTGCCAGCGGTTTCTACGGGCCGTTCCGCGAGGCGGCTGAAAGCCCGCCGCAGTTCGGTGACCGCAGTGCCTACCAGATGAACCCGGCCAATCAGCGCGAAGCCCTCAAAGAGGTGGCGCTGGACGTGGCCGAAGGCGCGGACATGATCATGATCAAGCCCGCGCTGCCCTACCTCGATATTGTGAGCGCAGTGCGTCAGGCGCACAACCTGCCCGTCGCCGCGTATCAGGTGAGCGGCGAATACGCGATGCTGCACGCCGCCGCCGCCAACGGGTGGATCGATCTACGCCGCTGTGCCCTCGAAACGCTGACCAGCATCAAGCGGGCAGGCGCGGATCTCATCGTGACCTATTTTGCGAAAGAGGCGGCGCAGTGGCTCGCCGAATAGAGCGCTACACCTCGTAGGTGATGTGCCCGTCGCAGATGGTGAGCACGGGACGCACCTTGGCGATGTCTTCGGGCGGCGTGGCAAACAAATCCGCCGAGAACAGCACGAGATCGGCGAGCATGCCGATTTTGACCTGCCCGCGCGCGTGTTCCTGAAATTCGGCGTACGCGCCTTCCCGCGTGTAGGAGATGAGCGTATCGGCCAGCGACTGGCGCTGATCGTGCGCGCCAGAGCCCCACGCGCGGCGGTTGAGCGCGGCGTGCATGCCGATCATTGGGTCGGGCGTGACGACGGGCCAGTCGCTGCCAAAGGCGATATGCGCCCCGGCGCCGCGCACGTTCTGCCACGCAAAGCTGCGATTCCAGCGGTCAGCGCCGACGCGGAGCGGGAACAGCTCATGCGTCTGCGGGTACGTGATCGGGCTGTGATACGGTTGCATCGACGCGACGACGCCCAGCCGCGCGAAGCGGGGTAGATCGTCTGGGTGCACGCACTCGATATGTTCGATGCGGTGGCGGCTGTCACGCGTACCGTTCGTCTGCGCTGCCAGTTCGTACCCGTCGAGCGTTCGGCGGACAGCCGCGTCGCCGATGGCATGCACAGTGATTTGCAGCCCGCGCGCGTCGCATTCCCGCGCGATCCAGTTGAAGTGGTCGGCGCTGTAGAGCGCGTCGCCCGCCCAACCGGGACGATCCGCGTAATCGTCGAGCATGAGCGCCGTCCATGATTCCATCACGCCGTCCATGAACAGCTTGACGCGCCCGGACCGCACTTTCTCGCTCTGGAAGCGCTGCGCCATCTCAACCGCTTCCTGCAAGTCGGCGACGGTCGTCGTCGGGAAGATGCTGTACGGAACGTTGACGCGCACACTCAGGTCGCCGCTGTCTTCCATCGCGGCGTAGAACAGCCCCTGTTCGAGGTCGCCATCCATGTTGTGCACGCTGGTGATGCCGAGGCTGGCGCTCAGTTTCAGCCCTTCAAGCAGCCATTTGCGCTCGCGCACAGCGTTCAGCTTGACCGCACCCGCCGTCGTGCCGACCAAGCCTTTGACCGTGCGCCCCCAGGCATCGAAGTGGCGCAGCACGACGGCGTAGGCGGCTGGTTCGACCAATTCCCCGGTCGCGAGGCCGTCTGCGCCCATGAGGATTTCGCTGTTCGGCCCGGTGACTGCGCCGTGCAGCACGCCAGCGATCTCTAAGGCGCGGGTATTGCCCCACGCGGTGTGATGGTCGTAGCCCATGATGAGCAGCGGTCGGTCGGGTAGGATCGCGTCGAGCGTGTGGCGGGTCAGGCGCTCGCCGGGCGGAAGGATTTCATAGCGGAACTGCACGCAGTTGACCGACTCCTCGTCCGGATGGGCGGCAGCATAAGCGCGCACGAGGTCGCTGACGTCGGCGAGCGACGTTGCGTCCCATAACTGCACGTGTCCCAGTTCCATTGAGCCGAAGAACAGGTGATAGTGACTGTCGACGATCCCCGGCGTCAGCGTCGCTTGCCCGCCATCGATCACTCGGGTCGCCGCGGTGCGCCACTGCTCGGCTTCGGCATTCGTGCCGACGAAGGCGATCCGGTTGCCCTGCAGGCCGACCGCTTCGGCAAAGGGTCGCGTTGGGTCGGCGGTGAAGATGCGCGCGTTATGAATCAGCAGTGTGTCGCTGGCCATGAATCGTGACTCCTGATGTTCTCCGTGAGCGGGTGAGTATACAGCGGAGTGGGCGCAGTCCATAGAAGAATCTAAAGAGCGGACACGCAAAAGCGTGTCCCTACGAACATCGACTCGGTTTGGCGAGGAATGTCGGCTCCCCTCCCTGAATTCGGGGAGGAGTAAAACGAGCGCGACGGGATGGCGTCTTACCCCTTGAATCCGCTCAACGTAAAACCGCGCACGACCCACCGCTGCAAGAACAGGTAGACGAGGAGAATTGGCATCACGATCAGAATCGACGCGGCCATCTGCAGGCCGAGGTCGCTGGTGTGGCGGTCGTTGTACCACGTCAGAATGATGGGCAGCGTACGCACGTCGACATCCTGCAAGACGATGAGCGGCCACAGATAAGCGTTCCAATTGGAGATGAACACGAGGATGCCAAACGTCGCTAGGGCGGGCAGCACCTGGGGGATGACGATGCGCGCGTAGATTGTCCACTCGGAGGCGCCATCGACGCGCGCCGCGTCGAGCAGTTCGTCGGGAATGCTCTGCATGAACTGGCGCATGAGGAAAATGCCGAACGCGTTGAACCAGCTCAATGCAACCAAGCCGAGCAAGTTATTGGTCAGGTTGAACTGCAGCAGAATCAGATACGAGGGGATCATCGTGAGCTGGAACGGGATCATCAGCGTGGCGAGGATGTAGGCGAACAGCACCCGTTTGAAGCGAAATTCGAATTTGGCGAACACGTAGCCGAACAGCGAACTGGTGAATGTGTGGATCACCACGTTGCTGAGCGCGACGAACAGGCTGTTGGCGTAAAAGCGCGCCAGCGGCAGCGACGGGTCACTGAAGATCGTCTGGTAGTTGCTGAATGTAAACTCACGCGGGAGAAACGTGCGCCGCGCCGGGTCGATGATTTCGGCATGCGTCTTGAAGGAGGCGAGAATCGTCCACACGAACGGCGTCACCGTGAGGATGCAGCCGATGATGAGCACGGCGTAGATCAGTGTGCGCCCGCCGAAGCGATTGAACGCTTGTGATAGTCGGTTGGGCGGTTGAATTTCCGAGGAATAGACGGCAGGCATCGACTAGTACTCCCAATTCGACCGCAGCACGCGGGTCTGTACGACGGTCAGCAGGGCGACAATCACGAACATGGCGACCGACATCGCCGCCGCCCAGCCCATCTTTTCGAAGCGGAACGCGCTCTCGTAAATATCGAGCACGAGCACGCGCGTTTGCCCGATGCGCCCCGGCCCACCCTGCGTCATCACCTGAATGAGATCGAACACCTGAAATGAAGAGATGACTGTCAGCACGGAGGTGACGAGAATGGTCGGGCGCAGCAGGGGCAGCGTGATCGACCAGAAGACTTGCAGCGGCGATGCGCCGTCGACGCGTGCGGCTTCTTTCAGCGTGTCGGGAATGCTCTGCAAGGCGGCGATGAAGATCACGAGGTTGTAGCCGAAGTCTTGCCAGAGGTAGGCGATCACCACGGCGAACAGCGCCGCCGGAACGCCCAACACATTGGCGCGGGGGTCTTGCAACCAGCCGATGGGCGTTACGCCGAAATTCGAGAGCACGTCATTCAGCAGACCGTACTGCTGGTTGTAGATGTAGCCCCACATCACGGCCACGCCGACCGACGAGGTCACGACGGGGAGGAAGTAGATGGTGCGGAAGATTGTCTTGAAGACGCGATGCACCGACTCGATCATCGTGGCGAGCGGGATGGTGATGAACAGGTTGAGCGGCACGACCAGCAGCGTGAACGCGAGTGTGTTTTGTAGGCTGTTCTGGAAAATCAGCCCGTCGCGGCCTTCGCCGGTGATCATCGTCTGGAAGTACTGCAAGCCGACGAACGGATTTTCACCACCCAGGCCGAGGATCGGCCCACCGACGCGGCGCGGGCTGTAGTCGAAGAAGGCGAGCAGAATCGCCCAAGCCAGCGGCAGCACGCTCAGCAGCAGCAGGTAGAACGTCAGCGGGGTGATCGTCCCGGCGACGAAGCCATAATGCCGCAGCAAGGTCTGCTGCGCGGGTTTGATCGACAACCAGAAGGGGACGAGCAGCACCAGCCCGCCCAACATGCTGATCCAAGTCGCCGCGTCCGGAGCCAGCGGCGCGACCAGCGTCAGCAGCAGTCGTCCGAAGATCTGCCCGGAGGCGCTGCCGATCACCAGCCCGAGCAGCGCGCCGCGCCACGGCGAGCGGTGTCGGTGGTCGAAGATCAGCGGGGTGATGGCGCTGCCGAGCACCGCCCAAATCACAAGCCAATAGAGGGTGAATGCTTGGAGATTGATCGAATCCATGTGCGCATCTTCCGAGGTCTGCGGTTGAAAGGGTGCGCGCCCGGTCAGCCGACGAAGGCGCGCACGGACATGGACGGCCTATTGGAAGGTCGCGTTAGCGTCTTCCTCAATGAGCATAAGCGCCTCGTCGACGGACATGACGCCCTGCAGCGTGTCGAGAATGTACGGGTAGATGATGTCGTAGAAGACGAGATCGCGGTCGGGCATGTCGCCGATGTAGCGGCCTGAGGCGAGCAGCGGGAAGACCGAGTCCAGCCACGGGGCTTCCGCGAGAATGGCGCTGCGCGTCGTTTCATCTTCGACCAGCGACCGCAGGGCGGGGATGGTGTGCGAGTGCAGGTTCCAACCGAGCGCGTTCTCAGCGTTGGCGGTCGCAAAAGCGACGAAATCCCACGCGGTTTCTGCAGCGGGGCTGTTGGCGGAGACGGCCAGACCCCAACCCGAGTCAGCGGCGAAGGCCGGATCGCCGTTGAAGCTCGGCAGCGCCACATAGCCGAATTCGCCGAAATCGGGGAAGTCTTCGCGCAGAT
Organism: Anaerolineae bacterium; assembly: GCA_041916315.1. Classification (GTDB taxonomy): domain Bacteria; phylum Chloroflexota; class Anaerolineae; order Aggregatilineales; family Phototrophicaceae; genus Flexifilum. Next base: position 60,065 of record JAYRZU010000076.1, read on the forward strand.
ACACGGCCCACGGGCCGATCAGCGTGATGGCCGCCTGACTGGTGAAGAAGGCGTTGCCACCCCAGTTGGCCGTGTCGTTGAACAGCACCGGGTCGACGATGCCCTCATCAACCATGCGCACCATCTGGTTGAGCGTGGCGCGCGCCGCGTCGGTGTCGAAGGTGAAGGCGCTGCGATCTTCATTCCAATAGTCGCCACCGTTTTGGAGAATCCCCGCAAGGAAGCTGAAGGTGATCGCGTCGGCGTTGGTGAAGTGATACCCAGCCACGCTCATCAGGCCGTTGTCGCCCGTTTGCGCCAGTGCTTTGGCATCGCTGATGAAGGCTTCCCAGTCCGTCCACGCGGGCGGGTAGGTCAGGCCAGCGGCTCCGAACATGGCCGGGTTGACCAGCACCGCGCCGTATTCCATGTTGAATTCCTGCGGCAGCCCGTATACATTGTCGTCGCAGGTGTAGCCGTCCAAGGCGGCCTCATAGAAGACGCTGGTGTCGACCAGACCGGCGGGCATCGGTGCGAGGCGGTCGGAGTAGCTGCACACCCATGAACCGAACAGTTCGAGGATGTCGGCTTCGTTGCCTGCGGGTAGCGCGGTTTGCAGCGTCTGGATGTAGAGCTCGTATTCAAAGGTTTCCAACTCAATGCTGACATTGGGGTGCGCCGCTTCATAGGCGTCGATGATGGTTTGCAGCCCTTCGTTGAAGGCGCTTTCCTGATGCGCCCACAGGCGGAGCGTGACGGCGTCCTGCGCGGAGACGGCGCTCACCGAAATGAGCAGCAAGATCATGACCAACAAGAGTTTCTTCATGACTGCAATCCTTTCACAACAAGACCAATTTCAACGAACCAGAAGATGATCCCGGCAGCCTCAACCAATGGCGGAGAGCTGCACGACTTGATCCAGATTACGCGGACGATCCGGGTCGAGACCCTTCAACGTGGCGCGGTGATAGGCGAGGCTTTGCAGAATGGGCAGGGCATAGACCAGCGAGCTCGCTTCCGGCAGGCGGTAGTCAACGTCCGGCTGCGGGCCGATGCTGAGCGTAGTTGCGCCCAAGGCTTTCATTTCATCGAGCACGGCGCGTTCCGCGCTGGCAGCGTTTTCACTCAGCAGGCCGATGACGACCGTTTCCGCGTCCACCATTGACTTCGGCCCGTGGCGGAATTCCAGCGTATGAAAAGCTTCGGCGTGGGTGAGGGACATCTCTTTCATCTTGAGCATGGCTTCGCAGGCGAGGCCATAGCGCGCGCCGCTGCCGAGGTAAAAATATCGTTGGTAGCGGGTCGGGTCGGCGAAGGGGTGCGCGATGAGCAGGGCATTTTCCACCCAGTCCTGATTCGCTCCAGCGAGCAGGCTGGCGCGGAGCGCACCGCCACCGAGCAGGATGGCTAACTGCTCCGCCATGACGAGCATCGCCGAGAACGAGCGTGTCTGCGCGACGCTCTCTTCTTGCCCCTGTTCGGCGAACAGATTGAGCGCCGCGGGTTGATTGAGCGGACGGTCGCCATAGCACGAGATGACCACCACGTCGCCGCGCTGCTGGTCGACGAACTGCTGCGCTGCCTGGATAGTCTCACTGGTCAGCGCCGAGCGGGAGATGGTGATGAGCAGCGTGCGCTGGTTGCGTACATAGATACTGGCCGGGTTGAAGAGCAGCTCGGCGGCGGGCACAACGCGCGCTGCGACGCCCGTGTGCGTTTGCAGCAGGTTCGCTGCGATCATGGAGAGATAATGCGTCGAGCCGCAGCCCGTGACGACGATGGAGTCATAAGCCCCGGCCTGCCACAACCGCTGCGCGTCCGCTTGTTTGGCACTGACGGCTTGCAGCGCGTCCTGCCAGGCGGCAACTTGCGTGAGGATCTCTTGGTAGGTGGCCGATGCTTGCATATGACTTTCCTTGCGTGTTTATGCTCGTTTGTGAGCAGTATACTGAGGTTTTGATTGACGTGCAAGCACTTGGTGACTAAAATGAGCATAACTGTGCGTTGAAAACTGCAAAGGTTGGCTCACGATGACGAAAGTCACGTTTATTGGCGCAGGCAGCGCCGTCTTCGCCTTTGAAATTATCACCGATCTACTTCTGACTCCGGCGCTCGAAGAAGGTGTGTTCGGGTTAGTCGATATTGACGCGGAGCGCCTCGAATTGGCGCACCGTATTGCCGAGAAAGCCATCGCCTTAACTGGGCGCAAGTGGCGGGTGGAAGCCTCCGCTGACCGGACGAAGATCCTCCCCGGCACGAACTATCTGCTCAATACCATTGAGGTCGCGGGACTGCCGAATGTGCGGCATGACTTCGACATTCCGATGAAGTACGGCGTGAATCAGTGCATTGGCGACACGATTGGGCCGGGTGGCATCTTCAAGGCGCTGCGCACGCTGCCCGCGTGGATCGACATTCTGCACGATACCGAACGGCTCGCGCCGGACGCGCTCGTCATGAACTACACCAACCCCATGTCGCTCACCTGTTTGACCGGGGTGCGCGCATCGACGCTGCCGATTGTCGGGCTGTGCCATTCGATCCCCAACACGGCGGAACAGTTGGCGGGCTATCTCGGCGTGCCATTCAATGAACTGAAGTTCCGCGCGGCGGGCGTCAATCACCTGTCGTGGATTGTCGAACTGACGCGGAACGGCGAAGACATGTACCCGCTGCTGCGCGAAAAGATGCAGGATCCGGCCATCTACGAACAAGACCCGGTGCGCTTTGAGATGATGCTGCACCTCGGTGCGTTCGTGACCGAGAGCAGCGGCCACACCTCCGAATACACGCCGTATTTCCGCAAGCGCCCCGATCTGATCGAGAAGTATATGCGCGCGGAATATCTCGGCGAGACGGGTTTCTACGCGGCGAACTGGCCGACATGGCGCAAAGAATCTGACGAGTGGATCACGCGGATGCTGGCGGGACAAGAAGAAGTGCCGCTGGAACGTGGGCCGGAATACGCCTCCTATATTGTCGAAGCGATGGAGACGGATATCCCGGCGGCGATCTACGCTAATGTGCCGAATACCGGGCTGGTCACGAACTTGCCGCAGGACGGCATCGTGGAAGTGCGTTGCCTGGTCAACCGGGACGGCGTGCAGCCGACCCACTTCGGGAAACTGCCCACGCAGCTCGCCGCGCTCGACGCCATGCACATGGCGGTGCACGATTTGGTCGCGGCCTCGGTGCTGGAAGGCGACCGCGACGCGGCGTGTCACGCGCTCATGCTTGACCCCCTGACGGCGGCGGTCTGTTCACCCGCGGAAATCCGCCAGATGTTTGAAGAAATGGCTCAGGCCGAAGCAGCGTATCTGCCGGACTGGATGCACGCTTAATGCGGCGCGTTGTGAACCTTCTCCTCGCGGTCGGTCTGTCTCTGATGCTGAGTACGGCGGCGCTGGCGCAAGCTGTGACGCCAGAAGCGCCGATCATCTGGCAGCCGGAGCCGGGTGTCACTTGGCAGTGGCAGTTGACTGGGGAGATCGATGCGTCATATGACGTCGCCATGTATGACATCGACCTGTTTGACGCGCCGCAGTCCGTCATTGACGAACTGCATGCCGCCGGACGCATCGTGATCTGTTATTTCAGCGCGGGCAGTCATGAAGATTGGCGTTCCGACAGCGGGGACTTCCCCGCGGCGGTGCTCGGCGAACCGCTGGATGATTGGCCGGGTGAACGTTGGCTCGACATCCGCCAATTGGACGTCCTGCAGCCGCTCATGGCGGCGCGGCTGGATTTAGCGGTTGCCAAGGGCTGCGACGGTGTCGAACCGGATAACGTCGATGGTTATACGCAGGCGAGCGGCTTTCGCATCACCTACGCCGATCAACTGGCGTACAACCTGTGGCTCGCAGAGGCGGCCCACGAACGCGGGTTGTCCCTGGGTCTGAAGAATGACCTCAACCAGATTGCCGATCTGATCGACGCGTTCGATTGGGCGCTCAACGAACAGTGCTTTCAATATGAGGAATGCGAACTGCTGCTGCCCTTCATCGACGCCGGGAAAGCCGTGTTCGGCGTGGAATACCGCGAAGAGGGGCTCGATCCGGCGGAATACTGCCCGGTCGCCCTCAGCTATGGCTTTTCGTGGCTGACCAAGACCTATGATCTCGGCGCGGAGCCGCCGCAAGCCTGTGAAGGTGACTAGCGTATGAAGTTTGGTTTGCAGCTTCCCAATCTCGGGCCGTTCGCCGATGTGCACCTGCTGCTCAAGCTGGCGCAGCAGGCGGAGGCCGCCGGCTGGGATGGATTCTTCCTGTGGGATCATGTTGCTATCCCCGACCGCATGGCGGATGCGACGACGGTTATGGCGGCGCTGGCGGCGGTGACGAAGCGCATGCGTTTGGGTGTGCTCGTCACCGCGCCGTCCCGCCGCCGCCCGTGGAAGCTGGCGCGCGAATGGACGACACTCGATCACCTGTCGAACGGGCGCGCGGTACTCGGCGTGGGCCTCGGCGCATCCGACTACGACTTTGAACACTGCGGCGAAGAAGCCGAGCCGAAAGTCCGCGCCGCGCGCATGGATGAGGCCCTCGCCATTATCGATGGGCTGTGGAGCGGACGTGAACTGACGTATCATGGCGAGCATTTCCATGTCGACGGCCTGCGCTTTCAGCCGAAGCCTGTACAGCAGCCGCGTATTCCGATCTGGGTGGCGGGGTTCTACCCGAATCCCGCGCCGGTGCGCCGCGCCGCCCGTTGGGACGGCATGTTCGCGCTTCGCCCGAATGAGCCCCTTCAGCCGGACGAGTGGCGGCAAATTCTGACGACAATTGCGGGGCTGCGGTCGGACATGGCAAACTATGACGCGATCCACAGCGACATCACGCAGGGTGAGATTGATCGTGAGCGGGTAGCGGCCTATGCTCGTGCGGGCGTCACGTGGTGGCTGGAAGATGTCAGCCCGGTGCGGGTCGGTTGGCCGTTGGGCGCCGATTGGCCGGAACCGTGGGATGTGGACGCGATCACCGCCCGCATTGCCCGCGGGCCAATTACAGGGGTGGAGTGATGCAAAACACCGATTTGATGACACTAGAACGGCAGGAGCGGATCGTCGAACTGGTCAATGCTCGTGGCAGCCTGACTGTTCCCGACTTGAGCGAGACATTCGGGGTCAGCGAAGCGACCATTCGCCGTGATCTGATCGCGTTGGCGGAACGCCGCCTGATTCAGCGTGTGCACGGCGGTGCCATGCGCCTGAGCAAAGTCGCGACCAGTGAGTCGCCGATCATCCAGCGGCAGACAGAGCAGGTTGAGGCGAAAGCGCGCATCGGCAAGGCGACCGCCGAATTGGTGCACAACGGTGAAACACTGCTGCTGCTTGGCGGCAGCACAGGCTTGGCGGTCGCCCGCGAACTGGCGCAGCATCAGGATTTGACGATTGTGACGGATTCGCTGCTGGTGGCCAACGAACTGATGGGGCAGCGCAACCACCGCATGATCCTGATTGGCGGCAGCATTGACCCCGACGAACAGGCGGTGCGCGGCACGCTCTCCCGGCTCATCTTGCAGCAAATCCACGTCGATAAGGTGATCATCGGCGCAAAGGCGATTTCCGTCAGCCGGGGGATCAGCGCCGAGACGCCGGAAGAGGCCGAACTCTTCCGCGCCTGCATGGCCTGTGCCGATCAGATCATCGTCGTGAGCGACAGTAGCAAGTTCCACAAATCGGCGTTAGCCAAAGTGATCGGCTTGCAGGATGTGCACATCCTCGTGACCGATGACGGGCTGGAGCCTGAGCAGCAGGCGAGTCTGCACGACCTCGGCATTCATCTGATCATCGTCTGAGCGGCTAAAGAGCCACCCCACCCCTCGCCCCTTTCCGAATTCAGGGAAAGGTGACTGCAGACTCGTCGTTCCGCCGCTTTCGCCGTTGGTGAGCAACCCCTACGCAGCGCAGCTATCCCCGTGTAAAATGAACGTGTAATCATGGATTTCACAACGAGGAGCCGTCGTGCAGGCGACCGTGATCGAGGCGCTCAGCCGAGTAGTCTATTTCAGCGCGTTTGACGAGCCGCGGCGGACGCAGCTAGCCGAGCAGATGATCCGCCAGCACTACCTCCCCGGTGAAACGCTGTTCCTCGAAGGTGATCCCACGCTCGGCATGTGGATCATCGAGCATGGGCGCATCAAGATCTTCAAACTCAACCCCAATGGCGAAGAACATGTGCTGCGTTTGCTCGGCGACGGCGACACCTTTAACGAGATCGGCGCGCTGGATGGCGGCGCAAATCCCGCTAACGCCGGGGCGCTCAGCGAGACGACCACGTGGGTGCTGCCCTCCGCCGTGCTGCAGAACCTGATCGCCACCGATGGCGCATTTGCGCTCAAGGTCGTGCAGGTCTTGAGCGGCAAGGTGCGCGGTCTGGTCAATCAGATCGAAAACCTCACCCTGTATTCGGTGATGACGCGCCTCGCGCGCTTCCTGCTCCAGCAAGCCGCCGACCCGTCGCTGAGCGGTCCGGGTGTCACCCGTGCAACCATCGCTGCGCATCTGGCGACCACGCCGCAAACCGTGAGCACCACGCTCCGCGATCTCGAAGCGGCGGGCGCGATTCGCTTCGACCGCCACATGATCGTAATTACTGACGAGCGCATTCTCCGTTCCATCGCCATGCTGTAAGCCCCGTTTTTCTCATCTTGACTTCAGCTAGCTGAATTACAGCAATCTCCGTCTGCTTTATTCTGAAGATATCTTCGTTTAAGCAGGGGGAGCTTGTCATGCAGCAAATTGATGTGCGCACGATTGCGCCGCGCCAGCGTCATCCACTCATTTTCTCGACCTTTGATGGTTTGGCGGTGGGCGAGTCGTTCGAACTCGTCAACGATCATGCGCCGACGCCGCTGTACTACCAGTTCCTTCACGAACGCGCCGATCAGTTTGACTGGACCTATCTGGAAGAGGGACCGGAGACGTGGCGCGTGCAGATCACCCGGACGGCGAGTACCACGAGCGCCTAACACCATGAGTGCTGAACTGTGGATGCCCCGAATCGACGCGCAGTTGTGCAATGGGTGTGGTGCGTGCATCACCGCTTGCCCGACGAACGCGCTGGGGTGGTTGAACCTAAAAGCCGCGCTGATCAACCCGGACAAGTGCATTTACTGCGCGACCTGCGAGTCGCTGTGCCCGACGAGCGCAATTGAACTGCCGTATCTCGTCGTCAAGCAAACTCAAGTTGTCTCTCAAGGAGATCATGATGAATAAACCGATTCAGCCGACTTTTGGCGCGCTGATTTTGATTGTGCTCGCCGTCCTGTGTGTATTGATTCTGCCCGTGAGCATCCAGATAGTACCGCGCTCAGTTGAAGCGCAGACCACGCCCGCGGCGAGTTCCGCGCAGCCCGACGATCTGCACGCTGTCAGTGACACAACGCACGTCGTTGAATACACGCTGCGCACCGTCATCGGGCAGAACCCGCCGATGGCCTTTCAGGGCGTGGGGGGCAGCATTGACGGGCAGATCAACCCAACGCTGACCGCGAACGTCGGCGATACCGTGCGGCTCACCGTCGTCAATGGCGACCCGGTGCTGCATGACTGGACGCTCGAAATCCTCAATGTGACCAGCGGCCAACTGCTGGAAGACGAGCAATCGGTCACGGTGGAATTCACGGCGACCGACCCCGGCGATCTGACCTATTTCTGCAGCGTCCCCGGTCACCGTGATATCGGCATGCATGGAGTGTTGCAGGTGACGGGGACCGCCGTCGTGAGCGAACAAGCCGCTGAAGCCGTTCCGGTGGTCGCGCAAGCGGAACCAACCGTGCAGCCGGCTGCCGCCGACGCGGTGTCGATTGTGCGCGACCCGGCGGATGTGCCGCCTCCGGTCGGCGACCGTGACCCGATGACATTGCGCGTTGACCTGACCACGCAGGAAGTGACGGGTATTCTCGCCGATGGCACGACCTTTAACTACTTCACGTTTGATGGCCAAGTGCCCGGTCCCATGCTGCGCGTGCGCGTTGGCGATACGGTCGATTTCCACCTGCATAACGCGACTGACAGTCTCTTCCCGCACTCCATCGATTTGCATGCGGTGACAGGTCCCGGTGGTGGCGCAGTCTACACGCAGACGCTGCCCGGCGGCGAAACCTCATTCACGTTTCAAGCGCTGAACGTTGGCATCTACGTGTATCACTGTGCCACGGCGAGCATTCCGCACCACATCAGCTCCGGCATGTATGGACTGATTCTGATCGAGCCGCCCGGTGGTCTGCCCCCGGTGGATCGCGAGTTCTACGTGATGCAGGGCGACCTCTACACGGATCAGCCGTTCGGCACGGCCGGGCACATGAACTTCGACATGAACGCCATGAGCCACGAAGACGCGACCTATCTGGTCTTCAATGGCGCGGTGGGTGGGCTGACGAGCGATGAGCACGCCCTGCGCGCCAACGTCGGCGAGACCGTGCGCATCTACTTCGGCGCGGGCGGCCCCAATTACACTTCCTCGTTCCATGTGATCGGCGAAATCTTCGACCGCGTGTTCACCGAAGGTTCGCTCACCAGCCCGCCCGCGACCGACGTACAGACGACGATGGTTCCTTCCGGTGGGGCGGCGATGGTTGAATTCACGGTCGACGTGCCGGGACGTTACATTCTCGTGGATCACTCGCTGAGCCGCCTGGAACGCGGGTTAGCCGGGTATCTGTATGTCGAAGGCGACGAGCAGCCCGCCATCTATCACAGCGAGAGCGCCGCGAACATGGCGGGGCACTAAGGCAGCCATTTTCGGGGTGGAACGTGTGAACAAGATCTGAATTTCGACCCCACCCCCAGACCCCTCCCCGAATTCGGGGAGGGGAGCCAGCAGAAGCGTGTTTGCGCCTTCCCCCGAATTCGGGGGAAGGTTGGGATGGGGGTAAGGTCTATAGATACCCTTATGGCTGTCCCTACAATCGATTGTCCATACCGCATCCGTCTATCGCTGCCCGTCTGTCTTATCCGTTTAGTTGAAGGAACCGCCTGTGCCGCAGCTTGTGCGCTGGATGATCAAAACCGCGCTGATCCATTGTGTGGTCGCGCTCGCGTTGGCGACACTCACCGCGGCGCAGCCTGGGCTGGGACTCGATCCGGCGCTGCAAGCCCTGCGCCCCGTGTACCTGCACTTGCTCATGGTCGGCTGGGTGACGCAGTTGATTATGGGTATTGCGTTCTGGATGTTCCCCAAGTTCAGCAAGGAAAAGCCGCGGCGCAGCGAGACGGTCGCGTGGGGCGTATATACCGCGCTCAACGCCGGGCTGATTTTGCGCGGGTTTGGCGAACCGCTGGTCGCGTGGCAGCCAGAACGCGGGCTGGGGTGGATGCTGGCGCTGTCGGCGGTTTGTCAGTTGCTGGCGGCGTGGGGCTTCATCTTCAACACGTGGAGCCGGGTGAAGGAACGCTGACATGCCGCGTTTGAGCGTGTGGATGATCCGTGCGGCGCTGGTCGAGTTTGGCGTGGGTGTGACGTCGGGCTCGCTGCTGTTGTGGAACAAAGGCCTGCCCTTCGCGGGCGCGATCTGGCGGCTGCTGCCCATCCACCTTGAATTAGTGCTGTTCGGGTGGATTCTGCAGTTGGCACTGGGCGTCGCCTTCTGGATTTTGCCGCGCTTCACGGGAGCGGCGCGGTTTGGCAGCGTGCGCTGGGCGTGGATCGGGTTTGGCTTGCTGCAAACGGGGATCCTGGCCGTTGCGCTCGGGTCGCTGGGCAGCGATGGCCTAATCGCGCTCGGTCGCCTGTTGGAAGTCGGTGGCGCGGCGGTGTTTGTCGCGCAGTTGTACCCGCGCGTCAAGCCCTTTGGCAACGCTTAATTGGTAGTCATCAAGGAGAACTGCACATGTCGTTGACGTACCGTTGGTTTGAGAATTTAGCGTTTTTAGTTGGCGAGATCGCGCCGGACAGCATCACCAGCCGCACGATCTATCAGGATGAGGCGCTCAAGGTGATCGTGTTCGGCTTCGCCGCCGGGCAGTCCCTCTCCGAACACACCGCCTCCATGCCCGCGATGATCCAGATCTTGTCGGGCGAGGGGACTGTCAGCATGGGCGGACAAACACATGAAGTCAACGCGGGCGCGTGGTTTCACATGGACGCGCAGCTCCCGCACAGCGTTAACGCCGCCACCCCGCTGACGATGCTGCTGATCATGGTCAAGGCGCAGCGGCAGGCAGCCAACGGATGACGGCAGTTGTCTCCCGGATGCATCCGTTGATCACGCGGTTGCTGATGCTCACACTGGGTGCAGGTGTTCTGCTCGGTCTATGGGCAGCGCTCCAGCGCTTAGGCTGGTCGATGCCGACGATCAGCGCGCCGCTGGTTGGCATTCATGGCTCGCTGATGATCGCCGTGATGGGCGCGCTCGTCTCGCTGGAACGCGCGACGGCGCTCACTGCGTTGGATCGACGGCACAGTTGGCCATATCTCGTGCCCGTGGCGACGGCGCTCGGTGCAATCGCGCTGATTATCTCCGGAGCGACGCCGCTTGCGCTCGGCTTAATCACGCTGGGCAGCGGCGGCATGGCGCTGATCTTCGTCGTGATTCTGCGGCGGCATCTCGCGCTGTACACGCTGACCATGGCGTTGGCCGCGGCGTGCTGGTTGGGCGGGAATGCCCTGTGGTTCAGCGGGCAGCCCGTCTATGCCATTGTTCACTTGTGGATTGGTTTTCTCGTGCTCACCATTGTCGGCGAACGGCTGGAACTCTCGCGGGTGCGCCGCCTCACACGCCGCAGTCAACAGTTGTTTGCCGGAGCAGTGCTGCTGTTTTTGGTCGGCTTGCTCACGAGTGTGGTCACGCTGGATATGGGCGCGCGCGTGACCGGACTCGGTGAAGTGGCGCTGGCGCTGTGGCTGCTGCGCTATGACATTGCTCGGCGCACCGTGCGCGGCACGGGAGTCACGCGCTATATCGCCGCGTGTTTACTCATCGGCTATGGGTGGCTCGCTGTTGGCGGTACGTTAGGGATCGCATTTGGCGCGACGTATGCGGGCTTCCATTATGACGCCCTCCTGCACGCCATTCTGCTCGGCTTTGTCATGTCGATGGTCTTCGGGCACGCGCCAATCATCATCCCCGCGCTGACAGGCAAAACGATCCCGTTTGCGCGCGGCTTCTACCTGCCACTGGTGACGCTCCACGCCATGCTGCTGGTGCGCGTGCTCAGCGACCTCGCCGCGTGGACGCCGGGTCGCATGGTTGGCGGTCTGTTCAATGTGATTGCCGAGCTGCTGTTTCTCGGCGTGCTGCTGTTCGCCGCGCTTGGCGACAACCTCATGGGGCGGATGCCTCCGCGCAGCACATAGGCTTTACGGCTTCCAGAAGCCGAGATGCACAGCGAGCGCTTCCTCTTCGAGCACCGGGCCGATCACCGTGACATGCCGCCCGCCCGAATTGAGCACGCGCTCGGCGGTCAGCGTCAAAGTCTTCTCAGTTGTGCCGACGACAAGCTGCGTGAGCCGCTCGGCGGATAGACCAAAGATCACGCGTGACACGCCCGACCAGTAGATCGCGCCCGCGCACATCGCGCACGGTTCGGTGCTGGTATAGAGCGTGGCCGCGGCGAGTACGTCCGGCGCAAGCTGCCGCGAACCCGCCCGGATCAGGTTAGTTTCGGCATGCCCGGTCAGGTCGCGCTCGGTGATGACGGTATTCTCCGCTTCGATCAGCACGTTCCCAGCCGCGTCCGCGAGCAGCGCGCCGAACGGGTGATTGCCGTGCTCCCGCGCGCTGGAAGCGAGCACAATCGCTCGCCGCAGCAGGGCGCGGTCAGTCTCTGTAATTGACATGGGTTCTCCGCACTTGGTTGACAGCGGCTATTCTACCGCAGCCACACCCGTCGCTCACATAACAGAACCCGGCGACCATTACTGATCGCCGGGTATGTTACTGAGGGCTCAAGTTGATTACGTCGAGGGAGTGGCTTCGGGGGTGACTTCGACCGGGGCTTCGGTGGTGGGCGTCAGATCATTTGAACCGCCGCGGCCACCATGACCACCCCGACCGCCACCGTCACCACCGCGACCCATGCCCTGACCATCGCCCATGCCACGACCGAAGCCGTGCCCCGCGAGAGCGTCACCCGTGAGCGTGACTTCCGCATCGGCACGCGTCACCACGACGCTGATGGTCGTGCTGCTCGCCGTGGCGAGTTCGTCACGCAGCACCGACAGGTCGAGATCCGCGACCGCCTGCCCGTTGATGCTCACGATCACATCGCCGACTTCGAGGCCCAAGGCATTGCCGTTGTCGTCAATGGCGCTGACGACATAGCCCGCGTCGCTGACTTCGATCTCCGCGTCGAGCAGGCGTTCGACAGCCACTTCGGGATCCGCCGCAAACTCCATCCCGCCGCGCCCGTTCCCGGCACCGCGCTCGGTGGATTCGCCCAACGTCACTTCCACTGACTGCGCTGCGCCGTCGCGTTCAATGTCCACGCTGACAACATCACCGGGGGCAGCGGCGCGCACGAGGTCGCGCAGTTCGCTGGCGGTGGTCACTGACGTACCATTGAACGCCGTGATGATGTCGCCTTCAAGCAGACCCGCTGCTTCCGCCGCCGACCCGCTGCGGACGCTGCTGACGACGATCTGTCCGCTGCTGTCGTCCGCGATGATGCCGAGCGAAGCGCGGGTGGTCACGGTCACGTCCTGCGTGACGGTCGTGTCGGGGGTTTCAGTCGCTTCCTGCGCGAAGAGCGCGCCGGCACTGACCGTCGAGAGCGCGATACTCGCGCCGAGTAGAACACTGGCTAACTTCTTCATCGATTTCATCTCCTTCAATCGTGTCCGTTACAACTACATCCTTAGACTAATCCGTCTCGCAGATCTCATGGTTATCCCTGACTCAAATATCCTTAAATCGACCTTAAGTCGCGCGTAAGGGGTTATTTTTGGGCGTGGAAGCGCTTCGGTGGTATGCTGATGGGGACACGCGCTCGGCTGATTGGGGCGCGTGTTGGCTGGAACAATGTTGTGCTGCCCGAGCACGGCGGTTGGCTTCAGGTTCTGGCCCGCGCCGATTTTCCCCAGTGGCAGCCAAAGCGAGACCCGCATGATTATCCAAGTCCGTCAGTTGTCAAAATCGTTCGATTACTACACCAAAGAGCTCGGCCTCAAAAACTCCATCCGCAATCTGTTTGCCCGCAAAAAACTGACCAAAGCCGCCGTGAGCGATATCTCATTTGAGATTGACGCGGGCGAGATGGTCGGCTTTTTAGGTCCAAACGGTGCGGGTAAAACCACGACGCTCAAGATGCTCTCCGGCATTTTGCACCCGACGAGCGGCACAGCTTCTGTGCTCGGCTACACCCCGTGGGAGCGCAAGAAAGCCTTCAAGATGCAGTTCGCCATTGTCATGGGGCAGAAGAATCAACTGTGGTGGGATTTGCCCGCCAACGAGTCGCTGTACCTGAACAAGTGCATCTACGAGATTGACGACCAGACCTATGCGGCGACGCTCGGTGAACTGACCGAACTGCTCGATGTGCGCGACCTGCTCAATGTGCAGGTGCGCCGCCTCTCGCTCGGCGAACGCATGAAAATGGAGCTGATCGCCGCGCTCATCCACAAGCCGCGCCTGATCTTCCTTGACGAGCCGACCATCGGTCTCGACATCGTGTCGCAGAAGAAGTTCCGCGAGTTCTTCAAGTACTACAACCAGCAGGAACGCGCCACGATCATCCTGACCAGCCACTACATGGAAGACGTGAAAGACCTGTGCAAGCGTACCATCGTCATCAACGAGGGGCAGATCGTCTACGATGGCGATCTGGCGCAGGTCAACGATGTATTCGCGCAGTCCAAGCTGATCAAGGTGCAGCTCTCCGCGCCCGTCAGTCCGGAGACGCTGGCGGCGTTCGGCGTGGTGCGCGAACACACCGACCTGACCGCGACGCTGCAAGTGCCGCGCGCCGCGCTCAAAGAGTCGTCGAAGATCATCCTCGACCAGCTCCCGGTGACCGACTTCACGATCGAAGACATCCCGGTTGAAGAGGGCATCGCTGAACTGTATCAGCGGCGGGCAGGTCAGCATGTTCCAGCGTAACGCGTTCCGCAAATATCTCGTCACTTTTGAGATGGGCTTCGAGACGGCGCTCGAATATCGCCTCAATTTCGCCATCTCGTTGATCAGCGCGGCGTACCCCATCCTGATTCAGACGTTCCTGTGGACGGCGATCTATCAGGCATCGACCGAACCGGTGTTGTTTGGCTACACCTACCAGCAGATCATCGCTTACACGCTGCTCGCTGGGCTCGTCGCGCGCATCGTGCGCACAGGTTTTGAATACGAGATCATGCAGGATGTGAAGACGGGGAAGTTCAGCAAGTTTCTGGTGCAGCCGCTCGGCTATTTTTCGTATCGCATGGCCGACTTTCTCGGTCAGAAGCTGCCCAACCTCGTTATGATCTTCGCCATCATGATCCTCATGCTGATCGGGCTGAACGCGGTGTGGGGCATCTCGGTCGAATTTGGGCGCATCTTGCTCTTTCTGGTCACGCTGGCGCTGGCCGTGGCGCTCAACTTCGTGATCTTCTACTGTGTAAGCGCGATCGCCTTCTGGATTGTGGAGATTGGGTTTCTGTTCGAAGGCGTGCGCATCGTGATCATTCTGCTCAGCGGCGGCATCTTCCCGCTGGAGGTGTTCGGGGAGACGTTCGTGCGCATCACCGATCTGCTGCCGTTCAAGTACACCGTCAGCTACCCGATCAATGTGTTGAATGGCAAAGTCGCAGATGTCGATATTCTCCCGCATATGCTCATCCAATGCTTCTGGATCGCGGCGTGCGCGCTGCTCGCTCGGGGGCTGTGGCGCATCGGCAGCCGCCGCTTTGTCGCGGTGGGAGGCTGACATGCTGACGACTCTGTTCCGCGAGCTCAAAAAGCACGTGCAGATCTACATTCTGTTCATCAAATTCAGCGTCATGGCGCAGATGGAGTACCGCTCCAACTTCATCGGCAATCTGGCGATGGAGACGGGCTATCTGTTCGTCAAGCTGTCGTATATGGTGGTGGTCTACCGCGCTGGCGTGACGATCAACGGCCTGTCGCCGGACGAGATTTTGCTCTTCAGCGGCACCTTCATCATGCTGACCGGGTTTTACGCCGGGCTGTACATGATCAACAACTTCACGTTCCGGAGCAAAATCCTCAACGGCGACCTCGACGTGCTGCTGACCAAGCCCGTCTCGCTGCAGTTCATGGCAACGCTGCGGCAAGCCGATCTCACGCTGTTCGGCGTGGATGTGATCGCCGGGCTGCTTGTGGTCGTCGTGGCGTGGGTGCGCTTGGGACTGCCCGTGACGGTCGCCACGGTTGGCGGCTATACGCTGTTCGTGGGGATTAGCTGCGTGGTCGGCTACTGCCTGTTCTTCCTGCCGCAGATTCTCTCGTTCTGGATGATGAATACCAGCGCGATTGCCGAAATCACTGACTCGTTCTGGGACATTAACAGCATGCCGATGGGCATCTACAACGATGGTATTCGCTTCGTCGGCGTGTTCGTGCTGCCCGTGTTCGTGATCACCAACTTCCCGCCGCTCGTTGCGTTGGGGAAAATGCCCGTGCCCTATGGCCTGTGGTCGCTGGTGCTGCCGTTCGGCCTGCTGTTCCTTGTTCGGGTCGTGTGGCGCAAGGGGCTGCGCCGCTACAACAGCGCGAGCAGTTGACGAGCCGAGCCTATTGTGATCGCATGCCCGTCCCCTCCCCGAATTCAGGGAGGGGGAGATAGCAAACCAGCCGTGCCCGATGCTTTGGTTGCCATTTGTCGACTGGTTTACCTTGCGGTGTTCAGCGGCAGCGGGATGAACGTATCCAGCACGAGCGGCGTTTCGTCGTCGGCCAAGACCAGATCGGTGCCGAGGATGTCGCTGGCGCTGTTGGCGCGCCCGCGCCCCGTGCTGACGAGTGCGAGATTGACGTTCGTCGGGTTGTCCAGCGAGGCCAGCGGCAGCAGTACCTCGATCACCGACTCCCCCCCTGTCACGACCGCTGCCCCGCCCGTAAAGCCGATCTCCGTCCATTCGCCGTCAATCCACGCGTTGAGCGTGTAGCTGGCGCGGACGGTGCCGCGTTCGTCAGTGATCTTGATGTCGAGGCGGTATTCGGCTGCATAGGGCGCAGCCACCGTGATGGGGCGACGGCCTACGTCGACATCCGCACCCTGTTCATCACCCGTTGTGTCTAGGTAGAGCAGATAGCTGCCCCGGTTGCTGAACACATCTCCGGCGACCGTGATCGCCGCAGACATTGCGCGGTCGTCGGCGCGGGCATAGAAATCCGCCAAATCGAGCGCGGCCACCCCATTGAGGACATCGCCTGTGCTATCCGCGACGAGTGGATCGCCATACTCCGGTTCGATCACCCCATCCGGCAGCATGGTCGGATGCAGATAGGTATCTTGCAGGAAGTTGATGCCCGGCAGAACTTCATTGTCGTTTGTGAAGTCGAAGACGGTCGCATTTTCCCAGTGTGATCCCTGTCCCCAGCGCGTCGAGCAGTTTGTCGAGACCCATGCGGGTTCCCAGTAGACGACGCCGAGCGCGCCGTTGCTGATCAGCGTCTGGGTGAGCTCGGTCATGAACTGGAGCTGACCCTCCGGGCTGAAGGGATAGCCGCGCAAACCCTGGTCGAGGACGTTATCGGCGCTGTCGCCCGCATCCTCGCGTGTCCAACCGTAGCCAGTTTCGACGACCATCACCTCTTTGCCGAACTGCTGACGCAGCGCGGTCACCTGCGCGCCCATGTCGCCAATCGAGAAGGTGCTCCACTGCGGGTAGTAGGACACGGCGATCACGTCAAAGTCGGTGATGCCTGCCGCCTCAGCCTGCGTGAACCACCACCCGGTGTTTTCCGGCTGCGCGACATGCAGCATGATCTGCACGTCGTTCTCCGTGCTGGCGTTGAACTCGCGCACGGCGCGAATTCCCGCATTGAACATGCGCGCATCGTGCGCCCAATTCTGATCGCTGCCCCGCTTGAGGATGCCGCCGTTCGTCTCATTGCCGATCTGCACGAAAGCTGGGACAAGATCGTTGGCTGCCAGATCGGTGAGCACGTCTGTAGTGTACTGGTAGACCGCATCGGCGAGGGCGTCGTCATCCAAATCGACCCATGCAGCGGGGACGCTCTGAGTGCCCGCGTCCGCCCATGTGTCGGAGTAGTGGATGTCGAGGAGCGTGGCCATGCCCGCCTCGCGGGCGCGGGTGAAGGTGCGCTTGACATCGTCGAGCGTGCTGTACTCCGTCCAATCGGGGTTGTGCCACAACCGCGCGCGGACGAGTGTCGCGCCGTGCGCCGCGAACAATTCGAACGGGTCGCGCAGTTCGCCGTTTTCGCGATAAGTTGCGCCGCAGTCTTCCACCTCGTTGACGTATGATAGATCGACGCCGAAATAGAAGGGGCGCTCGTCCGCTTGGGCGAAGGCGAAGCTCGGCAGCAGCAACAGCAGCATCCATACCACCGTCGCCAACCCCTTACCCTTGACCTCTCTCCCTCGCAAGCGGGGAGAGGGGGGACATGGCGAGTGCTGCTTACTCCCCTCCCTGAATTCGGGGATGGGCTGGGGGTGGGGTCGAAAAAAAGCAGTCTTTGACGTCTTAGCCATATCGCTACCCCTTGACCGAACCAGCCGTCAGCCCGTCGATCACGTACTTCTGCAGCGGAATATAGATCAGGATGATGGGGATTGCTGCCAGCACCGCCCCCGCCGTGATCATGCCGAAGTCCTGGTCGAAGCGGTCGGTCTGGAACAACTGCAAGCCGACCATCACCGTGAGGTTGTCCGAGCTTTTGAGCAGCACGCGGGCGATGACGAAATCGCCGTAGCTGGCGATGAACGTCAGCACGCCGATGGTGATGACGATAGGCGTCATGATTGGCAGGATGATGTGGCGAAAGGTCTGCCACGGCGTGGCACCATCGACCAGCGCCGACTCATCCAGTTCGATGGGGATGCTGTCGATGTAGGCTTTGACGAGCAGCACGTTGATGCCCATCGACCCCGCCACATAAATGCAGATGAGCGCCGTGTGCGTGTCGAGACCGAGCGCCTCCACGTACATGCCCAACTGCTGGAGCATAGAGAAGATGGCGACCATGCCCAGAATCGACGGGAACACGTTCAGGATCAGGATCGCGTTCATGAACGCCTTACGCCCCTGGAAGCGGAAGCGCGAGAGCGTATAGCCCGCGAGACACGTCAGGAAGACGGTCAACAGCGTTGAAACGGTGGCGATTTTGAGCGAGTTCAACAGCCACGTCAGATAGGGGAAGAATTCATTGGTGATGAGTTCTTCATAGTTGATCAGGCCGGGGTTTTGCGGGAAGAACGTGCCGCCGATCAGCGATTTGGCGGGGTTGAGCGAGGCCGACACGACCCAGAGCGCCGGGATGACGGCGAACAGGATCAGAATGACGGCGACGGCGTAACGCAGCACATAGCCGAGCAGCTTGCGCGGTTCGGGGAGTCTCATAGGTTGGCGGCGGGTTGTGGGATAGTCGCGCACGTGAGTCATGGTTATTCCGCCTCTTTGAACACGTTGGTAAAGCGCATCTGGATGAGCACCAGCCCGACGACCAGCACGAACAGCATTACGGTGATGGCGGCGGCGAGGCCGTAATCGGTCACGTTGGAGGTGACGAAGGCCAGACGGTACACGAACGAGATCAGGATGTCGGTGTGACCCATGGGCACGATGGTGTTGGCCATGGGCGGGTTCCCATAGTTGAAGATGTAGATCACGTTGAAGTTATTGAAGTTGAACGTGAACGACGCGATCAAGAGTGGCATGACGATGCGCAGCAGCAGCGGGAGGGTGATGTTGTACAGCTTGCTCCAGCCACCCGCACCATCGACGACCGCCGCATCATAGATTTCGGCGGGAATAGAGCGAATCGCCCCGGCGGAAATCACGTAGAAGTAGGGGTATGACAGCCACACGTTGACCATGACGACCGCGAAGCGCGTCCAGAACGGATTCTGAAACCACGCGGGCGAACTGCCGAAGATCGCTTCCAGCACCGGGGCGACGAAGCCGAGATCCGGGTTGAGCATACTGCGCCAGATCAGAATCGAGATGAGTACGGGGATCGGCCACGGGATGATGAGCAGCGCGCGGATAATGCGCTTGCCGGGCAGGTTTTCAAACAGCAGCGTCACGATGAGGCCGACGACGAAGCTGATGAAGACCGAATTGAACGCGAACAGGATGTTCCAGATGAGCATGCGGAGCAGCGGTTCGCGAAAACCCGCGTTGCCGAGGAAGTCCTGAAAGTGGCGCAAGCCGATGAATTCGATGAAGCCGATGGGCAGGGTTTCGCCCGCCTCCGATGTGAATGTGCCTTCAACCGGACGGAAGATCGTCCCTGTTTCCTGATCGACGATGGCGTCCTGCCCAGCGTCATAGCGATATTTGGGCTGAAGGGCGGCGGCTTCACGCAGCGACCGGATCCGGACGGTATTCGGCGGCGCGCCGAAGTCGATGGCGCTCAACTGCGTGATGAGCGGGACAGTGCGATTCAGCGGCAAGCGTTCGTAGCCTTCAAGCGTCGCCGGGATGCCGTTTTCGTCGAGTTCGCCCACGCCCGCCGGAGCGGCTTGCAGCGGCTGACCGGGCACGGCCAGCGCGCCGTTACCCTCGCTGTCGATCAACCACAGCGCGTAGGAGCCATCTGCCGCTGTGAATGCTGCCCACTGATAGGTTTGGCCGCCGTCGGCGAGATACAGCTCGGTTTCGAGGCGCGCGATTGCCTGCTGTTTGGACATCAGGTGGCCGCTGCCCATGTTGGTCACGCTGAGGTAGAGCGTGTAGAGCAGGGGATAAAGTGTGAACAGCAGCGCCAGCGAAATGCCGATAGCCAGCCAGCGCAGCGGCGTAAACTGGCGTCGCGTGAAGATCAGAGCCAGAAACACGGCAATCGCGCTCAGGGCGGAGGCCAGCGGGAACAGCCCATCCGCGATGAAGCGCGTGATCAGCCACAGCATCCCCGCGAGGAACGTGCCCAACAGCGCGAGATGCAGGCTGTAGGTGGTTCTCGGAATCAGCAGCGAGACTTTATTCATAGAGGCGAACTCGCAATCAAAAAAGGAGAACGATTTTGTTCGGCGCGTGGGGTGCGCCTAGGGTTGATTATGGCGTATTTGTTGAACGTCGGGGCACAGAGCCGCGTGCCCCGACCATCTGAAACCAGAGGAGGTTATGACCCTTCAACCTGCGCGAGGATCTGCTCGACCGCGCCATCCAGCGCCGCCTGCGGTTCGAGTTCGCCCTGCGCGACCAGCGCGCCGGCGTTCACCCACGCATCCCACACATAGCCCATCGCCGGGATCGACGGCATCGGCTGTGCATTGATGCCCGCGGCGTTGAAGCCGGCGGTGTTCGGGTCGGTCGCGCTTTCGAAGATCGACTGCCACGCCGATGGACGCGGTTCGGCGTCGAAGATCGCCTGGAAGTGTTCTTCGGTGGCGAGGAAATCGACGGCGAAGACCTGCGCCAGTACCGCGTTTTCCTTGTTGGCGTTGATCACCAGACCCTGCACGCCGAGGAACGGATAACCGGGCTCGCCACCTTCTTCAGCCGCGGGGAATGCGGAGATCGCGTAGGGGACGCCCGCGGTGTCGAAACGGTTGATCGCCCACGGGCCGGTCATGATGAAGGCCGAGCGCCCGGTTTCAAACTGGACGTGTGAGGCTTCCCAGTCCACGTTTTCCGAGACCGCGCCGTCGTCAATCATCTGCTGAACCCACGTCAAGCCCGCCACCATGCCTTCGTTGTTCATGCCGATGTCGTCGGTCGTGAAGTTGCCATCAGCATCGCGTCCGAAGATGTAGCCGCCGAATGATGTGTACAGTGGGTAGGTATTGTAGGTGAGGTCGGGCAGGCCGATGACCGAGTCGACCGCGCCGCTGTCGAGCAGTTCCGCGCCCACGGACGCAACTTCATCCCACGTCGTCGGGGCTTCCGGCACGAGGTCGGTGTTGCGGAAGAAACCGATGTTTTCGACCGCGAGCGGCACGCCGTAGAGCTGGCCGTTATAGGTGAAGGCGTCGACCGACGCGGGCAGGAAGCTGTCCGCCTTGTCGCCCAGGTCGATGGGGAAGGCTGCGCCGTTTTCCACAATCGGGCCAAGGTTGTCGTGTGGGATGATGATCATGTCCGGGCCTTCGCCGGAGGCCGCGCCAAGGGTCATGGCGTTGCGGATTTCGCTCAGGTCGACGACTTCCACGACGACCGGGACGCCGTATTCGGCCTCAAAGTCCGCGCCGAGCTGTGTGAGGACTTCCAAGCGGCCATCATCGTAGACCCACAGCGTCAACTGCGCGTCCTGGGCGGCCACGCTGCTGCACAGCGCGACGATGAACAGTAAAACGAATAAACGCGGGGCAAACCAAACAAACTTCTTCATCCGGTTGATCTCCTCAAAAAAAGGCACACGTTGTTGATCAAACTGCTCAATATTTGTTTGTCAACACGTGTTGACTACTCATGTTGATTTAGTATAGACTTGAGTTGTTTTAAAAGTCAAGCAGTTCGAATGACTTACGAAAAAGACCTTTTCGAGCACCCTTCTAGGACTTCAGCATGCGAATTTTGCGCCCTCTCAATCAGGATTGGTGGTTTGCCCCGGTCGCGCTGCCCCTCGACGCGCTGGACGATCAGTTCACGCCCGTGACCCTGCCGCATAGCAACAAGCTGTTCACCCGCCTATCCGTTGACAATGCCGATTACCAGTTCGTGTCAACCTATCGGCGGCGCTTCATGCTGCTGGAAGGAAGAGCGGGACAGCGCGTGTTCGTCGATTTCGACGGCGCGCTGCTGGTGAGCACGGTCTACCTGAACGGTGTGCTAATCGGCGAACACAAAGGCGGCTTCACGCCGTTCTCCTTCGAAATTACGCGTCAGGTGCACGCGGGCGAGAATGTGCTGACCGTGTACGTCGACGCGACCGAGTCGCCTGCCGTGCCGCCGTTCGGTGGACAGGTTGATTACCTGACGTTCGGCGGGCTGTACCGCGAAGTGGCGCTGCGCAGCGTTGATCCGCGCCATATCGTGAGCGTGTTTCCGCGTCCGCACAACGTGCTGACCGCGCCCGGTTTGGAGTGCGACGTGCGGCTCGCGGAATGGCATGACGGGCTGCAGGTCGAAGCCGTGCTGACGGATGCGATGGGTCAGACTGTCGCCGTCCAGCAGATCGAGGTGCCGAGTGAGGCTTTCACGCTTACATTACCCGCGCTCGACGGGATCGCGCTGTGGACGCTCGACCAGCCGACGCTGTATACGCTCACGATCACGTTGTCTGCAGACGGAACGCCCGTAGATCAGACATCTACGCGCTTTGGCTTTCGCAGCGCTGAATTCTGCGCGGATGGCCAGTTCTACCTGAACGGCGAACCGCTCAAGCTGTTCGGCCTCAACCGCCACCAGACCTACCCATACATTGGCGCGGCGGCACCCGCCCGCTTACAGGCGTTCGACGCCGACATCCTCAAGTTTGAGTTGGGCTGCAACATCGTGCGCACGTCGCACTACCCGCAGTCACCGCACTTCCTCAACCGCTGCGATGAGATCGGCCTGCTGGTGTTCGAAGAACTGGCGGGCTGGCAGCACATCGGCGATGCCGCGTGGCAGCAGTTGGCGCTGTGCGACTTGCAGGCGATGATCGAGCGAGATCGGCATCATCCCGCGGTTATCTTATGGGGTGTGCGCATCAATGAGTCGCCAGATGATGATGCCTTCTATCAGGCGACGAATGCGCTGGCGCGATCACTGGACCCCACGCGGTCGACGGGCGGCGTGCGCACTTTCCTTGAGAGCCATTTCCTCGAAGATGTGTTCACGCTCAACGACTTTCCGCCGGGGTTGCAGCAGCCACGCGTGCGCCCGCATCTCGTGACAGAGTTCGTCGGGCACATGTTCCCGACCAAAAGCTGGGATCACGAAGAACGGCGCGTCGAACATGCGCTGCATCATGCCCGCAAACACAATTTGCAGCGCGGTCACCCGGACATCGCCGGGGCGATTGGCTGGTGCGCGTTCGACTATCACACGCACAAGGAGTTCGGCTCCGGCGACCGCATCTGCTATCACGGCGTCATGGATATGTACCGCTTGCCGAAGTTGGCGGCGCATTTCTATCGCAGCCAGAAAGACCCCGCCGACGAGATCGTGCTGCAAGCGGCGACCAACTGGACGATGGGCGACCGGAACGGCGGTGGCAACAACCCGCTGACGATCTTCAGTAACTGCGACGAGATCGAAGTGTGGATTGGCGGCGAAGCGCAGGGTCGCTTCCGCCCGGATGTCGAGCATTATCCCCACCTTGCGCATGCGCCGTTCACGCTGCGCTGGCCGGAACCGTACAACCCGTGGGGCACACCATTCCGCGATTTGACTGTGCGCGGCTACCTGAACGGTGTGTTCGTGGCCGAGCAGAAAATTGACGCGGGGCACGTGACCGCCGCGCTGCGCCTGTGGACTCACACCGCTTGCTTGCGGGCAGATGGCGCGGATATGGCGCGGATCGCTGTGCAAGTTGTAGACAAATATGGTAATGTGCTACCGTATCAAACGCGCCTCGTCACCTTCACCGTGACGGGGGAAGCCGATCTGATCGGCGCGAACCCGCTGGTGCTGTTGGGCGGGCAGGGCGCGTGCTTCGTCAAAGCGCGGCGGACGAGCGGGCAGGTGATCATCCGCGCGGCGACTGACGACTTACCAGACAGCCAAATCACGCTGAACATCAGCGACTAAGCGGTCAACAATGACGGAACAAACTCCAGTGACACAAGAGGATGTGGCGCGGCGGGCAGGGGTCTCGCGCTCGGTGGTGTCCTACGTGCTCAACAATGGCCCGCGCAAGGTCTCCGAAGAGACCCGGCAGCGCGTGCTGGCGGCGATCAACGAGTTGGAGTATCGCCCTAACGAGTTTGCGCAGCGGCTTAAGCAGGGCAGTGACGCCGTGCAGAACGCCATCGGCATTGTGACAGGCGGCAAGGGCTACAACCTAATCGAGCGACCGTATTACAACATGATCCTCTCCGGGCTGTACGATTACGCCTATCAGCAGCAGCAGCAGATCAGCTTTCTGGTCTACTGGGACGCGCTGCACGACCCGATCTTCTTCAACAAGCACATCCACGAGCAGGAGATTTCATCGCTCATCCTGATTCTGCCGTCTTTGATTCCGCAGGCCAAAAAAGATCAGGCGCTGCTCGATCAAATGGTGGCACGCATTCCGAGCATCGTGAGTCTGGAAGAGATGGTGCGCGACTTGCCAACCGTTGGTATCGACCGCGCCGCCGCCGCGCATACGGCCATGAGCCATTTAATTGGCCTGGGGCATCAGCGTATTGTGTTCATTGGCCTGAACGATCAGCGGGTCACAGGGCATCGACAGGCACTGCTGGAACACAATCTGCCGGTTGAGCCGAAGCTGATCGCCTTCCTCGAAGGTTCGTCCGCTCCGACCCTGTCGGCCTACAACATCACCACGCGCTTTTTAGAGGACCGGGTCGACTTCACGGCGATCTTCACGGCCACGGACGAAGCGGCCATCGGGGCGATTGCCGCCGTCAAAGACCACGGGCTGCGCGTGCCGGAAGATATCGCCGTCGTCTCGATTGACAATATCGAACTGGCGAGCATGGTGCGTCCCGCGCTCACGACCGTCGACATCCCCAAGCACATGCTGGCGCGGGTGGCGATTCAGTCGCTGCAAACGCAGAAGGCGTTCCCCGGCCAGTCGCAGGTCTCGACGATGCTGCCCACCAAGCTGATCATCCGCGAATCGTGCGGAGCCAACCGCGCCCCGTAAACCGTCTGCTACAATAGGACGCGTATTCAGAGGGAGAGCATGACCTCAACGCGTCTTCACGCACTTGAACGGCAGCGCCAACGCCTTGAGCGGCGCCTGCAGCAGTTGGAACGATACAGCCGCTGGTACTCGACCGCCCGCGTGTTCAGCGCGCTCGCCTTGATGGTCTCGGGCGTGCTGGCGCTCACCCTCCCCGATTCGACGCCGTACTGGGTGCTGACCGGAGTGGTTGCGGTGACTTTCGTGGTGTTGGTGGCGCTGCACAATCGGCTGAATGATGGCATCCGCCGCTGGCAGACGTGGCGCCAGATTAAGCTGGAGCACAGCGCACGGCTGACCCTCGATTGGGCGGTGCTGCCGCGTGCGCAGGCGCATACCGCGTCGTCCGAACACCCCTTTGACCTGGATCTCGATGTGACCGGGGATGTTTCGCTGCATCGCCTGCTGGATACGACGGCCACTCGCGACGGCAGCGACCGTTTGCGTGGTTGGCTGCTGGCGACCACGCTCGAACCGGACGTGATCCGCGCACGGCAGACGTTGGTCAAGGCGTTGAAACATCTGCCTGTGTTCCGGGATAAGCTGGCGCTGTACGGGCGCGGCAGCAAAACGCTGATCGCCCGCGCGCTCGGCTGGCTGGACGGGCAGGATCGCGTGCAGACGCGCCTGCTAATCGGCTTGTTGGCCTGGGCGCTGATCAATGGGCTGTTATTCGTCGGGCACGCGCTTGGCGTACTACCGCCGCTGTGGCAGGTGAGCGTTCCGATCTATTTCATCGTGAATCTGCTGGCGCTGCGTGGCGCGGGTGATATTTTCGCCGATGCGCTGGCGGCGCGTGAGACGGTGGAACGGTTAGATGCAATCTTCCGGTTTCTCGAAGCGGATCGCGTGGGCGGATCGCCGGAACTGCGGACGCTGTGCGCCCCATTTCTGGATCGGGAGAAGCGCCCGACACGGCAGCTCGCGCTCATCCGGCGTGTACTGATCGCCGCCGGGCTGCGGTCGAACGCGGTGCTGTGGCTGCCGCTGAACCTCGTGCTGCCGTGGGATATGCTGGTCGCCTGGGGGCTGGATCGCGTACGTGGTCGGCTGGCGCGGCTCATGCCGCAGTGGCTCGACGTGTGGTTCGAACTGGAAGCGCTATGCGCGTTGGCGACCTATGCCGATCTGCACCCGGCGGCGGTGTTTCCGACCCTGACGGCGGAACCCTGCTTCGAAGGGGCAGCGCTGGGACATCCGCTCATTCGCGCTGATATCAAGGTGCGCAATGATTTTCAGTTGGCGGGCAGCGGCCAACTGGTCATCATCACCGGGTCAAATATGGCGGGCAAGAGCTCGTTTTTGCGCACACTGGGACTCGCGTTGTGCATGGCGTACGCGGGCGGCGTGGTCGATGCGGCCGCGCTCACTATCGCGCCATTTCGAATGTTCACGTGTATCCGCGTGACCGACTCGGTGACGGCGGGCGTATCCTACTTCTATGCGGAGGTCAAGCGGCTGCGGGCGCTCCTGGATGCCCTCACCACGCCGTCGCCCTATCCACTCTTCTACCTAATTGACGAAATCTTCAAAGGCACGAACAACCGCGAACGCTTGATCGGCAGCCGGTCGTATCTCCGCGCGCTGACGGATCAACCTGCGCTTGGCGTGGTCGCGACGCACGACCTCGAACTGGTGCAGCTCGCCGATGAACTGCCGACCGTGCGTAACGCGCATTTTCGCGAGCAGGTGGTCGACGGGGCGATGATCTTCGATTATCACCTGCGCCCGGGGCCGTGCCCGACGACGAACGCGCTCAAGATCATGCGCTTGGCGGGGCTGCCGATTGAAGAAGCGGCGCAATAGATCGTTGGGTCGCACGACCGCGCGCCCCGACAGGGAATTTCGGGCCAAGTGGCTTCAGTCGGTGTGGAAAACCTCTTCCAGCTCGATCATGTTCTGATCCGGGCGCCCGCTCAGCGCCTCGAAATACGGCCCCATGAATTCCTGCCACTTGGCGTTGATGTCTTCATGTTCCATGCCCGCCAGCGAGGCTTCGAAGCTCTCGGCGGCTTCAAAATAGCCGAATAGCAGCCCATCGTCGCGCAGGAACAGGCTGTAGTTGTGCCAGCCTGTGCGCCGCAGGGCCGCCAGCATCTCCGGCCAGACCGCCTTGTGATGCTGTTTATAGTCTTCCAGTTTATCTTTTTTGACTTGCAGTAAGAACCCGACCCGTTTCATCAGGCGTACCCTCCAACTAACGACAATCATTGCTCAATCGCCCGATTGTAGCGTTCCGTAGCGATATTGGTAGTGTCCTAAATGCATGATTACGCGAATATATGTAAGATGATTGTAAACCGACTTGACAAGGCGGCGACAACGACTACAATGACCCCGTCGATAGTCGACAGTCGACAATCTCCTAGGAATTGTTATTCAAGGACTAACAACGTTGCAGAAAAATCTCTCGGGTGTGCCTTCACTGGCGCAGATCCAGAACAAACCGCTGCGCGATCATGTGTTGGACATGCTGCACACCGCCATCGTGAATGGCGAACTCAAACCGGGGCACACCCTCGTCGAAGCTGAACTGGCGGCACAGCTCGGCGTCAGCCGCGCTCCGCTGCGCGAAGCCATCAACATTCTCAGTACGCAGGGGCTGGTCGAGGTGGTGCCGTACCACGGGACAACCGTGAAGACGCTGTCCCGCAAAGATATTGAAGAATTGTACAGCGTGCGCAGCATGATGGAAGAATTCGCCATCAAGCACATCATTCTGACGGCCAATACGTTAGCAGTCGTCGCCGACCTGCGCGTCATCTGCGCGGACATGCTCGAAGCAGCGGAGGCGGGCGATCTGCGGGCTGTCAACCAGATTGACCGGCACTTTCACGATACGCTGGTTGCGTCGAGCGGCAATGATTTGCTGGTAATGCTGTGGAGCACGGTCGCCCTGCGTGTGCGGCAGGTGATGTCGCTGCGCAATCGCAGCAAAGGCGATCTGCACCAGATCGCGCGCAATCACATCGGCATCGTCGACGTGATCGAGCGGCGCGCGGTCGACGAAGCGGTGCGGCTGATCCACGATCACATTGGCTTGACGGGCGACTTCATCGCCGAGCACTGGGATGACGATGGCGAGGCCACCGCTAAAAACGGAGCGAATACCGGGTCGTCGTGATGACCCGCTGACTTTATTGAACCCTTCAGCAGGAGAGACAGAACATGGCAGCGCCTTTGATCATTGGCAATGTAGCAGTGATGCCCGGCGAGGCGAAGCGTGGCGGCATTCCGATTGGTGGTGATATGTATGCGCGGCAGCGTGAAATCCCGATCATCGTCTACCGGGGGAGCGAAGACGGCCCGATTGTGTGGTTGAACGGCGCGACCCACGGCGACGAGCCGGAGGGCGCGTTTTCGATCTTCAAGACGCTGGCCCAGCTCGATCCGCAGACGATGCGCGGAACAGTCGTGGCTGTCCCGGCAATGAATGTGCAGGCGTTCACAGCCGGCACGCGCGGTGATCCACTCGACACGTTCTCGTATGATATGAATCGTATCTACCCCGGCAAAGCCGACGGCTATACGACCGATCGGATCGCCTGGGCGCACTGGCAGGCGATGAAGGACAACTGCGATTTGCAGATCGCCATTCATTCCGGCGGCGAACACTCGTATCTCGCGCACATGATCTTCGCGTCGGACAATGCCGTGAGTCTCGAACTGGCGGCGGCGATGGGGCCGAACTGGTCGCTGGTGTTCCGCAGCCCGACCGGGGGTGGCAACCCGAGTTCACAGTTGGGCGCGTTGGGCAAGGGCGGCATCACCGTCGAACTGGGCGGTAACTGCCGCACGCTGACGAGTGACTTCCACACGGTCGCCGATGATCTGGCGGCAGGCTATCTCAACGTGCTGCGGCACTACCGCATGGTCGATGGCGCGGCAGCGTATGCGCCGACGTGGCGCATGGGCTTCCAGATCGCGCTGCTCGCGCCTGCGACGGGCATGTTCGTCGGCAACCCGGAACTGCCGTTTGAGACGACGATCCCGGCGGGTACGCTCATTGGGCAGATCTATGACTTGTATGGTGATGTGATCGCGGAACTGAAAGCGCCGCGCGATGGCGTGATCTTCGGCCTGCGGTCGCGACCGTCGGTGCTGGAAGGGCAGTGGTGCTGCTTCTTCGGCGTGATCGAGCAGACGGTCGACAACCTGGTTCCGCAGCGCAGCTAATCGCACAGCCCCGGGCAACCAGCGCGGTCTGCCCGGGGCTTCGCTACCCCGAACCGCTTCTACTTGATGATGGGCAGCGTCACCGTGAAGGTCGTCCCCACGTTGATCTGACTCTCCAGGGTGAGCGACCCGTTGTGCAGCTCAATCGCTTCTTTGGCGATGCTCAGACCTAAACCTGTCCCCGAGATCGACCCGACGTTGCCCGCGCGATGGAAGGGGTCAAACAGCCGTGCCTGATCTTCTTCCGGGATGCCGATGCCTTCATCCGTGACGCACAGCGTGACATAGTCAACGATGCGGTCGAGCCGCAGGCGCACCGGGCGGCCGTTCGGCGAATACTTGAGCGCGTTGTGCACGAGGTTGCTGATCGCCTGACGCAGCAGGCGCTCATCGAAGCGCGTCGGGATGCTCGGCTCACTGCACGCATAAACCAACCGCCCGTGATAGTCCGGCTGACTGGCAAATTCGGTGACGATGTTCACGCACAGGTGACAGAGATCACCGGACTGCGGCACGAACTTCACGCGCCCCGTTTGAATGCGCGACAGTTGGAGCACATCATCCACGATCCCGGTCATATGGGCGACCTGTGTGCGGATGCGTTTAAGCCGATCGTTGATCTTGTCAGCGTCCAACCGATCGCGATAGAGCATGAGCGTTTCGGTGGTCGCGAGAATGGACGCCAACGGGGTGCGAAATTCATGCGATGCCATTGAGACGAAACGCGATTTCAACTCGCCGAGTTCTTTCTCACGTGCCAGAGTCTGCCGGACGCTTTCTTCCGCGTGCTTGCGTTCGGTGATGTCGCGGATGATGCATACGAGGTTGCTCACCGCAGCGGTTGAACGATTTACCGGGGCAATGCTGATCTCAACCAACCGGGGCTGATTGTGGGCAGCGTTGACCTGCGTTTCGATGCGCAGCGTCTCATGATTATCTGCGGCTGCCCGCAGAATCGCGTCGAGTTCACCGCCCGTGTCGGTCTGGAAGAACGCTGAAAGCTGGCGGCCCAGATAATCGCCTTCCGCGAGACCGAGCAGCGTATCAAACGCATGATTAGCCTGCTGAATCCCGTGGTCAAGGTTGATGAGGACGATGCTGTCGCCGCTGTGGTCGATGATGGCCGCGATGCGGTCGGTAGTGTGTTGAAGCTGCGCCGTCCGTTCGGCGACCCGCGCTTCAAGCTGCTGATAAGCCTGCTGCAGGTCGGCTTCCGCTTGTTTCTGGCGGGTAATATCGAACCCGACGCAGTTGATCTCCTGAAAGTGGCTGTTCAACCCAGGGACAGCGCTGAATTCCCAGAGCGTCCACAGCGTGCTGTCTTCTGGCGTTCGCATCCGGATTTCCAGCTGAACCGGCTTACCGGTGACGAGCAGGCTTTCACGAACGCTGTGCATCACGGTTTCATGGTCGATGGTGTGAACCATGAGCAGCGGTGACAGGCCGATCAGTGTTGGGGCGATCCACGCGAACTGCTGCCGGAAGCGCTCGTTGCAGTAGTTGATGATCCCCTGGGCATCGACCCGCAGATTGTAGGCAGTCTCCGAATTGACGAGCGAGCGTAAATAGGCTTCGCTCTGCCGCAGTGCTTCTTCCGAATTCTTAAGCTGGGTGATGTCACTGGCGTTGATGATCGCAGCGGTCCTAACTCCGTTCGCATCGCGCACGGGCTGCACGCTCGTGCGAAACCAGCGCATTTCCCCGCTGACCTGGCTTGGGCGTTCCGATACATGGCCCACGCCTGTGTTGATCACTTGCTGAATGCCGCTTAGCTGCGCGTCGGCGACGGGCGGCGGAAACAGATCGTGCATGCGCCGTCCAACAATGGTCTCGGGCGTCAGTTGGAGGCTGTAAGCGGCGATCTGATTTGCATACAGGATCGTGCCCTGCGCATCGTAGAGCGCGATGGCGGAGTCGCTACTCTCGATGAGACTACGGTACTTCTCCTCGCTGGCGCGTAGGGCAGTTTCGGCCAGCTTACGCTCGGTGATGTCGCGCGCGCTGTCGTTGATACGAAGCGGTTGGCCGTGAGCGTTATAGTTCAGCCACATGCGCCGATGCAGCCAGCGCACACTGCCATCGGCGCGCACCACCCGATGATCAATTTCGGTGAAACCATCGCGCAGCCCCCGCTCCATGGCGGCGAGCGCCTGAGCGAGATCATCGGGATACACGATCTGCCGGAAGAACGTGCGGTCTTCGAGGAAACGTGCCAGTGGATAGCCGAAAACATCCTCAACTGAAGCGCTGGCAAAGACAACCCGATGATCCGGCAGCGAGAAACACAGCAAAGCGTCTTGCATCGAGTCCAGCACCTCGGCGAGCTCGACATTCACAGCATGCTCGGAGGGGGGCAGGAGCGATGTGGATTTGGGCTTGGGAGGAGTTGGCTGGGGGGCCATTAGTTCTTCAGTGATGAGTTCCACTAGATACGGCAAGTCGCCCGCCTCGACGACGCCCGCCGCGCCCCCGCGCATGAGCGCCGTCACATCGTGGGTCGTCAGCGCGCTCGGGCTGACGATCAGCACGCGAACTTGGGGCTGAAGCTGCTTGATCAGCCGTAGATCCTCAAGGGCGCTCGATGTTGCGAGTCCCGCGCATTCACAGATGACCAGTGACCAGGTATGTTGGCGGAGGTGGCGCACGGCATCCCCTGGAGAAGCCGCTGATTGGCTGTAGAAGTCGCTGCCCAACCTGTGCCGCACGCGCTCCGAGAAATCGGACGACGCAAGCGCGCCTACGAAGAGGAGTGACGGTTGTGCACTAGAGTGGTGCGAAGAACTGGTCATCGGTGTCGATTCTACGAGCTGACGCTATGGACCGTTGACGAAATAACGACTGCTGCCGCTGATGGTGGCGCAAATTACCTTATGTGGCACAACCCGCAACTGTAACACAGTCTATCTGAACGCGGTATAGCGGCGGGCGCGCTCGATCACAGTCGGCAGGCTGATAATGAATGTTGTCCCCTCACCGACCCGGCTCTGCACGGTGATTTCGCCCTGATGCAGTTGAATGACTTTGTGCGCGATAGGTAAGCCCAGACCAAAGCCGGGCGTACTGTGGGCGCTATCCTGCCGCCAGAAGGTCTTGAAAATGTGCGGCAGGTCTTCGGTATCAATGCCCACTCCGGTATCGCGCACCTCAATGAAAATGCGTTGGTCGACTAGGCGGCTGGTGACGAAGATGTCGCCCTCGTTGGGCGTGAAACGCACCGCGTTTTCAAGAATCTGTCGTAAGGCGTGCTCCAGGTAAGTTGAACTGCCGGAAATCGTCGGCAAACTCGGCTGGAGGTCGAGATGGAATGTCTGATGTTTGCCCGGAACGAGCGGACGTCCCATGCAGAGCCGCTCCAGTTCGTCGTTCAGGTCCGTTTCGTCGAGCTGCAGTTCCTCCAGGTTTTCCAGTCGGGTCATGAGCACCAACATGTCGAGCAGCCGAATGAGGCGTTCGATCTCCTGCTCGATTTGCGTACGTTTTTCCAGACGCTGATCAGAATCTGGCGCCCGGTAGAGCAGATACGCGCTGGAGCTAATGGTCGCCAGCGGGGTGCGAAATTCGTGCGCAGCATCCCGGATGAAGGAAGTCAGCAGTTGGCGTCGTTCCCGTTCCAGCGCAAGTTCGAACTCCTGCCGCTGCGCGCGCTTCAACTGCGTAATGTTACGGACAATCGAGAACACTTCATCGTTCCGGTAACTCACCATACGCACTTCAAAGTCCTGCACTTCCCCTTGAATGGGGAGGGCATACTGGAAGATTTGCTGTTCGCCGGTCGCAAACAGGCGCTCAGTGTAGTGCATGTGCTGTTCGACCATCGCTGCCGGCAGCACTTCCGCCATGTTTCGACCGAGGAACTGTTCAGGTTCGAGCAGTAGATCGCCGGGGGTACCTGCATGGTAATCTAGATACGTGCCGTCCCGGGCGTAGCGGAACACGAGATCAGGCAGGGCGTTGAGCAGCGCCTGGTAGCGCGCATGGCTCTCGCGCAGCGCCTCTTCGACCTGTTTCCGTTCGGTGATGTCGACGGCGGTCGTATAGTTGTAGACTTCGCCTTGTAAACGCAGGAGTTGCGCCGACATGAGCACCGAAATCGGATGGCCAGCGCGGGTGTAGATGATGGCTTCCTCATCCTGCACATATCCATCGCGGCTCAGCTTGTCGATGACCGTCTGCCGGTAAACCGGGTCGAGGCGGACAATGTCGGTCGATAGGCGCCCGATCACTTCGTCAAAGGTATAACCGAGCTTGTCGCAGAACGCTTGGTTCACCTCGACGTATTCCCCGGTGGTAATTTTGCTCAGTCCGGCCATCGCGGGGTTGGCGTGAAACACCGCCGCGAATTTCTCTTCGGAAAGCGTCAGCGCGGAAATGTCTTTGGTCACGCCAAACAGCGCCGGCTCGCCGTTCCACTGACCCTGGGTAATGTAGGTTTCGACGGGGATCGGCTCATGGGCTTTGTTTTCAATCGGCACCGGGCAATAGCTGCGCGTACCCGCCAACATCGCGCTGACAATTTCGGCGGCTTCGTCACGGCGCGCGGCGGGATGCACGGACAGCACCGATTGGCCGATTAACTCTTCCGGCGTATAGCCGAGGCGCTTAATCACCGTCTGGTTGATCTCGATGATGTTGCCTTGCTTATCCAGCACGAAGATGAAGTCATTGATACTGTCGAACAGCGTGCGCAGATTGGTTTCGCTGTGGCGCAGCGCCTGTTCTGCCTGTTTGGCTGCCGTGATGTTGCGATTGACGACGGCCACGCCGTCGCCTACCTGAACGACCTGCTGGTGATACCAGCCTGCCGCGGCAAACCCGGCTGGCACCTGGTAATCTTCAACCAGCGGACTGCCAGTGAGCACCACTTGCTTGAAAGGTTCCAGAAACTTCTGCGCATAGTGGGGCATTAATTGGATTAGGCGGGCGCCGATGAGCTGCGCATACGGCGTATTGAGTTGGCGCGCGGCATTCTCGTTCGCTTCGAGGAGTTCAAAGTCGATGATTGTACCCTGTGCGTCGCGCACGCACTTCAAGAGATAGAATGCGTCGAGGCTCGCCTCGATCGCGCTCCGGTAGCGTTCTTCGCTGAGCAGCAGGCGTCGTCGATTGCGGTTGATCGCGCCGAGGGTGACCCAACCGGCAATCGTGATCAGACAGAAAAACACCAGATAAGCGTAGGTGACGCCGAGATGGACTTCGGGCACAAAGAAGAAGAAACTGATGACGCCCAGGCAGCCGAGCGTGACCAGCACGACGACCCGCGTGCTCAGAAACAGACTCGCCACCAGCACGGCGAAGATCAGAAAATTGAGCACGGTCATTTTTTCGAGGATGGGGCCGGTGGCGGCGAGGGAGGCGGCGACCATGCCGAAAATCGCTGCGACCAAGACCAGCGCGCCGTAGGTATAGCGGCGTGAACGGCTCAGCCCATAGCTTGCGCTAAAGGCGATGAGGAGCCCGAAGGAAATGGATGGTCCAGCCGTGAAGTCGGGCGAGGTTAACATCCAAAAGGGCGCCGCAACGCAGAGGGTTACCAGCAGCGCAAGCGCAAACGCCGCTAGGATCTGTGCCTGATGACGCTGTTCCGCCGTCTTAAGATCGACCGACGGAGCTGTAAGCCTGGAAACGAATTGTTTCCAGCGCTGCAAAGCGTGCTCATCAACCAACATACCTAACTCCAACGCCGCGAACGTGTGTTGTAATCACTCCTATATATTCTAATGGGCAAATGCGAACTTAATATTCGTGATTTTCGCTGAGGAATGTTACTTCTGCATTTATAGCGACATCGGCGTGAGCGGGTGGTCAGGGAGATGAAAGGATTGGATAGAGGTGGGAATCGGCAGAGGGATGCCGTCAACGGCATCCCTCTGGACCAAAGTACGTTTAGCTTTCCAGAATGGAGAGCGTGAAGATGCCTTCGGCGTCGAAATCGCCATCGGACGCATGGTTGTAGCCATAGCTCGTGACGAACAGCAGGTAAGTGCCCGTCTGCTGCAGTTCCAGAGCGGAGATCGCCGAATTCAGACCATCCGCATCATCGTTGAGGCTGATGCGCGCGCCGTTCGGGTCAAAGACGTAGAGCAGTGGATCAAAGTCTGCACTGGTGAGCGTCAGGTCGAGCGATTGGCCTTCCTGACCTTCGAACGTGATGA
This sequence comes from Anaerolineae bacterium, assembly GCA_041916315.1. Classification (GTDB taxonomy): domain Bacteria; phylum Chloroflexota; class Anaerolineae; order Aggregatilineales; family Phototrophicaceae; genus Flexifilum. Next base: position 95,215 of record JAYRZU010000076.1, read on the forward strand.
AGTACACGGGTTCAGCATTCAGCAGTTCGCCATCCGACGTTTCGCCGACGCCCAACTGACCCCGCAGGAAGAACACCGTGTTTTCTTCGTAACCTTCCAACGCGGTTGGTTCGGTATTGCCGCTCAGCGACACATCGAACGCCAGCGGATCGGACAGGTCTTCTTCGTTGTTCAGGTTGGCATAAGTGGTAGCCACGATGTAGTAGCTGCCATCATACGGGAGTTCGAAGTCTTCGATGAGCGAGGAGAGCGCCACGCTGCCGCTGTCATCGTCGTACGCCAATACTTCGCCGGCTTGACCGAGCAGCACGAGCAGCGGGTCGAGCGAACTGCTGTCGTCACTGGGGACCATGCTAATCGTCACCTGATCGCCAGCCGTGCCGTTGAAGGCCAGCAGTTGACCGGTGACCAAACCCTCGAACGCGCCCGAATAGGTATCGCCATCAATCAGAATCGGCAGGGTGATGCCTTCGCCTTCGCTTTCCACGACTGGCGTTGGTTCCGTCTTTTGGGCACTCACTGCGGAAATTGTCAACAGCATAACGAGAAGGAGAACGGTTAGCAGTTTCAGAAACTTCATGTAGAACGGGCTCCTTGGAGTTAGAAAAACGCTCAGCCTAAGTATAGGGATACTTACCGCGGATCAGCCTTGAGACCACGTGAAATTGGGGGCTGGCGCTCCGGAATAGGTAATTTTACCTAGCCCACTAAGCTGAACCGGCCATTGAGCGCGCGATCCAGATCCAGCGGGCCGCGCTGTGAACTGCGCGTTGTGAGCACCGCTGAGTACACACCTCCGCGCAGCTGATCCGCTGGTGGAACCCGCAGCAGGTCAAAGGTGTGTGTGCCGCTGGTCGAACGGTAACCGCTGGTGTGCAAATCTGGCCGGTCGATCAACTCGGCGGAGCCGAAGAGCGCAGTCAGCGCTTGCAAGACCGTGTCCGGGCCGAAGACCGTCACCGACTGGATGCCCGTTACGCCGTTGGCATGCTGCGTTTGTTTGGGGATGCGTTCGTCGCGCGGAGTGAGGTCTTCGATCAGGAAGGGGGTGCCCGGTTGGTTGACCGGGTCGCTCAAGCCCATCAGCCATTCGAGTTGATAGCCATCGGGTCGCGTGCGGCTCAGCGGCGTAGGATCGGATACCTTGAAACCGTGCGCCCGAAAATTGGCGATTTCTGCGCGTAGTTCGTTGGTCACGAGGCAGTAATCGGTCAGACCGCCACCGTGCTGGAGCGCGGCATACCAGCGATGGCCGGGGTTTGGTGCGTAAAACGCCAGAAGTTCGATGTACGCGCCATCTTCAAAGGCGATCAACGCGTTGTGCGAGCCGATCGGGTGGCGCCCGCCCGGCACCACGGTGAAGCCGAGCGCAGTGTAGTTGGCGATGGCCGTGTCCAGATCCGGCACGACGACCACCAGATGATCAATCCCTTGCAGCATAGTTTCCCTCGAGTGTTGCTGGCGGCGCTAGTCGTCGTGATCTGGGTCGCCGTGTGGCTCGGTGATCATAAAGCCGTTGTCATCGCCCATCATCGAGTGTGGCTGGTCGTCGAAGATGCGCTGACCGTAGAGTTCCGGCGCGTTCGCCGCGCACAGTGTACCAAATTTCGGCTGGGCGTAGGCGAGGTGGGTGGTGCCGCGGGCCAGAATATGCAGATAGTTAGCGCTGTCGCCCGTGTAGGGTTGACCATGATTCCACGGCACGCGTGACCGGGCATTGCAGTAGTGACTGACAAAGGCACGGCGCGAATAATTGGCGCGGTTAGCATGGGAACGGTGCAGAATGTGCCCGCCGAAGAAGACCACATCGCCCGGTTCAGCCTCGACTTTGACTTCCGCGCCGGGGTATTTGGCCGCGATTTTGGACAGCGTGTTCTTCGCGGTATCTGGGTGGCTGGCGTTGCAGATCGTGCCGATATCGTCGAGCAGGCGGTCGCCGGGGTGATCGACCTGATCATCCGGGTAGATCGGCTCGTGCTGCGAACCAACGGTGAACCACAGACAACCGTTTTCCTCGGTCGCCGGGTCGAGCGCCAGCCACGCACCGCACAGCGTATCAGGCTGCGTGGGGATGTAGTAGGCGTCCTGATGGTAGCCTTGGCCGGCTTGCCCAGGCTGCTTGAAGAACAACATGGTTTGCAGTGCCAGCACATCCGGCCCGATCAGCGCTTCCAAAACGTCGATGATGCGCGGGTGGAGCAGGAAACGCTCGTGCACTGCGAGCACGCGGTGTGCCATGTGCAGCCGCTCCCACGCTTTGTGGCGTTCGGCCAGCGACAGATCCGGCGCGGGTAAACCGGGTACGCGAACGTCGCCGTTCATGATCGCGTCGGTGTGCGCGTTGAGCTCTTCGACTTCGGCGCGGGAGACCAGCCCTTTGACGACCAGATAGCCCTCACGGCGGAAGCGGACATACTCATCGACGGTTACCGGGTAGGGCTGGTGAGGCGGCACGCGCTGCGCGGTGGCCGGGGTGGCAGATGCGTCCATCGGGCAAACCTTTTAATTTTGACGAGTTGATACCTATAGTATGAACGGAGTGCCGCCTGTGGTCAACCGAATGGCGTGCAACTTGGTGCGGATTGAAGTTTTTGAGTTTTCGTATTGAGAACGAGCATAATAAGGGTCGCTGCGCCAGCAAAGACCTGGCGTTCATGGAACCGAATAGGATTATTGATGAAACTCCTGGCCTTTCGTGCCTTGTGGGGGATGACTGGTTCAATCCCGGAACAGTTGGAGCGCATCAGCGCGGCGGGCTGTGACGGCATCGAGATTTGGCCGCGCTTTTTGTCGCCCAGCCGCGCCGACTGGCTGAGTCTGCTCAAGGATTATCCGCTGCAATTGATTGTCGCCGACCTGATTACAGATCGCGCCAACCTGCAGCGCGGCCTCGACGAACTGGCGCAGTACAACCCACTCAAAATCAATTTACAGGGTGGGCAGGATGCCATGACATGGGATGAAGGCTGCTGGTATCTTGAGGAGGCGTTGCGCGTCGAGGCGACCATCGGCATTCCGGTGTTCCACGAAACGCATCGCGGGCGCCTGTTCTACAATCCGTGGACGACTGCCGCGTATCTGCGCCAGTTCGACGCGCTGAAGATCACCGCGGATTACAGTCATTGGGTTAATGTGTGCGAACGTTTGCCCGATGATCAAGCCGCCGCTTTGGAACTGGCCAACCGCCGCGCAGGTCATATTCACGGGCGCGTCGGTTACGCGGAAGGTCCGCAGGTACCTGATCCCTCTGCGCCGGAATATACAGCGGAATTAGCTTGGCATGAAACTCAGTGGCAGCGTATCCGCGATCTACGCGCGGAGGCTGGGGACGAGACCCTGACCTTCACCCCGGAATACGGTCCGCCCACGTATTTGCATACACTGCCGCATACGAATGTCCCGGTCGCCGATCTGTGGCAGGTTTGCCTGTGGGCGGCGCAGCGGGCACGTCGGCAGTTTGCTACACACACCTGATCAGCGAGGATTTGGAGAGAATTATGATTGCACTTTTGCGGTACTTCGATCCGGCGTTGGGCGCGCGCGTGGGTGTGCGCCTCGGCGACGATGTCTATGATGTGACGACGCGTTTCCCCTCTGTGACGCACTGGCTGCAGGTGAGCGCTGGCCGAGTCGCGGCCGCAATTGACGAGCTGCGTGCTGCGGCAGTAGGGCAAGCAATTCCCTTCGCCGACCTGCTGGTCACCCCCGCGCTGGGCGTGCGGCACGTCCTCGCACCCGTCGACGAGCAGGACGTGTGGGCGGCGGGCGTGACCTACGAACGCAGCCGCGCCGCGCGGCAGGAAGAAGCCGTCGACGGCGGCGACATCTACGCGCGGGTGTACGCCGCCGAACGTCCCGAATTGTTCTTTAAGGCGCGCGGGCGCTGGGTGATCGGGCCGCTTGGCGAAGTCGGTATCCGCGCCGACTCGGCGTGGAATGTGCCGGAGCCGGAGCTCACGCTCGTGATGAACCCGGCGCTGGAGATCGTCGGCTTTACGGCGGGCAATGACATGAGCAGCCGCGACATCGAAGGCGCGAATCCGCTGTATTTGCCGCAGGCGAAGGTCTATGCGGCGTCGTGCGCGCTCGGGCCGCAAATCGTGCTCGGGCAACTCGATGCGTGGCCGAACGTGAGCATCCAACTGGAAATTGAGCGGGGCGGGCACGTCGCCGTGCAGGGGACGATCACCACGGAGCGCATTCACCGCCGCGCCGCGGATCTCGTGCAATGGTTGGGGCGCAGCGCGAGCTACCCCGAAGGCGTGTGCCTGCTCACCGGGACGGGCATTGTGCCCGGCAGCGATTTCACTTTGGCTGCGGGTGATGTGGTACGCGTCACCATTGACGGCGTGGGAACGCTCACGAACTCGGTCAAAGTCGTGTAGAGCTTACAGTCACGCAGCGGCCAGATTCGTGTAATTCTTCACTAGATTATCGATATTTCAGCAGTATGATAGTTCACTGTAAGTCATCGTAGACTTGGTGGACTGACACACATGGGCATCTACAAACAGTTGGGCGCGCTGGCCGCGCGCTATCGGATCGTGCTGGTTGGGTTGTGGATTGGGATCGCGCTCGCGGTTGGCTTGTTGGCGCCGCGCATCACACAGGTGACCACCAGCGACATCAGCACTTTTTTGCCCGCCGATGCCCCGTTTCGCGAAGCCGCGCGCGTGCTCTCTGAAACGTTCCCGAATGATTCGTCGGGCAGCAGTTATCTGATCGCCATCGAAGCGCCGGACGGTATTCTCAATCCCGGGGCGGAAGATTTTGCGGGTCAGCTAGACACCCCGGTTGGGCGCTGGTTAGCCGAGTTCAAAGCGTGGCTGCAAGCCAGCGAGATTGCGGCGGATATCGCCCGCATCACCAGCCCGACCGATTCCGAACTGCTGGCGCAGCAGTTGGTCGCGGAGAGCAATCAGGTCGCGCTGGTGAACATCAGCCTGACGGGATCGGGCACGGCGAAAGTGGTCAAAGAGGCGCTGCTGGAGTATTTCAGCGCTAACACGCCGGACGGCGTGCAGACCTACATCACAGGCGGCACGGCGATCACGCAGAGCACCGCGGAATCCAGCCGCGAGACTGCGGAGAGCACACTCGTCGTGACGGTCGTGCTCGTGATCGTGCTGCTGCTGCTCATCTACCGTTCGCCCGTCAGCCCGCTGCTGCCGCTTGGCGCGGTCACGCTGGCCTACATCATCGCGCAGGGCGTGGTGGCGTGGCTCAGCCAGCAGATCGGCATGTCGATCAGCACGTATGCGAATGTGCTGCTGGTTGTGGTGTTGTTTGGGGCTGGCACGGACTACTGCCTGTTCCTGATCAGCCGCTATCGTGAGGAGATGGCCGACACGCCCGATTCGGCGGTGGCGACGCGGAACACGCTGGCGCAGGTTGGCGAGACGATTGTGAGCAGCGCCGGGACGATCTTCGTCGGTTTCATCGCCATGAGTTTCGCCGAAATGGGCCTGTTCCGCACGGCGGGGCCGGTGCTGGCCATCGGCATTGTGATCATGCTGCTGGTCGGCGTGACGTTTGTCCCTGCGCTGCTGGCGCTGTTGGGCAAGCGGGCGTTCTGGCCGGGCAAGGCGGTGCATCGCCCGACCGGAAATTACTATGAGCGCATTTCGCAGTTGGTGAGCAGCCGCCCGGTCTTGTCCGTCGTGGTGATCATTGCGCTGATGCTGCCGCTGGCGCTCTACGGTTTCTCGACGACCGTGAGCTATGACCTGATCGGCGATCTGCCCGACGATGATCCGGCGGTGGCGGGTTACGCGCTCGTGCGTGACAACTTCGGCGCGGGGACGATCATGCCGTTGAGCGTGGTGGTCACCGGGCGCGACGCGGCGACGGTCGCACCGGAGATCGACGCGCTGGCGCAGCAGTTGGCTGCGCTGCCGACCGTCGGCGATGTGCGTAGTATTGATGATCCGCTTGGGCAAAATGGCAGCATCCGCAACCTGACGCGCGTGGATGGTCAGCTCACGCTCATCCTCGATCAACTGAACGGGGCAGGAGGTGGCACGGGAGGCGCGAATCTCGTCGCCGTGATCGGCGCGCTGCAGAGCTATCTGGATTTGCTGGCGCAGACCTTCCCGACCGTGGCGGCTGATCCCAATCTGACTGAACTGCAAACGCTGTTGAGCAATCCGCTCCAGCTGGCGCTCCAGCGCGACAAACTGCGCACCGACCTCGAAGGGCTAGCGGCGACGTTCGCGACGATGAGTGATGCCTACCTTATGCCGACCGCACTTACGCCGCTGCTCGCCAGCGCCGACGAGTCGCAGGCCGCGCTGATTGATCAACTCAACAACACCTATCTCGCCAACGACGGCACCGCGTACCGCATCAACGTAATTGTGAACGTCAACCCGAACAGCGATGAGGCGCTGGATACCGTCCAGCACATCCGCGCACTGCTGCCGCATTATGAGGACGGCAGTCAGGCGGTGCTCAGCGGGCAGCCCGTCACGTTGGCAGATATCCGCGATACCATGAACCGCGACCTGCTGCGCACGATGGCGCTGGTCATCCTCGGCATTTTCATCGTGCTGCTCTTTATGCTCCGCAGCCTGATCGCGCCGATCTACCTGATTTTGACAGTGATCATCACCTATGCGTTCTCGCTCGGCCTCACCGATCTCGTGTTTCGGTTGGTGCTGGGCGTCGAAAGCCTGTCGTGGTATATGCCGTTCTTCACGCTGATCTTCCTCGTGGCGCTCGGCGTGGACTACAGCATCTTCCTGATCGGGCGCGTCAAAGAAGAAGTGCCGCGCCACGGCACGCGGGCGGGCGTGCACAAGGCCGTCGCCGCAACCGGGGCGATCATCACTTCGGCGGGGCTGATCCTCGCGGGGACGTTCGCCGCGCTGCTGACCGGGAGCATCATGGGCTTGATTCAGCTTGGCTTCGCGGTCGCGTTCGGCGTGCTGGTGGATACGTTTGTCGTTCGGACGATGCTCGTCCCGGCGATCACGGTGCTGTTGGACCGCGTCGCGTGGTGGCCGGGCAATCTGGCGCACGCCTCGGTCACGGAAGAAGCCGAACCCGTCGCGTAACTCCCGCATTCTCTGCGATTGTTTTGTAGGGGCAAGGCGCGCCCTGCCCCTACGCAAGATCCGCATTCTGTAGCGACACGCTGCTGCGCGTCCGCTGTTTCCGATCCCATCCCGCGGCGAATTCAGCGCTATAAAGTGAAAATTGAATTCCAAAGGGTATCAGTAGGGGCGAGGCTTGCCTCGCCCACTAACGGGAGGGTCAAGACCCTCCCCTACACTAGTCTGCTGTTCATCGAATTGTCGTCCCTCAGCCGAACTCAAACAGGAGGCTAGGGGTATTGATGGCTATTTTCTTCACCCCTGCTGCGACAAACGCGCATTTTTCGCTTCCCCGTCAATTTTGTAACCAAACCGTCACAACTGCGTCATATCGTCGCTGAATCTCCTCCGTAGAGTGAGTCCTGTACGACCGCAATGCAAAGGAGATTGCCGATGACACAGGTATCGCGCCGCAGTTTTCTGCAGTTCGCCGGGCTGACCATGGCTGGCCTCGCCGCTGCGACCACGCTCGAAAAAATCGGCGGGGTGAGCGCTGTCCAGGCGCAGGCTGAAGGTGGTGGTTTCTCCGGGGCGTCGTTCCTCGCGAATGTGTCGCCGGAACAGCACGTGCTCAACCGGCTGACGTGGGGTGTGCGCCCGCAAGACCGTGACCGCATCCGCGAACTGGGGATTGAAGGCTACATCGACTGGCAGTTGGATTACGCCAACATCGCCGATCCGGTGATTGACGAGTTTGTTGGAGCGCGGCGCGTGCTCACGATGCCGCCGGAAGAACTGCTCCAGCTCAGCAATGAAAATTACGAGTATGTGATCACGACGGCGCTCTGGGCGCGCTTCTACCGTGCCGTCTACAGCGAACGCCAACTGTACGAGCGCATGGTCGAATTCTGGACGGATCATTTCAATATTCCGATTTACGACCTCGTGGCGGGCAAGGTGTACGACGACCGCATCGTGGCGCGGGCGCATGCGCTCGGCAAGTTCCGCGATCTGCTGTTCGCCTCAGCGCAAAGCCCGGCCATGCTCGACTACCTCGACAACGACGTGAGCGACAAAGACCATCCGAATGAGAATTACGCCCGCGAACTGATGGAACTGCACACGCTCGGCGTGGATGGCGGTTACACGGAGACGGATGTCACCGAAGTAGCGCGCGCCTTTACCGGATGGACGAACAACCCGGCGTGGGATGGCTTCTTCACGTTTGATGCGGAGATGCACGATACTGGCGCGAAGACGATTTTGGGCAATGCGCTCCCCGCGGGGCGCGGCATCGAAGATGGGCTGCAAGTGCTGGATATTCTCGCACGGCACCCCTCGACGGCGCGCTTCATCAGCAGCAAGCTGATTCGCCGCTTTGTAAGCGACACGCCGCCCGCCAGTCTGGTCGACAGTGCCAGCCAGATCTTCATGCAGACGGATGGCGACATCCGGCAGGTTATGCGGCACATCCTGCTCTCCGGCGAATTCATGAGCTCTGCCGGGCAAAAGTTCCGCCGCCCCATGGACTATATCGTGGCGATGACGCGCACCCTGAGCTCCGGTTTGCAGATCGCAGGCATCGAGACGATCTACTACCTGATCGAACCACTCGGGCACATCCCGTATGGTTGGCAGCCGCCTAATGGTTACCCTGATGTGGCCGCCGCGTGGATCAACACCAATTCGCTACTGCATCGCTGGAACGCGGCCCTGCTCATGGCTTTGGGTGGTGAGGGCTACCTCCCCGGCGTCGCGCTCAATCTGGATCGGGTGGTGCCACCCGCGGCGACCGTGGGCGAACTGGTCGATGTGACGACCGCGCAGATCCTCGGCTTTCCCATCGCCAGCGCCGACCGCGATCAACTAATCGCCTATATGTCACGAGCGGGCAACCCCGACGAACCGCTCACCGAGAACGCCCGCTATGAAAAACTGCCGGGGCTGGTCGGTCTCGTCATGGCCTCGCCGTACTTCCAGTGGCAGTAAGCCGTCCGCAGCGACTTTAGACCAAGAGGAATGAGATGAGCATTTCACGACGTGGATTTTTGAAGGCGACCGGTAAAGCGGCGGTGATCGGTTTGGGAACGCACCTGTTCCCCTCATGGATGCCGCGTATGGCCTTCGCGCAAGGCGACCGCGCCAACCGCGATGTGCTGGTGGCGATCTTCCAACGTGGCGGTATGGACGGCCTCAACGCCGTCGTGCCCTTCGGCGAAGGCGCGAACTACTACGACCGTCGCCCGACCATTGGCATCAGCGCGCCGGACGGCAGCGATTCGAGCGCGATTGATCTCGACGGCTTTTTCGGTCTGCATCCGGCGCTGCGCCCGCTCAAAGAGGTATACGACGCCGGGGCGCTGACCGTCATTCACGGCGCGGGGTCGCCCGACCCAACGCGCTCGCACTTCGACGCGATGGAATACATGGAGCGCGGCATCCCCGGCGACAAGCTGACGGGTACGGGCTGGATCAACCGCCATTTACAGTCGGCGGCGTGGCAGAACGACTCGCCGTTCCGCGCGATTGGCATGGGCTCGATGCTGCAAGGCTCGCTGCGCGGTCCGATTTCAGCGCTGGCACTGCGTTCCATCACCGATTTTCACCTCGCCGGGCGCACGGAACAGCTCTCGACGATTCAGCGCACGCTGAGCGGGCTGTACAGTGTGCAGGCTCCGGTCGATGCGCTGACAGCGCAGGCCTCCGGCGTATTCGGCACGATGGATCTGCTGGCGTCGCTCTCCGCGCTGGACTATGAACCGGCTTACGGTGCGGTCTACCCGGATACCGAGTTCGGCATGGGCCTGCGCCAGATCGCCCAGCTCATCAAGGCGGATGTCGGGCTGGAAGTGGGCTGTGTGGACATTGGCGGGTGGGATACGCACGATGGGCAGGGCAGCACCGACGGCGAACTGGCGAACCGCCTGACCGAGTTCGCGGATGGGCTGGCCGCCTTCTACAGCGACCTGCGCGATTACATGGCGAATGTCACCGTGGTCACGATGAGCGAATTCGGGCGCACGGCGAGCGAAAACGCCAGCGCCGGGACGGATCACGGACGGGCGAGCGCCATGTTCGTGATGGGCGGCGGGGTGAACGGCGGCATGGTCGCCGACTGGCGCGGTCTCGCCGACGAAGCGCTGGACGAAGGCGATCTCGCCGTGACCATCGACTACCGTGATGTGCTGGCGGAAATCCTCACCAAGCGCGTGAGTAACTCAGCCATCGACCAAATCTTCCCCGGCTACACGCCGAACCTGCGTGGTTTGATCCGGGAGCGGGCGTAATGTGTCGCCCGGTCGCGGAACAGTCCGCGCAGTCGACCGTACCCCTGACCGATGCGAATAATCATGTCAAAGGAGAACCCCATGAAACGTCTCTTCCGGTTCGCGCTTGCGCTCACGCTTGTGCTGGTTGTCAGCTCCGCCGCGCGCAGCGCGCTGAAGGCGCAGGACGGCGTCAGCGAACAAGACGCGATTGATCTCGCGCTGACCAATCCCATTCTCGCCAGCGGCCTCGGGCAGATCGACGGGTGGACGGCCGCCGCCTATGACACGCAGAACGCCTACCACATCTGGCGCGTGCAGTTCTGGGATGCGGATGGCGAAGACCTCGGGTGGGCGGATGTCGACCCGGCGCTTGGCCGGATCTACAGCTTTGAAGCGCACTTCAGCGCTTCAGACGTCCAGCGTGACGCCGCCTACCCGCTGCTGCGTGAGTTCATCGACAATTCGCCGGACGTGTTGGCGCTCGTCGAAAACCCGTCGGCTTACAACATCTGGGTTGATTGGGACGGCTGGAATCGCTGGTGGGGCGTGTACGTGGATATTGGCGAAGACTCGCTGGCGCTCGCCATTCGCTTCGACAATGGCCTGACGCCCGATGATCTCACCAACCCGCAGTTAGAGAGCGTCTACTTCCCGAACGTGGTGTCGTATGAAGAATGGCAGTCGATGGCGCAGTCGGCGGCGGTGGCCGTGGCCTTCCGCACACAAGCGATCGCCGACGCGGTCGCCGGGCGCACATGGACGACGCAGGTCGAACGCGCGGATAATGGGCTGTGGCGCGTCACCTTCCTCGAAGGTGAAACGCCGCTCGCCGAAGTGCTGCTCGATAACGCGATGCAAACTGTGGTCGATTACTCGGTGGGCGAATAACGGCGAAATGCGAACAGGGTTATAATCAACCCCATGACTGAACGACTTGCGCTCCTGATTGTCGACGATGAAGAAGCAATCCGCTCCGCTCTGGCTACGCTGCTAGGGCGGGCGGGTTTTGACGTGCGGGTGGCTGCGAATGGAGCCGAGGCGCTCGCGCGCATTGCC
>JAYRZU010000077.1:0-42538 GCA_041916315.1 Anaerolineae bacterium
CCGCCCGAATTGGTCGGCGCGATGGTTGACCCGGCGCAGGTGACCTTCCGGCATCTGCTCACGCATACCAGCGGTCTGCCCGCGTGGCGCGATGTGTATAACGCGGCAGGCAGCGCCCCACCACCTCCCGATGTACCCGATCCGCTGCCGCGGGCGGAACGCTGGGCGGAGGGTCTGCGAGCGATCTGCAGCTACCCCTTTGTCAATCACATTGGCGCCGAGGTGCTCTACAGCGATATCGGTCTGCTGCTGATCGGCGAAGCGGTGAGCCGCCTGCATGGTAGCGCGGATCTCAGCGCGGCGGTCGAGGCGCGAGTCATCAATCTTCTCGGCGAGCAAGTGGTGTACAATCCAGTACGTGAACATAGTATCAGCCGGGAGCGCATCGCGCCGACGGAGGACGATCCCGCGTGGCGTCAGCGCCGCGCGTGGGGCGAAGTCCATGATGAGAATGCCTGCGGTATCGGCGGAGTTGCCGGGCACGCGGGTTTGTTTGGGACAGCACGCGCGGTTGCGGCGCTCGGGCAGGGTTGGCTGGACGGCGCGGGTGTCTTTGACATCGACCCGGCGCTGGCGGCTGAGGCGAAGCGCGAACACGCCGAAACCAACGGCATGCGGCGCGGACTCGGCTTCATGCTGCGGGCGGTCAGCGATGCCTCGGCGGGCGAGCGCATGAGCCTCGACACGTACGGTCACACCGGGTTCACGGGCACCTCGATCTGGATCGATCCGCACGCTGAACTGGTCGTCGCGTGCCTGACCAACAGTGTGTATCCCGGGCGTCTGCGCCCCGGTACGCACCAGTTTCGCCGTGCCATCCATGATGCCGTGTTTGCGACCCTGAACTAAGCGGCCTCCTCCCTTTGTATGCTGGCAGGCGCCCGCCGAAAATCAACGAAGCATGCAAGAACCAGAGGCGGATGCCCAGATGAGCTACTACTTGGGAATCGATGGCGGGGGGAGCAACCTGCGCGTGGCGCTGGTGGGCGAGTCGCTGAGCCCGATCGTCGAGGCGCGCCGCGGGACGGTAAACCCGAATGTCGTCGGCTTTGACGAAGCCAAGGCGTTGATTCAATCGGCCGTCGAAGAAGTCATGATCGCGGGCGCGCCTTTGCGCGCGGTTGGCATCGGCATTGCGGGCGCGTCGCTGGCGCACGATTGGATGCGCAGCGTGATCACCGAAGTGCTGCCCGGTGTCCCCGTCACTACCGCGCTTGATGTCGAGATCGCGCTGGTCGGGGCGCTGGGCGCGCACGAAGGCGTGCTGGTGTTGGCCGGGACGGGCAGTGTGGCCTTTGGCGTCAACGCCGCCGGACAAACGGCGCAGGCGGGCGGGTGGGGCTATCTGCTCGGCGATGAGGGCAGCGGCTATTGGCTCGGCGTGCAGGCGCTGCGCGCGTTGACGCAGTGGTCGGATGGCTTCGATCTCGGCGCAGAGGCGTTGGCGCGGCGCATGATGGCTTACCTGAACCTCTCCACCCCGCGCGAGATCATTCGCTGGGTGTACCCGCCGACCATCAAGGAAATCGCGGCGCTCGCGCCGCTCGTGTTGGATGCGGCGGACGAGGGCGATCCCTACGCTGCGCGCATTGTGCTCGGCGGCGCCTGGTCGCTGTCGTCACTTGTGACCACGGTGATCCGCCGTTTGGACGTGCCGACGCTGCCCATCGCGTTTGCGGGTGGGCTGCTCACCACCGACAACCGCCTGAGCCGCGATCTCTGCAATTTCCTCAGCTTGCCGACGATCCCGCAGCCGCAATACCCGCCCGTGATCGGCGCGGCGCTGCTGGCGAAGATCAAGCTGAACACATGACTTGACTGGAAAGGAACCAACGTGCTGACCGAACAGAAAAACCCGAACACGCTCAATATTGACCAGCTCTCTACGGCGGAAATCGCCGGACGCATTCACGCGGAAGACCGCACCGTGCTCGACGCGATTGAGCGCGCCATGCCGCAGATCGTCGCGGCGATTGATGCGATCTACGAGCGGATGCGCGCGGGCGGTCGCCTGTTCTATGTCGGCGCGGGGACGAGCGGTCGCCTGGGCATTCTGGACGCGGTCGAACTCGTGCCGACGTTCAGCTCGCCGCCGGAACTGGTGCAGGGGATTCTCGCGGGTGGTCTGGACGCGGTCACGCAGTCGATTGAAGGTGTAGAGGATGATCGTCAGGCTGGAATCGATGAGCTGAAGGCGCGGTCACTCACCGCGGGCGACGTGGTGCTCGGCATCGCCGCCAGCGGTCGCACGCCGTTCGTGCTCGGGGCACTGGATTACGCTCAGTCAGTCGGCGCGCGCACGATTGCGATTGCCTGCAATCAGCCCGCCGCCGTGCTAGACGCTGCTGAGATCGCGATTCCGCTGGTGACCGGGCCGGAGGTGGTCACGGGCAGCACGCGCATGAAAGCGGGTACGGCGCAGAAGATGACACTCAACCTGATGAGCACGGCAGTGATGATCAAGCTGGGTAAGGTGTACGGCAACCTGATGGTCGACGTGCAGGTGAAGAATGCCAAACTGCGCGAACGCGCCGAACGTATCGTCAGCGAGATTGGGCACGTGGACATTTCCCACGCCGCCGCGCTGCTCGACGAGTCGGGCAACGAGGTCAAGACGGCGATTGTGATTGCCCGGCGCGGCGTGAGCGCCGCCGAGGCGCGCGCCCTGCTCCACGCGGCGGGCGGCGTCCTGCGCCCGGTGATTGATTAATCAACCCCACCCCCCAGCCCCTCTCCTAAAGGCGAGGGGAGATTGCCGCGTGTTTTTGCCCCTCGCCCTTGGGAGAGGGGCGGCTAAGCGCCAGCGAAGCGGGGTGAGGCTACAGCGCCCCGTTCGCGACGCGCGCAATAGCGCCCGACGACACGAGCACGCGCACCGTTTCCATGTGCGGATACAGCAGCGTATCGCGTTCGATGAAGGGCACGCGCGAGCGGATCAGATTGTAGACGGGCTGCGTGCCGCGCCCCAACTGCGTATTTGCGCCGAGCACCTCTTTGCGAAAGTCAATGCCCTGCGCCGCCGCCATGAGTTCGATCCCCAGAATGCGTTCGACATTGTTATTGATGCGCCGCGCCTTGAGCGCCGCCGTGCAGCCCATGCTGACGTGATCTTCGACGTTGGCCGACGTGGGAATCGTGTCCACGCTGGCGGGATGCGCGAGGACTTTGCTCTCGGTCGCCAGCGCCGCCGCCGTGTACTGCACAATCATGAAACCGGAGTTGAGGCCACCTTCGCGAGTCAGGAAGGCAGGCAGCACATGCGTGTTGACCGACTCGTCAATCAGGCGGGCGATGCGCCGCTCGGAGATGTTGCCGAGTTCGCTCATGGCGAGCCCGAGGTAATCCATGGCGATGGCCAGCGGTTCGCCGTGGAAGTTGCCGCCGCTCAACACGGTAATGTCGTCACCCTCGATGAAGATCAGCGGGTTGTCGGTGACGGCGTTCAGCTCGATCTCAAACGCCCAGCGGCAGTAAGCGACCGCGTCGCGCACCGCGCCATGCACCTGCGGGATGCAGCGCAGCGTGTAGGCATCCTGCACATTGAGCGGATCGTAGCCGCGTGTGAAGCCACTGCCTGCGAGCAGCGCGCGCAGATAGGCGGCGCTTTCCTGCTGACGGGGGAACGGGCGTAGGCGGTGGATGCGTTCGTCAAAGGCGAGCGGCGTGCCGTGCAGGGCTTCGAGGCTCAGGCTGCCCGCGATGTCGCCCGTTTGCATCAGCATCTCGGCGCGGTACGTTTCCAGCACGCCGAGCGCGCACATGATCGACGTACCGTTGGTCAGCGCCAGCCCTTCTTTGGCGGCAAGCGTGACCGTTTCCAGACCCGCGCGCTGCAGCGCCTCCGCGCCGCCGAGCGTTGCGCCGTGATACTCCGCTTCGCCGAGCCCGATCAGCACAAGACTCATGTGCGCGAGCGGCGCGAGGTCGCCGGATGCGCCGAGCGAACCTTTTTCGGGGATGCGTGGATGCACGCCCCGATTGAGCATATCCAGCAGCGTTTGCAGCGTCGCGAGGCGAATACCGGAGTAGCCGCTGGCGAGCGTGTTGGCGCGAATTAACATGATGGCGCGGGTCGTTGGGATGTCGAAGATGTCACCGACGCCGACCGCGTGGCTGATCAGAATATTGCGTTGCAGGGTTTCGACATCTTCCGGCGAAATGACACGGTCTTTGAATGCGCCGAACCCGGTCGTGATGCCGTAGGCGATTTCGCCGCGCTGAATCAGCGTTTGCACGGCAGCGGCGGCGCGGTTCACGGCGACTTGGGCGTCGGCGCTCAGGACGACCTCGGGCGCGCCAGGCTGCCCGTAGGCGACGGCGATCACCTGTTCAATCGTCAGATGGCCGCCGTCGAGGATGATTTGAGTCATAGATTTAGAGGTACCTTCTTACTCGATGCACATAGTCTGCGTAATCACGTCCGTAGTGCTGGTGCAGATACGCTTCTTCGCGGAGCACTTGCCGGTGGAACAGCCATGTCGCTGCGACCAGGTAAACCAAGAGTATCCAGTTGGGTTGGATCAGCCACTGACCGACCAGTACGGTGAAGAAGGCGACATAAATCGGATTGCGGCTCACGGCAAACGCCCCGGTAGTCACGAGGACGTCGGGACGCTCGGTGTCGATGCCAACCCGAAAACTCATCCCGAACGAGACCAGACTCCACAACATCAGCAGCAGCCCGCATAAACAGAGCACAACACCGACCCACGCCGCGCTTTCGGACTGGAAGAAGCGCTGAATGCTGAGCAGTGGCCATTGGAGGGCGGGCGCAAAGATCAGGTAAAAGTAGAGCAGAGCAAAGGGCGGGATCAAGAAATCCTTTTTGTCGAGGCTGCCGAAGTGAATGGCCCGCGTTCCCTGACGCCGCATCATCAGGCTGCGGGCCACGACCATCCCGATCAGCAGCACAAGCGTCAAGGCTGCCGCATACATTTGCATAACGATCCTCCGCGCACGACTTCAGCTCGTCTCCGCTCTGCCCCGAGTGGGGTAGAGGGAGCGGCCAGAATTTGGATCAGACCATTTCCCCGCGCTTGATCACCGTGTGCACAAGGTTTGTCCCAAACTCGTACATGAGCGCGCGGTAGTCGGATGCATCCACGATGAGCACGTCTGCCTGCTTGCCAACCTCCAGCGAACCCACGCGGTCGCCCAGACCAATGGCATGCGCGGCGTTGATCGTCGCGGAGTTCAAGGCTTCGGCGGGCAGCAGCTTCTGGTAACGGCAGGCGATGGCCATGACGAACGGCATAGAGTAGCACGGCGCGGAACCGGGGTTCAGGTCAGTCGCCAGCGCGACGACCGCGCCCGCATCCAGCATCCCGCGCGCATTGGCGTAGTGCTGTCCGCCGAGGTTGAAGTTGACTGCCGGGAGGATTACGCCGACCGTGTCGGACGCAGCCAGCACGGCGATTTCGGCGTCGGTTGTCACGTCGAGGTGATCGACGGAGACCGCGCCGATCTCCACCGCCGCCGAGACACCGCCCAACGCCGTGAACTCGTCCACATGCGCCTTGATTTGCAGACCGTAGTGCCGCGCTGCCGCCCACAACAACTGCGCATTATCGACCGAGAACACGCCGTCTTCGACGAATATATCGACGTAGACCGGGACAGTGCCCCACGTTGAGCGCGAGGTGAAGCGGGCGCCCGCATCGCGAATGCGCCGAATCCAATCGGCGACAGCGGGCAGCGAGTCGACGATCACGTGTTCGAGATACGCATCTTTCACCGCGCGGTGCTCGGGTGGGATGGCGTGCGCGCCCAAGAACGTCGGCACAATGTCGAGCGGGTGCGACGCGGCGAGCATCTCAATCGCGCGGAGCTGTTTGAGTTCGTGGAACGTGTTGAGCCCATAGCCCGTCTTGATCTCGGCGGTCGTGGTGCCGTGCCGCAGCATGGTGTCGAGCCGCGGGAGCGATTGGTCGATCAATTCGGACAGCGAAGCCGCGCGGGTCGCCTGCATAGTGCTGACAATGCCGCCGCCTGCGGCGAGAATCTCCATATAGGTCGCGCCGTGAATGCGCTGCTCAAATTCGTCGAGGCGATCACCCGCGTAGACAGCGTGCGTGTGGCAGTCGACAAAGCCGGGGCACACCACTTTGCCCGCCGCGTCGATCAGTTCGTTGGCGCTGTAGGTCGCCAGAATATCGGCGGTCGTACCGACCGCGGCGATGCTGCCGTCTTCGATGACAAGCGCCCCGTCCTCGATCAGCCCGAGGTCGCGCATAGCCGCGCCGCGCTTGGGCTTCCCATCCGGGCTGGCGCAGGTGATGAGCTGCTTTGCATTGTGGATGATCGTTGTCATAGTCTCCTGCCCCCGTGGACGAGGTTGCCTCGTCCCTATAACTCAATGTTCAACTTTAAATCCAAACGCATAAGCAATTTGGAATGTTTGTGTTAATCGGACGATACATGGGGGTGTTGAAAAAGGTCAGATCTCGACCCCACCCCCTGCCCCTCCCCAAATTCGGAGAGGGGAGCCAACAGTGCTCGCCAAGCCGAGATGACTTTCGTAGGGACGCGATACATCGCGTCCGCTGCGACGAACGCCCCTACCGTGCCGGAGTGCTCATTAGTCCTTCAGCATCGGGATTTTGACCCCGTGTTTCCGCGCAAATTCTGTCGCTTCCGGGTAGCCTGCGTCCGCGTGACGGACGACGCCCATGCCCGGGTCGGTCGTGAGCACGCGCTCCAGCCGCCGGAAAGCCGCATCGCTGCCATCCGCGACGATCACCTGACCCGCGTGGATGCTGTAGCCGATGCCCACGCCGCCGCCGTGATGCAGGCTGACCCACGTCGCGCCGCCGACTGCGTTCACCAGCGCGTTGAGCAGAGGCCAATCGGCGATGGCGTCGCTGCCGTCGCGCATGGCCTCGGTTTCGCGGTTGGGGCTGGCGACCGATCCGCTGTCGAGGTGGTCGCGTCCGATGACAATCGGCGCTTTGACTTCGCCGTTGGCGACCATCTCGTTGAAGCGGATGCCCGCTTTGACCCGTTCGCCGTAACCGAGCCAGCAGATGCGCGCGGGCAAGCCCTGAAACGTGATCTTCTCGCGCGCCATCGTGATCCAGCGGCGCAGATGGTCGTTTTCGGGGAATAGTTCGAGAATCGCGCGATCCGTGGCGTAAATATCTTCCGGATCGCCAGAGAGCGCCACCCAGCGAAACGGGCCTTTGCCCTCGCAGAACAGCGGGCGGATGTACGCCGGCACGAAACCGGGATAGTCGAAAGCGTTGGTCACACCCGCGTCGAAGGCGCGCTGGCGCAGGTTGTTGCCATAGTCGAAAACGATGGCGCCTTTGGCTTTCCATTCCAGCATGGTTTCGACATGTTTGGCCATGCTGGCCATGGCCTGCGCGGTGTAAGCGTCGGGATCGCTTTCGCGCAGGGTTTTCGCCTCGTCCAGCGTCAGCCCCGCCGGGATGTAGCCGTACAGCACATCATGCGCCGACGTCTGATCGGTCACGATGTCCGGGACGATGCCGCGCATGGCGAGTTCGGGCAGCACTTCCGCCGCGTTGGCGATCAAGCCGACCGAGAGCGGCGTCTGCGCGCTGACCGCTTCCGTCACCCAGGTCATTGCCTCTTCGAGGTTATCGGTGATGCGGTCGATCTGCTGCAAGTTAAGACGGCGTTCGGCGCGCCAGCGGTCGACTTCGACGAACAGGCCGACGCCCTCGTTGAGCGTCACCGCGAGCGGCTGTGCGCCGCCCATTTCACCCAAGCCCGCCGTCAAGACGAACTTGCCTTTGAGCGACGGCCAACCGTGCTGCCGGGCGAGCGCCCCAAACGTCTCGTATGTGCCCTGCAAAATGCCCTGCGTGCCGATGTAGATCCAACTGCCCGCGGTCATCTGCCCGTACATGATCAGGCCGTCGCGCTCCCACTGGTCGAAGTTGGCTTGCGTTGCCCACGCGGGGACGATGTTGCTGTTGGCGATCAGCACGCGCGGCGCGTCCTCATGCGTGCGGAACACAGCGACTGGTTTACCCGACTGCACGAGCAGCGTTTCGTCGGTTTCCAGGTTCTTGAGCGAACTCAGGATCGCTTCGAAGGCTTCCCAGTTGCGCGCGGCGCGTCCGCGCCCGCCGTATACGATCAGGTTAGCCGGGTCAAAGGCCACATCCGGATCGAGATTATTCTGGATCATGCGGTAGGCCGCTTCGATCAGCCAGTTTTTGCAGGTGAGTTCCGTTCCGCGTGGCGCGCGGATTTCCCGAGCGGTCATGACGCATCTCCTAACCCGCCGCGACCGTTGAGCGCGGCGTGAATGCGGCTCATATACTGCTGCGCCTGCTGGTCGATCTCCGCGACGCGCGCGACCAAATCAGCGGCGGCGGCGCGGTCGGTCAGCGACTTCGCGTTGATTTTGACGTTCAGCCCGGCGGCGTAGATCGCCGAATTCGCGAGCGATCCAGCTGATCCGGCGTCGCTCACGGCGTTGAGGTTACCCGTCTCCGCGACTTCCGCCGCCAGCGCCAGTACCTTGAGCGCGGTCTCGGCGGCGTTGAGCGGCACACGCGCGGCGTTGAGCGTCGCCTGTTCAATCGCGGCGGGGCGTTCGGATGCTTCTTTGGGCAGCTTCATGGCGTCCATGACGGCGGTGAAGGCGTCGGCGTCGCGCTGCACGCCCTTGTCCAGCTCCGAGCGCAGCGTTTCCGCCTGCGGGATGATTTCGAGCATGCGCGCTTCGACATCGGCGTATTTCTTCTTGCCGACGGTCACGCGTGCCACCATTGCTACGAGCGCCGCCGCCATCGCGCCCGCATAGGCCGCCGCCGAACCGCCGCCAGGGGTCGGGTCAGCGCTGGCGAGGGCGTTGAGGAACGTCGAATCGCTGCCGGTGTCGGTCAGTCGATTTTCCAGCACCTGCTGCGGGGTGAAGTTGTCGATTTGCAGATACCACTGCGCGGAGTCGAACAGTGCCTGCTGCGGGATGAGGCCGATCAATTCCGTGCTCTGGATGCCAACACCGTAGCGTTGGGCTTCGCGGCGCACCATCTCCACCACGCGGAAGATGGCCGTTTGCGTGTAGTCGGTCAGGTTCATCGAGACCTGTGCTTTGCCATCGACCAGCAAGCCGAGCGCCTTGACGAAGCGCAACCCGCCCGTCTGGTGGCGGATGGCGCGGGCGATCTTCTTGGCGATGTCCACATCAGTCGTCGTCAGATAGACGTTGAAGGCGATGAGCGGGGCGCGCGCGCCGATCACGGTGGCACCCGCCTTGCCGAGTTCGCTCGGGCCGTAATCAGGACGGCGGTTGGGGTCGGTCAATACCGCCTGCTTCAAACCTTCATATTCGCCTTTGCGCACATCGGCGAGGTTTTGATTGGCGGGGCGGGTGGCGGCCGCTTCGTATAAGTAGACCGGGATGCCGAGCTCGCCCCCCACGCGCTGCCCTAACTGCTGCGCGAGCGCGACGCAGTCGGCCATGGTCACGCCCTCAATGGGGATGAACGGCACCACATCGGTCGCGCCGATGCGGGGATGCGCGCCCTGATGCGCATCGAGGTCGATCAACTGGGCCGCCATGCGAATCGCGCGGAAGGCGGCTTCGGCGACGGCCTGCGGCGCGCCGACGATGGTCAGCACGGAGCGGTTGTGGTCGGCGTCGCTTTCGCGGTCAAGCAGCTGCACCTGCGGGACGGCGGTAATTTCCGCGACGATGCGGTCGATCACATCGACGCGGCGTCCCTCAGAAAAATTCGGAACACATTCGACGAGCTGTCTCATGAAAGCGGAGTCTTTCGGATATTTAAGTACTAAGGCAATTATAGCAAGAATAGAGCCGTTAGCTGTTAGCGGTTAGCAATTGGCAAAACAAAACCGCCCGCTCCGTTGATGAAGTGGGCGGTTCGTGGAATGTGGAGTTAGTTGAGGTTGTGCAGAATGGCAGCGACTGTGTCTGTCGTCGATCCGGTGTGGGGCGTCGCATAGGTGACCGCGCGCAGCCTGGTCGCGGCGTCTGTGTAGCCGAGGTGCGCGAGCATGAGCGCCGCGCTGAGAATGGCCGCACGTGGATCGGCGATCCCTTTCCCCGCGATATCCGGCGCGCTGCCGTGCACGGGTTCGAACACGCCGAAGCGCCCCGCGCCCACATTCGCTGATGCCGCAATGCCTAAGCCGCCCGTCAGCCCCGCGGCGAGATCGCTCAGGATGTCGCCGAACAGGTTGGTCGTGACGATCACGTCGAAGCGCGGCGCGTCCTGCACCAGCACCATTGCCGCCGTGTCGACCAGCAGCTCGTTGACCTGTAGATCGGAATACTGCGCGGTCACGTCCAGCGCGACGCGGCGGAACAGCCCGCACGTCTCCTTGAGGACATTCGCCTTGTGGACGATGGTTAGCTTGCCGCGCCGGCTCCGCGCCTGTTCACAGGCCGCCCGCACAATCCGTTCCGATGCCTTGCGCGTGATGACGCGTTCGAGGATGGCGGTTTCGCCGTCATCTTCGAGGCGTTCGCGCCCGCTGTACATGCCTTCGGTGTTTTCGCGCACAATCAGCAGGTCGATAGTGTCGCGCTGGGCTGGGCGCAGATTGGCGAACAAATCAAAGCGGCGGCGCAGTTGAATGATCGGACTGCGGTAGCCATCCACTTTGGTCATAGGCGATTGCGTCGCGCCGAACAAGGCGGAGTCGGCGGATTGGCATAGTTGAATCGTCTCGTCGGGGAGGGCGTTCCCGGTCTTCTCGAACGTCCCGAAGCCCGCATTGGCGTACACAAATTCGAGCGGCAGGTTGAGCGCGGCCAACACCTGATGCGCGGCGGGGATCACCTCGCCGCCGATGCCGTCGCCGTTGATAAGCACTATTTTCGGCATCAGCCTTCACCCCCTAACCTCACCCCTAAATCCCCTCTCTCTGGGGAGAGGGGACTTGACGAGTCGGCCTCCCCCTCTCCGCCCGGAGAGGGGGCTGGGGGGTGAGTTTGAAATCGGTTTTTCAGCATCGGGACAAGCCCACCTGCGTCGAGAATCGCGCGGACGGACGGCGACAGCGCCGGAATTGCGAACGTTTCGTCGCCGACACAGATCGTGTCGCCCTCAACGGTGATTGTGTCGCCTGTTTTGAGGCGCGCGGCTAAACCGGGCAGCACCACGGGATGCACGCCCTGATTGATGCAGTTGCGGAAATACAGCCCGCTGAACGACTCCGCGATGATCATGTTCACGCCTGACCACTTGAGTGAGGTCACGCCCTGTTCGCGGCTGCTGCCACAGCCCCAGTTCGCGCCCGCGACGATCACATCGCCGGGCTGGGCGTTGGCCGCGAACATCGGGTCAAGGTCTTCGAGCGCGTGGGCGCGAATGTCTTCCGGCTTTTGCAGGGTGTACGTGTATTTACCGGGGAAAATCACGTCGGTGTTGACGTTATCCCCGTAAACCCAAACGCGATGCGTGGTCATGCTAAAACTTCCTCCGGGTTGATGATGCGCCCGGCGACGGCGCTGGCGGCAACGACATACGGATTCGCCAGATAGATCGGCGCGTCGGCGGTGCCCATGCGCCCGCGAAAATTGCGACTGCCGCTCATAATGGTCGCTTCGCCGGAGGCGGGCACGCCCATGTGATTGCCCATGCACGGACCGCAGCCCGGCGTCGCGATGGTCGCGCCTGCGCTGACGAGCGTTTCCAGCACGCCCGTGCGCGCCGCTTGCAGCAGCACTTCGCTGCTTGCCGGGATGACGATGAAGCGCACGGCGACCTTGCGCCCGCGCACGACTTCCGCCGCCGCCGCGAGATCGCTGTAGCGCCCACCTGTGCACGTGCCGATCAACGCCTGTTCAATGCGCTGATCTTCCAGCGCGCTCACTGGCGTGACGTTATCCGGCAGATGCGGCAGCGCGACCAGCGGTTCGAGCACGTCGAGGTCGATAGTGTGGCGCAGCACATACTCGGCGTCGGCATCGGGGTAGAGCGGTGTATAGTCGCGGGAACGCGTGGGCTCCAGAAAGTCGAACGTGGTTTGATCGGGCGGGAAATAGGCGTTCATCGCGCCGAATTCGGCCATCATGTTGGGGATCACCGGACGTTCGTCAATTGGCAGGTCGGCCAGCGCGTCGCCCGTGAATTCGATGGAGGCGTACTGCCCACCGGACACGCCGAGATCGCCGAGCAGGCGCAGCGCGATATCCTTTGCGGTCACTCCTGCGCGGCGTGTGCCCATCAAGCGCACCTGCATCGATTCGGGCACGCGGATCCACAGCTTGCCCGTCGCCCACAGCGCCGCCATCTCCGTGCGCCCGACGCCCATGCCGAACGCGCCGAGCCAGCCGAAATGCGTGGTGTGGCTGTCTGACCCGAAGATGACTTCGCCGGGGAGGATGAGCGCTTCTTCGCTGATCACCTGATGGCAGATGCCGCGCCCGACTTCGAAGAAGTGGCGGATGCCCTGTTCGCGCACCCACTGGCGGATCTCGGCGTGATTCTGTGCGTGTGTGGTGGTCGGCGCGGGCACGGCGTGATCGAGTGTGACGGCGACGCGGTCGGGATGGAGAATACCCGGCGCGCCCGTCTCCTTGAAGATACGGCGGATCGCGGCGGTATTGTCATGGCTGAAGATGAGGTCGGGCTGGACGTCGAGCACGTCGCCGACGCGCGCTGAACTCACGCCCGCCGCTCGCGCGAGGACTTTTTCGGCAAAGGTGAAGGCGGTCATTCAAACACTCCATTCGCGGCGGCGATCAGCAGATCGTCGACTTCGGGCAGGCTGAGCGGCTGGACATCGGCGCGCGCCTTGATGGTCTGCGTGACCTGCTGCACAGTCGTGTCTTCCAGCGTCAAGCCGAGTTGGTTGGCGCGGTTGCGGATGGCGTTCCACCCGGTGAGGCGGTGACCAATCGAGATGCCGCGCGTGATGCCGAAGTCGTCCGGGTTGATCGATTCGTAGGATTCAGGGTCGGCGAGGACGGCCTTGGCATGAATACCTGCCTTGTGGATGAACGCGCTCGACCCGGTGATGTAATTGTTGAACGGGATGTCGATGTCGCAGATGTCGGCGATCAACTGGTCGAGCTTGGGCAGCAGCTTGAGGTTGTATTTGGCGACATACGACTTCTTGATCGTGTACAACCGCGCCACCAGCCCGCCGAGCGGCGTGATGCCGTTGCGCTCGCCGATGCCGAGGATCGTCGTGTCGATGTGCGTTGCGCCCGCTTCCAGCGCCGCGCACGCGTTGGCGATGGCGCAGCCGCTGTCATTGTGGCCGTGAAACTCGATGTCCAATCCGGTCAGCTTGACTAACTGCCCGACGAGCGCGGACACCTGACTGGGCAGCGCGACGCCCACCGTATCCGCCACACCAAGACGATTCACCAAGCCGAGATCGGCGACGGCGAGGTACACGCGGTACAGGTCAGCGGGGCGGCTGCGGAACGAGTCTTCAGTGCTGAAGCGCAGCACCACATCCGGCGCTTGTTCGCGGATGAACGACAGGACTTCCCCCGCCGCATCGATCACCTGCCGGATGTTCTTGCCGTGGCTGTGCTGCATCAACTGCGGCGACGTACCGATCACGACATCGACGCCGTGCACGCCCGTATCCAGCGCGCGCATCGCATCTTCGCGCTTGCAGCGGATGTGCGTGAGGATGCGCGTCTGCATCTTTTCGGCACGCACCATGCGCGTGATGGCGCGCACATCGGCTTCGCTTTGCGGCGAAGCGAGCGGCGACGTCAATTCGATCATCTCCGCGCCGAACTCATTCAATAGGCGGACGATCTCCAACTTCTCGTCGGTGGAGAAGGTCGCGGTGCTGAACTGTTCGCCTTCGCGGAGAGTGCTTTCAATGACAGAAAATTGCTCAAACGACATACGTACTCCTGTAGGGACGAGAACCTTCTCGTCGTGTCTCGGTTGGCTTGCTTTACGGGCGAGGTCGGCCTCGTCCCTACGTTCACATTGACCCCACCCCCGTCCCCTCCCCGAATTCAGGAAGGGGAGACAACATCGTTCGCTGTGTCTCACCGCTCACCGCTTACGTGGGAGAGGCATTGGGGTGAGGGAGATCAAGTCCCTGCACATTTGTTGTAGGGGCAAGGTATGCCTTGGCCCCTACGGTTTATTTCCCGTTCGGGCGCACGGCTGTGCGCCCCTACAAATACGATGTTCCCGCCATCTTCCCCCTCGCCCTTGGGAAAGGGGGTTAGGGGGTGAGGTTACAGCGTCGACAACGCCCGCGTGAGCACGCGCACTGCCCGGGCATACTCGTCCAGATCGATGTGCTCGTCGGGGGTGTGATCCAGCGCCGAGTCACCCGCGCCATAGGCGAGGATCGGGCAGTGCCAGATGCGCCCGACGATGTTCATATCCGATGTACCGGTCTTGTGGACGAAAGCGGGCTGAGCGCCTTCCGCGCGGATCGCCCCGCGCATGACGCGGCTCAAGGCCGAGTCGCGTTCGGCGACAAAAGCGTGCTCCATGCCAAACGTCCGCGTGATATGTGGATGCTCAGCTTGCAGCGTGGCCGCCAGTTCGTGCGGATCGACGTCGGGCGGCAGGCGAAAGCCCACCGTCGCGCTCGACCAGCCGTACACGCCGTCCCCGCCGCTCTGAATGCTTTGCAGCGTCGCGTCGAGCCGGTTGTAAATGCCCTTGCGCCCCTCGTTAATCTGCGCGGCGTAGTCACGCACGCGTTCCCAGAAGGCGACGGCGTGTTCGGCTGGTGTGTCAGCCTGACCCGCGCTGTGAGCGAGACCACCCTCCCAGCGCCAGTCGACCAGCAGCCGCCCCTTGTAACCGAGCGTCAGCCGATCCCAGGCGGACGGCTCGCCGATGATGCAGAAATCGGGATGATACGCTCCGGCGGCATGCCGCGCGCCCTTGCTCGTCGGGCATTCTTCCTCGACTGCGCCGATCACGATCACGCGCAGATCGGCGGGGATTTGTGCCAGCGATGCTGCCGCCGCAAACGCGCACAGCGATCCCTTCGCATCAACCGAGCCGCGCCCGTAGAGCGTGCGCCCAGCGACGCGCACGGGCGGGTTGCCGCCGAACGTGTCGATGTGACCGAGCAGCATGACGGTGCGCGAGCCGCTCCCGATGATGCCAACCGCATTGCCCGCTTCATCTTCGAAGGCCTGGTCGTAGCCGTGCGCCGCCATCCACTCGACCAGATGGCGCACCGCCGCTGCTTCGGTGTACGACGGGCTGGGAATCGACACGAGGTCGATGAGCAGGCGTTCGGCATCCGACCCCACCCCCAGCCCCTCCCCGAATTCGGGGAGGGGAGACAGAGGGGATGCGCCTACCCTCCCCTCGCCACCCGAAGAGGGGGCTGGGGGGTGAGGTTGATTGATTGCAATTTCGGGTTGTAGGGGCGCACGGCCGTGCGCCCCTACGGAAGCGACAGGATTAGGCGTTGTCATTGCGCAGTACCTCTAAGACCGTCTCAGCGAGGCGATCCGCTTCTTCGTCTGTGATGATGAGCGGCGGGAGCAGACGGAGTACGGTCTTCCCGGCGACCAACGCCAGCACGCCGCGCGCTTGCAGCGCCTGAATGACGGGCGTCACGCGACCCTTCAATTCGAGCCCGATCATGAGTCCGAGGCCGCGCACTTCGCGCACGCTGGCAGGCTGTTCGGCGCGCAGACGCTCGATCAAGCGCGTGCCGATCTGCGCGGCGCGTTCCGGCGCGTTAAGATCGCGCAGGGCGGTCAGCGAGGCGATCGCCGCCGCGCACGCCAGCGGGTTGCCGCCGAACGTGCTCCCATGCGTCCCCGCTTCAATCGGGCGACCGTTCCAGGCGACCGCGCCCATCGGCACGCCGCCCGCCAAACCCTTACCGAGCGTGATCATATCGGGCTGAATCTCCGCATGCTGAAAGCCGAACCAGCGTCCGGTACGACCCAGACCTGTCTGGATTTCGTCGATAATGAGGAGCGCGCCGCGCTGCGTGCACAGGTCGCGCAGACCGCGCAGAAAGTCAGGATCGGCGGGGTAAACGCCGCCTTCGCCCTGCACCGCTTCGACCACCACGGCGGCGGTCGCTTCGGTGATGGCATTGGCCGCGTCGGCGAGATTGTTGTAGGCGATATGCGTCACACCGTCCGGCGTCCAGCCTTCGAACGGTTCGCGATAGGCCGGATTCCACGTCAGGCCGACTGCGCCGAGCGTGCGCCCATGAAACGAACGCTTCGCCGCGACGATGCCGCGCCGCCCGGTGAGCAGTCGCGCGATCTTGAGCGCGCCTTCCATCGCTTCCGTGCCGCTGTTGCACAGGAAATACCGCTCAAACCCGGTGATTTCGTGCAGGAGGGCATAGAGTTCGGCGCGGCGGTCGTTGTAGAAGATCTCCGCGCTGGTGATGAGCGTCGCCGCCTGCGCGCTGATCGCGCTGGCGACGGCGGGATGCGCGTGACCGAGCAGGGCGACACCCATGCCGCTGGTCGCGTCGAGGTAGGCATTGCCCGCGTCATCCCACACGGTGCAGCCCGCGCCGCGCACGAGTGTGAGCGGTCGCTTGCTGTACGTGCCGGACGTATGCTGATCTTCGATCTGCGCCGGAGTGAGCGTGAGCGTCACGGGCGGAACTCCGTCCCCGCGCCGTTCAAGGCCGCGCTGATCGGGGCGTGCACGCGGCCATCGCCGATGATCACACGGGGGACCCCCGCGCGGAGTGCTTCCTGCGCGCCGATCACCTTGCGCTTCATGCGGCCTTCCGCCCAGCCCAGCGCCGATTCGAGGTCACGCCCGCTCACCTGCTGGACGAAGCTGTTTTCGTCGGGGAACTGGCGGTAGAGGCCGCGTACCCCGCTCAGGATCAGGTATTCGGCGGCGTTGATGCCGCCCGCCAGCGCCGCGCCCGCGCGGTCGCCATCGACATTCAGGAAGCCGTCGACGCTGTTGGCCAGCGGCGGCACAACGGCGACTTCGCCCGCGGCCAGCGCTCGGCGGATCGGGGTAGCGTCCACACGGCTGATCGATCCGCTGTAGTCGTCGCGCACGATGCGCACGCGGCCCTCAACCACAGCGCGGACGGCGTCCTTGCGGTCGCCCCACAGTGGCACCTGCGCCCCGGTCAAACCGTGCGCGGCGATGCCGTGCTGGCGCAGCAGGCTGACCAACTGCGCGTTGACCCGTTCCGCTGCTTCCACGAATACTTCACGGGTGACCGGGTCGGTGTAGCGCGAACTATGACCGCTCGGCGAGGTCAGCGTGCGCACGGGGATACCACGTTCCGCGCACAGCGTATCCATCATGGCGCTCACACCATGTACCACGACGACCGGACGCTGCCGCGCGATCCGCGCGATATCTTCGGCGCAGCGGTCGAGATCGACGCCGCGCTGCCCACCTACCTTGACGACCAGTACATTGTTCATCGCATTTGTCTCCTAAACTAACCTCACCCTCAGCCCCATGTTTTCAAGTCCCCTCTCCACTCGGAGAGGGGATATAGGGGTGAGGTTAGGGGTAAATTCCATTGAAATTCAAGCCAGCACGTTCGTCGAACCCGTGCATCAGGTTCATACACTGCACAGCCGATCCGGCCGCGCCCTTCATCAAGTTGTCCAGCGCCGCGATCACGACGACGTGCCGCGGATCATCTTCGTCGACGGCGAACCCGACGTCGCAGTAGTTCGTCCCCGCGACGATGCGCGGTTCGGGATAGCGGTGCAGCCCGGTCGACGCGCTGACGAGCCGGATGAATGGCTCATCGCGATACGCCCCGCGGTACAACTTCCACAGTTCCTTCTCGCTGACGGGCTGGCTGAGGTAGACATGCGCTACGACGTGCACGCCGCGCACCATCTCGATGGCCGTCACGCTGAAGTCGACGCGCACACCGCTGATCATGTTGATTTCGGCGGTGTGGCGGTGATTGGCGGGTTTGTAGGTACGCACCGCGCCGCTGCGAGTCGGGTGGTGCGAGCCGTCGTTGGGCTGGTTGCCACCTTCCGACGAGCCGACGCTCAAGGCGGCGGAGGCGCGCTCAATCAGCCCGGCGCGGGCGAGCGGCAGAATGGCCAGATTGACGGCGGTCGCGTTGCAGCCGACGCCGCTGGCGTAGTGCGCGCCGCGCAGTTGGTCGCGCCGCACTTCCGGCAGACCGTACACGAAGCGATCCAGCCACGCGGGCGCGGGGTGCGCGTCGCCGTACCACTTCTGGTAGGCGGCGAGGTCATTCAGGCGAAAATCCGCCGACAGGTCGATGATTGCCGGAGCCAGTGCCGCGTAACGGTCGATCTCGCGGGCGGCGACGCCGTGCGGCAGCGCCAGAAACAGCAGGTCACAGGTTTCCAGCGCGTCCGGGTGCACGAACGTCAGCTTGGACGCGCCGCGCAGATGCGGATGCCGGGTATAGACATACTGCCCCGCGCCTTCGCGGCTGGTGATCTCCGTGACTTCCGCGTTCGGGTGGGCGATCAACAGGCGGAGCAGTTCGCCGCCCGTGTAGCCGCTCCCGCCGACAATGCCGACACGTAAGGTCATGCCGTCACCGCCTGCGCTTGTTCGAGCGCGTAACGCACGACTTCGGCGGCGATATCGACGCCGGTTGGAGCGCTGCTGTTGCGGAATTCCATAGTATGGTTGATTTCGTTGACGAGCAAACCGCCTTCAGGCGTTTCGAACAGGTCGAGCGCCAGCACGCCGCCGCCGACCGCCGCCGCTGCCTGCTGGCAAATGGCATCGATTTCCGGCGTGACTGGGCAGTTGCTCGCCTGACCGCCGCGCGCCGTGTTGGTAATCCAGTGCGGTGAAGAGCGGTAGATCGCGCAGATGGTGCGATTGCCGACAACGAACGCGCGGATATCGCGTCCCGGCTTGTTCACGTATTCCTGCGCGTAGTAGATGTGCTGCTGGTAGTCGCCCAGCGTCTCACGGTGTTCGAGGATGGCTTCGGCGCTCCAGCGGTCGGTCACGCGGGCGAGCAACCGCCCCCACGATCCGGTCACGGGCTTGAGCACGGCCGGGTAGCCGAGGTCTTCGATGCTGGTGATCGCCGTCTCCGGCGTGAAGCTCAGGCGCGTTTGCGGCTGCGGCACACCCGCCTGCGCCAGCACGAGGCTGGTCATGAGCTTGTCGGCGCACACGGTCGCCGTCGCGTAGCGGTTGATCGTTGGGATGCCCCATGCGTTCAGAATGGCGGCGGCGTACAGCCCGCGCGACGTGCTGATGCAGCGTTCCATGACGAGTGCGTATTCATTCCACGCGACGCCGTTGGGCGCCAATTGTTCCGCGCCGCGGTTGATGTCGAAGTGCAGGTCGCGGTCGAGGATGACATCCGGTTCGACGCCCTGCGCCTGAAACGCGCTGATGAGCAGCTTTTCTTCCGGTCGAATGTGCGTGACGAGGACGGCGATCCGCATGACTATTCGCCCCAGTCTTCTTCAACTTCGGGCGCGAGCGCGACCTCGACCGGGTCGAGGCTGAGCACTTCGAGGTCCGCGCCGCAGTCCGGGCAGGCGATCAGTTCGTTTTGCATGATGTTCGCGGCGAGCGCGAGTTCGGCTTCACATTCAGGGCAAATAGCGGTACGGGACATTGTTGCAGTTCTCCTCTAGTGCTAGACAACAAAAAAGCCGCCCCGTTGGGCGGCTTCGATTTGACAGTGGACTGTTTCAGTACTCAATCAAGCGAAAATTCCCTAACGGTGTCGTTGGGCTGTGTTCTCTTTCGCTTTTTTCAGGCTGAGTACGTTTAAGGCAAGCATAATCATTCCTAGTTCCTTGTCCGCGTATAAGATTACGGGACGACGGGAATTATTGCAATCATATAAATCATACGAAATTTGATTGGGTAAATCGTCTAAAGGGCTGATCCTATCCCCCGTCCCCATCTGCTAGAGCTTCACTGCACGACAATCTTAATATGTCTGCACAGCCTCCCTGAAGGCGACACTTGTAGAGACGGCCTTCTGGCCGTCCTCCAACCACGGACGCGCAGAAGCGCGTCCCGACAATGACTTGATTGTTAAACGTGTCCTGTCCTCAATCGAAATCAGGGAGGGATACGCTATCCCAGCAGCGGCAGCAGCGACGAATAGAAGTCATCGCACATGCACTCGACGTACTGCTCGGGACGCGACTGCTCGGCAATCGCCGTGTAGGGCAGCACGATCCCTGTCCAGCCTTCGGTGTGCCAGTCGGCGGGCGCAGGCAGAGTCGGCGGTGTATAGCCGGATTTCATCGGGTAGGCGTAAGCGTACAGATACGGGAAGTCGATCCCCGTGCTGTACGGTGCAAAGCCGATATTGATGTGTGCCGCCTGTTCGGTCGCTTCTGCACCCGGGAAGATCAGCGTGGAGAGGTCGAAGTGCTCCCCGAAGACGACCACGGGCGTCGTCTTGCCGTTGACGCGGCTCGCCTTGAAACGGGCGATCCCCGTGAAGATGCTGTAGAGGGCGGTTGCATAATCCTTCGCCTCGGAACCATCGTATTGCAGCAGTTCGCCGCCCGTGAATTCATCATGCTTTTCGGCAATCGACGGCTTTTTTATCGCCAACGCCGCGATCATCCGCTCGACGGGATCGCCGTCATCCGTGAGGACGTGCGCCAGTTCACTGTTACGCAGTTCGGTGAGGATCGCGGCGAACAATGAACTCTGCGTATGGCCGTGCAGCGAAATCGCCACCTCGTCACCGTTTGGCTGACGCACAAGGACGCTTAAGTTTGCGAAATCGAGGATGACTTCTGACCCGATCGGGAGGAGATCGCTCGAAGTGCCGTTCAGGACGACGCGTGTTCCCCATTCGGTATAGTTCGGGTCGTGCGGCAGAAAGTAGAAGCGGAGATAGCTTAACAGTTGATTGGCTTTGTGCAGCGCGCGGATCGTGTCGCCCGCATTGTCGAGACTTGGCAGCATAGGGGTGTCCTCATCACTTTACGCTATCGTAGGGGCAAGCGAGATGGCTGTCAAACGGCTGGGTGCTTGACGACTTATGCTATAATCGGACTGTAGTCCGTTTTATTGTGGAGTACGGGTAGATGATGCGCTTTGCGCTGCAAGAAACCGAAATTAAGCCGGGGTTCGTGACCGCTGCCCCGTTTCAGCATTTTCCCGCCGACACCTTCCCGACCATGCATCCGGTGCACTGGCTGCACTCGCATTTCGCGGTCGGCGGCTGGAGTCCGCTCCAGCGGTTGAGCGGCATGCTCACCGCCCACATGACGCAGATCGCGCCGCAGAACGGTTTCACGTGGCATCCGCATCGCGGCCTTGAGATCTACACGTGGATGCTCGAAGGGCAGGTGTATCACGAGGACAGTACAGGCGGTAAAGGAATACTCGAAACGGGTGATATTCAGCGTATGTTCTCCGGCGACTACATCGAACATCAGGAGCTGAATCCGTTCGATGTGCCCGCCCGCGTGATTCAAATTTGGTTCATCGCCGACCGCCAGCATCGCGGGCTGCCGCCGCACTACCAGCAGTTGAAGCGCGGCGAACTGCCCACGCGCACCGTCGGCGATGCGACGGTCTACAGCCTGATCGGCGATGATACGCTCATGGACGCGCATGTCGACGCCCGGCTGACGGCGGCGCTCGTCCCGGCCAACGGCAGCACGACGGTCGAGAAGCCGCGCGCGTGGGAGGATTTGTTCCTCTATGTGACGGACGGCACAGGCACCGTGAGCTATGGCGGGCAGGCGACGCCGCTTAAGCAGTACGATGTCATTCTGGCGACGCCCGACCTCGACGTGGCGACGATCCGCGCCGAAAGTGAGATCGCACTGTTGAGCTTCTACCTGCCGAAGTTTCTCTAGAGCAACCGCACCCCCGCTTTCGTTGGGGCTGGTACTTTGAGCTCGGAGTTTGTAGGGGCGAGGCTTGCCTCGCCCGCCAACGGGAGGGGCAAGCCTCGCCCCTAGATTTCTCAGCTATGTATTGAACTGTTGTCCCTCGCCTTTAGGAGAGGGACGGCTAGCTCAGCCAGTAGGGTGAGGTTGTTTGTTGTAGGGACGCGATTTATCGCTTCCGTCGCTTCCGACCCCACCCCCGATCCCTCCCCGAATTCAGGGAGGGGAGACCGATTCGACACTCGCGAAACCAAATGCGTTTTCGTAGGGACGCGATTCATCGCGTCCGCTGATTACTTTTCAAAGGGTGAGTTTACGGTTTCATCCACCCCGGCCCACGCACGACCTGACCCGGCTTGGCGTCGGTGTGTTCGCCGTCACGGATCACGGGCGTGCCGTTGACCAGTACATGTACCATGCCCTCGGCGAACTGGTGCGGCGCGGCGAAGGTCGCGTGGTCGCGTACCGTAGCGGGGTCGAAGATCGCAATATCGGCGAAGTTGCCGACCTGCAGCGAACCGCGTTTTTGCAGACGCAGCACGCCTGCGGGGAAGCTGGTCAGGCGGCGGATCGCTTCTGGCAGCGGGACCAAACCCTCATCGCGCACATAGTGACCGAGCAGGCGCGCGAAGTTGCCATAGGCGCGTGGATGCGGATTCGACTTGAGGAACACGCCCTCCGGCGCCATCGACTCGGCGTCCGAGCAGAAGCTGACCCACGGAAGCTGCACCTGACGCCGGATGTTGTCTTCCGACATGGTGAAGTACATGGTGAAGATGCGCCCGCCGTCCTCGATGAGCAGATCGAATGCGGTTTCGATGGGGTCGGTGCCGCGCAGAGCCGCCACTTCGGCCAGCGTTTTCCCGGTCAGCGGCTTGAGCGCTTCGGTTGTGAAGCCCGCCAGCAGAATTTTGTCCGGCCCGTCGGCTTCCAGATACATGTTCTCCCAGCTCAGATCTTCGAGGATGCCCTGCTTGACGCGGGCGCGCGTTTCCGGGTCGCGCAGACGGGCAAGCAGTGCCGCGTCGCCGCCGTCATGCGCCCACGGCGGGATGATCGCGTTCAAGCCTGTGCCGCCCGCGGGATACATGTACATATCGGCGGTGATCTCCATGCCCTCACGGCGCGCTTGTTCCACGCGCTCGATCACCTGCGCCATTTTGCCCCAGTTTTTGCGCCCCGCCGCTTTGAGGTGATAAATCTCCGCGCGGATATCCGCTTCACGGGAAATTGTGATCAACTCTTCAAGCGCTTCGAGGAAATGATCGCCTTCGCTGCGTAGATGTGAGATGTACAGGCCGCCATACTGCGACACGACTTTCGCCAGCGCGATCAGTTCTTCGGTGCTGGCATAGGCGGCGGGCGGATAAATCAGCGCGGAGGACAGGCCGACTGCGCCTTCGCGCATGGCCTGCGCCGCCAATTCCTGCATATCTTCCAGTTCGGCGGGCGTAGGCGGACGGTCATCGTAGCCGAGTGCGTGAATGCGCAGCGTCGACGTGCCGACGAACGAGGCGACGTTGGTCGAAACGCCGCGCCGCACCAGCGACTCGAGGTATTCGCCGAGCGTCGTCCAATCGACCTCGTACTGAATGTCGTTGTTGCCGAGGATGCCGCGTGTGCCCGCTGCCTTCATCGCCTCGCTGAGCGGTCCCATCGAGAAGCCTTCGCCCAGCACTTCGAGCGTCACGCCCTGCCGCAGATTGCCCTGCGAGCGGCCATCCTGAATCAGCGACTCGACGGCCCAACTCAACATGTTGATGAAGCCGGGCGCGACCGCCAACCCGTCGGCGTTAATCACCTGCTGGCCGCTCAGTGTGCCCGGTGCGCCGATGGCTGCAATCGCCTGCCCGTCAATGCCAATATCCCCGACGAACGGCGCGCCGCCGCTCCCGTCATAGATCGTCCCGCCGCGAATCACGATGTCATGCATGGCTCTGCCCCCTGTGTGCGCGGGAGATTGTACAATGGGGGCTGTTCGGCTCTCAAATATTCAAAAGGGACGTCATTTGATGAGTGCCCGTGAGAATGTCTTTGCCCAGCGCATCAGCCTATTGTGGCTCAATCCCGATCAAGACGTGCCGTCGAGCAATTGGGGGCACACCGCGCCCGACCTCGAACTGGCCGAGATCGCCAAGGCGCTCAGCCTGCATCCCTATCACACCCAGCGCATCCTCAAACTGCTGCACAGCTTGACGACCGACCCGGCGGTGATCGAATATCGCCAAGCAGTGCTGGATGATATCTTGCACAATCCCGCGCTGGCGAATGGCCTGCAAGACCTGCTGGGCAAGATCGAAACGTTCGACCGTTATGCCGAACTGGGGCGCAAATCCGACGCGTCGATCCATCAGGTGGTGTATCGCCTTGGTGAACTGCAAAATTACCTCGACTGCATCGGCACGCTGCGCGGGCTGCTCGATGCTGCTGACCGCAATCTGCATTCGCCGGGGCTGCAAGCGATTCGGGCGCTGGCGCGGCGCATCGAAGCCGACGAGACGTTCCAGCGGCTGAAGCGTGAACTGCCGGGCATGCTCGCCAAAATCGAAAACATCCACAGCGTGACCATCGGCGTCAACCTCAACAGCGATCTTGCTCCGGTCGGCGCGACGCTGCTGGCGATCAACAAGTTTCGCTACAAAGGCTCAGCCTCGTTTATGAGCCGCCTGTTTCGCGGAGAAGACAAGCCCGAGACCGAAGGCATCTCGCCGCTGCACGGCACGAGCGGCATGCAGGAAGTACACACGCTCGACGCGATCGTGTTCCCCGAGGAGGAACGCGCCAAAGCGTCGGCGACGATGATGCTCATGCCGCTGCTCAAAGATCTGTCGCAAATCCTCGACAAGATCAGTAAGCGGATTGTGCAGGGGCTGCGCGACTACATGCAGATCGAGATCGGTTTTCTCCTGCAAATCCGGGAAGACCTCGCCTTCTACCTCGGCGCGGCGCGGCTGATCCAGCGGTTGCGGGCCTGTGGCCTGCCGCTCTGCCGTCCGACGCTCGCACCCATGACGGATCGCGTGTGCGAACTACACGATGTGTACAACCTCAACCTCGCGCTGCTGTACAGCGAAGGGCGCACCGTCGACCTGCGCGAACGGATCGTGCTCAATGATGTGACGTTCGGCGACGACGGGCGCATCTTCATCCTCACTGGGCCGAATCAGGGCGGCAAAACAGTTTTTTCGCAGGGGATTGGCTTAGCGCAGGTGCTGTTTCAGGCTGGGTTGTACGTGCCCGCCGCCAGCGCGCGTCTCAGCCCGGTCGATGGCATCTACACGCACTTCGCCGTCGCCGAAAAGATCAGCCAGCAGGCCGGGCGGCTCGGCGAAGAGGCGCGCCGCCTGAACGCGATCTTCACGCTGGCGACGCGGCACAGTCTGCTGCTGCTCAATGAGTCGTTCAGCAGCACCAGCGCGGGCGAAAGCCTCTACCTTGCCCGTGACATCGTGCGGGTGATGCGGCGGCTCGGCACACGGGCGATCTTCGCCACGCATCTGCACGACCTCGCGGCGGACTGTGCCAACATCAACGCGGAGACGCCGGGCGCGAGTCTAGTCGCCAGCCTCGTCTCGGTGATGGTCAGCGAAGGGGATGGCGAGGCGCTGAAACGCAGCTACAAAATCATTCCGAGTCCGCCGATGGGGCGGAGCTACGCCCGCGAGATCGCCGCGCAGTACGGCATCAGCTACGAGCAGTTGACGGCGGCGCTCCAGGCGCGCCATTTGCTCGACGGGGACGCGTAAAATCGGCTATGCTTGGGCGCTCGTGTTCATTGCACACTAAGGAGCAGGTATGAAGCTTTCCCGACGCTGGCTCGGCGGATTGATTGCTGCCAGCTTGCTAATCGGCGGCGCAGTCGCCGCGCAAGACGCCCCGACGAGCCTGTTGTTTCGGCGCTTGCACCGCGACGTCATCGTGAACGCGGATATCTGGTCCGCGCAGCCAGAGATTTTGTCGGCGGGTTATGGCTTCGACAACATCATCGGCGTGGATGGCGGCGAAGCGGAAGTGCGAGCGGCCGGTGGCGCGTGGAATAGCGTCGA
Source organism: Anaerolineae bacterium (assembly GCA_041916315.1). Classification (GTDB taxonomy): domain Bacteria; phylum Chloroflexota; class Anaerolineae; order Aggregatilineales; family Phototrophicaceae; genus Flexifilum. Next base: position 25,792 of record JAYRZU010000077.1, read on the forward strand.
ATGCTCGTCTGGCGCAGACCCGGCCCGCAGCGTCTTGACCTCGTCCGCGCCCGCTGACGGCCTGACCAATCTGTTTGACCAGCCGACAAGCTACAGCGACGGCTTACCCGTGGTGTTCAGTATGCCCGTGCTGCCGAGTACGGTGAATCACACGGACTTTCTGGTGACGTTGAACACGGGCGCGACCGTCGTCCCCGATTCGGCCAGCATTTACCCGAATTGGGAACTCAACGAACGGCATGTGGTGGTGCTGTTCGGGCAGTTTGGCAACCGCTCGATCAGCGGTGAGGCAGGTGCGGAATACGTGGTGCGCGTCGATGTCGTAGCTGATGCGACGCCGCTCACGCTGGTCTCGCCCAGCGGATTAGTCACCGCGGTCGGGTTGTTCAAAGAGTCGACGCTGTCGCCGTATGAGTCCGGGCCGTATCTGGTCGGCGCGAAGCTCAATCGCATCTCGGCGGAGGGTGAAGGCGGCGTGCAGTTCCTCAATGCGAACATGCCGAATGACGGGATTACGCTGTACGGCGCGGAGGCGCAGTATCGTTTGCGCTTGTTCACATCGGGCAGCTTCTCGCCGGACGGCGTGCGCGGTCTGCGACCGAATGCCTACGAGGATCATTTCCGCATTCAGGCGACGCGGGCGAGCGGGCGACCGCTCATGATCGAAGAAGTCGGGCTGAACTATACAGTGCGCGGCGGCACCATTCGCGTGATTGGCTTGGCCGATCTGGGGCGTGGGCTGGCGTTCACCTTCAGCGGACATCCGGTGATCGCCTACGATGACTGCTACGAGGAAGACCACGATAACTACATCGATATCATTCTGGCGGGCGATGAAGAGGCGATGCGCAGCATCACCGCCGTGGAAGTTCCGGCGGCGGGGGACTACCTGCCGTTCTACAACCCCGGCGGCCCCGGCAACAACCCGACGCCCGGCGTGCGCTACACCGCGCCCGGCCCCGCCGATCTCGAACCCGTCATCATCGCGCTGGATGATCCCATGACGGTGTCGTACGGGAATTAGGAGACAAAAAAGCTCCGCCCCCTCACCCCCATCCCCTCTCCCACACAAGCGGGGAGAGGGAGAAATGTGGGCTTGCGCTGTCTCCCCTCTCTGAATTCGGGGAGGCGATGGGGGTGGGGTCGTCTTTATAGTTCCGAATTCGTCTTGATGAAATCGACGAGGTCGTCGATGTGCGTGAAGGCCATGCCCGTAACCGTATCCGCCGCGCCGTAGTAAATGGCGATGCGCCCGGTGTCGGGGTCGTGGAGCGCCGCACACGGGAAGACGACGTTGGGCACGTCGCCGACACATTCATACAACTTCTGCGGCGACATCAGGTACGGCGCCGCGCGGTGGATCACTTTCCACGGCTGATCGAGGTCGAGCAGGGCCGCGCCCATGCTGTACACGAAGCCATTGCACGAGGTCAGCACACCATGATAGATGAGCAGCCAGCCTTCGCTCGTCTCAATCGGAATCGGCCCCGCGCCGATCTTCGTGCTCTCCCAACGCCAGCCTTTCGGCTTCATGACGAAGCGGTGATTGCCCCAGTGCACCATATCCGGGCTCTGGCTGATGAAGATATCGCCGAACGGCGTGTGGCCCGTATCGCTCGGGCGGCTGAACATGACGTACTTGCCGTTTATCTTGCGCGGGAACAGCACGCCGTTGCGGTTGTGCGGCAGGAACGCATTTTCCAAGAAATGATACTCGTTGAAGTCATAGGTATAGCCGATGCCGATGGTCGGGCCGTGGTAGCCATTGCACCACGTCACGTAGTAACGGTCTTCGATCCACACGACGCGCGGGTCGTAGCGATGCTGGAACTCCGCCAGTTCGGGGTCGTTGAACTTCCACTCAATCGGCTTGGGTTCGATCTGCCAGTTGAGGCCGTCGTCGCTGCGCCCGGTGTGCAGGGTCATGATGCGGCGCGTGTCGTCGACGCGGAACACGCCCGCGAATTTGCCGTTGTGGGCGACGGCGGCGCTGTTGAAAATGCTGTTCGAAGTCGGGGTGGCATCACGCTGGATGATCGGGTTGCCGCTGAAGCGCCACAGCGGGGCGCTGCTGCCCGCGGGACGGTCTTCCCACGGAATATTGGGGAGGGAGTTACCAACCATTTTGACTTTTGGGGGTGCGGATTGTGTAATCATGGGTATGATCCTGCTCTAAGAAGGCTTGACAAACTCTAGCTTCAACTCTATCGTAAAAACAGTTTTCGAACAAGTTCGATTCTGTTTGATTGGCCAATCTGGATGCCCAAGAATCCGACCATGCGCGAAATTGCCGCCAAAGCGGAAGTCGCGCTGAGCACCGTCTCTCAAGTCCTCAATAACCGCGCCAACGTCGCCCCGGAGACGCGCGAACGGGTGCTGCAGGCGGCGGCGGAACTCGGCTACCGCCCGAAAGTCGCCATCGATGCGCCCTTCGCCACCACCTCCTCCACCATCGGCTTGATCACGCGGCGTCGTGACCATGAACGCCTGATCGTCAACCCGTTCTACTCGTATATCATCGCCGGGGTGGAGCGCGAATGTCAGCGCCAGCACATCAACCTGATGTATGCAAATGTTGAGGTTGACGAGCGTAACCACGCGCGGAGTTTGCCGGGGATGCTGCTCAATGAACTCGTAGACGGCGTGATCATCGTCGGCGCGTTCCTCGAAGAGGCGGTCGCGGATATCAGCCGCCGCATCCGGCGCAACATCGTGCTGGTCGATGGCTACACGTCGAAAGAGGCGTTTGACAGTGTGCTGATCGACAACTACAACGGCGCGGTCAATGCGGTGACGCATTTGCTCGATCACGGTCACCGCCACATCGGGTTGATCGGCAGCAGCGCGGATGCCTACCCAAGCGTGCTGGAACGGCGGCGCGGGTATCTGGCGGCACTGGCCGCTCGGAGGATTGATCAGATTTACATCGAGGACAGCCCGCGCTTGGAGCGGATGGATGCGTATGAGGCGACCCTGCGGTTGCTGCGGCGCAGCCCGCAGATCACGGCCATTTTTGCGATCAACGACGACAGCGCGATTGGTGTGCTGAACGCCGCCCGCGAACTCGGTCGGCGCGTGCCGGACGATCTGTCGGTCGTCGGCTTTGACGATATCGATCTCGCGCAGGAAGTCACCCCGGCGCTGACGACGGTTCACGTCGACAAGGTGCTGATGGGCACGATGGCGCTGCGCCTGCTGCGTGACCGGATGCACGACCCGGAGCGCGCGGCGATCACGACGACCATCAGCACGCAGTTGATCGCGCGGGAGAGTGTGCGGAAAATCTAGCCTCATTCCCAGCCCCTTTCCGAGCGGAGAGGGGAGCGGGGCTTTTCAAGTCCCCTCGCCTTTAGAAGAGGGGTAAGGGTGAGGTTACATTGGTGGGCACAATGGACGAGGCATGCCTCGCCCCTACAATTTCGTTATTTCTGTTCACTTTAAGGATGAAGAACTTGGCTCAACTGACACTCAATGGAGCATGGACGCTGTACAAACAGGACGACCCCACGCCCATTCCGGCGACCGTGCCGGGGTGCGTCCACACGGACTTGCTGGCGAACGGACTGCTGGACGATCCGTTTTACCGCGACAACGAACTGAAGCAGATGTGGATCGGCGAGACGGACTGGCGCTATGCGCGGACGTTCACCGTCGCGCCGGAGTTATTAACGCATGAACGCGTGCTGCTGCGCTGTCACGGGCTGGACACGCTGGCGACGATCCGCGTGAATGGCGTGGAGATCGGCACGGCGAACAACATGTTCCGCACGTGGGAGTTCGATGTGAAGAGCGCGCTGCAAGCCGGCGAGAATCGCATCGAAGTGGCGTTCGCCGCGGCGATGACCTACGCCTGCCAGATGGACGCGGAGAAGGGCGAGTGGCCCGGTTGGGTCGAACCGATGCGCATCAACAGCGGCGCGTGGATTCGCAAAGAACCGTGTAACTTCGGCTGGGACTGGGGTCCCAAGATGGTCACCAGCGGCATTTGGCGCGCCATCGAACTGGTCACGTATGACACTGCACGCCTGACTGATGTCCTGATCACGCAGCAGCACGAAAGCGGCGAAGTCGCGCTGACCGTGCAGATCGCCGCTGAAACCTTCGGCGCTGCGCCGCTGCATGCGGCGGTGCAGGTGCTGAAAGAGGGGGCGGCGGTCACGGCGACTATGCCGGTCGTGCTCACCGACGGTGCGGGGACGGTCACGCTGCGCATCCCGGATCCACACCTGTGGTGGGTCAACGGGTTGGGCGAACAGCCGCTGTATGAGGTTAAAGTCGGCCTGTTTGATAATGGCGACGGCTTCATCGATACGTGGACGAAACGCATCGGCTTGCGCACGCTCACGTTGGAACGCCACCCCGACGAATGGGGCGAGTCGTTCTACTTCGCGTGTAACGGCGTACCGTTCTTCGCCAAAGGCGCGAACTGGATTCCGGCCAGCCCGTATCCGTGGGAGCCGCAATACGCGCTCTATCAGATGCTCATCAGCGCGGCGGCGGATGTGCACATGAATATGCTGCGCGCGTGGGGCGGCGGCGTGTATGAAGACGATGCGTTCTATGCACTGTGTGACGAATACGGGATCGCCATCTGGCAGGACTTCATGTTCGCGTGCGGCACCTACCCGACGACCGATGCCGAGTTCATGGCGAATGTCAAAGCCGAAGCGACCGACAATATCAAGCGGCTGCGGCATCATCCGTGCATGGCGCTGTGGTGCGGCAACAATGAGATCGAGCAGGGGATGGGCGGCAGCGGTTGGCAGGCTAAACTGAGCTGGGACGACTACGGTCTGCTGTGGGACAAGCTGCTGCCGGAACTGGTCGCTGAACTCGCGCCGCAGACGGCTTATTGGCCGGGCAGCCCGCATACGCCGATCGGTGACCGCAACGATCACATGGACCCGACCGCGGGCGATACGCATCTGTGGGGCGTGTGGCACGGCAAGCAGCCGTTCGAGTGGTATCACACCCGCCCGGATCGCTTCGTGAGCGAATTCGGCTTCCAGTCGTTCCCGGAACCCGCGACCGTCTACGAATACACGCTGCCGCAGGATCGCAACATCACCAGCTACGTGATGGAGCACCACCAGCGCAGCGGCATCGGCAACAGCACGATCATTCACTATCTGCTCGACTGGTTCCGCCTGTCCACATCGTTTGATGGGACACTGTGGCTGAGCCAGATTTTGCAGGGCATGGCGATGAAATACGCGGTCGAGGGCTGGCGGCGCAATATGCCGCGCTCGATGGGCGCGCTCTACTGGCAGTTAAACGACATGTGGCCCGCGCCGAGCTGGTCATCGCTCGATTGGAAGGGCAATTGGAAGGCGCTGCATTACATGGCGCGGCGCTTCTTCGCCCCGCTGCTGATCACCGGCGTAGAAGATGAGGTGGGCGGCACCGTGCACATCCACGCGACGAATGATCAGCGTGTGGAAGGTGTGGGTGAGGCCGAATACGTGCTCACGACGGCGCATGGCGAAGTGCTGGAACACAGCACGTTCCCGGTGCGCGTCACCGCCGGGACGACGGCGGTGGTTGGCTCGGTTGACGTGCGCCGCTGGCTCGACTCGTATTCGCCGCGCGATCTGCTCATGTGGGTCAGCCTGCGCGTCGACGGCGCGGTCATCTCGGAAGATCTGGTGACGTTCTGCCGTCCGAAGCATCTTGAACTCGCACAGCCGAGCATCACGCTGGACGTGCACACGGTCAGTGATGGGGAATTCGATGTGACGCTGACGACCGACGCCGCGGCGCTCTATGTGTGGCTGGAGCTGGCGAACGCCAAGTTCAGCGACAACTTCGTGCATCTGCGCCCCGGCGCGGCCAAGACGATCCGCGTGCGTGCACAGGACGCCGCCGACCTCAGGGTGCGCTCATTGGTGGATACGTACTAAGCGACCTCACCCTGCTTGCTGCGCAAGCCGTCCCTCTCCGGGTGGAGAGGGACAAGATGCATGGTGCTTTTGCCCCTCGCCCACTGGAGAGGGGCGGTTGAGCGCAGCAAAACGGGGTGAGGTTAATTCCGACCCCACCCCCGGCCCCTCCCCGAGTTCGGGTAGCCAACATCGTTCGTCAAATCGAGTTTGTTTTCGTAGGGACGCGATTTATCGTGTCCGCTTGTTTTTATTGCGATGAGTGAATCTGACTACGTAAAAAGACGTGCCGTTTTACCTGTTTGGCGGTAACTCTTTGACCGGATCAACCCCCTCCAACCGCCGGGATCGTGCTATAGTTGCAGCCATTGGCAACCATTGAGCATGGAGCAGCGCATGGACAACCAACACAAAGGGGCGACGTGGCTGATTAAAGAGCTGTGGGGCTTCGGGCAAGTACCCCCTGAAGATAACGCACTCACCTACGCCAAAGCGATCATGGTGTGCGCGTATGGCGATGGCGGCTTCTCGGCTGAAGAACGCGCGTGGGTGGTCGGCTATTTTGCCGCGCTCGACTATTCCGAGGCGTTTTTAGCGGTGTTGGAGCAGTATGACCCGGTGGACGATGCGCACAACTTCGCCGCGCTGGTGGATCACTTGTCGTTGACCGCGCAGCCCGACACGCGCCTCTCGCTGATCTATGACGGCATTCGCGCGGCGTCCGCCGACAAGATCATCGACGCGGGTGAACTGGCGGCGGTCAAGCGGTTGGCCGCGCTGATCGAGGTGTCCGAGGAGACGGTCGACGACATCATCAACGCGTATATCACCGAAGTGAACGCGAAAATGGCGCGCATCATGCTGTGCTTCCCGGCGGGGATGCCGTTTTGACCTCACCCCGTTTCGCTGCGCTCAACCGCCCCTCTCCAGTGGGCGAGGGGCACGTACGAAGATATCAATGTCCCTCTCCACCCGGAGAGGGACGGCTTGCGCAGCAAGCAGGGTGAGGTTTAGGCCTTCACGACGATGATTTCGGTCTGCGGCTGACCGAGCCATTCGTTGCCGTTCTCGGTCACCAGCACATCTTCTTCCAACGAGACCAGCCCGTAACCGGGGACATGCACGCCGAGTTCGAGCGTGAAGCAGTTGCCCGCTTCCACAATGCCGAACGGCGTCTGCCCGTAGCGTTCCCAGCGCGGACCGAGCAGCGTCGAACCGTCATGCACGGTGCGGCCAATGTGATGCCCGACCGCGTGCTGATATTCGGGATAGCCGGCCGCGACGATGTAGTTACGCGCCGCGTCATCGACCACCGCGCCCTGCACGCCCGGCTTGAGCACCGCCCACGCCGCCATGATCGCGCCGCGCACGGAGTCGAAGGCGTGCTGCACGGGCTGCGGAATGCTCGTTTCGCCCGCGGGCTGCAGATACCACACGCGCTGAATATCCGAGATGTAGTCGTTGAGCACGACGCCTTGATCGATGCGCACGGTCTGCCCCGGCGCGGTAATGTATTCCGCGGACGGTGACACGTGCCCTTGCGGCGAGTCCGGGCCGACGGTCACGGTTGGGCAGTAGGCCGTATCCCACGACGGGATCACGCCTTCTTTGGCGTATTCGCCGTGGACGTAGTTGGCGATCTCAAGTTCGCTCAAGCCGGGCTTGAGATATTGGGTGATGCGGTTGATGATGTCGTCGGTGAGCGCGACGGCAGCGCGAATGCGGGCGATTTCGGCAGGCGTCTTGCGACCACGCAGCGAATTGAGAATGCCCTCCGCCGAGATGATCGCGTACGGCTTGCCTGCGAGATAGCGCTGGAGCGTCAGATACATGCCGTGCGACAGACCATCGGCGGCGGTGTCGCTCTCCGAGTAGTTGACGGCGATCTGCTTAGGCGCGAGGCGATCCAACACTTCGACCAGCGCGGGTTGGATGCTCTGGTCGTACTTGATGCATTCATCCCAGCAGCCCATGCGCTCAAAGTTGACGATTTCGTACCGTCCGGCAATCGCCACCTTGTAGCCGCTCTTGGTGATGAGGAGCGCGGTGTGCCACGTGACGTTGACCGGGCAGATCAGCGGCAGAGCGGGGTCGGCGTTGTGTTCGGTTTCGCGCACAAACGTCAGCCACGCGTCGATATTCTTCTCTTGCAGAATGCCAACTGCCTGCTGAATCTTTTCCAGTTGAATGGTGTAGTCCATGAGGAGTCCTTTTGGAACAAAAGCCAGAAACGAACCTCACCCCTCCCCCCTCTCCTCTAGGAGAGGGGGGGCTACCCGCGCAAGTCCCTCTCCTTTAGGAGAGGGATTTAGGGTGAGGTTGAATGATGAGTTTACCGCAGCGAACGCGGATCGAAAGCGTCGCGCAGACCATCGCCGAGGAAGTTGATCCCGAGCGTGGTCAACATGATGAAGAACGCGGGGAAGAACCAGTAGAAGTAGTAGTTGATGTAGGTGTTCGCTTCGCCCATGATGTTGCCCCACGTCGGGGTGGGGGCGCGCACGCCTAGGCCGAGGAAGCCGAGATACGCTTCGAGCAGAATGGCGGAGGCCACGCCGAGCGTCGCCGACACGATGATCGGGGCGAAGCAGTTCGGCAGCACGTGCCGCAGAATGATGCGCCACGTCCCCGCGCCGATAGAGCGCGCTGAGGTGATATATTCCTGCTCTTTGACCGCCAGCACCACCGAGCGCACAATGCGCGACACGCGCATCCAACTGGTGAGGCCGATGACGAACACGATCACGATCATGGTGCTGCTGTAGGTGCGCCCCATGAAGGTGAAATCGGGGAACTGAGTCGGGTCAGAGAAGATGCGCAGCGCGATCAAGGCGAGGAACAACTGCGGAATGCTCAGCATCGCTTCGGCGAGGCGCATGAGCAGCGAGTCGATGGTTCCACCCAGGTATCCGGCCAGCAGGCCGATTACCGTGCCGACGAACATCTGCACGATCACGGCGGTTACACCGACGAACAGCGAAATCTGCCCGCCATAGACCGTGCGCGCCAGCAGGTCACGCCCGATCACATCCGTGCCAAAGGGGAATTCTGACGACGGATACTGGAGGGCGCGCGACGGGTCATTAAACGTCGACGTGCGTTCCGGGATGATGAGTGAACCGACCAGCACGAACAGGAAGACGAAGGCGAGCAGCGCCGCGCCGACCAGCGCCATGCGATGCCGCCGTAGGCGCGCCATGCTGCGCTGAAAGTTGGATTTGCCCTTGACGTAAGTATCCAGCTTGGGGACGGGCTGAGCTGTTCCGAGATTTTTGACTGTGCTCATGGGATTCTCCCGTCCTTAATACCGAATGCGTGGATCAAACCACGTGTAGACGATGTCGGTCAGAATCTGAAAGACGACGACCAGTACACACAACAGCATCAAAATCGCCATCATGACGGGGACGTCGGCACGTTCGAAGCTTTCGATGAACAGGCGACCCATACCCGGCCATGCGAAAATGCGCTCGGTCACGACCGCACCCGCCAGCAGGAAGGGCAGGTCGAGGCCGATCAACGTGATCAGCGGGAGTGAGGCGTTCTTGAGCGCGTGGCGGCGGACCACATAGGTGTCGGCCATGCCTTTGGCGTGCGCAGTGCGGATATAGTCCTGACCGAGCACTTCCAGCATCGACGAGCGGATGAAACGCACGTACCCGGCCAACTGAATCGCGACCAGACAGAACACAGGCATGAGCATGTGCACAATCAGATCGACCGTTGTGCCATTGCCCGTGCCCCCAATGGGCAAGGCTGGCAAGCCCCACCTCGTAAACTGCACGCCGAATATGTAGATCGTCATCAGCGCGATGAAGAAGATGGGCATCGAGTAGAAGAAGAACGAAACGCCCGTGATGACATTATCAACAAAGGTATATTGTCGCGTGGCTGAGTACACGCCAATGGCCAGCGCCAGAATCAACGTGATGCCATAGGAGGGGATCATCAGCGTGAGGGTGGCGGGCAGGCGTTCTTCGATGCGCGTCCACGCGGGCTTGCGCGTGACGAACGAATTGCCGAGATCACCGCGCAGCACGCCTTGGCGGGTGCCGGGCTGCATGTTCGTGCCGTCGCCGTTCACATCGATCATTTGCCAGTCGTTGCCGATCAGCCACGTGATGTACTGCTCGAACATCGGACGATCCAGCCCCATGCGGCGGCGGATTTCCTCACGCTGGGCAGCGGTCGGGCGTTGGCGCGATTCGGCAAATACCGCTAAGGGGTCGCCGAGGGCATTGGTGAACGCGAACAGAATGAAGCTGAGAATGAACAGCAGGGGTAAGGCTTGCAGGGTGCGCCGCAGAATATACTGAGCCATGCAGGGAACTTTCGTCTGATCTCATAACATAAAAAGAGTGAGGACGGGCCAGATTATGACCCGTCCTCACCGTTGAGGTAACTAATTTAGCTCGCGAGCTGCCAGTTCACAATGTCGAACCACGTGTTACCGACGCCCGAGCCGATGCGCGGGGTTTCCGCAAAGCGGCTGCCGATGAACGCGTAGTTATCGCCACGCGGGAACAGATTGATCAGCGGCGCGTTGTCGCGCATGATGGTCTGAATCGTGTAGGCGGCGTCCAGACGTTCCTGCTCGTCGAGCGACGACAGGGTGACCTGGGCGGCAGCGTCCATTTCCTCGCTGCAGAAGCCGGTGAAGTTCTGGCCACCGGGGTTCGCTTCGCTCGGAATCTGTTCGCAGTTGAGGGCTTCGTAGACGGTCACGTTGGCCGGGTTGGTCAGCGCGGTGTTATTGGCGTACTGGGCAATGTCGTATTCGCCAACAGCGTTGATGCCGTTGTTCGCCCAAGCGCCGAAGAATTCCGACGCGGGGTAGGCTTCGAGAATCGTGCCCACGCCGACTTCCGCGAGCTGCTGCTGCACAACAGCCTGAATGTTATTGCGCCAACCGGCGTTGGTGCTGCTGTAGCGCAGGACGAGCTCGACGCCGTCCTTATCGCGCGTGCCGTCACCATTGCTGTCGACCCATCCGGCTTCGTCGAGCAGGGCATTCGCCTGATCGACATCGTGCGGCGTCACGCCGAGATCCGGGTTTTCGAACGGCGAGCTGGCGTAGATGCTGTCGGTGGGGCTGACGGTGCCCGCCAGCAGCGCATCGGAGATTGCCTGACGATCAAGCGCGAAGCGGATCGCCTGACGGACGCGGACATCCTGCAGCGCGGGGTGACCGGCGCGCGGGTGTTCTTCAGTGCGCAGGTTCAGCCACAGGCTTTCGATGTAACCACCGAACACCGTGACCATTTGCACGCCTTCGAATTCGCTGACGCGCGGTTTGTCGCCTTCGCTGATGTTCGGCACGAAATCAAGCTGGCCGGCCTGGAGGGCGGCGTACTGGGTTTCGGTGTCGGGGAAGAAGCGCAGGACGATGCGGCCGATCGACGGCGTACCGAGCGCGTAGTTCGGGTTGACTTCAAACGTCATCTGTTCGCCACGACGCCATTCGGTCAGGGTGTAAGCGCCGCTGAACACGGTGGGATCCTGGTTTTCGTCAGCGAATTCGATGCTGCCTTCAGCTTCGTAGATCGGGCGGAAGATGTGCGCCGGCAGAATGGTCGAAATGCCGGGCGAGCCAGCCATATCTTCCGGGAACGGCTTCGGCGTATTGAAGGTCAGGGTGAAGGTGGTTTCGTCCACCGCTTCCACGCTTTCTAGCGCTTCGGCCACCGCCGAACCCTGCAGCATGTTGTTGGCCGGGTCATCGATCATCTGGTAGGTGAACACCAGATCGTCCGAGGTCAGCGGCGTACCATCGCTCCACATCAAGCCTTCCTTGAGGTGAATCGTGTACGTCATGTAGTCTTCGCTGATGCCACCGTTTTCGACCGACGGGACTTCGGTCACCAGCACCGGGACAGCTTCCAGCGTGTCGCTGATGTCCCACAGGCTCGCCTGAACGAGGTCATTCGCCCACTGAGCGAACGCCATGCTGCTGTAGAAACCATTCATCGAGTCCGGTTCTTGCGCGAACCCGATCGTCAAAGTCGGCACATCCTGCGCGGCCACCGGGGCGATCATCAGACCCAGCGCCAGCAGCACGAGTGCAGCGAGGCTAACAAACTTCCGTACGTTCATAAGTGATGTTCTCCTTAAATACAGCACAATCACCAACCACACATCTGCGACTTGTAAATAGTGCAACACCTCGTTAGGCCAACGCAGTTATGCAATTGTCACGACTTGTGCACCCATCCGGAATTCTATTGCATTCCGTCACGAAAATGCAAGCTTTCTTTAATTGGAATTAGATTGTTATTTTTACATTCATCCGGGCGGAATGGTTCAATTACGCCAGATTGACTGTAGCAAAGCCGGGCGCCGCGGGGATTGGTGAACCCGACTGAATTTCGCCGCGTGTTCTTTGGCCTGAATGCCCTGCAACCCTCACGGCGTTTCGAGTCCGTGGCGCTCCATGAGTTCCCGGTCGTAGAGGACAGACTCGACCGCGCCATCCGCGACGACCTGTCCGGCGTCGAGCACAACGGCGCGCGGACAGAGTTCGGCGGCGAGGCGCATATCGTGCGTGCTGATGAGCAGCGTTTGTTCGGTGAACGACTGCAGCAGCGTGATCAGTGACCGCCGCGCACGTGGGTCAAGCCCGGCGGACGGTTCGTCGAGCACGAGGAGGCGGGTATCCATCGTCAGCACGGTCGCCAGCGCGATGCGCTTCTTCTCGCCGATGCTCAGGTGATGCGAGATGCGGTCAGCGTAGGCCTCCATACCGACCAGCCGCAGCGCGCCCTGCACGCGGTCGTGGACTTCGCTCTCCGGCAGGCCGCGATAGCGCGGCGCGAAGGCGACATCATCATAGACGTGCGGCGAAAACAACTGATCGTCAGGGTTCTGGAAGACCAGCCCGACCCACGCGCGAATCTGCGGGATACTCTGATCGGTGAGGGACACGCCGTTGATGGCGATGCTGCCTGAGGCGGCGCGCAGGATGCCGTTGAGGTGCAGCAGCAGCGTCGATTTGCCGCTGCCGTTCGCGCCGACCAGCGCGACCCGTTCGCCGTGTGCCACGCTGAGCGTGATGCCGCGCAGCGCCTGCTGCCCGTCGGGGTAATGAAACTGCAGTTCCCGGATGTCGAGGTCGTTCACAAGCGCACTCCAAGTTGCAGGATGAGGACGATGAGCACAGGCAGTGCGCCCAGCAGCAGCGCCTGGCGGGTGAGCGGCGGCGGAGCTTGGCGCCGCGTTTGGCCGTCGTAGCCGCGCGCCAGCATCGCCGCGTGGATGCGTTCGCTGCGTTCGTAGCTGCGCAGAAACAAATTGCCGACCATGCCGCCCGCGATCCGCGCGCGCCACAGCAGCGACCCGCCCGACCCGCCGCCCGCCCGCGCCGCCCGCGCCCGCAGCAGTCGTTCGGCTTCGTCTTGCAGCGTGTCGAGATAGCGGTACATGAAACCGACGATGGCCGTCAGTGTGGTGGGGACGCGCAGGCTGTCCAGCGCCCACAATACATCGGTGAACGGGGTGGTCAGTCCGAGCAGCAGCGTCACTTGCACGGACAGCCAGCTTTTGAGCACGATCCCGGCGAAGCGCGCCAGACCCGCGTCGGTGACGGGTAATCCGGCGATCACGGATTGTCCCGGCGTGGTAAACAGGAGCGTCGCCGCGGCCAGCGTGAAGGGCAGCGCCACCCCCGCCAAGCGCGCCAGCCGCGCCGCGCTAATGTGCGCGATTCCGGCGAGGCTGCCGATCAGCGTCCACAGCAGCGGGTAGGCGATCCAGCGGCCATCCGGCGTGATCACGATGCCGAGCACGAGCCAGAGCGCGACGACGACTTTCACGCGCGGGTCAAGGCGGTGCAGGGGACTGCTGCCCGCTGCTCCTGAGAAAGCCGATAAGGCTCGGTTCATGCGGATGGTTCGCTATCAGCGGGACGCGACTTCGCGGTGAGTCGGGCTGCCCCGTAGCCCACAGCGGCGACGACCAGCACGCCGATCACGCCCGCGGCGATGGTCGTCAGCGCTTCGTTCTGGATGAACGGAATCGTGTAATCCGGCAAAATGGTGTAGCTGGGGTCTTGTGCCTGCTCAATGAAGCCTTGATCTTCGGCGACACGCTCCAGTCCGTCAGGATCGGGGCTGGCCAGCGGTGACGCGAACGCGACCAGCAGCGCGATCACCAGCCCCACGGCGACCCAGCGTGCCCCCGCCGCTGGTGCGGCCTGCTTGAGCAGGTCGGGGCGAGTCTGCTGCACGAAGGCCAGCGCGGCCACCGTGATCAGCGCTTCGCCGAGGCCAATCAGCACATGAACGCCGATCATCGCCGGGAGCGCGAGACTCAGCGCTGCTGTGCCAGAAACGCTGAGTTCGAGCGCGGTCGCGGCGGCGGCCGTGACCACACCCAGCCACGCGCCGACTGCCGCGCCGAGCAATTGCGGGAGACCCGCGCGTCGCAGGAGCGTATAGACGGTATAGCCGACCAAACCACTGAGAAAGCCCATATTGACGACGTTGAAGCCGAGCGCCAGCAGTCCGCCATCCTGAAACAGCAGCGCTTGCACGCCAATCACGCTGGTCATGACCACCACCATCGCCCACGGGCCGAGGAAGACCGCCACGAGCGTACTGCCGAGCAGGTGCCCGGATGTGCCGCCCGCCACCGGAAAGTTAATCATCTGCGCGGCGAACACGAACGCCGCCAGCACCCCCATCAGCGGGATCTGCCGTTCGCCAAGCTGGGTTTTCGTCTGGCGCAGCGCATAGGCGAGCAGACCGATCAGCAGCACCCACCCAACCGCGGAAACGGGTATACTGAGCAGACCATCGGGGATGTGCATGGCGAGGAGCGGTGGCAGCATTGTGTATCCTTTATGTAAGAACTTACATCTGCAAGAAGTTACTCTATTGTAACGCAGACCTACGGCCTGGCAATTGAGTAAAGCGCCCAGCACCACAGGCGAATGTTTGTCAGCTCTGACGAAGGTAACGAGGAAAGGTGGGGAAATGGATGTGATTGAGCAGATCAGAGCGCAAGGCGAACGCGTGACCCTGCCCCGTCGCCTTGTAATCGAAGCGCTCGGTCAGGCACACGAACACCTGACCATCAACGCGCTGCAGATGCACATTCATGGGGCACACCCTGATCAACCCATGAGCGATACCACGGTGTACCGGGTGCTGCAGTGGCTGAAGGGGATTGGCCTCGTGTCGCAGACCGACATGGGGCAGGCGGGAACGGTCTACGCGCTGATCGACCGCCCGCAGCATCATCATCTGATCTGCCTGAACTGCGGCGGGACAATCACGATTGACGATGCCGTGTTTGAACCCCTCCGCGCGGCGCTGTCCGGCCAGTACCACTTCACGCCGCGCATCGATCACATGGCGATTTACGGCACGTGCGAACGCTGCGCCGATGACGTCAACAGCTAAACGGCGATTCGGTCACGTTGACCTATGACCTTGACGGTGAAATTCTTGTGTGGGCCGGGGATCGGCGCGATCTGCGTCTTTAGCCGGTAATCTGGCGCCAACAGCGCGAGATCGACGCTGTGCAGCAGCGTCGCCATGACGAGCATGATCAGCGCCTCGCCCATGCCCGCGCTCAAGCACGTGCGCGACCCGAGACCGTAAGGCGCAAAGACGCCGGAGCGCTGATGCTCGCTGCGCGGCTCGAAGAAGCGTTCGGGATCAAACGTGTACGGGGCGCGGTAGACTTCCGGTAGAAAGTGCGTGACGCCCGTCGCGATGAAGACCAACTGCCCCGCTGCAATCGTATGCCCACCAAACTCAAATGACTTGGCGATATACCGGGGCAGCGCCCCGGCGACCGGGTACATGCGCAGCACTTCCATGCACGCCCCATACAACCAGCGCATTTTGCGCAGCGCGTTGAGCGTGAAATCGCTCTCCGCGAACACTGCGTCGACTTCCGCGCGTACTTTCGCCAGCAGTTCCGGCGAACGCAGCAGTTCGTAGAGCAGGTACCCGCTCAGACGCGGAGCATACGCTACGCCGTTGACAAAGGGCAGATGCACATACGCCAGCAGGTCGTGCCCGCGCAGCGGCTGGCCGTCGAGCGCTGTGCTCTTGAGCAGCAGGTCGACGTAATCGTCGTGCGCGCCGGGCTGCGCGGCATGCTGATCGACGATGCGCTGGAGGAACGCCTCAAAGCGCCGTTTCGCGCGCTGATAATCCGGCAGTTTAAGCAGAAACGCGGGCTGGAAGGCGACGCCCGATCCGATCAGGCGGTTGGTGAAGAAGATGATCGACGCCAATTCGTCGCCGACGTCGGTGTTTTCGGCAGAGCGGCTGATGATTTCGATGCACAGGCGGGTCATGACCTCCTGCACGCGCACCGCTTGATTCGGCTGCCACTCGGCAGTCGTCGCGCGGATCAGGTCGATGGCTTGCGGCAGGTAATCGGCCAGCGTATCCCGGGAGAGGCGCGGCTTGATCATCCGGCGGTAGTAGCTGTACTGCGGCTCGTCGAGCGTGGGCAGATAGATGTCGCTGCTCGTCTCTTCCGCCAGCTTGCCGTAAATCGGATTGAGCTGCAGATAGTCCGAGCCGAGATTGATCAGCAGATGATTGGCGTCGAGTCCGGCGAGGATGGTGATCTCGCGCCCCGGCACGCGTACGCGGTAGACCGGGCCGTACTCGTGATAGGCGCTCGTCATAAAGCCGATGGCGTCGCTGGTTAGCGATAGAGTGTTCCCCAGCAGTGGTAAGCCTTTGACGAGGGGAATTGCATGCGTCATATCCAGTGCCCTTTGAGCCGCAAAGTCAGGCGTCAGCTAATGAGACGATTCGATTGAATGCGTTTTGACAGATGCATTATACGGGGAAAGCGGTTTTTGTGTGGGGAGAGTCGGAGCGCACCACGGTGCGCTCCGACGAAGG
>JAYRZU010000078.1:0-75178 GCA_041916315.1 Anaerolineae bacterium
GAAACCTTTAATGCACAGTTATCCAGCGAGGTAGTGTATGGTTCCAAGCACGTCCCCGCCGATTGAGGCATTGAAACTTTGCTCCCTGTTCTAGTCGGCTGGTCGCTTAGACGTTCCAAGCACGTCCCCGCCGATTGAGGCATTGAAACTCACATCGAGGCGACGGCCTGCGACCCGGTCGACATGTTCCAAGCACGTCCCCGCCGATTGAGGCATTGAAACTACCAAAGCTGGAGCCAATACTATGAACCTGATCATGTTCCAAGCACGTCCCCGCCGATTGAGGCATTGAAACAATTCCGAGCCCGCTTAGGCGCTTAAACTCAGCGCGTTCCAAGCACGTCCCCGCCGATTGAGGCATTGAAACTCCTCCACTATCTTTTGCACGTGCGCATGCGTCGGCGTTCCAAGCACGTCCCCGCCGATTGAGGCATTGAAACTATAGTAAGTGCATTGCCATATCCCCACGCCAATGTGCAGGCTAAGGCGCTCACAGCGCGACAAGTTTATGACGGCGCAGCAATGCCCGACCTCGGCGAACGCTCGCCAGGAAGTTCTCGCGGAACGGCAAGCTAAGGGTTCTGCGGACGTCGGTGGCCTGCAGGGAAGTATGCCGTTTATCCTGCATGCCAGGCACACGGTGTGCGGAGGCGCTCTGCGAACGACCTGGCAGTCGTTCGCCCTGCCGCTGTGCGGCAGGCAGCTGACGTTGGGAATAGCTTGCGTCTGGTCGCTGTGTCCTGCAGGCTATCCCTGCCGTAGGAATGCCTCTTCACATTCCCAACGTTAGCGACAGGTTTAAAACTGCAAGGGGCAATTTGAGGACTCTAGCAGTTTGAGGGAAAAACAGCTGCCAGGCTGGTAACAAGCAAAACGAAAACATCCGCTCAAGAACAAGGCTCTGAGCGCGAAGAACCAGGTCATGAACGCCGAAAGTTCAGCTGACCTTCAGCCGTGGTGTGCCGTGCTGAGCGCGGTTAGCCGCATGCACGGTTTCGTTATAGACCTCACGGCGCTGCCATAGTGTCCAAAAAATTTTCGCCCAGCGGTTCGTCAGTGCGCGATGCGCCCGCGCTTTGCTGTGACCACGCCCAAGCTGCTCATATTTAGGCCTTGCGAATGCGCTGTCTGACGGCACGCGGATTTTAGTGAGACGGCATTTCCCCTGCATCCAGATCATCTGTAACGTTTACTGCCTGACCGTCTATCGACCGTTTCTTTAGTCTCCACCCATAGATCACCAAGCCACCGCCTAAGATTGTGAACGCCATGCCAAATATCGCCCCAATCAGCGAGTTATCCCGGCCGCAATAGCCGCAGAACTCCAGAAAACGCTTGGCATCAAAGTAACGGGCAAGTCGAGCATCGTTCGTCAATTCCTGCTGTGTCTCCTCACTCATAGTATAGAGATACCCAGTTGGGACTTCTCCGGTGAGGTCATCGCACGCAACCTCGCCACATAACGTCACGAAAGCGACGACTTCACTCGAGTCATCCGTGAAAAATATCTCTGTCGACCGGGTTTCTTCGCGCCGAGTTCCATATCTGCGGTAGGCTGGAACTAAGTGTCGCACATGAACCAGCGTGTCACAGTCCCATGTGCCATTCTCCAGGCGAGCTTAGGTCTGCGTTGTTCCAGCAACCTCCGCCGCTTCAAGAAGTGACATGGTGCGTGGCCCATTGGCGGCTTGAACGACATCGGGAACGAGAAATGCGGAAATGTAGAGTCCGAGAAACAGCAGTATGCCACCACCGATAAATAGCCAAACCGCTTGGTTTTTGCTGAAACAGGTTGATGGTTGGACATATCAGAAGCTCCTCATGACTGCACGATGTTGGTAGAAGTATCAGTCTACAATGCTTCTGTTGGATACGTTTGCGACTGTCAGGCGTCATACGAGCACAGTGCAGCCGACCTTGCAGTCGGCTGTGGCTTCCGCATTGCGGAAGCCCGGCTAACGTTGGGAATAGCGTGCATGGCACAGCGTCTGGTCGCTGTGTCCTGCCGGCTATCCCTGCCGTGGGAATGTCTCTTCACATTCCCAACGTTAGCCCGCAAGCTAAAAGCTTGCCACCTCACGCGCCGGTGGGGGCTATGTGTGGCACTCACGTGCCGCACCCCGCCGTCCCCTGCGGGTGCCGTCGGGAACCTGCGCGCGACACATCGCGCTCAGCGGACGCACCCCAGCGGGCTGCGTCCGAATAAAACCTCCATACCTCTATGGTTTGGCGCTGTTGCATTGCAGGATTTTGAGAGCGAATGAGATCGGGCCTTTATAACCGAATTGTGTCGGCTGAGCGGGGTGTACCTTGTGCACCGGTATGTTTGCATATCGGTGTCATTTTCGCATTTTGTCAAAAGTGACTCTTCAAATGTCAAAATTTGACACCCCAATGTCCGAAAGTCGCATCTCGCTATAAATGCTTTCCATTACACTCATAATCTCATGGGTATTCAGAGGGCTAACGCAAGTTGCCATCGGGTTCAAAAAAGACAAGACATTCGGAAGCGGAGAATACCATAGCGAAGTTGTTGACAACACCAAATATCAGCGGTATTTTCAACACCATAACTCGATACAAAGCGAATCGCGCAGCGTGCGGTAACACACTGCGCGATTCTAACCCGACACTGGTGCGAGCAGTGCACGGGCTGTGTTGCATTATACAAGCGAAAAAATCGCTTGTCTTGTGCCTTTTCAGCAGCCCACCTGACTCATTGTCGGTTTGGGCTGTTTTTATTTCTCTGAATGGTTCGGAGGAGCGATGATCACTTCTCCAAAGCAACTGCCAGAGGAACAAAACCACAGCCTATCGTCACTAAGTCCTATACACGGGATCGATCTTGCTCGTGCCTATGTGGTGCTGATTTCAGCTTTCACACAGGAGCGCAATCGACAACAAATCGATCCTGAACGGGATATCGAACGCATAGCTGAAGGAAAGGCAAAAGACGATGGCGAAGAAATACAGAAAACCCCAAGAACCGGCTCTCCTGCCAACCACGGAGACTGAACTTCCAATTGATCGTTCGATTGCAGTCTACTATCGACAGTCTACTGATGGGCAAATAGGCAATGTATCGACCACAATGCAGACGGTAGATATGGTTGAATACTTGAAGAAACGGGGTTATCAAGACGAAAAAATTCTCCTAATCGATATGGATGGTGGGCAAAGCGGTGCCAAAAAGATTGACGAGCGCCCAGGTATGCGACATCTGTTTGACCTGATAACGGATAAACAGATCGGTGCTGTTGCGTGCCAGGATGAGGATCGGCTCTTTCGAGACGTCACGCAAATCCAAGTGAATATTTTCATTGAGGCTTGTCGGAGCAATGACGTTATGGTCATGACCCCCAGCATGGTCTACCATTTCTCCAACCCACTGCTCTACACTTTTCATGCGCGGCAGTTTCGCTTCAAATGCGAGATGGCAGCTGAGTATCTCAACACTGTCATTCATGGGAAGCTTGCTGGAGCAAAGCGGCGAATGATGCAGCGCGGGCAGTGGACGGGTGGGACGGTTCCTGTCGGATTTATGGTCGATAATCGTAAGACACTGTCCAGTGGAGTTCCAAATCCGCAATATCGCAAATATGTACCGTTTGAGCCATTTGCTGAGATCGTGCGGGATTACTTCCGCTTGTTTCTGCACTTTAGCGGTAATCTCCGCTATACAGCGCGATACATCCAAAAACACGGTCCATTTTATCCGGTTCCCTACTCTTTACCGGAGGGTTTTACAACCCGCTATCGATTGAATCAATACGGAGCAAGCTATTGTCCCAGCGTGACAGGCTTGAACGATATGTTTACAAACTCTGCTTACATTGGCCATTGGACAATTTATGGCAGCGTCGTAAACACCGATAACCATAAGCCCATCGTCGATACCACGACATTTATGAAAGCCTTCAACTGGCTGTCGAAGGTAGGCCTAGATGGCGAGGAGAATCCGTTTTACCGGCGTCTAGGTATGACACGTTCAATGGATGAAAGTCAGCGACCTGTTGATCCGCCATTGTGTTCCGGTCTTATCTATTCAGAAGAAGCAGGGGAGTGGCACTTAGTTGGAAAGGACTGGACACGTCAAAGCTATTATCGCTATGTGTTTCGGTCAACAGACCAATACAGCACGCCGTTGTGGGGACGCAGTGCAAAGCGTGTTGACGCTTTAATTGTCGATCTGCTGCGCAAAAAACTTGACGTAACTTTTGATCCATCGGTCTGGGATCAAGCGTTGGAGGAGTCCCAAGAGCAGTTTCATCAGGAGCGAAGACGGATCTCAAAACAGCTTGATGCACTTGAGCGTTCGATGAAGAACCAAATCGTAAGTTTGGATACCCTCGATGATCCGGAAATGATTCGCGCCGTTCAGCAACGATATGCCGATGCCAAAGCTGAAAGTGGCAGATTAGAAGAGCAGTTAGTAGCTTTGGAGAATGAACAAGCACGTATTTCCGGAATTCAAGAGCTGCAAAAGAATTGGACGGTCGTTCTGACTGCTTGGGATACCCTCGGCTACGACCAGAAGCGCAGCGTCTTGATTGCCTTTGTTGATCGCATCGTGATGCTACCGCTGGAAAACGATAGCACAGAGATCACGATCTACTGGCGCGATAACACATCAGATACAGTTCGTGAACGTCGTTTTTCGCCGAAAGGGAAGACGTGGTTGAAAGAAGAGGACGAACTGCTTTTGAAGCTGTTTGATGAAGGCGCTCAACAACTTGATATCGCTAAGGAATTTCCGGATCGCCGCTGGGAAAAGATTTATCGCCGTATCGTAAAGTATCGGGGCCAATCCGCGAAGCGTTTTACCTACCAACCTATGAGGTCAATCGAGACCTATGCGCAGTTTGTGCACCGCATCGGCGATGCACAGTTGCCCACGCGTTCCCATTGGACAACCTGGACTTCTGGTGACGATCGGAAGTTGTTAGAATTGACTGAGCGCGGAGCGAATCGATTGAAGATTGCCTCCCACTTTCCGTATCGAACGTGGCGGACTATTCAGGAACGTATTCGATTGATTGCTGGTAAAGGCGTGAAGGTGCGTGGAAAAGGGACGCTTGGTGTCAACGAAACGTACGCCGAGTACCAAGCACGTAGGAACCCGAAGAAAACGCAGGCTTCGGCTGATGAGTCCAATTCTGACGAACCGTCACCGTCAACGTGCCCGAATCGTACGCTATCAGTCGAGCGCTTTTGGCGCGCAACCTCATCATCGACTACCGCGAAGGGGCGGGCATTCGCCTTGCGCCGCACTTCTACAACACGGATGACGAAGCGCGCGCCGCCATCACCGCCATCGGTGAGATCATTGCGGATGGCAGTTGGCAGCCCTATAGCCAGAACCGCGCGTTTGTGACCTGAGGCGCTTACCTGCGGGTGCGCCCGAAACCGGGCAGACCCATAGGTCTGCCCCTACACAATAATTTCCGATAGCCTACTTTAGGCAGAAACCGCAGCCGTAGGGGCAAAGCGCCTTGCCCCTACGGCTGCGGTAACTTACTTTTAACTATGGCGTTCCGCAGGCTGCGGTCTAGCTGTCCACGCAGTTGAACGACGTTTCAAAGGGGGCGCTGACGTTGCCTGCCGCGTCGGTCAACGTGATCGACCATACCACCGGGCCGATGAAACACGCGGGGCCAAGTGAGCATGTCGGATTCCATGCGATCATTCCGCTCACGTTGTCACCTTGCAGGATGAGCGGGTTCGCATGCGTGCTGTCACTCCACTCGCCATACGGCGCAGAGACCAGCTCGACATCCATCTGCACGATGGCGTCGCCGTCCCGGTTGACGAAATGCAGCGGGCACAGATTATCGGGTAGATTCGAGATCACCCGGCAGGCGGCCTGCCCGACGATCTGCGGACGATCATCCCTCATCCCGGCCAGCTCGTCGACGGCTTCCGGCAGCACATACAGTGGGAGATCCGCCATATCCGCCGCCGCAAACGGTGCGATGTGCATAGACGGAGATGAAGCCTCATCCGCGTTGAGCGCGATAAAGGCCTGCATGCCCGTGTCCATCGCCACGCTCAAATCGCCGTCGGTGATGCGTGCATGGCCTGCTAGTACGGCGGCGGTCTGCGTGCCATCGGCCGTTAAGCCGACATACACTGTGCCGCCGATGACCATGTCAATACCATTGACTTGTACGGGGACGGGATCAGCCGCCGCCGGAACCTGAACCAGCACACCATTGCGGGCGTCGTCGGTACAGCTTGCCGCGTCCGCCACGAGCTGCAGCGTCATGGCCTGCAGAGTGGCATAGACGGGTGTATCGGCATTCGCCACGGGGAGCGTGACTTCGGTTGACAATCCCTGCAGATAGTTTGCGGAAATCCAGCCGACCTGTCCATCTTCCAGAACCGTGCGCAGCCACTGTCCGGTGCAGTTGCTGGCGTCCACGCGGATCGTTTGGCCGCTGGTGAGCATGCCCACCTGCGCAAACCCCGACCCCGGGCCGCTCAAGACAGTCGCCGCCGCTGTCACCTCAGCATCCGCCGCCGCCAGTGCGCTGGCCGCATCTGCCACAGCGACGGAACCTACCGGCACCACCGTCAGCGTCGCTGCCGCTCCCTGCGGCTGCACGGTGATGACTTCCGGCAGCGTACAATCCTGAGCGTGCAGCAGGGTCGGCGCTGCCAAAAGCAGCAGGGCGCTGAGGAAGGCGAAGACAAGTTTCATGATGCTTCCTTTCGGTCAGGTATGCAAATGGCCAGGGCTGCCGTCTTGAACGTGAAAGACCAGTAAAATCACGGCGGGAAGATCGGACAGATTGCGAAAAACATGCGGCTGGACGGCCTCAAACAGCAAGCTGTCACCCGTCGTCAGTGTATAGACCTCATCGCTAATCTGATACTCCAGCGCGCCGGCGACGCAGTAGACCAACTCCTGTCCGTGATGCGTGATCGTTGGGCTGCCTGTGCCGCTCCCCGGCGGTACAGTCACGAGAAACGGTTCGAGCTGCTGATTGTGCAGGCCGGTGCCCAAACTCTCAATTTTCATGCCGAGCTGCTGGGCATGCACCCGCGACTCGCGCTTCACCATGACCGTCTTGCGCTTCTCCGCGCTGCGAAAGAACTCAGTGATAGGCACGTCGAGCGCCGTCGCTAACAGATGCAGCGAGGCGACCGTTGGCGAGTTTTCGCCGTGTTCAATGCGATTGATGGCGTTGATCGACATGCCGCAGCGCTCGGCGAGCGCGCGCAGAGATAGACCTCTTTCGTCGCGCAAAGTGCGGATGCGCTGTCCGACATCCGGGACGTCCGGGGGATGAGTCATGATGGCTCCATCAGGCACTGCTGCCCGGTCTGGGCTCAACACTACAAACACTTTACAACTTAAATGTACAACGTACACTAAAAGTGTACACAGTGATGAATGTAACTAATTTCAAGCTGCACGTGAGCGGAATGACTGGCACTAAAAAGTGTCAGGCGCTGACTGTGGGTCCTGCTGCTTCCAGGCGCAGCACCCGCTCGACGTGCGCCAGCAGCGCCGGGTTATGCGTGAGCAGAATGAGCGTCCGTCCGGTCGAGGCAGTCAGCACTGCCTCCATCACGTCGCGTTCGGTGGCGGCGTCGAGGTGCGCGGTCGCCTCGTCGAGGATGAGGATCGGCGCGTCTTTGAGCAGCGCCTGTGCCAACGCCACCCGCTGACGTTCGCCGCCGCTCAGCTTGTGTCCGTTTTCGCCGACCAGCGTGTCATAACCCTGCGGCAGTGACCGGATGAACTCGTGGATGTGCGCTGCCCGCGCTGCCCCTTCGACCTCGGTGTCGCTGGCCCCGCTGCGCGCTAAACGGATATTCTCGCGGATGGTGGTATTGAACAGATACGTGTGCTGGGACATCACACCGATCAGCGCTCGCACGTCTGCCTGCCGCAGTGTGCGCACATCGACGCCGCCGATGCTGATCTGCCCCTCATCGATCTCCCAGAAGCGCGCCAGCAAATTGACCAACGTCGATTTGCCTGCGCCGCTCTCGCCGATGATTGCAACCTGCTCACCCGCACTGATCGTCAGGCTGAAGTCGCGCAGCACGGGCGGTCGATCCGGCGCGTAGGCGAAGGTGACGTGATCAAACGCGATGTCAAACGTGGTGGGCACGGTGCTTGGCGCAGCGGGTTCGCTGACCGCGGGCAGCGTGTCCATCAGCTCAAACAGCCGCGCTGCTGATTCGCGCATGCCGCCCCACGCCAGCGCCGCCTGACCGAGCGGCAGCAGCGCTTCATAGGCGGCGGTTGTCGCCAGCGCAAGCGTCGCCAGATACACCCCGTCCACGCGGGGAATCGCCAGCAGCAGCACGCTGATCACCGCCCCGGCGGGCAGCCCGATCACCAGCGCGGCTTGCAGCGCGTCCAACCGCGCGAAGCGGCGTTCGTGAGCGGCGAGTTGTTCGGCTTGCGCTTCCAGCGCTTGCAGTTGGCGCTCCACCGCGCCATACGCGATCAGGTCCGGCAGACCTTGCAGCGTATCGACCAGTGCCGCATTGAGCGCGCCGCGTGCTTGTGTCAACCGCTGCCCCGGTTCGCGTCCCAGCCACGCCGCCAGCGCCACGATCAGCACAGCGGACGCGGCAAACCACGCCAGCGCCGCCAGCGCGACCACGCCGTCAAACGCCGCGATCACCGTGACCAGCACCGCGCCGGTTACGAGTGCCACGAGTGCCGGCGCCAGCGCGCGCAAATACAGATTTTGCAGCGCGTCGACATCGCCGATCACGCGCCCCAGCAGGTCGCCGCTGCGCAGCGCGGACAGGCGGGCGGGCGCGAGCGGTTCGATGGCGCGGTACACGCGCACGCGCACATCAGCCAGCCAGCGAAAGGTCGTGTCGTGCGCAATCAGCCGCTCCAGATAGCGGAAGACGGCGCGCGCCAGCCCAAAGAAGCGCACGCCGACGACGGATACACCCAATTCCGCAATGGACGGCTGCAAGGCGGACTTGGAGATCAGCCACGCCGAAGTCGCCATGAGCGCGATGCTGCTGCCGATGGTCAGTGCGCCGAGCAGCACCGAGAGCAGAATGCGCCCCGCATATGGGCGCAGCCATGTGAGCAGACGCCGGGTCATACGCTGCCCCCAGTCCGGGCGATCAACCGCTGATAGCGGCCGCCGAGCGCCAGCAGTTCGGCGTGCGTTCCGCTTTCAACCACCTGTCCCGCTTCGACCACGAGGATGCGATCCATGCGTTGAATCGTGTGCAGGCGGTGGGCGACAACCAGCGCCGTCCGTCCCACCAGCAGGCGATCCAGCGCCCGGTTGAGCGCCGCCTCCGTCTCATGGTCAAGATACGACGTGATCTCGTCGAGCAGCAGAATCGGCGCGTCGCGCAGAAATGCGCGCGCAATGGCGACGCGCTGTGCCTGTCCGCCGCTCAAGCGGGCGCCGCGCTCGCCGATGACCGTGTCATAGCCGTGTGGCAGCCGCGTGATGAACTCATGCGCTTGCGCCGCTTCTGCCGCCGCGATCACCTCGGCGAGCGGCGCATCCGGGCGCCCTAAGCGGATATTGTCGGCAATCGACGTGTTGAAGAGGTACGGCGCTTGCGGCACCCACGCGATCTGCTGCCGCCACGAGTCCGCATCCAGTTCGCGCAAGTCGCGCCCATTCACGGTGATGCTCCCCGCCGTCGGCTCGCTGAAGCGGAGCAGCAGCGCGAGCGCCGTGCTTTTGCCGCCGCCCGTCGCGCCGACCAGCGCGACCTTTTCGCCCTGCGCGACCGTGAACGACAACCCATTCAGGGCGTGCCGTTCGCCCGCGTTATAGGCGACGTACACCGCGTCAAACCGCAGATTGCTGTGGGGGGGCACGGGTGCAGACTCAGCCGCCGTTGACGGAAGCGGCAGTGCCAGCACATCGAAGATGCGCGCCGCGGCGGCGCTGGCCTCCGTCCCGGTGTGGAAGCGCGCGCCGAGCGTGCGCAGCGGTTGGTAGAACTCGGGGGCGATCACCAGCAGGAACAGCGCTGATTCAAATGGGATGCCGCCCTGCAGCAGGCGCACGCCGATTTCGACGGCGATCAGCGCTACGCTGACGGTCGCCAGCAGTTCAAGCGTGAGCGCGGAGAGGAAAGCCACGCGCAGCACGCCCATCGTCGCCGCCCGAAATTCGCCGGAAATCCGGCCAATCGTCTCGATCTGGTACTGGCTGCGGTTGAACAGCTTGAGCGTGAGCAAGCCCTGCATCACGTCGAGAAAATGCGCGCTCAACAGCCCCAGACTCGCATACTGCGTCTTCGCCAGCACGCCCGCCGCTTTACCGATCAGCATCATGAAGAACGGAATCAGCGGCGCGGTGATCAGCATGACGGTGAGTGTCAGCCCATCCAGTGGGAGCACGACCAGCGCAATCGTCAGCGGGATGAGCAGCGCGGTGAACAGCGCGGGCAGGTAATCACGAAAGAACGGGTCGAGCGCGTCGATCCCCTTGCTGACCGTGGTCGCCAGTTCGCCGGTGCGGGCATCCTGCGCGCCCAACTGCACCAACTGCGCGAGCAGACGGCGGCGCAGATCGAGCCGTACGCGGATCGATACCTCGGCGGCGGCGCTGTTCCCCGCCCACACGAGCGCCGCGCGCAGCAGGGAGAACCCGCCGAACAGCGCCAGCAGCGGCAGCACTTCACGCAGCGGTTGCCCGCCGAGGAAGACGTCGGCGACCGTGCGGCTGAAGGCGAACGCGCCGCCGATCAGGCACGCGCCCGCCAGCGTCTGCCAGAGGATGCTCAGCGCGAATTCGCGGCGCACGGCGCGCGCTTCGGCGATAAGTCGTCTATCCATCAACCCAATTTTCTACCCATTTACTCAAAGTGAAAGCGGCTCGACGGGGAGCCGCTTCCAAACTGCCAATGATGCGGGAGTGAACGCAGGTACTAGTACTCGAAGTGGCTTTGCGTGGTCAAACGCTTGCGGAACACCCAGTACGTCCACGCCTGATACGCCAGCACCACCGGGACGAGGCTCAGCGCGATCACCGTCATCACGCCGAGGGTGTATTCGCTCGAAGAGGCGTTGTAGATGGTGAGATCGAAGGCAGCACCGAGCGTCGAGGGCAGTACGCGCGGGAACAGCGTCGCAAACACCAGCGCCACCGTGCCGATCAACGTAATGGCTGTGCCGAGGAAGGCGCGCCCGTAACGCTTGGTGAAGATCATCGCGCCCGTGAACAGCAAGCCCGCCACTGCGCCAACCAAACCGAGAATCTGCACGACGTTGAGCGCCGCGAACATATCCGTTTCGAGGGCGCTGTAGCCGACGAACGCCAGCGCAATCACTGTGACCGGGAGCCAAAAGACGCGCGTGATCCGCTGCACCCGTTCGCGCACCGTGCCATCCGTCTTCAGTTCGAGGAACAGCGCGCCGTGCAGCGTGAACAGCGTCAGCGTGAGCACGCCGCCGAGCAGCGCATACGGGTTTAGCAGGTCGAAGAACGAGCCGACGAACGTCATGCTGGCGTCAATCGCTACGCCGCGCAGGAAATTGCCGACGGCCACGCCCCACAGCAGCGCCGGGAGGAAACTGCCGAAGAACAGCGCCCAATCCCACAGCGCCCGCCAGCGCGGATTGTCGTCTTTGCTGCGGAACTCGAAGGCGACACCGCGCGCGATCAACGCGACGAGGATGAGGAACAGCGCGAGGTAGAAACCGCTGAACAGGGTCGCGTACCAGTTGGGGAAGGCCGCGAACATCGCGCCGCCCGCCGTGAGCAGCCACACTTCGTTGCCGTCCCAGAACGGGCCAATCGCGTTGATGACCGTGCGCCGTTCAGCGTCATTCTTGGCGACGAAGGGCAGGAGCACGCCCACGCCATAGTCGTAGCCTTCGAGCAGGAAGAACCCGGTGAACAGCACCGCGATCAGCACGAACCAGAGGGTTTGCAGCGTTTGATAATCCATCATGAGCCTCCGTTAGTACGCGCCCTTAAGCGCGGTCTTGGGTTGATCGGTCTTGGGTGCAGTCTGCGGCGCGGGGCCTTCGTTGTCCTTATCGCGCGCGAACTTTTGCAGCAGATACACGTCCGCAACCATGAGCAGACCGTAGATCAGCGTGAAGCCGACCAGCGAAATCGCCAGCATTGCCGGGGTGACGTTGGGCGACACCGCCTGATCAATCGTCATCAAGCCCTGCACGATCCACGGTTGGCGGCCCACTTCCGTCAGCATCCAGCCGGTCGAATTGGCGAGGTAGGGCAGGAACAGCGCCAGCACCAGCAGCCGCAGCAGCCATTTGCTCGTAGACAGACGGTTGCTGCGCGCGTAGATGATGCCGAGCACGGCGAGACCAAACATCAGCGCGCCCGCGCCGACCATCGCGCGGAAGCTCCAATAGGTCAACCAGATGGCGGGCGGCGCGTAGTCGCCGGGGCCGTACTGCTGCTCATATTCCGCCTGCAGGTCGTTGATGCCGTGCACCAGTCCATCGGCGGTGTTGTAGGATAGGAAGCTCAACAGCGACGGGATACGAATATTGACCACCGACGTACGTTCGGCTTCATTTCCGATCTGGAACATCGACAGCCCGGCGGGATCTTCACTTTCCCACAGCC
The DNA here is from genome assembly GCA_041916315.1 of Anaerolineae bacterium. Lineage (GTDB taxonomy): Bacteria > Chloroflexota > Anaerolineae > Aggregatilineales > Phototrophicaceae > Flexifilum. Next base: position 12,558 of record JAYRZU010000078.1, read on the forward strand.
CTTCGGCGGCGGCCAGCTTCATCGGCTGTGTATCCGCCATCCGCTGACCCTGCGCGTGGCCAAAGCCCATCGTCGCCAGCACCGCCACCGCACCGATCACCATGCCGATCTGCGCCGAAGTCTTGAACATGGCGAGGTTGGCATGCCGTCCCCGCAGCAGGTGATACGCGCTGATGCCAAGGACGAAGAAGCCGCCCGTCGTCAGTGCCCCGAGCACGACATGCGGGAACTGGAGCAGCACATTCGGGTTGGTGATCACGGCGATGAAGTCGGTCATTTCCGCGCGGCCGCTTTCCGCGATCCGGTAGCCGACCGGGTTCTGCATGAACGAATTCGCCACCAGAATCCAGAACGACGACAGCGTCGACGCGAAGGCGACCAGCCAGATGGCCGCGAGGTGCGCGCGCTTGCCGAGCTTATCCCAACCGAAAATCCACACGCCGAGGAACGTCGATTCGATGAAGAACGCGACCAGCGCCTCGACCGCCAGCGGTGCGCCGAAGATGTCGCCGACAAACCGCGAATATTCTGACCAGTTCATGCCGAACTGGAATTCCTGAACAATGCCCGTCACGACCCCCATAGCAAAGTTCACGAGGAGCAGCTTGCCCCAGAACTTGGTCATGGCCTTGTATTTCTCGTTGCCAGTGCGGGTGTACTGGGTTTGCATCAGCGCCACAATGATGGAGAGGCCGATGCTGAGGGGAACAAAGAAGAAGTGATAGACGGTCGTGATGCCAAATTGCAGCCGAGCCAGCGTTAATGCGTCCATATAAATTCCTGACGAACTCTGTTTGTACTTTCTGTCACGAATCATATTCCCGGAAGGTCAGTTTACCATCTGCTAAATGGCTTATGTTTTCGTATCACTTTGACTTATGGGTAGTGGAAGAACAGCCGCTCCGGGGGTGACATTTACCGGGCAAACAAGTTATTGTCAGTGTCACATCTGGTGACCTTAAATGTAGGCACTCTGAAAAGGATAATGACGATGATTCTCGTCGCGGGCGATTTTGAAAACAGCGGCACGTCGATCACCTGGCGGCTGCTGCAAGCGGGTAAATCGGCGTTGGCAGCGCTGGAACAGGGCATCCGCGCAGTCGAGGCCAATCTCGACGATCCGTCAGTGGGCGTGGGCGGCTTCCCCAACGCGCTCGGCGTGGTCGAAGTCGACGCCGGGGTGATGGATGGGCGCGACCGTTCCAGCGGCGCGGTCGGCGCGCTGACCGGTTTCATCCACCCGGTGAGCGTCGCCTATGCCGTGCGCGAACGGCTGCCGCATGTGCTGCTGGTCGGTGCGGGGGCGGCGCGCTTTGCTGCCGAAATCGGCGCGGAACGGGGTGAACTCCTCACCGATGCCATGCGCGCACGGTGGACGGCGTGGTGTGCCGAGAATAACTTCGATCCGCAGCGCGGCGACAACTTGATCGACGCGGTCTACCAGGGGCGCGACCCGCGCAAGTCCGGCGGCACAACTGTGTATCTGGCGCAGGATGCGCATGGCGACATCGCCGTGGCGACCAGCACGAGTGGTTGGGCGTGGAAATATCCCGGTCGGCTGGGCGATACACCCATCGCGGGCGCAGGCTTCTACGCCGACAACCGTTATGGCGCGGCGGCGTGCACCGGCATGGGCGAGATCGCCATTCGCAGCGGCTTGGCGCGGGCGGTCGTCGCTTACATGCAGATGGGGCAGTCGGTCGAGGAAGCAGCCCGTACGGCGATGGCCGATCTCCACTATCTGCGCGACTTCACCAAAGGGATCACGCTGTACGCGATTGACAACCGCGGGAATCATTTCGTCAGCAGCCTGTTCACCAAGGATTACGCGCCGCCGCACTACTTCGCCGCGCTGGACGGGGAAGACCTTCCCACGCGCCGCGAGTCTGTGAATTTGGAACTGATCTAGATCGTGCTCGGTGGGCTGTGCCGCTCGTCACCGGGACTGCCCACCTACCCATTCGGCTAGAAAAATCTAGCCAATCGGATTGTTCGGCTGGTGGATGTGCCCGCGGCTGATTCCCTGTATCTTTCAGACTGAGATCATCGTTGTCACCATCCTGGAGCCTCTCAATGTCGACCACCCTCACTGCTGCGCGCCTAGAACTTATCGCCCACGACTCGAGCCTTGAGTTCGACGACAAAATTCAGGTGCTCTTACAGCTTGGCATCGACACCTTTGGCTTGACGCAGGCGACTGTGAGCCATCACCTTGGGCGTGAGCTGGTGATGGAATATGTCGCCCCGCGCGAAGTGCCGCTCAAGCCGGGCACGGTGATGACCTTGTCGCGCACGTACTGCGACATCACGCTCAAGCTGCGCTATACGCTTGCCATCGACAACATGCTCGAATCGGCGCACCGCGCGCACCCCTGCTACCGGGAATTGGGCGTGGAAACGTATTTCGGCACGCCGCTGATCGTCAACGGCGAGATGTACGGCACACTGAACTTCACCGCGCCGAAGTCGCGCGGGGCGCTGTTCACGCCGGAAGACAAAGCTCAGCTCGAACTGCTGGGGACAGTGGTCGCATCACTGCTCACTCAGCGCCAAACCCTCGCCGCGTAGGGACGCGCTGCGGCGCGTCAGGCTGAACCGGGACACCTCATCAAGGTTGATGCCCGACCCGTTGTCTCTGCCCGCTCCCCTTCATTGACAGAGACGCGTGTCGGCCCATCGTCCGCCCCGCCGCCCAACCGGACGCCCCGCAGGGCGTCCCTACGCGGTTTTTGATCACTGGTTGCTTCTCAAAACGAGCCTCACCCCTGGCCCCTCTCCCGATGGCGAGGGGAGTCAAGTCCCTCTCCCTTGGGAGAAGGATTTAGGGTGAGGCTAATCTTTTCCCCTGCTGACATAGGGTTGTCACTCGACTGTGGTATCGTGGAGTTAATCCACCTGTTGAGGGAGTGACTCCATGCCGAACCTGCACACAACCACCGTTGATCTGTATCCCACCGCGCCCTTCGATTTCGCCAAATCGGTCGCCTTCTTGGGCGAATTCATGCCCGCCGCGGGCGAGCAAAACCTCGACCGGATGCAGATCACCAAGGCGACGCGCCTCGACGGCGTGACGGTCGTATTTCGTGTGCGGTCGACTGGGACAATCGAAGGGCCGCGCCTCACGGTCGAACTGTTCTCGCAAGATCCCCTGCCCGCCGATCTCGTCGCCAAGCTAAGCCAGCGCGTTGGCTTTTTCCTGAGCATCGACGACGATCTCGCGCCGTTTTACGCGCTCGGGCAGGCCGACCCCGCCTTCGCCCCGGTCATCGAGCAGATGTACGGCTACCATCAGGTCAAGTTCTTGACGCCGTACGAGAATGCCGCGTGGGCGATCATGAGCACGCGCACGGGCATGCCGCAGGCCAAGCAGATCAAAGAACGCTTTGTGGCGGCGTACGGTGATGGCTTAGAGGTCGATGGGCGGCGCTATGCGGCCTTCCCCGAAGCGCATGATGTGCTCGGCGCGAGCATCACCGACTTGGAGCAGGTCGTCGGCTTAATGCGCCGCGCGGAGTTCATCCACTCCGCCTCCCGTGCTTTCGCCACCGTTGATCCGGCGTGGCTGCTGGAAGCGGACTATGACGCGGTCAAAGCGTGGCTGCTGACCATCAAGGGGATCGGCGCGTGGGGGTCGTCGTTCATCCTCATCCGGGCGCTCGGTCGGCTGGAACGCCTCGATGCGCCCGAATGGCGGCTCATGGAACAGGTGGCGCGGCGTTACAGCGTCCCGCGCGATGAGGCAATCACGCGGCAGCTCGCCGCCCGTTTTGGCGCGTATCAAGGCTACTGGGCGCACTATCTGCGAGCGGCGGGGTGATGAGGTTTAGGCGCTGCGCTTGCGCCGAACATCAAACAGCGCCTGTGAGCGGTAGAAGCATACATCGAATTCAAGAAAAAAGTTCATCTGACCAAAGATGACCGGTGCGGATTGGGAGCGAGTCCAAGCGAACACCAAACGCGCCGGATCCTCAAGCGTAACTTGGGGATTGGTTGCCATGACCACAAGCGCGCGTGCCTCAAACTGTCCCAGAGCACCAACGAGTGTGACTGGGACAGTTTGTTCTTCCCAAATTGCCCCTAAGGCTAATCCAACCCCGTACGGCAAAACATTAACGGCCGCGCCAGTATCGACTAGACCGACGATTTCAACTGTTTGTTGACCAAGCATCAATGTCATCGGAAGCTTGGGCATTAAGCTGGTCGGAAGCTGGTCGACGGAGGTATAAGGGAACTGTGCCACTAGCTTTCAGCCTTTTTGTCGTTTGTTTCCAGCACAGACTGCAAGACTTGCGCCGCCGCTTCATTGCCGTAGGGTGTCAGTAACTCATAAGTGGCTCCAGCAACCAGATTCACGCCTTCATCTATTGCCAACTCGGCAATCAATACTTGCATCGCTTCCAACTTTTCTGCTCGATTCAGCCTACGCAGTTCTGTTCTCAGCGTGTCTGACAACATGCTTGATCATCCTCTCGCCTGACAACTCGCTTCTATTCTACACCGAATGCCCACGCCTTCAGGGGGTGATCTCCGCCCATTTGTGCTATCATTACCTAATCTAAAGGTTTACCTAACTACGTGAAATATGCTGCCCATCAAGCTTGAAATCAAAAACTTTCTCGCCTACCGCTCGCCAGATGTCATTCGCTTTGACGGCGTGCATCTTGCCTGCCTCACGGGGATGAATGGCGCGGGCAAGTCGTCGCTGCTCGACGCCATGACCTATGCGCTGTGGGGCAAAGCGCGGGCGGGCGCATCCGGCGAAGAGCTGATCCATCAGGGTCAGGGCGATATGTACATCCAGCTCGACTTTGAGCAGGAAGGCATCATCTATCAGGTGGTGCGACGGCGCGCGCGCAAAACCAGCACCGGGTCGCTGGAACTCTTCTCGCTCAACGCGGATGGCACGCGCAATAACATGAATCAGGGCAGCATGCGCGCCACGCAGGCCAAAATCGACGAGATCATCAAAATCGGCTACGACACGTTTGTCGATTCGGCCTTCATCCAGCAGGGTAAAGCCGATTCATTCACGCTCAAGCCGCCGGGTGAACGCAAGAAGATGCTGGCGGAAATCCTCAATCTCAACCGCTTCGCCGAGTACGAAAAAGCCGCCAAAGAGCAAATCGACACGCTCGAAAAAGACATCAGCAGCATTGACCTGCGCATCAAGGAGATCATCTCCGATCTGGCGAACGAGCCGCAGCTCCGCACGGCCTTGGCGGAGGCCGAAGCCGCGCAGCAAGATGCCGAAGTGCGCTTGGTCGATGCAGAAGCGCGGCTGAAAGAAGTCGAGCACGCGCCCGCCGCGCTGCGCACCACCCGCGATCAAGCCGCCGCGTTGGAAACACGCCTCAGGCAGATCAGCGCCGACCTCGCGCTGGCCGACGCGGAGATCACGCGGCAGGTGGCGCGCATCCAGAGCTACGAGACGATCATCGCGGAACAGGGCGCTATCGAAGCAGGCTACCTCGAACTGCAAACCGCGCGCGCTGCCGGGGACGAACTGGCCGACAAGCTGCGCCAGTGGAGCGACCTCGAAACGCGGCGGCACGGCCTCGAACGCCAGATCGACGCGGCGCGCTCCGAACTCATGCAGGTGATCAGCGGCTACGAGGCCGATGTCAAAAATTTGGAGAAAGTGATTAAGGCGGCGAAGACCGACGATCTGCTCAAGCTGCAAACCGAGATCGCCGGGCTGCAGGCACTTGAAGGCGAACGCGAAACGTATCAGGCGGAAGTCCTCGACATGGAGCGCACCCGCTCGGAACTCACCGCCGAGAACAACGCGCTCAAAATGGAGATGGATAAGCTGGCCGAGCGGCGGAATCGCCTGCGCACCGCCGATGGCGCGGTCTGCCCCGTGTGCGGCCAACCGTTGAGCGAAGCGCAGCGCGACGACCTGATCGCCGAGATTGAAGCGGACGGCAAAACGATGGGTGATCGCTTCCGCGCCAGCAAAACCCGCATCGAGGAGATGAGCGGGGCGCTCGCCAAAAGTTCCGGGCGCTTGCAGGAGATGGGGCTGGAAATCAAGCGCATGACGCAGCTCGAAAAGCAGGCGGGCGCGCTGGCGGCGGGCGTCGAGAAGGCGCACGAGGCCGCGCTCCAGCTCGATCAGGTGCGGGCGGAACTCAGCGCCGCGCTCGATCAGCTCAACGGCGAACAGTTTGCGGGTGAAGTGCGCGCCCAACTGCTCGATCTGACCGCGGAACGCGACGCGCTCGGTTATGACAGCGGTGCGCACGACGAGATTCAGCGTAAATTGCAGACTTACAGCGCCTACGAAGCGCGGCAGAAAGACCTCGAAGTCGCACTCGCCGCCCTGCCGGATCTGCGCTCAGGTCTGGAAGGCACGGAACTGCGGCGCGAACGCCTCAAAGAAGCGCAGGCGACCGAGTCGGCGGCGCAGACGGAACTGCTCGTGCAGATCGGCGGGCTGGAGACGCTCGTTAAAGAGCACCAGCAGCGCGATCTCGAAGTGCGCCAACTGCGCCTCGCCGAACGCAACGCCTACGATAAGCTGGTCAGCGCGCGGCAGGATTTGCTCGCGCTGGACGATCTGCGCGCCCGCAAAGCCGATCTCGAAACGCGCCTCGCCGCTCGGCGGGAGGAACGCGCGCTTTACGATGAACTCAAGCAGGCGTTCGGCAAGAACGGCATCCCCGCCATGATCATCGAGACGGCCATTCCCGAACTGGAAGTGACCGCCAATCGACTCCTGGCCCGCATGACGGACGGGCGCATGAGCCTCAATATGACCACACAGCGCGAACGCAAAGACGGCGGCGTGATCGAAACGCTCGACATTCAAATCGCCGACGAACTCGGCACGCGCGCCTATGAGCTGTTCAGCGGCGGTGAGGCCTTCCGCATCAACTTCGCGATCCGTGTGGCGCTCTCGCAGATGCTGGCGCGGCGGGCGGGGGCGCATCTGCGCACGCTGTTCATCGACGAGGGCTTCGGCACGCAGGACGACGAAGGGCGTAACAAGCTGGTCGAGGCGATCACCGCCGTGCAGGATGAATTCGCGCTCATCCTCGTGGTGACGCACATCGAAGAACTGCGCGATCAATTCCCGGTGCATATCGCGGTTGAAAAGACGCGCGACGGCAGCCGCGTAACGATCCGGTAGCTTGTGTTAGAATGGGGCTATTGGTGAGTGAGGTGCGGCATGAATACACCTAACCTGAAAGAACAGTTGATCACAAAACTCGACCAGCTTTCAGAAGATGAGCTGGAAACTCTGCTCGAGCACATCGAAATTCTGCGCTACAACCGGGTGTTGAATTCGATGAGTTTGCCTGATGATTATCAGGTCGAAAATGATGGCACCGTGGGCTATTTGGCCGGAACCACCGATCTAGCTGAACACATCGAGGATATTCTTTACGGGGAAGCAGAAACTCAGCAGCCGACTCAGAAAGCATCTTAGTCTATGCCCGCGATTGCCGATTCGAGCTTCGTCGTCGCCGTGGCGATCCGATCTGAGAATTATCATGCTGCTTGTCGAGCGGTTCATGATGGCGAAGGGATCATCGTCCTGCCCCAAAGCACGCTCAACGAGGTTGCATTTATGCTGCGCGCTCGGTATGGTTCGCAGGCGGTGATTGATTTTCTGCGCGCGCTGCCCAATTCAAAATATCGGCTGGTAGAGCTGACAGCGCCGGATCTCGTTCGTACTGTGAGCATCCTGCAAAAATATGCTGATTCCCGCGTGGATTTTGTCGATGCCACGATTGCGGCGATCGCCGAACGCCTGAACATCACGCGAATATTGACCCTCGATCGGCGCGATTTCGGGCTGATTCGTCCCAAGCACGTTCAACAGTTTGAGTTATTGCCGGAAAAGGCCTGACGTATGCGCAAACTGAAAACTTCTCACTGGCTCTGGATCGCTTCGTTCGTCACACTGGCGCTGCTGTTCACACTCGCGCCGCTGACGGTCGCGCAGGACGTGCAGCCGACCCAAACGCCGCTTTTCGGCGATACGTTTGGGCTTGCCACCCCCACGCCGATGGAGACACCTATCCCCATCAGCCTGACGGGCGTGGGCGGACGCGCGGATCGCGGCCCGGTGGCGATTCGCTCTGGCCCCGGTCTGGAATTTCCGCGCATCGGGCGACTTGGCACTGGGCGGTTGATCGACATCGTCGGCTGGAACGGCTGGGAACGCGGGCGCGACTGCACGCCGGACTTCGCCAATGACCTCGATATGTGGGTACAGGTGCAGGTCGGCGAGACGCGCGGCTGGGTGGCGCGCTGCGTGCTGACTATCACTGGACGCCTGACCGATCTGCCGATCATCACGGCGTCGGGCGACCGAATTCTGCAGCGGTAAGAGCGCTGAACCACAGAGAACACAGAGAACGCAGAGTAAAGATAGACAAAGGTGCGGCGATTCTGCTTGCTCCCCTCCCTGAATTCGGGGAGGGGCTGGGGGTGGGGTTGGAAGGCACAGAGGATCAAACGGAATGCGGCGGATTACAACCTATTGTCTCTGTTTGGTCATGCTGATCGCGGCGGGCTGCGGGGCGAGCATCGCGCCGATTGTGCCGACCGCGCAGCCGACCGCTACGGCCACGCCGACCGATGCGCCCACGCGCACCCCGGCGCGCAACGTCACGCCGACGCAGCCCCCGAGTCCTATGCCGGCCACAGCGACCGGCGGCCCATCGCCGACGCCGCTGTTCGGTCAGGCGGTGACCTCAGTGGCGCAGGCCGTCACGGCGACGCGCCCGTTTAACCCGAACGCGCCGCGCATCGAGTTCTTCACGGCGGGCGCGGCGGCGGTCGCCCCCGGCGACACGGTGACGCTCTACTGGTCAACGCGCGGCACGACCGCGGCCAACATCTACCGGGTGGAACGCGGTGTGCGCAATCAGGTGTGGCAGGTCGCGGCGGATGGCAGTCTCAACATCCCCACGCGCCGCTCAGATCGCGGCGCGCTCGAATTTCTACTCACGGCGGGCGACGGCGATAACCGTGTCGAGCAAACGCTGACCATTCCGCTGGCGTGCCCGGATGTGTGGTTCTTCCAGCCGCCGCCGCAGGAATGCCCAACCGGCGCGGCGCAGGAAACGTACATCATCGAAGAGCCGTTCCAGGCCGGGCGCATGGTCTACATTCAAGCGAACGAAGTCGTGTACTCGCTGTTCAACGACGGCTTCGAACCGGGCTGGATTGCGATTCCGAACCGCTTCGATCCGGCGATTCACCCGGAATCCGAGCCGAGTTTCGCGCCGCCGCCCGGTTTCTACCAGCCGCTGCGCCGCCTTGGATTTGTGTGGCGCGGCAACGACACGGTGCGCAACCGACTCGGGTTGGCGAGCCAACCAGAATTCGCCTTCGACGGCTTCGTGCAGACCTCGGTCACCAACGGCGAAGAGACGCTCTACGTGAGCAGCGCCGACGGCACGGTCTTGCAACTGCTGCCGCAGGGTGACGCGTGGCAGATTATCACGCCGCCCTAAGCAAACGCGGCTACACTAGAAGTGACTTACAACGGACGCGCTGAGCCGCGTCCGTTGATCATTTGTCAACCAACAGACGCCCCTTGAAGCGTCCGCGCTCGGAGAGTTTTCATGCTCAATGAAACTGCCTCATCTACCGATGACCGTCCCGCCCTGCGGTCGTCGGTGCGCCACGTCCCGCACGAGAATAACGCCGTGCGCGACGAACTCCGCCAGATCGTCATGTCCGTGCTCATGATCGAGCGCGAAATCGTCCCGGCGGAAGACAAAACGCCCGCGCCCGATGCGCATATGCCCCCGGAACTGAACGGCGGTCTGCTCGCCTCGTTCGAAGGGCGGCTGCTGTTCGACTCTGAACAGGCGTATGATCGCCTCGATAGAGTGCTCAAGCCGCTGAACTACCTGCCCATCTTCCGCGAGGCGAACGGCAAGCACGTCGTGCACATCCTCAGCGGGCGTGTGCATCCCGGCGCACGCGGCTGGACGGTCAATCTCTTCATGTTCATCGCCACGCTGATCAGCGTGTTGATCCTCGGCACGCTCATCGCCGTCGGCGAGCTGGAGCTGTCCGATCCCGCCTTGGCCGCTTATGTGGGCGAAAACCTCCTCACGCAGATCTGGCGCGGGCTGCCCTATGCGCTCAGCGTCATGCTGATCATTGGCGCGCACGAGTTCGGGCACTACTTCGCTGCGCGCTTCCATAAAGTCTCGGTGACGCTGCCGTACTTCATCCCCGCGCCGATGATCAGCCTGTCGTGGACGATGGGCGCCTTCATCCAACTGCGCGAACCGATCCGCAACCGCAAAGCCCTGCTCGACATCGGCGCGTCCGGCCCGCTGATGGGTTTCCTGTTCACTATCCCGATCCTCATCATCGGCCTGAGCACCTCGTATGTCGGGCCGATCACACCGGGCGGCGCGCTGGAAGGCAATTCGCTGGTCTATGCGCTCGCCAAAACGCTGATCTTCGGGCGCTTCCTGCCCGCGGACGGCATCGACGTGACCATCAACCAGATGGCGACGGCGGGCTGGTTTGGCCTGCTCCTCACGGGGATCAATCTGCTGCCGATCGGTCAGTTGGACGGCGGGCACATCATCTATTCTCTGCTGGGCGAACGCGCGCGCATGCTCTACATCCCGGTGATGGGCGTGCTCATTATCCTCACGCTGCGCTTCACCGAAGCGTGGCTGCTGTGGGTGGTGCTGCTGTTCTTCTTCGGGCGCATCTACGCGACTCCGCTCGATATGATCACCAAGCTGGACCCGCGGCGGCGCGTGATCGGACTTCTGAGTATCATTGTTTTCATCGTGACCTTCATCCCCGTGCCAATCATGTTCACGTCGGAAGGCGCGGGCGGGCTGGAACGGCAGGGCGTACTGTTGACGCTCGGCGTGGTCGCGGCGGCGAATCTCATTCGGGGGCGGCTCAACCGTCCAAAGCTCACACTGTAACGAGCAGGGCGCGCCGCGTCGATGGTGGTAGACGGTCAGGTGACTGTCATCAGTGTTTCCAGAAGATCGGAACAAGGAGGCTGTATGAGCTATCGCCGCGATGATTGGATCGACGAGGACGAGTATCCCGACGACCGCGATGTTGAGCAGTTGGGCGATGATGCGCCCGCCGATTACGACCCCCGTACCATCGGCTATGTGGGCGAGCGGCCTCCGTTTTGGACGGGCGCGCGGATTGTGCTGCTCATCATTGTGCTGGTCATTGTGCTGGCCATGCTGTTCATCGAACTGGCGCCGCTGCTGCGCTGACCGCTGTTGTGCTCGATCCATTTTCGGGCCGTGATAAAGCGTGTCCGCTGCCCAGGTTATTCACCTATTTGGACTTTATGAAGACACCACCCAAGCAGCAGCGCCGCCTCCAGTCCGGCGGTGTGACCATCGACTACGAGCTGATCTTCTCCCGGCGCAAAACGCTCGGCATTCATGTCTACCCCGACACGCGGGTGATCGTGCGCGCGCCGCTCAACACCACGTTGCGCTTCATCGAAGATCATCTGCACAGCCGCGCCGCGTGGATTCTCAAGCATCAGCAGCAGTTTCGCCAGAAGCCACCGTCGCCCCCGGTCGAGCCGCAGTACGTCACCGGGTCGACGGTGCGCTATCTCGGTGCCTCCTACACACTGCGTATCGCTGTGAGTGAGCGTCAGCGCGTCCAGTTAGGCGGCGACGAGATCGTCGTCTTCGTGCGTGACGCAGCGAACACCGACCATGTCGCCGCCCTGCTGAATCGCTGGCTGCGCGTGCAGGCTGAGCGGGTGTTCGCCGAACGTCTGACCGCCTGCTTTCCCCGCGTCGCGGCGTGGGGTGTCGCCTTTCCGCCGCTCAAAATCCGCGATATGAAGACGCGCTGGGGGAGCTGCAGTTCCAAAGGCAATGTCTCGCTCAACCTGCGGCTGATTCACCAGCCCGTCGAGCTGATCGACTATGTCGTGCTGCATGAGCTGTGCCACCTCAAAGAACTGAATCACAGTCCGCGCTTCTGGAAACTGATGGATCGCGTGCTCCCCGATTGGCGCGACCGCCGCAAACGCCTTAACCAGCGCTAGTTCACCTTGAAACCCCGTTGATCCCCAGTGTAAGATGCAGCCAATCTGAAGGGGAGAATCATGAGCAATCTCGGTAAATGGGCGCATGTGCTGTGGGTGACGTTCCGTCTGCGCTGCCCTAACTGTGAGCAGGGAAAAATCTTCACGGGCTTGTTCAAGCACAACAAGGTGTGTCCCGTGTGCGGTGTGCGCTTTGAACGCGAAGACGGCGAGTCGGTCGGCGGTATGTACATCAATCTGAGCGTGGCGGAACTTACGACCGTGGGCGGCTTTTTCCTCGCCGATGCGCTGTGGCATCCGCCCTTTGAGCCGCATCTGCTCTTCTGGGTGATCTACAACGTGCTGTTCATTACGATCTTCTACAGCCGCTCCCGCGCCATGTGGGTTGGCATTTCATATCTCACGGGCGGCGTGAAGAAAGAGGCCGAGCCCAGCGACAGCGCCGCGACCTAATCCTGTATGGCGCTGCAAGTCGTCGCTCGGCCGACACCTTGTCAGGCCGCGCAATGGCGCGTCCGTTTCATCCTCAATCGGGCGGACGCCCAACGGGGCGTCCCTACCAATCCGACAATTGTTAAAAGTGTCCCGTCTTCAATGGTAGCAGGTGAGGTATGAAGTCGTTTCAGAATTGGCAGGTTGCCTATCGCCCGTTTCGCTCCGCTCAACTGCCCCTCGCCCTTTGGCGAGGGGCAAGGACACGGCGGGTTGTATCCCTCTCCCCCGGAGAGGGATGGCTTGCGCAGCAAGCAGGGTGAATATTCCCACCAATGGCGACCTAAGCGCTTGCCTCGATCCCTCCCTGTCCGGGTGGGCTTAGTTGGTCTCGTAGGCTTGCTTGAGCCACGCGATCAGCTCGTCGTCGATCTGCGCGCTGTCGGTCAGCTTGACGAGGTGCGACACCATGCCGTTGAAGCCGCCTTCGGTCAGACGTTCGGTCGGCGCGACGCCCTTAAGCTTCAGGCCAACGTCAAAACGCGTCTTGGTCGCAGGCTGCAGGCAGGCGAACTGCTTGTTGCGGCGCACGCTCACATAGGCTTTCATCGGCACGAACTCGACATCATCGCCAAAGCCGCGGAGGATGTCGGCTAACTGGTCGTAGATCGGGCGCAGCGCGGCTTTGCCCCCGGCATACTGCGCGTCGATCAGACTGTCGCGGTCATCGGTGGTTGCCGCGGCGCTGCTGTTGGCGGTGTGCACGACGAGGTTAGCGTACCCATAGGATAGTCCATGCTCCGTCTGTAGAAACTTGAGCATCTCCCCGTGTTTCTGCAAGCCGCTGCCTTTGGCGGTGGCGACCCATTGGTCGATGGTCTTTCCGGTCGACTTCTCCAGATTGGCAATCATGTTTGCGGTCTCAGTCGTGGAATCCCGACGTGCTGGCATCATCCCTCTCCTTACCCTACTTCTTAAAATGTAATACGCATGTTCTGTTTTAGTAGCGTAGCATAAGTTCATTTGTTCGTCTACTAACTGCTTGAAACTTAAGCTAATCGTTAGGAAAATCTATCATCTGGGACAGGGTGCGCTATAATACGCATTACAATGTCCGTTAAGTAAAGGACGAGACGATGAGAATATTCCTGGCGCTGCTGGCTTTGATGCTGCTGGCGTGTACATTGAGCAACGTTCCCCCCACTCCGACGACCGCGCCGTTCCCGACGACCGACCCGGCGCTCCAGTTCAGCACGCCCTTTGCTCCGGATCAAACTGGGCTCTCGGCCGCCACGCCGACGCTCGACATTTCCGGCGTCGGTTCCGGCGATGGTTCGACGCTCGCCACCAACCCGAACTGTCCGCAGCCCCCCGGTTGGATCACCTATGTGGTCGAATCCGGTGATACGTTCGGTCTCCTCTCGCTGCAAACGGATACCCCGGTCGCGGATCTCGCCGCCGCCAATTGCGTCACCGATCAAGACACCTTGTTTGTCGGCCAAGTGATTTATCTGCCGACGCAGCCTGTCGTCCAATAGGAGCCAGCATGCCCGACTCAATCAAGACCGTCCAAGTCATCATTAACCCGGCGTCCGGACAGGATGCGCCCATGCTCGCCATCATGAACCGCGCCTTTCGCGCTGCTAAGGTCGATTGGGATGTGAAGCTCACCAAGGAAGCGGGTGATGCGGAACGCTTCGCTCGGGAGGCGATCGCCACGGGCGTTGATGCCGTCGGCGTGTACGGCGGCGACGGTACGGTGATGGAAGTCGCTTCCGGGATGAACGGGACGGATGTGCCGCTGGCGATTTTCCCCGGCGGCTCGGCCAATGTGATGTCGGTTGAACTGGGCATCCCCGGCAATCTGGAGGAAGCGGTCGCGTTGGTGTGCAGCGATGCGCGGCAGATCCGGCAGATCGATATGGGGCGGCTGGGCGACCGGAAAATGTTCATGCTGCGGCTCGGCATTGGCCTGTTCGCGGAGACGACCAAAGGCGCGGATCGCGAAGTCAAGAATCGCATAGGCGCGCTGGCCTATGGCCTGTCAGCGCTGCAAGCCATTCCCAAAGCGCAGAAGTCCGTCTATACCATCACGCTGGATGGCGGCGAAACCGTCCAGGCCGAAGGTATGGCCGCCTTCATCGCCAACTCGATCAGCCTCGGCGCCCCCGGGCTGACGCTCACTAAAAAAGCCAGCGTCAGTGACGGCCTGCTCGACGTGATTGTGCTCAGCGACATCACCATCGGCTCGCTGGTGCAAGCGGCGGCAAATGCGGTCGGCCTGACCGACTCGCTCCCGCACTGGCAGGCTAAATCGATCAAGTTGGAAGCCGACCCGCCGCAGAGCATCGAATGTGACGGCGAGATCATTCACGACACCCCGGTCACGGCGACGGTTGTGCCGAATGCCGTGCGCGTGATTGTCCCGAACCCGGAGACCATCGACGATGCCGCGGAGCAGGTCAAGGCTGCGGAACCGAAGGGGGATTAAGCGCAGCCTGTTTTTCCTGTCCCCCCCCTTGGGTTGAGGACGGGACACTTTTAACAATCGAGCACTTGTAGGGACGCGCTTCTGGGCGTCCGTGGTCAGCGGACGGCCAGAAGGTCGTCCCTACAGTGTATCGTCTGAGGGAAGACCGCCTCGAAATGTTAAAACTGTCCTGCCGTGAAAGAGGGGATTTAGGGGTGAGGTTGATCTTTCTTCTGTCTCCCCTCCCAGAATTCGGGGATGGGCCGGGGGTGGGGTAGGTTTCCCCCCCCATTTCGTATCATCTGTTAAGAGGCGATCGTATGAGTGATCAACTGCCATCTGATTCGACCGAGTTGAAGCCATCCCCGCCCACCGCAGCCGAAAAGAAACTAAATCCTTCCATCGATGCCAAACCGATTGAAAATCCGGTCAAGGAACTGAATCAGCCGGAAATCCCCGAAGTTATCGCCACGCCCGCGGATGTCGTCGAACCGAATCCGCTCAAGCATGCGCTGCACCTATTCCAGCAATTGCGCAAACAAGGGCTGTTCGTGACGCTGCTCGAAGCGGTCGACCAGATCATCCGCCGCGTGGGGGGCGCACCGACTGAGCGCTTCAGTCGGGTGACGCCGCACATTCACGTCGGCGGGCAGTTCAGCCCACGGGGTTGGGAGATTCTGCAAAAGCGCGGCGTGACGGCGGGCGTCAGTATGCGCGGCGAATTCGACACCCGCGCCGCGGGTTTTGCGCCCCCCAAATACCTGCACCTGCCGACGGTGGATAATCACGCGCCGACCCAGGAAGATCTGCAAAAAGGGGTCGATTTCATCAAAGCGGAGGTCGATCAGGGCGGGCAGGTCTACATTCACTGTTGGGAAGGCGTGGGCCGCGCGCCGACCATGACGGCTGCCTATCTCATCAGCACGGGGTGCACGCCCGCCGAGGCGTGGGGGAAGATCAAGCAGGTGCGCCCGTTCATCCGACCGACCGTCGCGCAGTTGGAGCTGATCGACCTGTACGCGGCCAAACTGCGCGGGGTCGAAGCCGCGCCTCCGCTCTCGGAAAAGCTGCCGTCCGTCCCCGCAGGCACGATTCAGCAAGCCGCGCAAGAGCAGAACACGGCGACCTGAATAAACAAGACTCAACGCAAAGGCGCGAAGACGGAAAGGCGCAAAGTGAGTTTAGATCATTCTCCTTGGCGTCTTGGCATCCTTGCGCCTTTGCGTTGAGTCTTTCTTTTAGGCTTTTCCTTCTCTTTTCTGGAGGAGAACTGCCGGGATGAGTGCTACCGCGCAGATCACCGCGCCGAGCAAGCCGATCTCCGTGAGCACCTTGACCGTGAGGTCGGCATACACTGTGATCGCCGCCGACGGATCGACAATTTCCGCGCCGAGCGCCACGCTCGCCAGCGAGGCCAGCCGCTGCGACGCGAAGGCCGTCAGTGCGGACACGCTGATGGTCATGCCGAGCAGACGCATGATGATCACCAGCGCCGACGCGCTGCCGAGCTTATCCTGATCCGCCGCGTTGATGACCGCCGCGCTGATCGGGGAGAACGTCAGCCCCAACCCGATGCCCACCAACGCCATCTCGACCGCAATCAGCGTATCGCTCATGCTGAGCGTCCACGTCTGCCAGATCGCCGCGAAGCCGATGCCCGCCAGCAGCAAGCCGAGTCCCGCCGTCCACCCATTGCCGATGCGCTGACTGAGCCACCCGCCGGGGATCGCCGCCAGCGCCATCGGCACAGTTAGCGCGGAGAGCAGAATGCCGACTTGCAGCGCCGCTTCGGAGAGAAAGCTTGCATCCTCAATGCGAATGTTGACGAGAATCGGCACGCTCACCAGCCCGATCATCAGGCAGAAGCCGACGAACAGATTGGTCAGCAGCCCCGCCGATAAAGCCCGCCGCCGGAACACGCGCAGATCGAACAGCGGGTCGCGCGACCGCAGCTCCACCACGATGAACAGCGCGAACATGATCAGCGCGCCGATCAGCACGGGCGCGGCATACGGCGGCAGCCCGCCGACTTCCTCAAACGTCGTCGTGTCAGCCGACACTTCGATATTCGCGCCGAGGCCGAGCACGAGCGCTGTCAGCGCCCCGATGATCAGCAGCGTGCCGAGCCAGTCAAAGCGCCCGCCGGAACGCTCCTGCTTCACGCCGCGCAGCGCCCACCATGTGAGCACCAGCGCAATCAACGAGATCGGCAGGTTGATCCAGAACAGCGCGCGCCAATCCGGCACGCCCCAGTTCAGCCCCAACGACTGGAAGAAAGTCACGAACGCGTCGCCCGACTCCGCGAACCAGCGCACCATGATCCCGCCGTACAGGTGACCCAGCACCCAACCGAGCGTATCAATCGCGCCGATCACGCCGAGCGGTTGGGCGCGTTTTTCCTTGGGGAACAGGTCGCCGACCAGCGCCAGACTCACGGGCACAATCGCGCCCGCGCCCAACGCCTGAATCACGCGCCCGATGATGATCGTCACCAGCGCCACCTGACCGGGGTCGGGGCGCGCGCCGGTCGCGCTGAAGCGATAGGCCAGATCGTAGATGATCCCGGCGACTCCCGTCCGCGCCCGTGGATCGACTTCCGCGACGACGAACGAGCCGATCATGAAGATGATTAGGCAGGCGATATACGCGCGCCGCCGCCCTAACAGATCGCTCACGCGCCCCATAAACGTCATGCTGATGGTATAGGCCAGCAGATAGCCCGTGACCACCCACGCCGCATCGTCGATGACGCTCTGCACAGGCAGTTCCAGCTTGATGATGATCTCTGGCAAGAAGGCCGAGACAATCGTCAAATCCAGCGAGCCGACGAACACCGGAATCGCCACCAGCGCCAGCACGAGCCACGGGTTCACGCGGCGGGTCGAGCCTGCGAGATTGGTTTGCTGCATATATGCTCCTCGTTTCAACCTCACCCCTAAATCTCCTCTCCCAAGGGCGAGGGGACTTAAGAACAGTGTCTGTCCCCCTCTCCTCTAGGAGAGGGGTTGGGGGTGAGGTTCGTTGTTGCCACAAAGAGGGCGAGGCATGCCTCGCCCTACAGAAATGTCCTCATCATTCTCCCCTCTCCTAGAGGAGAGGGGGTCGGGGGTGAGGTTTACGACCCATTCCCCAGCAGACTCGGCGCGGCTACGCCTTCAGTCGCTTCGGGCGTGACGTCCGCCGTCACTTCGAGCTGCGGTACGTTCAAATCCGGCGCGGCGTTCACATCGTAGATGTCGATGATCCACGTGACGGGTTCGGCTTCCTGACCCGGTTCGGGCGTTTCCGCATACGGGCTGTTGAACTCGCTGATCTCAAAGCGTACGGGGAAGCGCGTCTCCCGCTGCACATACACGTCGACCGTCACATCGCCGACCGGTTCGATCAGCCCGGCCAGCAGCGCCGCCACCTGATCGCCTTGCGCCCGCGAGCTGATGTGATATACGGGCGCGCCGTTGTCGAGCGTCTCTTCGCCCACATATTCCAGCTCGATCAGCGCGTTGAGCGCCGATTGGAAGCCGGTATCCTCGGCGATCAGCGTTTCCGGGTTGAAGCCCGGCGCGAACGCCGCGTTGACCCAGTTATCGCCCGTCCACACCGCCGAATACCATTGATCCATACCGCGTGAATACACGGAAATCTCAATCGGCAGGCCGAGCGCGATCACGCGGATGCGCGCCTGCATTTCGCGCGGCGCGACATACTGCGCGGTCGCGCGGCGGAACAGCACCGGAGCATATTCGGTGTAAATCGTGTAGTTGGGGCCTTCTTGATTCACATCAATGCGGAATGTTTCGGCGGCGCGAATGTTGTTCGCCGCCTCGGTGATGAGCGCCAGCGAATCGACGGTCGCGTCCGCTTCGGGCGTGGGGTTTCCGTTGCAAGCCGCCAGCAGGGTGACGAGCGCGAACAGGCTGATCAGTCGCAGCACGGGTAGTTCCTTCCTCAGACAATCATCCTAGGGATTATACGCACGCCGAGGAAGGATCGTTACACCCAACGCGAGAATCTCAGGGGCTTTTCACAAATTCGGGTTGCCACCTGTTTCCCCTCTCCTCTAAGAGAGGGGCTGAGGTTTGCTCTATGACATCCCGACGGGCGTCGGCCCCGGCGATCCGTTCAGGTAGCCGTCGCCGCCGCGGAATAACTCTTCATCGCTGATGGTTGGGCGCGGCGCGACTCCGGCGGGCGCTGCTCCCCCGGCGCTGCTTCCCCCTTCGGCATCCGCTTCTTGAATCAGCAGGTACTGCCCGACGGAGATGAAGCGCGGGCTGCGCAAATTCGGGTTCAGCGCCATGATCTCGTCAATCGTCACGCCATACGCATAGCCAATGGCCGCCATCGTGTCACCCGGCATAATCAGGTGACGGATGGAGCCGTCCGGCTGCGGCGGCTGCGCCACGACGAACGAGGCGGTTGCGGGTGTCGGGACGGCAGTCGGTACGCCGGGGACCGGAGCGGCTGAGCCGCCCGCGCCGCCCACGGTCAGCGAAGCGTCGTCAAAATATGCGCGGTTGATGTCCGACGGCCACGCCTGCGTGACGAAAATGAACAGCGTCGCGCTCGTGCCGTTGGCAGTGGCGCTCACGGTTGCCTGTTCCCAGCGCTGATGCGGCTGGATGTTGTTCGACCACACGACGGCCGGATCGTAGGGGTTGGTGCCGCCGTTCGGGTCAATGCCTACGCGCACGTACACGCCCGATTCGACTGCCGAGCCGCAGTTATCTGCGATGAAGTTGCCGCTCGCGTCTTTGGCGATATTGCAGGTATGCACCCACGCCCACGCGCTCCCGACCAGATTCGCGCGGTTTGGCACGGTCACGGTCTGGTAGACCGCCGCCGTGTAGGTGACGTAGCCGCCGTTCAGGTTCTGCGACTTCGTGCCGCTGTGAATCTCCGGCGGCGCCGGGTGCGGGAACGCGAACAGGCGATCCGAGCGATTCTGCCATTCGTAGTTGCGTGGACTGTCCACCGACCACAAGCCCCACGGGGCAGCCGTGTTCAAGTCCGGGCGACCCCGCGCGACATATGCGCCTTCAAAACCCGGGTCTTGTAGTAAGTTGCCGTCCTGCGCGGACGTTGTCAGGGTGGTCACCGCCAGCAGCGCGACCAACCCGATGACCATCAAGCGAAACCAACGCATTCTTTTTGCTCCATGAACTGAACCGTCTCCACCCGCGTTGTCGGAATACCTGCAACGGATTGAACGGGCGCGCCGCAGCGCATCCCGACAGGCTGCATTGTGAAGCGGCGATATTATCGAAATCATCTCAGAGTGTAACGCGAAATTAGCGGCGGGAAAGCACTGTTTTCCCTACGTAGGAGAGAATGAAAATTGCCGTGAGCGTGAGGACGATGGTGGCGCTCGGCGCGATCCCGTTGATGTGCCACGCGAGGTACATGCCGACCACGCCGCCGACCGCGCCGATCAGCGCGGCGCCGATCATCATTTGCCACATGCGCTTGACCCAGAAGCGCGCCGCCGCCGCGGGGGTGACCAGCATCGCCGCCACCATCGCCACGCCTACCGCCCGCAGGCTGATCACCACCGTGAGCGCCAGCAGCACCAGCAAGGCGATCCGCAGCGGTTCACCCGGTAACCGCAGCGTATGCGAGAGCGTTGGGTCAAACGAGATGATCAGGAATTCTTTGTAGAGGAGGATCACCGTGACGATCACGATCAGGCCAATGCCCGCGATCAGCAGCAGATCGTCGTTGCCGACCGCCAGCACATTGCCGATCAGGATGTGCGTCAGGTCAGCGGTGTAGTTGTTGGCTGTCGAAATGAGCGCGATGCCGAGCGCCAACGCTCCGGCAAAGATCACGCCGATAGCCGTGTCCTCGCTCAGTTTGCCGCCCCGCGTCAGCCAACCGATGCCGAGCGCGGAGATCACGCCTGCGCCCAGCCCACCGATCAGCACCCAACCCGGATCACCGTTGCTGGCGAGGTAGCCGATGGCGACGCCCGGCAAAATGGTGTGCGCGAGCGCGTCGCCGAGGAACGCCATGCCCCGCGTGACGACGAACGCCCCCATGACGCCGCTGACCACGCCGATCAGGATGACCGCCAGCATGGCCCGCTGCATAAAGGGGAGCGTGAGGGGGTCAATGAGAATCTGCTGTACTACGTCCATGCTGAAACCTGAGCCCATGTCTCAATTAGAGTGTAATCATAGCGGATCTGTGAATGATTTTGAAGGGAATCCCTGCCGCCGGGAATGAGGCTGCTCGGCTATTTATTAGTATATCCTAACACATGTCGCTTTTGTTCAAGCGTCCCCGCGCCACATCCCGTATCATAAGCAGTATCAAATCAATCCAACTACTGGATAGCCTAAGGAGAGCCACCATGAGAAAACTCGTCGTGACTGAATTTATGTCGCTGGATGGTGTGATCGAAAATCCGATGTGGACGTTCAAATACTGGAGCGATCAGATCGCTAACTTCAAAGGGGAGGAGACCACATCCAGCGATGCGCTGCTGCTCGGTCGCGTGACCTATGAAGGCTTTGCGCAGGCGTGGCCGGGGCGCAAAGATGACGGCGCCGAATACTTCAACGGCGTGCGCAAGTACGTCGTGTCGAACACGCTCAAGACCGCGGACTGGAACAATTCAGTGATTGTCAGCGGTGACCTCGCCACCGAGGTCAATAAGCTCAAGGCGCAAGAGGGTACGAACATCACCGTGCATGGCAGCGGCAAGCTGGTACAGTCGCTCCTCCGCGCCGGGCTCGTTGATAGCGTCCGCATTCTTGTGTATCCGGTCGTCTTGGGTCAGGGGCAGCGCCTGTTCGAAGACGGCACCACCGCCACGCTCAAACTGGTCGAATCTCGCCCGCTGGGCGATGTCATCGGCCTGATCTACGAACCCGAACGCTAACTGCCTGCTCTTTGCCCCTCTCCCACGGGAGAGGGGTCGGAGGTGAGGCCATCTGTCCCCTCTCCCACGGGTTAGGACGGGGCACATTTAACAATCGGGCTATTGTAGGGACGCGCTGCTGTGCGTCCGTGGTCAGCGGACGGCCAGAAAGGCTTGTCCGCAAAAGGCGAAAGGTATCCAGGTTCGGTATGCTCTCAAGCGTCAACAGGAGAACAACCATGGACTTGGACACCTTTCTCACTACAGTATACGTGCTGGTGGATGACTGGTACAAGGCAAGTTGGGCCAAGCGTCTGGCCCGCCGGCAGGGACAACGGGCACGCATGAGCGACAGTGAAGTGTTGACGGTCGCGTTGGTGGGCCAATGGCGGGTGGGAGTACCCTGGCAGAGTGAACGAGGGGTCGTGCGCTTTATGCAGCAGGGACGCGGGTGGTTTCCGCAGATGCTGGGGCGCAGCGGTTTCAACCAACGCGTGCGCAATCTGTGGGCGGTCTTCATCCAGTTGCAGCAAACGGTGGCGCACTGGCTGGAACCGCGCGGGAGTGTGTATGAATGTGTGGACTGCGTTCCTCTCCGCGCGTGTAGTGTCGCCCACGCGCAACGGCAGCGTGGACATTGGTGGTGGTGGAGCGATTATGGGCATGGGGGCACGCAGGGAGGGCGCTATTTTGGTGACCAAGTGGTGTTGAGCGTTAGTCAGCGGAGTGTGGTGAGTGGCTGGTTGGTGGGGGATGCACGGACCGACGACCGCTGGTTGTTGCAAGCCCTGTTGCGCTTACGGGCGGGCCACACCACCCTGACTGCCCCGTCCGCTAGTGCCAGTGGTAAAGACCGACGTCTGGCCTTCCCGGCCAATTGGCCGGTGCCCTCACGTGCGGCCGGGCGCGCCTTGAGTGCGTGCTATCTAGCGGCGGATGGAGGGTTTGGCGGAGCGCGCTGGCACCGCATTTGGCGCGCATGTGCCGCTCACGTCTTGACCCCACCGCCCAGCCATGCCCCGGACCGTTGGCCCCGCTCCGCCCTGCGCTGGTTGCATCACCATCGTCAGCCGGTTGAAACAGCGTTTGCCCAGCTAACGACCGTGTTTTCGTTTGCCCGCCTCCGCGCCCATTCGCGTTGGGGGCAACTGACCGCGCTCGCGGCGATGTTCGCTGCCTACAATCTCGGTTTGTGGCTCAACCACCAACAAGGCCGTCCCTTACTGGCCTTAGCCACATTGATTACTTGATTTGCGGACAAGCCTAGAAGGCCGTCCCTACAATCGGTTGCTTAAGGGAAGCGCGTTTCGAAATGTAAAGACTGTCCTGCCGTGAATCCACGGGAGAGGGGTTAGGGGTGAGGCTGCCTTTCTCCGCCTCACTTTTTCACGTTGATTTGCTCTTCTAGAATCGTCTGAATCTTCTCAAGGTTGGTCGGGCGCAGCATTTCCTGCAGCTCGGTATCATTCGACACATCCAGTCCCTGTTTTTCCAGCAGCAGCGCGATCATCCGCATCATTTTCGTCAGCTCGTCCTCCGCGAGAATGTCGAGCTGCAAGTCCATCTCCTGCCGCAAATCCGCCACACGCTCCCCGCGATTCTGCGAGATCAGCACGATGATCGACAGGAAAATCGCCTCCAGCGAGACGATCATCGTCAGCAGTTGGAACGGGAAGGGATCGAACGGCTGCAAGCCAGGGATCACGCCGGTATTCCACACCAACCAGATCGCAAACCACACCAGATTAAAAACCAGAAAGCCCATCTTGCCGAAGCGACTTGTGAGCGCGTCGGCAATTTTCTCAGCGGTGGTGCGGCGTTCGTCGGCTCTGGCTTTCAGGCTGTGTATCAATCGGCGGCTGGAAAGCACGGCATCGCGTGCGTTATCGCGTGCGCTGACTCCATTGTCCATTTGGCATCCCCTTGTGTCTTCATAATGCGTATTGTAATTATAATCCGCATTCTGTAGACCCGAACGCCTTCAATTCGTGGTACGAATATCCCCTCTCTCCCAAGGGAGAGGGTTGGGGGTGAGGCCGTTTCTCTCCCCTCTCCTCTTTTCGGAGAGGGGCCGGGGGTGAGGTGATCTTTTGCCCGGAGTGCCGCTTACTTCACACTCGCCAACTGCGCGGGCGTGTGCCCGACATAATATTTGAGCGACCGCGTCAGATGCGGCTGATCTGCGTAACCCGCCTGCGCGACCACATCGAGGATCGAGCGCCCGCGCTGCAGGAGCGTCATCGCCTCGCGAGCGCGTTCAATCTGCGCGATGGCGCCGTGCGTCAACCCGGTCGCCCGCAAAAAGCGCCGCTGCAGCGACCGCGGCGACACGCCCGCCACCCGCCCCGCCAGCGCCGCATCCACCACCGGGTCGCGCGCGATCAAACCCTGTCGCTCCAGCCGCCGCACAAACACATCAGCATTCTCGAAGGTCGGCACTTCCCACGCTGATCCGTTCAGCCAGAAGGCGCGTTCGCCCGCGGTGAGCGGCAGCAGCGCCCCTCCATCGATGAGCGTCTCGGTCGGCAGGTGCGGCATAAACGTTCCGAGCTTGAAGGTGATGCCGAGGAATTCCGCTTCTTCGGGGATGGGTGCGGGTGACGCTTTCGTCTCTGGCCCGCGCAGATGCACGGTGAGCTCGCCGCGATACCGCGTGATCACCATTTCGCACTGCGCCGCCGCCGCCGACATAAACGATCCGCCTTGCGCATTGCTCCATGTCTGCCAAGCAAACCCCACCAGCGGCGACTCAAACATCTGATAATTGAACTCGAATTCCATCCCGTTCCTTCCAATTCCCCCTGTCTGGGCGAGGCCATCTTTCTCCCCTCTCCTCTAGGAGAGGGGCCGGGGGTGAGGTTGTATTCCTATATGTGCTTACCCCCCGGTTTCGATCCGGTATACACCGCTCGCGGTCGAATTAACTCCCCGGTGGCGTACTGCTCAATCGCATGCGCAATCCAGCCCGCCGCCCGCCCCAACGCGAACAGCGTCAGCGGCGCGTCTTCCGGCAGCGCCAGCACGCGCGCCAGCGTCACCAGCGCAAAGTCGATGTTAGGCGCGCGGTCGATCACCTTCTCCGCCTGCCGGATGATCCGGTCGGCGAGTGCTAGCGCCGGATGATCACCAGAGCTCGACCGCAGCAGTTTGAGCAGCGCCGCCGCCCGTGGATCGCCCTGTTGCCGGTAGAGCACATGTCCGAAGCCGGGGATGCGTTCGCCCCGCTGTAACCACGCGCGGATGACAGGCTGTGGGTCGCCCGCCGCTTCGACCTCGCGCCAGAATGCCGCCACTAACCGCGTATTCCCGCCATGCTTGAACCCCTGAATCGCGGACAAGCCCGCGTTCACCACCTGATACAGCGTGGCATCCGTTGAGGCGACCACCCGCGCCGCAAACGACGACGCGTTCAGTTCGTGATCCGCGCTCAAAATCAGCGCCGCGTCGATCAGCCGGACATCCGCTTCCGTGGTCAGCCGCCAGCCCCCCGCCAGCCGTTCGGCGATGCTCCCGCCGCCCACCCCGCTGATCGTCCGCTCCAGCAGCAGCAGAATGCGCGCCCCGGTCATGGGCAGCGCCGCCTTGTCGAACGCCCGCAGATCATCGTCCGCCGCCAGCGCCAGCACCAGATGCATCCGCGTGAGCGGCGGCACGGGGACGCCCTCAATCTCCGGCTCGATGGCGAACGTGACCGTCTGCAGGAACAACGAGTAGACCGCGTCCCAGTTCCCCGTCCACAGCAGCGTCGCGACCTCCTCGAACGTGCGGGTGAGGGCCAGTTCGGTGGCATCGTGCCCGCGATAGTACAGCTTCTCCTCGTCGATCAGCGTGAGCGCGGACTCCAGCACGGGCGAGCCCCACTGGAGCGCCTCCCGCGCGCCTTTCTCCGGGCTGCCGCGCTGCGCTTTCCGCTTGAGCAGCTTCTCCACGTCCTCCGCGAGGTAGCGGCGCTCGCGGCTGTCCGACGCGCCCGCCTCGCTCCGAATCAGCCCGCGGCTCACATACGAGTACAGCGTCGCCACGCTGATCCCGAGCATTTCAGTCGCTTGTTTGGCGCTCAAATAGCGTGAAATGGTGTCATCTCCGATCTGCCAATAGGTTGATTATCCTAATCAAGATTGACAAGTTTCATCAATATATCTACCTTTTGAGAAAGACACAAATTGACACCCAAAGGATGCGCTTTCATGCTGACAGAACCCGCCGCGCCGGAGTATTTTCTCGACAGTTTCCCGCGCGATCAATTCCCGCAGTACGTGTGGACAGAACGCCCCGCCCATCTGCCCGCCCAGGCGTGGACGACCGAAACGACCCACCGTGACGGTCAGCAGGGCGGGCTGCCGCTCAATTTGGAGCAGAGCCTCGCCATCTATGACCTGCTGTGCCGCTTCACCGGGACGAGCGGCGCGATCCGGCAGGCCGAGTTCTTCATCTACCGACCCTCCGACCGGGCAGCGCTGGAAGGCGCGCTCGAACGCTGGCGGGGCGGTGCGCCGATTGAGCCAACCACGTGGATTCGCGCCAGCAGCGCCGACGTCGCGCTGATCAAGGCGCTGGGCGTGCGCGAGACGGGCATGCTCGCCTCGGCCTCGGATTACCACACGTTTCACAAGTTCAAGCCGGGGGGACGCAACCAGGCCGCACAGATCTATCTGGATGCGGTGCGTACGAGCGTCGATGCGGGAATCCGCCCGCGCCTGCACCTCGAAGATGCGACGCGTGCCCCGATGGAGTTCATGCAGCCCTTCATCGAGGCGGTGCAAGCGATCTGCGAACCCGCGGGCTTGCGCCCCAAGTTCCGCGTGTGCGACACGATGGGCTTAGGACTCCCCTATGACGAGGTCGCGCTGCCGCGCAGCATTCCACGCATCTTCCGGACGCTGCGGGCGATGGGTTTGCAGCCGGAAGACCTCGAATTCCACCCGCACAACGATACGGGGCTGGTGGTGGCGAACTGCCTCGCGGCGATCCGCGAAGGGTGCGCGGCGATCAACGGGACGTCGCTCGGCAAGGGGGAGCGCACGGGTAATGCTCCGCTGGAAGGCGTGCTGCTGCACCTGATCGGCATGGGGTACTTCAAGGACGATGCGCCTGACTTCACCGCATTGAACGACCTTGCGGCGCTGTACGACGAAATGGGCGATCCGCTGCCCAACAAGTATCCGCTGTATGGGCGGGACGCGCACCGCACGCGCGCTGGAGTCCACGCCGATGGGCTGAACAAGTTCTGGTGGATGTACGCGCCGTTCGACGTGCCGAACCTGCTCGGTCGCCCGCTGGAAGTGTCGCTGACCAAGGACAGCGGCATCGCCGGGTTGATCTTTGTCATCAAGCAGCATGTGGGCGTGGAACTGCCGAAAGATGATCCCGGTTTGCAGAGCGTATACGCGTGGATGCAGGCGGAATTCGACGGCGGGCGGCAGACGAGCATCGAGTGGGAGGAGTTGGAGGGATCGGTGCGGGAGAAGATCGGCATGGAGGTGTAGGGCGGCCTCACCCCGCGTTGCCTGCCCCGCGAAGGGGCAGACTGCGATTCAAGGGGCTGACAAACACTTTGAATGGCCGGAGGCTGTGAGCCTCCGGCGCGAAAACCTCAAGCAGTGGGCGAAGGGGTTGGGAGTGAGGTTAGCCTTTCAATCCCGAAAACAGCTCGACGAGATTGCCATCAGGATCGCGGAAATGGACCGTGCGCATGCTCCAATCGGGGCGATTCGTCGGCACAGCGACCAGTTCGACCCCCTGCGCGCGCAGCGCCTGCGCGACGACATCCACGTCATCGACCTGATAAGCGACCACGACTGAGTCCTGCGCGTCGGCCTTGGGCGGCTTGGCCTGCGTTTCGACGACAGCGGCCATCAGGTCGCGGCGAAATAGCCCCAGTCCGACATCCGGCGTCAGGTGGAAGGATGCATAAACTTCGGTCTCGTCGCCTGAAGCGACGGGCAGGGCGAGAACATCCCGGTAAAAGCGGAAACATCCAGCGAAATCGGTGACTAACAGGCGAATCTGGCTGATGCGCGGCTGCATATCCATACTCCTCTGGTTCATCCGAACAAGACGCAAGGATAGAACAAAATTGCTAATTCTGCAAATATGTCAGCGCGCCACCACCCACAGAATCAGCGTGGCGACGACCAGCAGGATACTCACGACCCCGGTCAAACCCAATGTCAGCAGCTTGAGCCGCTTACAAATTACAGCGGCGCGGGCGAGGTTCGGCAGGTGGGTGGGATGCCGCCGCACGAGCAGCAAGAAGCAGATGTTTTCACCCCAATCGAACAGGGCGGGCGCGAAGGCGAACACCGGCACCTGGGCGGCCAGCAATTGACCGTAGAGCGTGGGCATCTCCGCCGCCTGCAGCAGCGCCGTCCACACCAGCGCGAGGAACAGCGACGCGAACAGCGGGAAGAAGAAGTCGACGATGAAGAAGTAGGTATACAACCGCTTCGACTCCGCCGTGTAATCTGGCAGCTGCGTATAGATCTCGGCGGCGGTCAGCTTGTTCTGAAAATCGAAGGCATCGTGTTCGTTGATCGTACTTGCTCGAAATCGCGCGCCGATCTTGCGCAGCAGCCGGAACGCGGTCACTTGCAGGGCGAGGGCGAAGAAAATGCTCAACGGGGCTTGCACGAGCGTAGACAGCGCTGACATGATCATGAGACGGGCACGCGCTCCTTGGTAAAGGTCTTCAACCACGTTTCGAGGGTGAGCAAACGGAACACCACTTCGACCTGCGGCGCGCTGCCGTCAAAGTGGGCGCGCAGCAGCGCTTCCAGCGCCGGACGCTGGAACAGATCGCGAATGCCCGCGCCGTCATCCAGCAGCACGGCCTGAATGCGCTCGGCGAGATCGGCGCGGAACCAGTTCAAAATCGGCGTGCCGAAGGGCTGCTTGGGGCGTGCCAGCGCGAAGGCGGGCAGCAGTGGACGCATCGCTTCGCGCAGCACGTACTTGTTGCGCTGCATGCGGATGCCGCTCGGCACACGGGCGGCGAAATTGAGCAGCACGGGGTCGAAGAAGGGGACGCGGGCTTCGAGCGAATGCGCCATCGTCACCTTGTCACAGTTGAGCAGGGCGTTCCCCGCCAGCCACGTGTTGATGACCAGTGCCTGCGCGAAGTTGTACGCATCCGGCGCCAGCGAGCGATCCACGATGCCCGCATAGGTGGCTTCTTTATGGTGGGCGGCGTCCCACGCGGCTTGCAGATTCGCGCCGTAGAGTTCGCCGCGCAGGGTGTCGGTGAGCACCAGCCCATCGAACGATTGCAGGCGGCGCAGCCCTTCATCGCGCGGCAGCAGCGACTGGGTGATCCGCGGCAGGTAGGTGGGCAGCGCGCCGATCCCCCGGTAGCGCTTCATCATCGGATAGTAGCGTTCGAGGCGCAGCAGCGGCTGCGCGAAGCCACGCAGCACGCGCCCCCACGAGTTTTGCGCGCGCAAAATCTGCGGGATGGCGGCATGCGCCATGTACCCGCCGAACAATTCGTCACCACCCAAGCCGGTCAGCACCACTTTGACGCGCCTGGCGGTCTCCTCCGCCAGCAGCATCAGCGAGACGGCGGAGGGGTTGGCGTTCGGCTCGTCGTGGTGATACACGTAACGCTGAAAGCCGTTCCACCAGTCCTCGGCGGTGATTACGCGCTCGTGGTGCACCGTCTTGAAGTGTTCCGCAATTTTGCGCGCGTGGATCAGCTCGTTGTCGGGCGTTTTGGCATCGTAACCGACGGTGAACGTCTCAAGCGTTTCGGTTTGCGGGCGCATCAGCGCCAGCACCGACGCCGAATCCACGCCGCCGCTCAGGAACAGGCCGACGGGAACGTCGCTGCGCATGTGGAGGTTGACCGATTCGGTGAGCAGGTCGCGGGCGCGGGTGATCCAGCCGGGTTCGTCGTCCGCGCGTAGATCGATGGCCGTGCCGACGCCGAAGCGCCAGTGTTCCTCGATGCGCGTTGTGCCGTTCTCGGCGACGAGGTAATGCCCGGCGGGCAGGCGCTGCACGCCCTTGAACAGGGTGTCCGACCCGATCATGTAGCCGAAGGAGAGGTAGGTGTCGAGCACGTCGAGGTTGAGTTCGGCGGTCTCGTTGAACGCTTTGACCTCGCTGGCGAAGTGCAGCAGACCGCCGCGCTCCCACAGGTAGAGCGGCTTCATGCCGATATGATCGACGCCCACGAGCAGCCGCTTACGCTGCGTATCCCACAGGGCGAAGCCGTACATGCCGCGCAGATGCTCAAACAGCTTGAAGCCGTATTCTTCGTACAGGTGGATGATCGTTTCGCCGTCGCCGTCCGTGCGGAAGGCGTGGGCTTTGTTCCGCAGGTCGCGGCGCAGTTCCTTGTAGTTGTAGATTTCGCCGTTGAAGACCAGCGCGATGGTGCGGTCTTCGTTATAGAGGGGCTGATCGCTCCCGGCGATGTCGATGATACTCAGGCGGCGCATGCCCAGCGCGACGTTCTGATCGCCCGACGGCGCGTAGAAGCCGTCGCCGTCGGGGCCGCGATGCCGGATCGCCGCGCACATGCGCTGCACCATGCCTAAGTTAGCGCGCCCCGCCCCGCTCACATCGACCACACCGCAAATTCCGCACATTGTGTTGGGTTCCCTCGTCCGGATAAGCGCGCATCATTCTAACACATTGAGCAGGGCGATCGTTTTGATTTGCCAGCTTGCGCACAGTTTGCACGAGGGTGCATGAAAAATCTCTTTTGACGCCTGAGCAAAGGCATGACGTTATTTTGGAAACAGCAGTTTATCTAACCCCACCCCTCCCCAAATTCAGGGAGGGGAGACCGATTTCTCCCTCGCGCCGCTTGCGTAGAAGAGTGGGCGACAGTTGTATTTAGGATGCATCTGTTGGGGCGAGGCTCAGTCGAGAGGAGCGGGGTGAGGTCGGATGCAGCGGACGCGCAGAAGCGCGTCCCTACAAATGCGCTTTCGGAGGATGAAGAGCGCAATCAGCTGATCTCTCACCCTCTTTTCATAACAAAACGCATTAAGTTCGCTTATAATGTGATATGTAATGTTGTCGGCTATGGACGAGGTGCAGAGATGACCAAGACAATCGTGGCGCTCTACGACGACTTTTCGACCGCGGAGCGCGTGATCGATAACCTGATCGAAGCAGGCTTCACGCGGGACGACATCAGCGTGATGGCGAATGACGCGAGCGGCGAATACAGCAGCTCGCTGGAAGATCGGGATATGGTGCTGGACGGCGACGTGAGCGCGGGCGAAGGCGCGGGCTTCGGCGCGGTGATCGGCACTTTGATCGGTGTGGGCGTCTCGCTCATCCCCGGCATTGGTCCGGTGATCGGCGCGGGGCCGCTGGCGATTGCCCTCACGGCGGGCATTGGTGCGGCGGCGGGCGCGATCACAGGCGGCATCACCGCCGGGTTGATCGATATGGGCGTCGACGAAGATGACGCCCATGTCTACGCGGAGGGGATCCGCCGCGGTGGCACGCTGGTCAGCTTGACGACCAATGACGAATGGGCGGAACGCGCCGAAACGATCATGAACCGGTATCACCCGGTGGATATTGATACGCGCTCGTCGCTGTGGCGCGAAGGCGGCTGGTCGAACTTCGACCATGCGGCGCCGCCGTACAACGCCGAGCAGATCGAGCGGGAACGGCTCGCCTACCGCGACTATAATGTGCCGCGGGGGATGGGGTCGATCCCCGAAGAGGATGTGTTCAGCGATCAGCAGCCCCGCGCCAGCACGGACACCGTCCCAACCACGGGCGGCATTCCGCGGGCGGGTAATTCGGAGACCATGCAGCGCGCTTCGGTCGAAGCCGATATGGAACGCGGCCCGGGCGCGAGCGGCACACCGGGCGGACGCGCGGAAGATCGCAGCGCCCCGGCGGTGACCGACTACGACAGCACCAGCGGCGGTCGCTGGGCGGCAGAAGAAGCGACCCGCGCGCAAAACGAACACGCCGCGAAGATGGGCGGGGCGATCCCGCATTCGCAGGTCGGCGCGACCAGTTCGAGTGACGTGAGCGCGGGCGCGACCCCTCCGGGGACGGAACGCCACCACGAAACCTCGCACGCGGTCGATCAGGCGATGCGCCGCGACACGACGGGCAGCGAGTACGCGACTCCGGAAGAAGAGATTGAGGCGAACCGCCGGGCGCGAGCGGCCAGCGAAGCGATCGCCGATGGAGTCGACGAAGCCGAGGATTACGGTGAGGGCGGCTCGAGGGTGGGCGACAGTGAACCGAGTCGGCGCGCGCGGGCGTATGCGCGCAGCGCGAACCTGCCGGATCCTAACCCAACCGATACCAGCCATCTGAATCGCTAGACGGCACTCCAAGCCCCGCTTCTCATCAGAAGCGGGGCTTTTTGTTTCGGCCAATTTCCACCTGCGCGAAAATTGCCCCTTGCACCTGACGTAACGTCAGCTTGTATGCTGTATGGAGCGCTCAAGATGAGGAGATACAGCATGAGCAAACAACCTGTGTTCAGGAATTGGACGGAAGCCGAAGAAGATCAATATGCCGACGAAGCCGCGCGCCGCTGGGACGAAAAGACCGTCCGGCAGTCGCAGAAGCTGTGGAAGAGCTATTCGGCGGAGAAGCAGCAGCAGATCAAGGAAGAGGGCGGCGCCATCTACGTCGATCTCGCCACTGCCATGCCGCAGGGTGCCGAGAGCGCCGCTGTGCAGGCGATCATCGCGCGCTGGCATCAGCATCTGCGCTACTTCTACGAGCCGACGCCGGAAATTCTCGCCGGGTTAGGGCACGGTTACAACAACGATCCCGCGTTCCATGCGACCTTCGCCGCGGTGCACCCGGATCTGCCCGCCTTCATGGAAGTGGCGATCACGCACTACGTCGAGAAGCTGAATGCGTAAGGAAAACGCCGGATCGCAGTCCGACGGTGTTCAACGAGCAGCTCTATACCCTGCAGCCCTTGCCAGCGGACGCGATGAATCGCGTCCCTACGAAAACACATTTGGTTTGGCGAGAGGTGTTGGCTCCCCTCCCTGAATTCGGGGAGGGGCTGGGCGCACGGCCGTGCGCCCCTACACTGCTTATTCAACGCGGATCAAGACCTCGGCCAGCGGCTTTTTGCTGATGTTGGGCACTCTGGCATCGGCGGCCGGGTAGCCGACCGGGATCACGACGTAGGCGCGCTCATTGGCGGGACGCCCCAAAATTTCAGAGAGAAATGTCATCGGGTTGGGCGTGTGCGTGAGCGTCGCCAAACCCGCCAGATGCAGACTCGCCAGCAGCATCCCCACCGCAATGCCGACCGACTCGGTCACATAGTAATGCTTGATCTTCGTGCCATCGGCACGCAGACCATACGCCTGCGCGAACACGACGATCAGATACGGCGCGTCTTCGAGGTGCGGCTTGTGCCAGTCGGTGTGCAGATGCGCCAGCGCGTCCAGCCATTCCTGACTCATGCGCCGTGTGTAGCTCTCGTATTCCTCGGCTTCCGCCGCCGCGCGAATTTTGCGCTTGATCTCCGGATTACTCACCACCACGAACGTCCACGGCTGCTGATTCGCGCCGCTTGGGGCGCTGGCCGCCGCCGCAATCGCATTCTCGATCAGCTCGAAGGGCACGGGTTCGGGCGAAAAATCGCGCACCGTGCGCCGCGACCGCATCCGTTGGAGAAAAGCGCGGGACTGCGCGATCTGTTCGCCCGGGGCGAGGCGCTCAAAAGCTAATGGCAGGCGATCATCATCGGTCATGAGGTGTCGTCTTTCGCTGGACATCGTCTGCGGGCAAGTATAGCCGCTCTTCCGTCCCATTTGTTACAATGGCGCGATTGTGAACTGAGATTTAATGGTATAGGGATGGTCGCAGACGAGATCAAACGCTGGTTGTGCGGCAAATTGACGGGCGTCGAAAGTGTGCGCGGCTGCCACCTGGCGAAGGAAGGGCATCTGATCGCCAATACGTGGACGGGCACGCTCATTTACGTGTATCTGCTGGATGAGACGGTGCGCGTGCGCAACCTCAAGCGGATATTGAGTGAGGGAACACGCGTCGGCGTGGGGTCGCTGTTCATTGTGGATGCGGCGCTCGTGCCGTCCGATGGCGCGCTGACCACGCCCGACGAAGGCTTGATCGCGCTGCACGCGCTGTATCGTGACAAGGTGTACACCTATCGTCAGACAACGGACGGTTACGCGGTCGGGCAGGTGCATTTTAAGCCGCTCGGGCGGGGCAGCGAACAGGAAGCGTGGTACGGGCCGGATGTCGAGATCAAGCATCTGCCGTCGTTTCGCGTGTGGGTGAAGCAGCCGCAGGCGCTGCGCGGCGATTGGCTGGTGGCGAATTTCGGCACGGAAGCCTTCTGGAAGCAGCCCGACTACATCACTGGGCGGAATGCTTTCCGCAAGCAGACAACGCGCGGGCACACGCAGTTCTACACATGGAGCAATTCGAGCTGGGCGGATGTGCCAGGCGAGGGGTTTCGCACGCCCGTCGATCGCTTGCCGCAGTCGGAGCTGGATCGTGCCTATGAGCTGCTCGGTTTGGCGCGCGGTGCATCGGACGACGAGGTGAAAGCCGCGTTTCGCAAGTTAGCGCGCGAATTTCACCCCGACGTGAGCAAGCTTCCCAAAGAGGAGGCGGAAGCGCGATTCAAGCGGCTGTATGCCGCCTACCGCTACATCAAAACGGCGAGTGGCAGCTAGACCGCGGGAAAGCGCAGGGCTTCATCGTTGATCAGCAGTTCGAGGCGCGCCGCCGACCAGTTGAGACTCGGGTCGAGGCTGTGCAGGAAGTCGATCACTTCCTGCATGCTGTTGAGGCGTTGAAAGCGCAGGCGGAACACCTTGACGAGCATGATGCCCACGTACTTGACGATCTCGTTGGTCGAGCCGACGCTGACTACCCAACCGAGATTCGGATGTTTGGCGACTTCCAGCGATTCCTGCCCGCGCTTAATCTGAATGGGCAGATTTTCGGCGGCGCGCATATCCATAATCAGATGCACCGGCCCGCCCGCCGCATCCAGCAAAATCTTGAAATCAGCGTTTGAGCGTTCCATATCTTCGAGGGTATGCCGCCCATATACGCGGGCATACGCGACTTTATTGGGGATCAGCCAGTCTAATGCATACATGCACACTCGCTCCTAAGTTGTCTACAGTGGACGCAGTATAACGTGAGTCGATACTCGTAAAGCATTAAACTGTCTGTATTTTTCCTGAAGAAATTTTGGAAATGCTTAGGCGAACCCTTCGCCAGAATCTGAAAGATGCTCAAAGTGGATGAGATATAGCTCATCCCTACGAAAGCGGCAGTTGTAGGGATGAGCTATGGTTTTGGGCTGACAATAGGGTGAGTGGCTTTAGAACCAGATCGGGTTCGTCCACGCGCGGCCGCCGTGCGGATCGCGCACGGTAACACGGCAGTAGGCGGATTTGAGGCTGCGAATCGACAGCTCGACTTCGGTGATGTTGTGCCCGTGCTTGTAGGCCGCCCATGAGCCTTTACCGGTCACGAACACGCTTTCGCACGGGGAGCAGCGCACCTTGATCGTCTCGCCCGGCGTCACCTGCACGTCGTGAATGAGCGGTCCAGTGCTGCTGTAATAGTCACCGCGTTTGAGCGCCGCGAGGATCGCCTCGGGCGTCAGTTCCTCGCTTTTGACCCACGTCCACCCGCGCAGCGTATCGCGGAAATCCGGCTTGAAGTGCGCGTCGTCGGTCGCCAGCGCGTTGAAGCGATAGCCGCGCGCCAGCATCACGTCGAGCATGTACACGCTGTCGATCTTGTCGTTGTGATCCGCCGAAATGCCGTTGATGATCTCAATGGCGTGCGTGTCGCGCAGGCTGATCACGTCGTCTTCTGTCAGGTTGTACCAGGCGGGGTGCGCCACGGTGACGAATGCGCCCGTCGCCAGCGCGCGCTGCGCAATTTCCGGGCCGGTCTCATCCGGTGTTGGCCGCGCGAAATCGAGCGGCAAGCCGTTGGCGAGGATGTGCCACAGGTCACCGGTACAGGTTTTGCCCGCGTGCAGTTCCGCCCCGTGCAGTGTGACGAAGTCCGGCGTGTGATAAGCGGAGGCATCCGTGTGCGGATAGTGGTAGTTTTCCAGGAAGTGATCGGTAATCGACAGGAAGTGGTAGCCGTGCTCCCGGTAGAACTTGCACACCGCTTCGACGCTGATGCGGCCATCGGAATTCGTGGAATGCGTGTGCAGGTTGCCTTTATAGAATTTGCCCGGTTTGGCGAAGGGAAGATTGTTCAACGTTCATCCTCTAAATACACATTAGCCCAGTAGTAGGGCTGAACTTCGCGCAGGGTTTTGGCGATCCAGCGCGTTGGATCGCCGGGGTCGGGCTCGGGCACGGCGACTTCGACCGCGCCGCCCCAATGCCGCAGCCGTTCCTGACAGATGCCGCACGGCGTCAGAATGACAATGCGCCCGCTCCCGTCATAGGCGACGCACGCCGACGCGGTCACCTGCTTATCCAGCGTGTGGGCTTGCAGGATCGCCCCGGTTTCGGCGCACAGCCCGCCGCCGCCGTACTCCGGTTCGAACACCGCGCCCGTGAACAAGTCACCGTCAGCCGTATAGATCGCGGCGGCCACGCCGTAGCCGGGCGGAAAGCGGCGCTTCAGCAGGTCAATTGCTGCATCGACTAAGCGTTGATCGAGCTTCATACCGGCAGCGTCAAACTTTCGAGATCGCGCGGGTAGTAGGTCAGGCTTTCAATGCCGTCCTCGGTGACGACGACCGTATCGGAGTGGCGGAAGCCGCCGACGCCCTTGGAATACAGCCCCGGCTCGACCGTGAACACCATCCCCGGCTGAATAATCGTCGAGTCGCCGAGATCGAGGAACGGGCCTTCGTGGTAGCGCAGCCCGATGGCGTGACCAACGTGGTGTTTCCAGTACTGCATCAGGTCATGTTTGTCGTAGTAGGCGCGCAGCGTTTTGTCGACTTCCGAACACGGGACGCCGGGGCGAATCGCGTCCAGGGCGATATCCTGCAACCTCACCATGTGATCGAACAGGAATTTCTGCTCGTCGGTCGCCTTGCCCATGACCATCGTACGTTCGAGCTCGGAATGGTAGCCCCAGACCGGAGCCGCCGCCCCCGTCACCAGCACATCGCCGGGCTGAAAGGTCAGATTGTTGGCGAGCGCGTGCGGGATCGCCGCGTTGCGCCCGATCTGCCCGCGATACCCGGCCACGACGCCGCCGTAGTACTCGCTTTGCCCGCGGTAGATTGGGCCGATGGCGTCGTACATGGCGCGCGTCGCCTCATCGCCGGCGCGCTGGCTGACTTCCGTCTCGGTCGCGCCGACTTTGGTGTAGCGCTGCAGCAGCACATGCCCGAGATTCGCCCACACACACGCCTCACGGATCAGGCGGATTTCGGCGGGTGACTTGATCATCATCGCGTCTTCGACGAACGGGCGGACGCTGCGCACGGGCGCGTTGAGCATCTCTGAGAGCTTCGGGCCGCGGTAGCCGAACACCCACGGGTAGCCGTCTTCGTCCGCGCCGACTGGAGCTGTCATGCCCATCTCGTCGAGCATCTTCTGGAAAGCGATCATCGGATGCGCGGTGTACGGGTATTCGAGGTAGTGATCGACGCGGTCGATCAGCGCGTTAGCCTGCGCGTGCTCCAGTTCGAGACGCGGCACGAACATGCCGCGGTCGCCGCGCTTGTTCATCACGAAGGCCATCGGGCGCTCGGTGGGGATGAAGGCGAAGCCCGTGTAGTACAGCACGTACTGGCGGTCAAACAGCACGACGCCGTTCAAACCTTCGGCGTGCAGGTGCATGAGCAGTTTTTCGCAGCGCTGGCGGTGTTCTTCCGCGCTGATCTTCATCTGTGTAACGGGCATGGCTTTCCCCTCCTGATGGATGTGCAAGAACAATATTAAAATGTGGAACGCGACCTCATCCCCGCCTCACCCTGTTTCGCTACGCTCCTTTAGGAGCGGGATTGGGGTGAGGTTGATTCTTTACACCTTCACATTCGCCGATCTGGTATGCCAATCGGTTGACTGCTGGTAGGCGTGACCTGCGCGCAGCAGCACGTCTTCGCGGAAGGCGGGCGCGAACAACTGCATACCAATCGGCAAGCCGTGGCTGTCGAAGCCACAGGGTACATTCAGTCCCGGCACGCCCGCCAGACTCGCGGGCAGCGTGAACACGTCTTCAAGATACATGCTCAGCGGGTCGTTGACGTTTTCGCCCAGCTTGAACGCCGTGTTCGGCGCAGTCGGCCCAGCGATTACATCGACGCGCTCGAACGCCTGATCGAAGTCCTGCTTGATGAGTGTACGCACCTGCTGCGCCTTGCCGTAGTAGGCGTCATAGTAGCCCGCGGAGAGCGCATACGTCCCGAGCATGATGCGGCGCTTGACCTCCGGCCCGAAGCCTTCGCCGCGCGTCGCCTTGTAGGTGTCCCACATGTCGCCCTTATCGACGCGCGCCCCGAAGCGGATGCCGTCATAGCGCGCGAGGTTGGCGCTGGCTTCGGCGGGCGCGATGATGTAGTACACGGGCAGCGAATAATCGGTGTGCGGCATGTCGATCTCCATGATCTCCGCGCCGAGCGCCCGAAGCTGGTCGATGGCCGCGTGCACGGTCGCGTCGACTTCCGGCTGCATCCCCTTGATGAAGTACTGCCTGGGCACGCCGACGCGCAGACCCTTGACGCTGCCGCCGAGCGCCGCCACATAATCCGGCACCTCGACGGGCATGCTGGTCGAATCGAGCGGATCGTGCCCGGCCATGATGCCGAGCAGTCTTGCCGCATCTTCCACCGTGCGCGTGAGCGGACCGGGGCAGTCGAGCGACGAGCCGAACGCGACCAAACCGTAGCGAGAGACGCGTCCGTAGCTCGGCTTCAAGCCGACCAACCCGGTCAGCGAGGCGGGCTGGCGAATGCTGCCGCCCGTATCCGTGCCGACTGCGCCCGCCGCCATGCCTGCCGCGACCGCTGCCGCGCTGCCACCGCTGCTGCCGCCCGGCACACGGTCGAGATTCCAGGGGTTGCGCGTGACGCCATAGGCCGAGTTCTCGGTTGAGGAGCCCATCGCGAATTCGTCCATGTTGGTCTTGCCGAGCAGCACCATGCCCGCATCTTCCAGACGTTTGACGGCGGTCGCGGTGAAGACCGGGGTGTAACCCGCGAGGATCTTCGAGCCGCATGTGGTTTGCACGCCCGTCGTCGAGAGCACATCCTTGATCGCCAGCGGCACGCCGAGCAGCGGCCGGTCGTCGCCGTTGGCGCGCTGCTGATCGGCGCGGGCGGCATCTGCCAGGGCGCGGTCGGCGGTCACGGTGATGAAAGCGTGGATCGTCGGTTCGAGCGCCGCGATCTGGTCAAGGTAGGCGCGCGTCAGTTCGACGGACGAAATTTCACGGTTACGCAAGCGGCTCACAGCGTCGGAGAGGCTTAGGCGGGTCAGTTCAGACATGGAGTTCTCTCTATGGTGATCAAATCACGCAGAGTATAGCACACCGGAATGTGACACACAGCGCATTTTTGCAGGAAACCCGTTATTCTTACAAATCATATTTCGGGTACAATGAAGTAGTACATTTTAGGTATTGGGGGCAGCACCATGGGCTTTGCACGACAGTACCAGCAGTTGAGGCAGGCAGGCGTCCTCGCGCACATGACCTCGGAAGCGCGGCATGCGCTCGGCGCGGAGGCGATGAAGGTAGACTCGCTGTTCGATCTTTTGCGCAGCGCTGCTATCATTCAGGATGGCACGGACGGTGAATGTCCGGAGGGCGCAGTGTGGGTAGCAATTGAAGACCAGAGCGGTAAGCAGGGCTATATCGCCGTGACGCCGGAGCAGAAACCCATCGTCGCGAACATTTTCAAGCTGATCTAGTTCACAGTCGTCCGTTTACAGTGCACAGTTTCGCCTTGCATTGTGGATCTGCGCACTGCCCCTACTTCGTTTTCACTGTGAACTGTAAACTTAGAACTGTAAACTACTCAGGTGAAGTATGACAGTCAACGACCAGAAAGATTTTGACGGGCTGATGCGCATCGGGCGGATTGTTGGCCTGACGATCAAGACGATGGCGGAAGCCATGCGTCCCGGCATGACCACCGCCGAGCTCGACGCCATTGGCGCGGCCTATATCAAGTCGCAGGGGGCGCAGTCGGCGCCGCAGTTGGTATATAAGTTCCCCAGCGCGACCTGCATCAGTATCAATGAAGAAGTGGCGCATGGCATCGCGGGCGACCGCGTGATCAAGCCCGGCGATCTCGTCAACATCGACGTCTCGGCGGAACTGGGCGGCTATTTCGCGGATTCCGGCAGCACGTTCCCGGTGCCGCCCGTGCGCCCCGAATATCAGAAGATTTGCGACACCGCGAAGATCGCCCTCAAGCGTTCGATTGACGCGGCGCGGGCAGGACAGCGCATCAACGCCATCGGCAAGGCCGTTGAGCTGGAAGCGCGGGCGGCAGGCCTGAACATCATCCGTGAGTTGAGCGGGCATGGCGTCGGCAAATCGATCCACGAGAAGCCGAGCATTCCCAACTACTTCACGAAACGCGCCGACGACCGCCTGACCGACGGGCTGGTGATCACGCTCGAACCGTTCATCACTAATGGGTCGGGGCGTGTGTACACAGCCGAGGATAACTGGACGATCAAGACGCCGGACGGCGACCGCACCGCCCAGTACGAACACACAATCATCGTGCGGCACGGCGCGCCCGTGCTGGTGACGGCAGTCTAGGCGGAGATCAGAATCAGCGTTTGTGCGGGAAGGTCAGAATTTGACCTTGTCAACCCACGCGCACCTTGTCCTTTCGCGTCTTTCTCGGAATAAGAAAGCCGCCGCTGGGCGTTGACACAGGGGCGGCTTAAATGATCTACGACTGGGTTACAGCACGCAATCCGCCGGGATAAAGACATTCTCCCAGCCCCCGACGAAGATCTGGATCCAGCGCGAACCATTCGCGGCGACCGTCTCGTCTGCGGCACCATAGAACGTCTGCCCGGCATAAACCATCCCGTTGGGGATGGCTGCACCCCCCGCGCTCACGTAGATCGGCGTGTCGCAGATGACGCTGCGCATTTCAAATTCGGACGGCCAGGACGGGCCAATTTCCACAACGGGCACACAGTGCTCAATTTCGTAGAACCAAATATCCTCATCCCAGTACCCGTCTTCCTCATAGGAACTGTCGGGATTCAGCGTGCCCCAGACTTCAAAGTCTAATTCCGTCCCGGCGGGATAGGCGGGGAAGGTGAGCGTGCCGCTGTAGGTGCCGTCGATGACGGGTACGACGACGTAGTAGAGCGGAACAGTATCGTCAATGGATTGAGTGACATACAGCGTGACATACGGTGCATCCGACGTACCGGTCGCGGTGAAGCTGCTGCACGTCAGCGTATAGTCGATGACATCGGCGTAAGCGTTCGCCGTCTGGGGAGGAGCAAGCAACAGGCTGAGGAGCAGAGCGGCGGTGACCAGAGAGATCCAACGGAGCTTCATAGTCTACCTTTCGTGAAACTAGCGATGCGATACTTATATTTAAAGCTTAACGCATTGGTCAGTAAATAATCCTTGATGAAGCGTAAATAAATCAACTTTTATATAGGATGATTTAACGAATTTTGGGGTGTGCTGCTATCTGACAGGGGCCGGGCGTGAAACCGGTCGTCGAGGGGCGCAAACAAATAAAAAAAGCCGCCCCCAAGTGCTGGAGGCGGCTGGAACTGACAGAGGCTGTGGAAAAAGCTACTGCACGCAGACCGAAGGGATGTAGCCATTCACCCACCCGCCGACGAAGATCTGTCTCCAGTGCGACCCGTCCGGAGCGACGGCGGCCACCGGGTTGACGTAGAAGGTCTGGCCGAGCTTGACGCTGGCGCTGCCCACCAGTGACCCCGCCGGGCTGTCGTAGA
Organism: Anaerolineae bacterium; assembly: GCA_041916315.1. Lineage (GTDB taxonomy): Bacteria > Chloroflexota > Anaerolineae > Aggregatilineales > Phototrophicaceae > Flexifilum. The sequence goes on from JAYRZU010000078.1 coordinate 54,218, forward strand.
TCGGCGTGTCACAGATGATCGAGCTCAGCACATAACCTGCGGGAATGTTGGGGCCATTCGCGCCGGGAACACAGTTTACATAGTCGTACTCGAAGTCGCCCTCATCCCAGTAGCCGTCATCTCCATAGTCATTGTAGAGATTCAGAGTTCCCCAAACTTCGAAGAAAATTTCGGTTCCGGCGGGATAGGCGGGGAAGTTGAGGGTGCCGCTGTAGGTGCCATTGACGACTGGAACAATCACGAAATAGTAAGCGGTATCTTCGCCGTCGGTCGAGACATACAGCGTGACAAACGGTGCATCAGAGGGACCGGAGGCGCTGAAACTGCTGCAGGTAATGGCGTAGTCGCCGACATAGGCGTCAGCTTTGACGGTGTGAAGCGGTGAAACAAGCACGGTGAGGAGCAGAGCGGCGGCAAGCAAAAGGATCCAGCGAAGCTTCATTGTCAAGACCTTTCGTGAGTGAGAGTACGATGCTCAATCTATAGACAAAAGATTAGGGTCAAATTCATGGTGTTTAAATTGAGGAATAATTAAGGTTTTGACTCAAAATTGTCGTATATTACCTAATAGAGGTTCATAGAGGGTATGCATCATATATGAATGCAATCTGAGCCCGAACGAGCACCGGGATTATTCGAGGCTAAGCCAACAAAAACCGCCTCCAAGCGTTGGAGGCGGCGAAAATGACAGATGCTGCGGAAAAAGCTACTGGACGCACTCAGACGGGATGTACGGATTTGACCACCCGCCGACGAAAACTTGCGTCCAACTGGAGCCATCGGCCGCGATGACGGGCGTCGAGCTGGTGAAGAACGTCTGCCCCGCGTAGACCATCCCATTGCCGACATAGCGGCCAGCCGGGCTGTCATAGATGGGCGTGTTACAGGTGATAAGGTTCAACACGTAACTCACGGGCGCAGCGGGCGCAGGAACGCGAACGGGAACGCTGGGCACGGCGGCGGGTACAGGTGTGCTCGGCTCTTCGGTGACGTCGGGTGCAACTGGCGTCTCCGAAGCCACGGGTGTGCTCGGTTCCTGCGTGGTGTCCGGCGCGATCAACGTTTCAGTGGCGACGGGGGTACTTGGCTCGTCGGTCGTGTCGGGCGCAGGCGGCGTCTCAGAGGCGACAGGTGTGCTCGGTTCTTCAGTGGTGTCGGGTGTAGGCGGCGTTTCCGAGGCAACCGGCGTACTGGGATCTTCAGTAGGCGGCGGTGAGTCCAAGAACACGGTCGTCGGCTCATTCATGCATGGAACTTCGAGTTGTAGAAGAATAAGGCTAGGGCCGGGAGCCCAGAACTGTTCACCCCCTTGGTCAACTAGTACAGACGGACCCCGTTGCGTCACTGTCAAGGTCAGCAAAGTGCCTTCGGGAACTGAATATTCCACGCTCCCATAGAACTCACCATTGCTGAGTTGGAGATAATTCTCCCACCAATCTGAGGTTGACAATTGATCGGAAACAGTTAGTAGAACAACCGCTGCCTCGAAATATGTTGTGTCCGTATTCCCCCATGCCTTGAAACTGCTGCAGGAATAAGTGTAGCCGGTAACCCCGCCATCAGCTTTCGCCACCTGCATGGGCGAAACGGCGAGGGTGAAGAGAACGGCGAGGGCAGCGATGAGGATCCAGTGACGCTTCATTGTGAGTTCCTTGAACTAGACAAGCATAAAAATGATGCACTGGATTCATAATAAGATTAGAGCAGGATGAGAAGAATTAACTCATCATTTATCGTGATTATATTCATCCATTGATCATGACGACTATCTGCTTTTCGAGCATTGAGCAAAAGGTTAAGTGTCAATGTGCTGTGACACCCCGTATGCTGAGCAGTTCGGCCAGCAGCAGAAAGCAGCTCGGGAATCAAAAAGCCGCCCTGAGGCAAAACCTCAGGGCGGCTTTTGACTGCCTGTGAGAGCGTTACTGCACGCACTCTGAACGGATGTAGCCATTCGCCCATCCGCCGACGAAGATCTGATTCCAACTGGTGCTATCCGCGGCAGTCACCGCGTTCGGATCCACAAAGAATGTCTGGCCGATAGTGATGGCTGTGCCGGGAACCACGCCACCCGCCGGGCTGTCGTAGATCGGGGTAGCGCAGATGATGGTGCGCTGCACATAGTCCGCTTCTGGGTACGGCCCAATATATGGCTTACACGGTTCGACGTGGGTCCATGAGCCACCGATGGCGTAGGGGGTTTCCACACTCAAGACCGGGAACACCTGAATCAAAACCGGAGTCCCTTCGGGGGCTTCCGGAATGAAGACACCGCCGCTGAAGTGACCATCCACAACCGGGACAACGACCAGATCGCCGAAGTAAATGTACCCGTTGAGCACCTTGGCATTGGTGCGGATCAGCTCCGTATGTTTGACAGGCATGCGGATGGGATGGCTGTTGGTCAGATCATTAGGCAACGCTTTCGCCAAGCGATAGTCTACGAGAATCGCGACATACTGCGCGGTCGAACTGCCCTCCACACTGCCGCCGCCGCAGCTCAGCTGATAGGTGTCGATGACGGGGGTATCGAAGCTGGTGACGGGTTGGGCAGAAACAGGGGCAAGGGCACCAACGAAAAGGAGGATGGAGACAAAGAGGATGACCCAGTAGCGCTTCATGATGGTTCCTTAATGTGAGCTAAAGTTGCACTGTTTCACAAACTCATATCGATAATATGGGGGTGATTTTTTCGATGAAGTCAATGAAAGAATAATTTAGGCGTCCAGGCTGGTTGGTCATTTGCACTCAATTAATCGACCAAGCTGGTTGGGCAGATCTGCTCGTCGCCGCCGCGCAACCAGACGTTCACCGGGGCAGGCAGGCAAAAAAGAAAGCCGCCCCCACGCGCACCGTGGGAGCGGCTTTTGACTGCCTGGGCGAGCGTTACTGCACGCACTCCGAACGGATGTAGCCATTCGCCCACCCGCCGACGAAGATCTGATTCCAACTGGTGCTATCCGCGGCAGTCACGGCAGTCGGGTTGACCCAGAACGTCTGGCCGGTATAGACCATCGTGCCCGAGATGGGGTTGCCCGCCGGGCCGTCATACAGCGCCGAGTCGCAGATGATGGTGCGCGACACATAGCCCACTGCCGGGTACGGCCCGACGTGCGGCTGGCAGGCTTCAAAGTGCACCCACGGATCACTGATGGGGAAGGGGAACTCTACACTGTCGACGGCGAAAACCTCGATCAGCACCGGCGTGCCTTCAGGCACTTCCGGGATGGACATGCCGCCGCTGAAGTGCCCATTAATGACCGGGACAATCACGAAATGCCCAAACGGAATGCCATTAAGCGCCTTGCCGGTGTGCTTGATGGGCAAGCTGCTGGGCTGACCGCTGTGCGCCGACGGTTTCGTGAAGAAGCGTTGGCTGGTCACGAGAATCGCGACATAGTCAGCTTCTGAACTGCCTTCGGCACTGCCGCCGCTGCAGCTTAGTTCATACATATCCACGACGGGCGGATCAAAACCGATGGCGCTGGGTTGGGCAGAAACGGGTGCGAGGACAACCACGAACAGGAGGGCGGAGACGACGAGGAGGATCCAGTGGCGTTTCATGATGTTTCCTTAACGTGAGTGAAAGCAACTTTGTTTACTGACTTATATCGATAATAAAGCGTGTATTCAAATAAAGTCAATGGAAATTAATTAAGATAAACTCGATACATTGATGAAATTTACGCAATGTAAATTAAAGTGCCGTTTTGCCTCGGCTGTAACTGTCGCGCTCTGACTGGCGGCGTTACGGTGCTGGTTTGCCGTGCAGGTCTGAGCTGCCCTACCCGCAAATAAAAAGCCGCTCGCCTCCAACAGGAAGCGAGCGGCAGAGCAGTGTCGAAGTCAGCGGTTACTGCACACAAACGGATGGGACAAACGGGTTCGACCAACCACCCACGAAAACCTGCGTCCAGTGCGTGCCGTCGGCGGCAATCGCATCGACCGGGTCAACGCTGAAAATCTGGCCGATCACGACGCTGGTGTTGGGGATGACCGAGCCAGCCGGGCTGTCGTACAGCGCTGTATTGCAAATCATGACGCGCAGCACATAGGCAGCGGGAATATCAGGGCTGAGTTCGATGATCGGCACGATCACCGGTGCCGGAGCGCTTGATGAGCTCGGCGAACTGCTCGGCGAACTGCTCGGCGAGCTGCTGGAGGCGCTGGACGTGCTGGTCGATGTGGACGATTCCTGCCCGTAGGCAGTGTGCAGCGGCGACGCAACGACGATTAGGAGGAGGGCGGTGACAATCAGGAGGAGGAGGTGGCGTTTCATGTCAGTTTCCTTGATTACAGCGAAGCTACAAAGTCTCGCTATCTGCACATCATCATAAAATTGATTTAAACGTAATGTCAATCGGTAAAGAATTAAGTAAATAACTTTTCACAAGGAATTTACGCAAGGTGAATTAATTTATATAGCAGAGCCATGACGGGGTATTAGCTTAAAACGGCTGGCGTGTGGGCGCCGGATCAAGCGCAAATGGATTTAGAGTCGACGGCAGTAGTTTCCCGTGAAAGCCATGAGTATCAGCAACCCGAACGCAGCTTCCGGCGTATAACAGGATGACACACGGTCAAATGAGGCTGACAAATCTATGGTTTCACGTCCGGCAATGAGTTTCAGTCCGCTGGCACCGGAATTTCAGGCAAATCCTTACCCGGTCTACGATATGCTGCGCTCGAATATGCCCATTTTTCACTGGCAGGACTGGGGCATGTGGTTTCTCACCCGTTACGAGGACTGCGCCGCCGTCCTGCGTGATCCGCGCTTCGGTCATGAAATCCTCAACTTTATGACGCGCGACGAACTCGGGTGGGGGGAGCCGCCTGCCAGTCAAAAGCCGCTCAACGACGTGATGGCGGGATGGATGCTGATGCGCGATCCGCCGACACACACGCGCTTGCGCGGTTTGGTGCATAGAGCCTTCACGCCGCGCGTGATCGAACGACTGCGCGATCGCATTCAGGCGGTCACCGATGAGTTGATCGACGACGCGGTGGCGAACGGCGGCATGGATGTGATCGCGGATTTCGCCTTCCCGCTGCCCATCACCGTGATCGCGGAACTGCTCGGCGTACCGACCAGCGATATGGACGACATTCGCCGTTGGTCGCGGGCGCTGGCTTTCACACTGGAACTGACGACCGATCCGTCGGTGTATGACGCGGGGGCGGTCAATGCCGCCGAATTCGCGGGCTACCTGCGTGACATGGCGCATCAGCGCCGCCGCGCGCCGCAGGATGATCTGTTGAGCGGGCTGCTGGCTGCCGAGGCCGAAGGCGATAAGCTCAGTGAAGACGAGTTGATCGCGACGTGCGTGTTGCTCCTGCTGGCGGGGCATGAAACGACCGTCAACCTGATCGGCAACGGCCTGTATGCGCTGCTCACCCACCCCGATCAATGGGCGCTGCTCAAGGCGAACCCGGCGCTCACGCGCTCGGCGGTCGAGGAATGCCTGCGCTTCGACAGCCCGGTGCAGATGACCAGCCGCACCGTGCTGCACGATGTCGAATACAACGGCGTGACCTTCCAGCGCGGTCAGCAGGTCGCGACCATGTTCGGCGCGGCGAATCACGACCCGGAGAAGTTCGCCAACCCGAGCACGTTCGACATCACGCGGGATCCGAATCCGCACATGGCCTTCGGCAATGGCATCCATTTCTGCCTCGGCGCGCCGCTCGCGCGTCTGGAAGGGCAGATTGCATTCGAAACGCTGGCGCGGCGACTGCCCGACCTCCAGTTGGCGGGCGATCCCGAGCGCCGCAGCACGTACATTCTGCGCGGTTTCTCGGCGCTCCGCGTCAAGGTGTAGGCAGATCATTTCAAACCCGGCACCTTGTCTACCTCACCCCGTTTCGCTGCGCTCAACTGCCCCTCTCCAGAGGGCGAGGGGCAAAGGCATGGCAGGTCGTCTCCCTCTCCCCACGGAGAGGGACGGCTTGCGCAGCAAGCAGGGTGGGGTTGGGCTGCTGCGGACGCGCCGAACGGTATTGGGCAAAATTCCCCTCTTTGGTCGGATGCACAGGTTGGCAACGCGACATATACTGAATACCAATTGGTTTTGATGCTTGGGAGTCCATTTTTATGTCTGCTGACCAACTGCGTCGCGCCTACGACCTCATTCGCCAGGGGCAAAAGGAAGAAGCCGTCGCCCTTTTGCAGCCCATTCTCCGCTCGGAGCGCGACAATGCTGACGCGTGGTGGCTGATGGCGAACGCGCTCACCGATCCTGCCCGCCAGATTCAAGCGCTCAATCAGGTACTGCGCCTGCGCCCGAGCGATCAGCGCGCGCAGAAGATGCTCGCGCGCCTGGAAGCGGAACAGCGATCAAAGGAAGATGCCTTCTCCTTCCCCGTCTCCGACGATGATCCGTTCGCCAATGCGTCGCGTTCCTCCAACGACGTTTTCCCGAATTCGTCGTCGCGCGCTGACCTGTCTGGCAGCGACCCGTTTGCCAGCAACGCGCCCCCGGTCGGCAGCGGCGACCCGTTCTCCAGCAGCAGCGATCCGTTTCGCCAAGGCAGCGGCGGTCAGCAACCGCGACCAACCTATTCGACCTTTGAGCCGCCGCGGCAGCGCAGCGGACGCAGCCCATTCGTCACCTGCCTCGCGATTATCGGCGCGCTGGTGATCGGCTGCTGTGCGTTCACCTTCTTCGTGGTGCCGCGCGTCGCCGGGCCAGTGCTCGAACAGGTAGCTTCCCAGTTTCCCGAACTGATCGGGAGCCTGACGGCGAACCCGGAATTCCAGAGCGTTTTTGCCACGCTTGGCGCCGAAGGGTTTGAATTCAACGGAAGCACCAACACCGCCTTTGACCCGACCAACGCGCAGGATCGGGGCAAAATCGAGATCGGCCGTCCGCTGACGGGCAACGTCGATACCTTCGACGATGATTTCTACACGTTGGCCGTGAACGATCGCCAGAGCCTCACCATCGAAGTGAATGCGACCCCCGGCAGCGATGTCGACCCGCAGTTGTATGTGTACGATGCGAGCTATAACCTGGTCGCCGAAAACGACGACATTTCGCTGAGCGACAACAACTTCAACTCGCGGCTCACGGTCACGCTGGCGCCCGGCGCGTATTACATTGTGATCAGCGCGTTTGGTTCCGGCGGCGCGTACGAAGTCAGCATCACGCGGTAAACCAGACCACACCCCCTCCCCTTCTCCCGTGGTTGAGGATGGGACACTTTTAACAAGCGAGCGCTTGTAGGGACGCGCTTCTGCGCGTCCGTGGTCGGCGGACGGCCAGAAGGCCGTCCCTACAGTGTATCGTCTGAGAGGAGATTGCCTCGAAAGGTTAAAACTGTCCTGCCGTGAACTCCCGTGGAAGAGGGGATTTGGGGTGAAGGTTAGATTTTTTACCTGATTCTTACACACCCCTGTTAAAACAGTAGACGTATTCAATCGGTCTGTTTTAGGGGCGTGTACCACATGGCAGAACAATTCTCATTTAAAGCGGAAATTCAACAATTACTCGACATCCTGATCCACTCGCTGTATACGGATCGGGAAATCTTTTTGCGCGAACTGATCTCGAATGCGTCGGACGCGCTGACCCGCGTGCAGTTCGAGTCGCTGACTAACAGCAACCTCGTCGACGCGGGCGCGGAACTCTACATCGAGATCACGCCGGACGAAGAGGCGGGCACGCTCACCATCAGCGACAGCGGCATCGGTATGACGCGCGAAGAGATGGTCGAAAACCTCGGCGTGATCGCCCACAGCGGCGCAAAAGCGTTCGTGCAGAAGCTCAAAGAGCAGCAGGCGGCGGGCGGGCAGGACATGATCGGCCAGTTCGGCGTCGGTTTCTACTCCGTCTTCATGGTCGCGGACAAAGTGCGCGTGGTGTCGCGCTCGGCGCATCCGGAAGCGCAGGCTTTCGCGTGGGAGTCGAACGGCTCGGATACATATACCATTGAACCGAGCGAACGGGAGACGCGCGGCACGGACATCATCATCACGGTCAAGGAAGACGCCAAAGACTTCCTGAAGACGTGGAAGCTGAGCGACATCGTCCGCCGTCACAGCGACTATATCGCCTACCCGATCTACGTCGGCGAGGGCAAAGAGGGCGAGGAGCAGGAAGCGGTCAACAAGCAGGTGGCGATCTGGCGGCAGGAGAGCAAAGAAGTCACCGACGAGCAGTACGATGAGTTCTACAAGATGCTCACGTTTGACTGGGAGAAGCCCGTACATCACATCCACATGCGCGCGGATGTGCCGCTCCAGTTCTACGCGCTGCTGTACATCCCCGCTGGCTCGGAAGCGAATCCGCTGATGGGACGGCGCGAACCCGGTCTTAAGCTGTACGCGCGCAAAGTGCTGATTCAGGACAACACCACCGAACTGCTACCCGACTACCTCAACTTTGTGGCGGGCGTGGTTGACAGCGAAGACCTGCCGCTCAGCGTGAGCCGCGAAACCGTGCAGGCGACGCGCGTCATGGCGAACCTCAAGAAGACGATCACCAACAAGGTGCTCAACGAACTCAAGCGCCTGCAGAAGAACAAGCCGGAAGTCTATCACCAGATTTTCGAGGCGTTCGGGCGGCACATCAAACAGGGCGTGGTCGTCAGCCCCGGCGAACGCGAGGACATCGAGCCGCTGCTCATGTTCCCTTCGACCAAGACGGCCAGCGCCGACGAATGGATCACGCTGCAGCAGTATGTTGACCGGATGGCCGAGAACCAGACCGACATCTACTACGTGATCGGCGACGATTATGCCAGCGCGACCCGGTCGCCGCACCTTGACGCCTTCCGCCAGCGCGGGATCGAAGTACTGTACTTCGTCGATGCCGTTGACCCGGTGCTGATCATGGGCTTGAGCGAGTTCAGCGGGCACAAGCTGCGCGCCGCCGACGAAGCCGATATCGATCTGAGCAATGTCGGCGCGGTCAGCGCGGAGGAAGAAGCGCCGCGCGACGCCCTGCCTGAAGATCAGTTCACGGGCGTGCAGGAACGCTTCAAGGCCGTGCTCGGCGAACGCGTCACCGATGTGAAAGAGAGCAAGAATCTGGTGGGCAGCCCGGCGCGCCTTGTCACCAGCGACCACAACCCGACGCGCAACATGTTCCGCATCAATCGCCTGATGGATCGCGATTACGAACTGCCGGTCAAAGCGCTAGAACTCAACCCGCGCCACCCGCTGATCTACAACCTGAGCGGCAAGCTGGCCGCCGACCCGCAGAACCCGATCATCGACGCGGTGATCGAACAGGTTTTTGAGACGGCGCTGCTGCAGGATGGCATCCACCCCGACCCGGCGTCGATGGCGGCGCGCCTGTATCAGCTCATGCAGGCCGCGACAGAGTAAAGTAAAGAGGACTGAGGTTCGAGGACTGAGTAGGGACGCCCAACGAGGCGTCCCACCCATGCTTATGTACCCAGATGAGATGCCTGCTAATGCCTCAACTTCCGAATGGTGATAAAGCGTTTGTGCCAGTCGAAAAATTCACCGAATACTCTCTGAATCCAGAGCATCCAACCGGGCGTCACAAAGCCCATGTTTTTAAAGTCAAATTAGGTATCACTCTCGAAGATGTCGATTTTATGGTCGCCAAAGTTCAGGCGATGGCTGCTGACCATGAAGCGACTGAACAGACACCAATCGCTTACGGTCGGCGATTCGTGATAGACTTTGAACTGACGACGGAAGTTGGCAACGCCATAGTACGCTCTTCGTGGATTGTCCGGAAAGATGAGGACTTTCCTCGGCTCACCAGTTGTTATGTGCTTGAGGATTAATGTGATGAATTTGTATGATGTGGTCGCCTTGCTGGATGATCTGCCCGATGAAGGCCTGAAGCGCGGTCAGGTCGGGACAATTGTCGAAGAATGGCAGCCCGGCGTCTATGAAGTCGAATTTGCCGATACCAACGGCGTCACCTATGCTGTGATTGCCCTGCGCACCGATCAACTCATGACGCTCTACTTCCATCCAAATTCCGCGCCTCGAAGTTTAGAAGCGTATACCTGACGTAGCTTATGCAGGCCGCAACGGAATAGAAGGACTGAGGTTCGAGGACTGAGGACTGAGTCTGCCAGTCTCCTCAACCAGTAACCAAATGTTGTCCAGAGGACGAGGCATGCCTCGTCCCTACACAACCGCTCTGATCGGTCTACCCTCCCTGAATTCGGTTGAGGACAGGCCACTTTTAACAATCGAGCGGTTCGTAGGGACGCCCAACGGGGCGTCCGCCGGATCCTAAACAAAACGGACGCGCCGTTGCGCGTCCCTACGAAATCTGTTTTCCCTCAAACCAATGCCTTAATGGTTCCCGATGTTAAGACTGTCCTGCCATGAACTGAATTCGGGGAGGGGTGGGGGTGGGGTATAGTGCCCTACGCCTCCAGCACTGAGAGAATATTCCCCGCCGGGTCTTTGAACCACGCGATATTCGGGCCGCCCTGACCGCGCGCGATCCCTTTGTCATCCGTTTTCAGGTAGGGCAGATCGTAGACTTCGAACCGCACGCCCTGCTGCGTCAGCGCGGCCACGGCTTGCTCGACGTTTGGCACGGGGAAATTCAACACCGTGAACGTGGCGGGTACATGGTATTCGCCCTTGTAGTAGATCAGGACTTTCGCGCCGCCCGCAAAATGCAGAATCAGCTCATCCTCTTCTTCGCTGACCTGAATGCCGAGTGTACCCGCGTAGAACGCCTTCGCTTTAGCAATGTCATACACCGAGAAGCCGCTGAACGCTTGCGTATCTTTGAACATGCCACTGCTCCTTAGATCTGGGTTTGCTGCATCATAGAACACATATTCTAATTGTCAAGCAGTGTGCGAGGAAACTGCTGGACGACTATACTCTACAGTGTTTAAGCACCAGTAAAATTAGGAGTAACCCGTATGCACATTCTCATGGTTTACATTCACGTCAAACCGGAAATGATCGATGCGTTCATCGAGGCGACGCTGGCGAATGCCCGGGGCAGCAATCAGGAGCCGGGCGTGGCGCGCTGGGACTTCAACCAGCAGCAGGACGACCCGACGCGCTTTTGCCTGTACGAAGTCTATCGCTCCAAGGACGCCTTAGCCGCGCACCGCGAAACGGCGCATTTCCTCGCATGGCGCGATGCCGTCAAGGACATGATGGTCAGCGAACGGACGCGCACCGAATATACGAACATCTACCCGCAGGATGAGGGCTGGTAAGCGATCTTCATTAGTGCAGCAGGGGTCAAGGTGTGGCACAATCGCCGGAGTTAGATCAGAAAGGCGATACTTTGGCTCCTCCGACCTTCGATTTTGGCACTTTCCCCGTGTTAACCACCGACCGCCTGCGTCTGCGCCAGATCACTTCGGACGATGCCGCTGATTTCAGCGCCATTTTCGGATCACCGGATGTGCTGCGCTTTCTCAACCTGGAACCGGTGACGACGACCGAGCGCGCGCTGGATGTGATGAGCTGGCTGGCACAAGGCTTTCAGGCGCAAAGAGAAATCGATTGGGCGATCACCCGGCATGACGACGACCGCATGATCGGCATGTGCGGGCTGCATGAGTGGGATCAGGGGAACCAGCGTGTCGAAATCGGCTGGCATCTGCATCCGTCCGTCTGGAGGCAAGGCTATGCGACCGAAGCGGCGCGCGCCATCATCGCGTGGGGCTTCCAGAATCTCGATGTGCATCGCATCTGGGCGGACTGCACCGTGGGCAATGATGCCTCCGAACGCATTATGATCAAATGCGGGTTCCAGTTTGAAGGGCACTTCCGCGAGCATTACTGGGAGCACGGGCGCTTCGTCGATGCGCGTTTTTACGGCCTGTTGCGCCGCGACTTCGAGGCGCTGTCCGCCAAGTAGGCCACATTCTCTGCGGATGCGCGTAGGTACGCCTTTAGCTGCACACCTTTTGACCGAGGTGCTTCCCAACTTCTGGCGGGTTTTTCTTGCATTCCCCCTGATCGATCCTACGATGTTAGTGTGAGCATCAAATCAATCCTATATAACATCAAGGAACGTACTCATGCATCATATGACTCGTAAGCTTCGCTTTTTGCTGTTCACCGGTTTGATCCTGGCCGTGTTTGTCGCCGCTTTGCCCGCTGCCGCTGCGCCGGGTGGAACGTTGATCACCTACAGCCTCAATGCCGCCGATTGTTACGTCGATATCACCGCGCAGGTGCAGGATGCGGGCTTCTATGCCATCAATATGTGGGATGACGGGACTTTTCGGGCGGGGGCGGGCGCGCAGGTGGGCGCGGGCCAAACCTTGACCGTCCGCTTCGTCATCGGCGGCGTCATTTTGCAGGGCGCTTCGGGGATTGGCATTTACCTCGAAGATGCTGTTGCACCTGGCGCGCCAACCACCTACGCCGCCAACGGCAGCGCGCAGCTCTGGTCGGATGCGGTTGGCACGGCGTGCGCGGCGCGCGGCACGTGGAGCGCGGCGGTTGCACCCGGCGCTTGCGCCAATCCGCTGCCGAATGGGACGCTCATTTACAATGTTCCGGCGGGCGCGCTCGCCTTCTCCGATGACGATGTGAACGCCTATGCGGGCTTCAACCTGCCGCCGGGGACGTGGTACATCACGGAATTTGGCGACGCCTTTGCCAAAGTGTGGATCGACTGCAACGCGCAGCCCATCTACATCCCCGTGGACAACGTCATTCGCTGACCACACCGCGTTGATCACAGCGGGCGGGATGTTTCCCGCCCGCTGTTTTTTGCTCCTCGCCTATCTCCCAGTTCAATCCTCAACCATGCCAGCGCGCCACATAGATCAATTCGTAGGCCAGCAGCCCCGGCAGAAGCGGCGCGGGCAGCGGGCGCTTGGTCGCGCGGGCGACACGGTTAGCGAGGTTTTGCAGCGCGCTCCCGGCGATGTGCACCGTTTCCACCCGGTAGCCCTGATCTTCGAGCAAGCGTCGCCCGGTGTCGACCGTGTAGAAATGCACATGCGTGCGATCCATGATGCCATAATCGGAGTAGTCGAAGCGCCCGCGCAGCAGCTTGAGGCGGACGTTCCAATGCGCGATGTTCGGCAGCGAGACGATGACCCATGCACCCGGTTTGAGCAGCGTCTTCGCCCGCTGGAGCAGCGCTTCGGGATACTTCAGATGTTCGAGGATCGCCGCCGCCAGCAAACCATCAAACGGGGCGGTGGGCGCGGCGAGGTCGAGCGCATCTGGTTGATCGAGATCGGCCACATACGCGTGCGACATGCGCGTCACGGCGATGCGCACCGCCGCGGGATCGAATTCCAGCCCGGTCACGGTACAACCCAGGCGCTGCTCCATGTAGCCGGAAAGATACCCAGACGCGCAGCCGAGTTCCAGCACGCGGCTGTTCGGCGGCACGAGGCGCATCAGCAGACTGTGCGCGTCGTCGGGGTTGGTCTGTTCCGGGGTGAAAATCGTTTCGATATGATATTTGGGCAGCGCCATGCGGTGTCTCTCAGTGTGTTGATTAGTCCGCCCCATTATAGCGCCAGATGAACCGCCGCCTAGCATCGCCTATTCAACTAAATTCAAACGGTCTATCGCATTTTAGCGACCTGCCTGTTACTATTCCCCGCAAACTTTCGACATGAGGTAGAAACTGATGGGTGAGAAATATCAGGCGCTTCTGCATCATCTGATGGAGATTCGCAATGTCAACCGCGCCGAGGCGCTGCTCGGGTGGGATCAACAGGTCAACATGCCGCCGGGCGGCTCCAAGGGACGCGCCGCGCAAGTCGCGACGCTGGCGCGCATCGGCCATGAGATGCTGACGGATGAAAAGACCGACATGCTGCTCAAAGAGGCGCAGTTGGAACTCGGCGATGTGCCCTATGACTCCGACGAAGCCAGCATGATCCGCGTGACGCGGGTTGACTATCATGAGCATACCTGCATCCCGTCGGATCTGGTCGCGGAGCATGCCGAAGCGACCGCGCTCGGTCACAACATCTGGAAAGAGGCGCGCGCCAAGAACGATTTCGCCTCATTCGCACCGATCCTCACCCGCATCCTCGACCTGACGCGGCGCATGGCCGACTATATCGGCTATACGGAACACCCGTATGACGCGCTACTCGGCCAGTACGAGCGCGGCATGAAGTCGAGCGAGGTCAAGCGGTTGTTTGACAACCATAAGCCGCCGCTCGTCAAGCTGATCGCGCAGATCAACGAGCGTGCCGACCGCGTGAGCGATGACGTCTTGCACCGCGACTTCCCCCTTGAGAAGCAGCGCCAGTTCTGCACGGAGATTGCCAGCGCCATCGGCTACGATTTCAACCGCGGGCGCATCGATGTGGCGACGCATCCGTTCGCCATCACCTTCAATCAGGGCGATGTCCGCATCACCACGCGCTACTACCAGAACTTCATCAGCCCGGCCATCTTCGGCACGATGCACGAATCCGGTCACGCCATGTACGAGCAGGGTGTGTCGCCGACGCTGGAAGGCACGCCGCTTTCGCGCGGCACATCGCTCGGCGTGCACGAGTCGCAGTCGCGCATGTGGGAGAACTTCGTCGGACGCAGCAAGGGCTTCTGGACGTGGGCGTATCCCAAGCTGCAAGCGACTTTCCCCGAGTCGCTCGGCGATGTGTCGGTTGATACGTTTTACCGCGCGATCAACAAGGTCGGGCAGTCGTTCATCCGTGTCGAAGCGGATGAAGCGACCTACAACCTGCACATCATGCTGCGCTTTGAGCTGGAAATGGAAATGGTCGCCGGGAACATCCCGGTCGAAAAGCTGCCGGATGAGTGGAATCAGCGCTTTGAAGCGTACTTCGGCATCGTGCCGCCGACTGACACGCTCGGCGTGCTGCAAGATGTCCACTGGTCCAGCGGTCTGATCGGCTACTTTGCCACCTACGCGCTCGGCAATATGCTGGCGGCGCAGTACTGGCAGAAGGCGCTGCAAACGCACCCGGAAATCCCGGCGGAGATCGAACGCGGCAAGTTCGACACGCTGCTCAAGTGGCTCAACGTGAACATTCACCAGCACGGGCGCAAGTTCACCCCTGCCGAGCTGACCAAGCGCATCACCGGGGAGAGCATCAAGTCCAGCGAATACATGAAGTATCTCGAAGCCAAGTACGGCGAAATCTACGGGCTGTAAACCGGGTACCGGCTCTTCGTAGGGACGCAATTTATTGCGTCCGCGGCGGCGACCCCACCCCTGCCCCTCCCCGAATTCGGGGAGGGGAGACAGAAGTGACGCTTGTCTAGGGACGAGCATGCCTCGTCCTGAGTAACAAAAGCACGATTACGGTATTGCACGCACTTAGCGGTTACCCTTGCAGCACCTTGAGCATGTCGCCGTGCAGCAACCCATTGCTCGCGACCACTTCCTCCCCGCTGAAGGCTTTCGCTGTACCGCCGCCGATGTCCGTAACGGTGCCGCCTGCTTCCTGCACCACACAGATCCCCGCCAGCACATCCCATGAGTGGATGCGCCGCTCCCAGAAGCCGTCCAAGCGACCACACGCCACATACGACAGATCGAGCGCCGCCGAGCCGAAGCGCCGCATGTCGCGCACCGCCCACAGCATGTCACGCCAGTGCCGCAGGTTGTTGAGGTCACCTTCGACCGTGTGGCGATCCGTCGGGAAGCCGCTCGACATGACCGCGCGCCGCATGTCTGCCGTGCGCGAGACATGAATCGGTTGGCCGTTGAGCGTCGCACCGTGCCCCTGCGCCGCGCTGAACAGCTCGCCGAGGATCGGCATGTAGACCACGCCCACCACCGGGCGCAGATCGCGGTCAGCCAGCGCGATGCTCACTGAGAAGAAGGGGATGTTGTTGGCAAAATTGGTCGTACCGTCAATCGGGTCGATGTGCCACTGATATTCGCCGCCGTCTTCACCGCCGCCTTCCTCGCTGAGGATGCCGAATTCGGGAAAGGCCTGCTGCAAGATCGGCAGGATTGCCGCTTCCGCCGCCAGATCGCCTTCGGTGACGACATCGTAGATATTCGCTTTGATCTTCTCTTCGTGGGGGTGGTTGAACAGCGGGCGCAGCACTTCACCCGCGCTGAGGGCTGCTCGTTCGGCTGCCGCCTGAACCGCTTTTAAATCCACGTGCTCTTAACTCCTGAGTCCAGCAAATCAACCCTATTCTAAGCCATAGGTTGAATGTCAATCAACAGGCCGAGATAATGCAGTTTAACTTATGAATACGGAAATCGTAGGGACGAGATATATCTCGTCCGTTTTGAGAAA
The DNA here is from genome assembly GCA_041916315.1 of Anaerolineae bacterium. Taxonomy (GTDB): domain Bacteria; phylum Chloroflexota; class Anaerolineae; order Aggregatilineales; family Phototrophicaceae; genus Flexifilum. Next base: position 70,391 of record JAYRZU010000078.1, read on the forward strand.
TTAGACAGTGGACGCCATCCATGGCGTCCCTACAAACACCGTGGTCTTTTCTTAAACTGCATTATCTCGTCCCTACAAAAGCGTGTTTCGTAGGGATGAGGCATGAGCCTATTTCATAATTGGTGAAAATACCTAACCTCACCCCCGACCCCTCTCCGAAAAGAGGAGAGGGGAGACAAACGGAGTTTTTAAGTCCCGTCTCCCCCCGGAGAGGGAATTTAGGGGTGAGGCCAGACAAAATACCGATTCTAAAATGACCTCATGCCTCGGCCTCGTCTCGCCTAATTCGAACACTGGCTTAGCTTCTCAAAAAAATGAGCCTATCGCTAGGATAGGCTCAAGAAGTTCCATGCCAAACACTTTTTTAAGAGACGATCACGTAATTTGCGATCCCGCTAGACGGCAGTGACAGAGCTTGCCTGTTTTCCTTTCGGGCCGTCGATGATTTCGAATTCGACCCGTTCTCCCGCTTCTAATTTCCGATAGCCAGTGGACTGAATTGCAGAGTAATGTACGAAAACGTCGGGACCGTTTTCTGGAGTGATGAACCCGTAGCCTTTGTCGGCGCTGAACCACTTCACCACACCACGAATGCGTTGTGCCATTGCTTCAAAAACTCCATACTTAAAATTGGGTCGAATCGGCCTCAATTACGCGGCTAAAATGGAGTGTATTGCAATTTCATAACGTTTGTCAAGTTTTTTGTTACTAACTTTTGCCTCTATGAAATAAAGCGATTGTATCGATGTAATAAGTTTGCGGTGACAAATCTATAGGCTGGGCCACGACCAATTGGTAACCTGCGCGCTTGAGGCGTTTGGTCTCTTTGGCGAGCGTCGCCGGGTCATCGCTGAGGTAGACCAGCGTCGGAATCTGGTTGATGCTGGCAAATGCCTCGCGGCTGAGCGCGGTGGGCGGATCGACGATGGCGGCGTCATAGCGGTCGTTGAGCGTGGGCAGCACGACTTCGACACCACCCTCGAACACATCCACGTTGTCGAGATCGGCGAGGTTTTCATCAGCGTCGGTGACGGCAGGCGGGTAGCTGTCGACGAGCGTCACGAGGCTGGCGGCCTGCGCGGCAAAGCGGCTGAACATGCCGACACCCGCATATAGATCGAGCACTTTTTCACCGCCGCGCAGATCGAGCAGCATGAGCGTCGTGTTGACGAGATTGTCCAACTGCGAATAGTTCGGGCGGATGTAACTCCCGGCGGTCACGCGGAAGGCGTGGCCGTTGACGGTGTAGCGCGAATGCGAGTCGCCGATCAGGTTCATCGGCACGTTGTCCGGCAGAATCAGGTTGATGCTGGCGGGCAGGTCGATTTCCAGTTCGGGCGCGTCTTCGCTGAGTGTGGTCAGGATAATCATCGGGTCGCCGTCGCTGCCCTGCTGCAAGCGCACGCGCTTAAAGCCCGTCAGGTCGATATCCATCTGCTGGTACAGCGTGAGCAGATCCGGGTGCAGAATGTGACACTCTTCAATGGGGAAGAGGCCGCGCCCATCCGCATCGGGAAAGCCGATCTTGCCATCGGCGGTGACGGTCAGCGTCATGTGATAGTTGTAGTACCACTCGTCCGGGCTGGCGATAGTCGGGCGCAGCGCCGCGAGGATCTCCTTATCAGAGAGGTCGCCCACGCGCGACAGTTGATCCGCGAGAATGTCCTGTTTAATCAGCAGTTGGGCGGCGTAGTTCAGGTGCTGCCAGTGGCAGCGTCCGCATTTGTGTGGGCCGAAGTGCGGGCAGACGGGGAACACCCGGTCAGCGGAGGCATCGAGCAGGGTGATGCCTTCGGCGAGGATGCGCTTATCGTCGGTGTCGACGCGGCGGGCGAGCACGCGTTCGCCGGGGATGGTGTACGGGACGAAGACCGAACTGCCTTTGTGCCGTCCGAGGCCGCTGCCGCCGTGCGCCATGCTTTCAATTTCGACTTCGAATTCGCTGCCCATCGCGCGTACCTTTGCCTAAGCTCTGCTCCCTCAGTGTACAGGATCAGGCGTAGATCAACCAGCGTGGTCTCAGACGCGCGGCGCGCGCAGTTCGGGGTAGTGCATCTGCATCCACTGCAAGCCAATGATCGTCTTGGCGTCTTTGATCTCCCCGGCGTACAGCATCTTGATCGCCGTCCGGAAGGGGATTTCGACCGCGCGGATGTCCTCGCCTTCGCCGATCAAACCGCCGCCGATGCCAATCTTGTGCGCCGACGACACCGCTGCATAGTACAGGAAGATCCGCTCCGAGGTGCCGCCGGGACTCAGGTAGAACGTGGTGATGTGCCGCAGCTCTTCCACTTCGTAGCCGACCTCTTCCAGAATTTCGCGGCGCATGGCGTCGTCCGGCGCTTCTTCCTGCGCGTCGAACATGCCCGCGGGCGCTTCGAGCAGCCAGCCGTCGCCGTGATCATAGGTCGCGTGGCGGAACTGCTCCGTGAAGATCACGTTTTCTGTGTCGATGTCATAGACCACCGCTGAGACACCGTCCCCGCGTTCGAGCGTCAGCCGCGTGAGTTCGTCGCTCAGGCTGCCATCGTATTTCTCGTGCCGGAATCGCACTTCGTCAATCGCGAAGATCGATTTCTTGAAGATCTGCTGCTTGGACAGGATATCAACGCGCTTGGACATCACTTAGCCTTCACTGCTGTGCACTTGATCGGGGGTTACCTGCAATTTAACACCATCGGGGACATTCGCGCTATCGCGGGCGCACCTCACCCCGTTTCGCTCCGCTCAACTGCCCCTCTCCAGAGGGCGAGGGGCACACATGCGGCGGTGGTTGTCCCTCTCCACCCGGAGAGGGACGGCTGGCGCAGCCAGCAGGGTGAGGTTTATTTTTACTGCGCCAGCACGCTGACCACGTCGACCAGCTCTTCGACCACCTGCGACAGGTGATCGGTCGTCATCTCCGGGTACAGCGGCAGGCTGATGATCGCCTTGGCAGCGGCTTCAGCTTGCGGGAAGTCGCCCGGTTGGCCGCCGTAGCCGCGCATGGCGGGCTGCAGGTGCAGCGGTACCGGATAATGCACGCCCGCGCCGATCCCGCGCTGATTCAGTTCAGCGAGGATGGCATCGCGGTCGCCTTGCACGCGCACACAGTACAGATGGAAGGCGTGCAGGCTGTCCGCCATGACCTGCGGTGTCTGCACCCCGGCAACGCCCGCCAGCGCCTGCGTGTAATAGGCGGCGTGCTGGCGGCGCGCCTCGTTCCAGCCGTCGAGATGCGGCAGTTTGGCGCTGAGGATCGCCGCTTGCAGCCCGTCGAGGCGTTCACCGTAGCCGAGCTCATCGTGCTCATACTTGCTCATGCGCCCGTGATCTTTCAGCTTGGCGATCAGCGTCGCCAGCGCCTCATCGTTGGTGCAGACCGCGCCCGCATCGCCGTACGCGCCGAGGTTCTTGCCGGGGTAGAAACTGAAGCACGCCGCATGCCCCCACGCGCCCGCGCGGAGACCGTGCAGTTCCGCGCCGTGCGCCTGCGCCGCGTCTTCGATCACGTACAGGTTGTGCTTCCGCGCAATTTCCATGATGGCATCCATCGGCGCGAGCTGACCGTACAGATGCACGGGCATGATCGCCTTGGTGCGCGGGGTGATCGCCGCTTCAATCAGCGCGGGGTCAATGTTATAGGTCACCGGGTCGATGTCCACGAACACAGGCGTCGCGCCGCTCTGCGCGATCGGTTCGACGGTCGCGATGAAGGTGTGCGGGGTGGTGATCACCTCGTCGCCCGCGCCGATGCCGAGGGCTCGCAGCACGAGATACAGCGCGCTCGTGCCATTCGCGATCCCCACTGCGCGTTTCGTCCGCTGGAACTGCGCGAAGGCCGCTTCAAAGTTCGCCACCTCGGCGCCGCCGATGAAGCTGGTGTTGGCGATCACGCGGGCCATGGCCGCGTCAATCTCCGGCTTGATGGTCGCGTACTGCGCTTTGAGATCGACCAAGGGTATTTTTGCCATGCTGCCTCCTTAGGAAAGGAGTTAAAAGGTAAAAGTCACAAGTTAAAAGTAAGGACAAGCTGTTCCTGAAACTTTCAACTTTCAACTTTTAACTTTTAACTCATCACTTCTCGTAAAACTTGATATTGTCGATGTGATTGATCTGCCGGGCCGGGCTGCCCACCATGACCGCGCCGGGCGGGACATCTTTTGTCACCACCGAGCCCGCGCCGATCAGCGCGCGCGCGCCGATGCGCACGCCGGGGAGCAGCGTCGTGTTCGCGCCGATGATCGCGCCCGCCTCGATGATCGCGCCTTCCAGCCGATCCTTCGCGCCCTGACTGATCGGGTAGCGCGCGTTCGTCACCATGACGCCGGGGCCAAGCCAGCAGCCGTCGTGCAGTTGGCTGTACTCCGGCACGAATACGCGGCTGTGCAGGCGCACCTTGTTCCCAAGCGTGACGTGATGCTCGATGATGCTGTGCGTCCCGATGCTGACGTGATCGCCAATCGTGTTCTCCTCACGGATGACGACGTGATGCCCCGTCTGCAAGCCCACGCCGATCACATTGCCCGCGTAGATCACGCTGTGCGAGCGGATGACGCAGCCCGCGCCGATGGTCAGCGGCAGGTCGCCGGGCTGTGCGCCGCGCGGCGCTTTGCCGAGGATCACGAACTCGTCGATCTGCGCGTCAGCGGGCAGGTGGACGTTCGGATAAATGTGAATGAGGGGCGACTCGGTCATCGATTGGTCTCAATCATCGTATGTAAGGACGCCCGCCGGGGCATCCGCTCTTGAAAAAGCTGTTCCGACCCCACCCCCGGCCCCGCCCCGAATTCATGGTGGGGTGACAGA
>JAYRZU010000079.1:0-29023 GCA_041916315.1 Anaerolineae bacterium
GCCTCGCTTGTATCATGGCGGCCTACAACTTTGGGCTCTATCTGAACCGCCGCCTCCTTCGTCCCGATGGCGCGCTCGCTACTCTTCTTTGCTGAGTACCGGACAAGCCTTAAATCCCCTCTCCCAAGGGCGAGGGGACTTGAAAAACTCCGCCTGTCTCCCCTCTCCTCTAGGAGAGGGGTTGGGGGTGAGGTTGGATCTTTTCAACAATTATGAAATAGCCTCATGCCTCGTCCCTACATGGTCTTGAGCGAAGAAGATCTCTACTCGAAGGGAAAACCTACCCCTGTTAGCACCTGCTCGCCCCCTCCTTGAATTCGCGGAGGGGATTGGGTCGGATGCGACGGACACAGTTTATTGCGTCCCTACCCAAAGATTTTCGGTTATATACATTTAGAGACAAGGAGAAACACTGTGCCAACCATTGAAGAGGCGATCATCTGGGCGACCGAAGTGCACCGCGGACAGGTCGACAAAGCGGGGAATCCGTACATTCTGCACCCGCTGCGCGTGATGCTGCGCATGACCTCGGCTGAGGCGCGGTTCGTCGCCATCCTGCACGACACTATCGAAGACTCCGAGCACACGTTGGACGATCTGCGCGCGCTCGGCTACTCAGAAACGATCATTGCGGCGGTTGATGCGATTACGCGGCGGGATGGCGAGACCTACGAGGAATTTATCCTGCGCCTCAAGCCAAATCCGCTGGCGCGGGCGGTCAAGCTGGCCGATTTGCTCGATAACCTGGATTTGCGCCGGGCGAACCCGGTCGTCGCAGAGAAAGACGCGGAGCGGCTCGCCCGCTACCAGCGCGCGTGGATCGAACTCACGCGGGACAACCCGCCGCCGCTGTACTCGTACTAGAACGTGACGCCGCAGACAGAGTTAATATGTCCCCACCACATATACTCATCACCGCTGTCATTGAGCGCAAATCCTGGGTATACACGAACCATGGCATAGAGCGAACGCAGGGGTTCAGCGATATGCAACTTGTTCATTCCAATACCGACGGCGAAGTGCTTCCCATAACCAACATGCACAGGCAGAGGATGCTCTTTCCAAAGGTAGTCCTCTAGAATGGCGTGTATCTCACCATTCCCAGGTTCTGGCCATGAATGATCGTGCGAGTCCTGTCGTGTATAGCCGCGAAAGTCGATCCAATACATCCCTTGATATGCATCCCAAAATTCCGTATTGCCCCATGGGTCGGTTCCGCATCTTAGGCCTAACCAGATCTGAATTGGATCAACGATATCTCTAGCTCTTTGGGTCTCGCGGTTAACTGGGCAGGTTCCAGCACACAGACGCGGAATGATATCTCGCTTGCCCTTATTGAGGCTCCACCAACAATATATATTCAACCACGCATTATTATTGCAACCTGAGGCACCATATTGTCGAGGATTCCATCCAGAGTTAGTTGGTATTTGAGCATGATAGGTTCTCGTACCATCTATTATGGTACTTGTGATAAGTCCCTCAGTCATGGACTTCGTTATGGTTGTTGAAGTAAAGCCTGCGCGAATTTGTTTTATGGCTGAACGATGCTGCAAGTAAGCGAGTGCTCTGGGCATATTCTTGCGTAATTCTGTATAGTCAGTTACACGTGTAAAATGTATGTCTTCTCTAGGTGTACGAGAAGACACTCCTGTATCTACTATTTGCTCGCCGCTTTCCCCCCCGACAAACTGGACAATGTGCTTGCCTATCTTGGGGATAGTGCGTGGCATAGTGCCGTATTCAACAAGCAAAGAACCTTGAGAGTCTTCTGTCGCATAGTAGCCGGGACTGTATCGCACGATTTTGTAGCTATCATGTCCGTCAATCTTCTGGATCATATCTTGAGTATGGGGTTTCCCATCGGGCGAATAGCTACTGACTGGCACCTCCTGATCCGTTATGCCGACAGTTACCCATCCCTTGGGGGTTTTTCCATCGCGTGTGAACCACACCTCATAGTATGCAGGTTCTGGATCTCCTGGAATGTAGAGAGGGACAATTCTCATGACGGTTTTGCGCTTGAATTTCTCAGGGGTGGGCACCACATTCAAGAAAAGTTCCGTATATTGAATGATCTCAGATGAACAGTCTGGTAGGTTGTTCGCCTTGAAGAACTTATCGCAGGTTTCTCTCAGCGACTTCATAGTATTCTCCTGTTCTGGTAAATGAAAAAAAACGAAAGTTAGGCTCTCTGTGGGAGGCAACTTTCGGCAGTTCGATGCGCACTATTGTGATTCCTGCCGCGGCAATTGATGCTTCGGCCAAATCCTATTGACTTAACTATAGCCGCATTGTAATTTATGATTTAATTGCACTAAGTAATTATATATGAGTGACAATTGTCACTTGGTAGTATGATAATCATTGTAACGGATTCTCTAGCTAGAGTGAGGCAATTGTCGGGTTCATGACCCCCGAATTTGAAAGATAATCAAGGAGACTGCCGGTGGCGTACTTCTCAACCTCAGCCGATGATTCCATGCACTTTGTCACCATCTTCCACAACACCGTCGAAGAAGTCGAGCACTTGCGGGACGATTTGCATGTGGAGCTACCCCGAAATATCATCCCGAAGCGGCTCGCCCGCTACCAGCGCGCGTGGATCGAACTCACGCGGGACAACCCGCCGCCGCTGTATTCGTATTGAGCCAATTTCTGAAAGGCGGCAAATCAGGCCGAGATCGATCTCGGCCTTTGGCTGACTATGCGGTCCTTACTTCTCCGGATGCGCGGGCAGCGTGACGATAAACGTGCTGCCTTGACCGCGCGCGCTTTCCACGCGAATCGTCCCGCTTTGCAGTTCGACGAGACGCTTGGTGATCGCCAACCCGAGCCCGGTGCCGCCGTACTCGCGGCGTGTTGAGCCATCGACCTGCCGGAAGCTGTCGAAGATGATCTTGTGGTCGGCAGGGTCGATGCCGATGCCAGAGTCCTTGACGTGAATCGCAAACGCCGCTTCGGCCTGCCCCGCCGTCACCAACTGGGTCGGGAGAACATTCACGCAGATCACGCCTTCATGCGTGAACTTGACCGCGTTATCCAGTAAATTGACGAGGATCTGCCGGAGATACTGCGGGTCAGCGGCGACCGGGCGTTCCTCTGGCGTCACGTCGACGCAGATGCTCAGCTTTTTGGCTTCGGCGCGCGGCGCGACCTCATCCAGCACTTCTTTGATAATATACGAAATGCGCGTTGGCACCGGGTTGAACGGCGCTTCACCTGCTTCGATCTTCGTCAGGTCGAGCAGATCGTTGATCAGCGTGAGCAGATGCTTGCCGCTGCGGTTGACGCGCTCCACCCGGTCGACCTGGTCGTTGTTCAGCTCGCCGTAGATGCCGGAGAGCAGGAGTTCGCTGTAGCCGTTGATCGCGTTGAGCGGCGTGCGCAGTTCATGGCTGATCGTGGCGAGAAACATGCTCTTGAGGCGGTTGGCTTCCAGCGCTTCGGTGTAGAGCGAGGCATTGACCACCGCCATAGCCGCCTGCCCGGCAATCGTCATGAGCGTTTCGCGTTCTTCTTCGGTGAACTTGCGTGCGCGAGAGAACATGTCGAGGCCGATGCTGCCGATCAGTTGATCGCGAGCGATCAGCGGGGCGAGCATGACCGAGCGTGTGCCAATCTGCGTCAGCAGGCCGCGCGTGTGCTCGTCGATGTCCGCGGTGGCGACATCGTCGACAGCCAGCGCTGTGCCCCGTTCCCCGAGTTTTTCCATCACTGTGTTGCCGTCCAGCGACAAACGTAAGCCGACATGATCGCGCTTGGGATATTCGGCGACCAGCGTCCCATGTTCCGGTTTCTCACCATTTTCGACCGACTCCAGCAGAATGATGCCGCAGTGATCCACGCCGAATAACTCCTGCAAGAGGCGCGCGGTCGCGTTGAGCACTTCGTCTTTGTCGAGTGATGAAGTAATCACCGTGGCGATCTCGTGAATCGATGCGAGACGGCGCGCACGCTGCTGGTAAACCTCGACGTTGGCCTGAGCCTGCGCGTGCATGCGCGCATTTTCTACGGCGATGCCCGCCTGCCGGGCCAGCGCGAAGATCGTGCTGGCGTCGTGCTGCGAGTAGGCGCGCAGGGTGCGCTTGCCGATCATGATGATGCCGATCACGCGATCCTGCACCACCATCGGCGCGATCAGCCACGAGCGCGCGCGGCTGAAGATGCCCGTGCGATACGGCGCGGCATCGTCAATCACGACGGGCTGCTGCGACAGGTACGCCTGTCCAATCGGCTTCTGTTCGGTGAGCTGAATTTCCAGACCTTTGACGAACAGCTCGGGATCGTGCGTCGCGCACACGATCAGCTTATCGCTGTCCATTCCCGCTGATTCGAGCAGGATGCTCGCGCTGTCGTAGTCGATCAGGCGGTGAATCTGGTCGAGGATGCGGTCGAGTACGTCGTCATAGTTCGCCGCGCTGCTCACGACCTGCGCGATCTCCATCAGCGAGGCGGCGATCAAGCGGCGTTCGCGCTCCAACTGCACGAGGCGCAGGTTGTCGTACATCAGCGCGAGCATGGCGGCATAGCCCATGAGCACGGTGATATCGGCGTCGGTGAAGCTGTCCGGCAGGTAGTTCTGCGCGCTGATGACGCCGACCACTTCGTTCTGACGGTTGCGAATCGGCACGCCGATCCACGAGCTGGCCGGCTGACCGGGTTCGCGCTCATCGAGCTGAATGCCGAGCGATTCAATGCGCTCCCATTCCGCTTCCAGATCGCGGAAGTAGAATTCAATGCCATGCAAAAAGACCGCTCGCGACAGTCCGCACAGCGGGATCGGTTCGTGATCCACGCGCAGGCCGTTTTCTCCTACCAGCGGCAAATTGACGAGGTCGTGTTCTGGCTCATAAATGCCAATATAGAACGACGAGGTCTCGAAATTCGCCGCCAGATGATCGTAAACCGTATCCCACAGCGCGGAATCATCCAGCTTATAGCTGATCACGCGACTAATGTCGATTAAGCCGCTCAGGGTGGAGGTGCTCTGCGGCTCGCGGGGATGTTTGCGTCGGGGTATGCGGCGATCTTTAGCTTTCATTAGTCGTCTCTTTTCGTCACATGGATTAATTATGCCACACTGTGAAGATTTCGGAGACCAGATGCAACTTTATTTTGGCTGGCGCGTATAGATGTTTGTAAAGTCAAACAGAAGTTGGGGGATAACTTCGATGAACAGCAAACAACGTTCCGAACAAATCTTCGGTGGCAGTTTCCTAATCGGTCTGGCGATTCTGTTTATCACGGGCTACTGGTGGCCGGGCATCATGTTCGTCATCGGCCTGTCGATGCTGATCCGCACGGTCACCGAGGGCAAACCGTGGTCGTCGGATCACAATGCGTTGATTGTACTGGCGATTGGCGTCTTCTTCGGTCTGCCGATTTTCGGCGGGAACTGGCTGCCGCTCCTCCTGATCGCGTTGGGCGCGTATATGCTGTTCGGCGACCGCTTGGGTCTGCGCCCGGAGACTAAGCGCCATGATGATCTCGACTTCCCGAAGCGCGGCGACGACAAGCCCAAGAACGACGTGCTCTAGTCGTTAGCCTACGCTTCCCTGACGCCCGCCCCGTGCGGGCGTTTTTGATTCTGGACGCGGCGTGACCGCCGTTGCTATAGTAGCCGCCATCGATCAAGATTCCGCTGCGCCGACGAGCGTTGCCTCGCCCCCTCCGAATTCAGGGTTGAGAGGGTGATAGTTCGAGTCGAGAGAGAAATGTAGGGGAGGGGCTTGCCCCTCCCGCTGGTGGGCGAGGCAAGCCTCGCCCCTACAAATCCACATCAAAATTCGGATGTCAGCCCTCAGTGGGTTATGGGAGAGAGGGATGGGGCGGGTAGCAGCTTTATCCAGATGGTGGTGTGACGGGAGAGGTTGAGTTTGACTGTGACCAAAGCTTTTTTGCGCTTCAGCCTGCTGGCGCTGCTCACATTGCTGACGGCGTGCGGGGGGGTGACTTTGCCCGATGGGACGGGCGGCGCGGCGCCGCTCATTCAGTTGGCGGGTGCGCCGCAGGACCCCGTGCGCAGCTTCCTCGACGCGTGGAACGCGCGCGACTATCAGGCGATGTATGCGCTGTTGAGCAGCAATTCGCAGGGGCTGACGTCGTATTCCGTCTTTGAGACAACTTACGAGAATGCGGATACCGCCATCGGCACGCAAAACCTGAGCTATACGCTCGGTGAGACCGTCGAGCAGGGTATCAGCGCGACGGTGCGCTACGATCTGACGATCACTTCGTCGGTCTTCGGCACGATCACCGATCCGGGACGTCTGATGCGCGTGGTCAAAGCGCCAAACAATCAGTGGCGCATCGCCTGGACGCAGATGGACATCTTCGAAGGCTACGCGCCCGGCACGCGCCTGACCTCGGCGGCGGTGAGCCAGCCGCGCGGCAACATCTACGACCGCAACGGCATCGCCTTCGTCGAGCAGGACACCGAAGTCATCGGCCTGTACGTGGCGCTTAGCGAAATGTTTGACGAGGTCGCCTGTGTCGACCTGCTGGCATCGGTGCTGCGCAAGAACCGCGCCGATCTGCAAGCTGAGGTCGACGTCCGGCGCGCCAACCCGGAAACGGTCTTCTATGTCGGCGATATCGACCCCGCCGACTTCGCCAATGCGCAGGAGAGCCTGCTCAGCGCGTGCAATATCCGCACGGACTCGCGCACGACGCGCCGTTACGCGGGGCACGGCATCGCCTCGCATGTGATCGGTTATGTCGGGCAAATCTCCGCCGCGCAGTTGGAGGTCAATCCGGAACGCGGCTATAACGCCGACAGTCTGGTTGGCTTGACGGGCATCGAAGCGCTGCACGAGGAAGCGCTCGCGGGCAGCGCCGAGCGTGTGCTGCAAATCGTCGAACCGGGTGGCCTGACGATCCGCGCGCTGGCGGGCACGACGAGCGTCGCGCCGCAGCCCGTAACGCTCACCCTCGACTACAACTTACAGCGTGCCGCCGCGCAAGCGCTCTCCGACGCCTACAACGAGGCCGCAGGCAACTGGGCGGGCGACGCGCATTCGCCGGGCGCGGGCATCGTCATGCTGGATGTGAACACGGGCGCGGTGCTGGCGATGGCCAGCTATCCGACGTTTGACCCCGGCATCTTCAACCCGGATACGCCGACGCTGCTGGTCGGACAGGAGATCGGCGAACTGCAATCCGATGCGCGCCGTCCGTTCGCCAACCGCGTGTATCAGGATCAGTATCCGCCCGGCTCAACCTTCAAGATCATCACGCTGGCGGCAGCGTCGGAAGAACACACGTGGCGTCCCAGTGACATGTTCTACTGCGGGATGGAATGGCAGGGCGCGGAATACGGCGACTCGCGCCCGGTGCGCTACGACTGGCGCAACTGGGAACCGGAAGAGCGCCGCTTTGACACGGGCGAAATCACCATGAGCCAGGCGCTGACCGCCTCGTGTAATCCGTTCTTCTATCAGATGGGCGCGCTGCTCACGCGTACCCCGGATGGGTTCTCGACGTTGGGCAATTACTCGCGGCGCATGGGCTTGGGGCGTCCGACCGGGCTGGTCTACGATCCGTCCGTACCGGAAGCCGCCGGTCAACTGGCTGTGATCAATTCGACCGATGTGGCGATTTCGGCGGCCATCGGCCAATCAGACACGCAGGTCACGATTTTGCAGATGGCGCGCATGGTGGCGGGCATCGCCAACGGCGGCACGCTCTACACGCCGTATATCGTGCAGCAGGTCGGCGCAGGCGATAACGTCAGCTTTCAGGGACAGCCGCAAGCCGCTGGCGAGATGAATCTGGGCGAGGAAACGCTCGCCCTCATCCGTGAGGGGATGTGCGCCGTCACCACGCAGGCGACGGTCGGCACGACGACGGGGCAGCCGATCGGCACGGCATGGTTCGTATTTGACGACGACACGGGGACGGGTATCGCGCCCTACAGCGTATGTGCCAAGACGGGCACGGCGCAGACCGGGCGCGTAGAGCCGAACGGCTGGTTTGTTGCCTATGCGCCCGCCGATAATCCGCAGGTGGCGGTCGCGGCGATGGTCGAGTATGGGCGCGAAGGGTCGGAAACTGCCGCGCCCATCGTGCGCCGCTTGCTCGACGCCTATTTCAATGCCTACACCGCGCCGTACCCGTGGTGGTGGTCAGAGACGCCCTATGAGCCGCTGCAGATTCCGGAAGGCAATACGGGCGGATAAAACGACAGGACTGAGGACTGAGGGGCAAGGACTGAGTCAAGCCGCCGTGATAGGGCAGTTTGAGAGCGGTGGTTTTGCTCAAAGTCGGTTCGCGAAAGAAATTCAAGAATGGATGTAGGGGCAGACCTATGTGTCTGCCCGGTGGTGGGCGCACACACAGGTGCGCCCCTACAGCTAGAGCTCGGGTGGAGGTTTACTGTTATGGATGACGTGGTGCGCTGTGCCGCCTGTGACGGCTACGGCTGGATTGACGACGAAGACGAAGGCGGCGAGATTGAGTGTCGCTGGTGCGCCGGAATCGGCTATGTCTATCGCGATGAACGCGGGGTGAGCCGCCGCATTCCAGAAAGCGACTACGCCGCACTGGCCGACACGCTCGAACGGCTGGAGATCGAGCGGATGCGCGAGATCGGCTACACGGGCACATCGAAGAAGCCGTGGGAGCAGGAAGTGCGCAAAAAAAGCGATTAGCCATTGGCTTTTAGCTAAAAGCCAACCGCTAACTGCCAAACGCTCAGGCAAACAAAAAGCCCCGGTCACATGACCGAGGCTTTGAGCGGGCGATGAGATTCGAACTCACGACATCTTCCTTGGCAAGGAAGCATTCTACCGCTGAATTACACCCGCAACATGGTTAAAGGATAGCACTGCTCCCAAACGTTGACAAGGGGGAATTTTGAAAATTCCTCGGTGCTGTCCCTGAGAACATGCTAAATCCCTCTGAACTTAGCCCGCATTTCTGGCGATAAGGGCAGCCCTACGGTTGCCTATTTTCGGGCGCACACAGACGTGTGACCCAACCGCGAAATGGCTGCCCGTTTACCTCAAGCTCAACCAGGCACCTGACCAGTTTCGAAACGTTTAACTATGACTCTTGCTCAGGTGTTTGGAAAGTTAAAGGTTTAAGTTAGCCGAAGAATCGTGCAATTTGCCTAAGTCTACTTGACTCCCTTCGTGATGCGGGATAACTTGTGGTTAAGTTTAAACGTTTAAGTTAAAGTCTCCATGAAGCACTTTAGGCGTACACCTACACAGGAGACCTCCCGATGCACGACCGTTTATGGGAAATTGTCGAACTCGATTTTAGCCCCGATGAACTGCTCCATTACGAGACGTTGTTCACCATCGGCAATGGCTATCTGGGCACGCGCGGCGCGTTTGAAGAAGGCTATCCCGGGGATACCCCCGTTACCCTTATCCACGGCGTGTACGATCACGCGCCGGGAACGCTCGTTCCCGAACTGGTAAACGTCCCCAACTGGCTGCCGATCAATATTTACATTGATGGCGCGCCGTTCAAGCTGATCACCAAGACGACCGATTTCATGCGCCCGCCGGAAGGTATTGTGCTCGGTTACCGCCGCGCGTTGAATATGCGCCGTGGTGTGCTGACGCGCGAAGTGCTGTTCCGCGCGCCATCGGGCAACATCGTCCGCCTCGAATTTGAACGCTTTGCCAGCCTGCATGACATTCACGTGCTGGCGCAGCGCGTCCGCATCACCGCCGTCGACGGCAACCCGCACATTCGCGTGGAGAGTGCCATCGACGCCGACGTGACCAACGCAGGTGTGCCCCACTACCTGCCGGATTTCACGCTGGATGATCGCGGCGATACGATTGGCGTGGAGCTCAAGACGCAGCAGTCGAAATACATCGTCGGCGTAGCCTCGCGTTTGGTCAGCCCGCATCGCATTCAAACGGGCAGCACGGACATGCGCCCGTACACCGTCACCTCGTTCGACCTGGCGCAGGAAGACTGGGTGGTGCTGGATAAGTTCAGCAGCATCTACACCAGCCGCGACGCGATGAACCCGCTGGAGACGGCGCAGAGCAAAATCGAAGAAGCGGCGGCGGTCGGCTACGAAGAACTGCGTACCCGTCACGAGGCCGAATGGGCGAAGTACTGGGAAACCACCGATATTCGCATCGACGGCGACGAAGAAGCCCAACGGGCGCTGCGCTTCACGACTTATCACATTCTGATCCCCGCGCCGCGCCTTGACGAGCGCGTGAGCATCGGCGCGAAGACGCTCTCCGGCCTCGGCTACAAAGGACACGTCTTCTGGGACACTGAACTCTTCTGCGTGCCGCCGCTGCTGCTGACGCAGCCCAAGCTGGCGCGCAACCTGCTGATGTATCGCTACCATAATTTGCAGGGCGCGCGCAACAAAGCCCAAGCGAACGGCTACGACGGCGCGATGTTCCCGTGGGAAAGCACCGACACGGGCGAAGAAACGACGCCGCAGTGGTCGGACCCGCAGCCCGACGGCACGAAGATCCGCATCTGGACGGGCGACAGTGAACAGCACATCTCGACGGATATCGCCTACGCCATCGATAAGTATTGGCGCTGGACGGGCGACGACGAATTCCTGATCAAGTACGGCGCGGAGATGATCCTCGATACGGCGGTCTTCTGGGGCAGCCGCGTCGAAGAGAAGAATGGGCGCTTCGAGATCTCGCAGCAGATCGGCCCCGATGAGTATCACGAGAACATCGACAACAGCGTGTTCGTCAACCGCATGGTCGTGTGGCACTTGCAGACCGCGTTCAGCGTGCTCGATTGGCTCAAGGCCAACGCCCCCGCCGATCATCAGCGGTTGGTCGAGGCGCTCAAGCTGACGCCGGAACGGCTCGCGCTGTGGCTGGACATCACGCAGCGCATGTACCTCCCCTTCGATACGCAAGAAGGGATTCATGTGCAGTTCCCCGGCTTCTTCGACATGGAATACATCCCCGTGCCGCACTACACGCCGCGCATCGGCAGCGTGCAGGCCATGCTCGGACACGCGCGCACCATCCAGACGCAGGTCATCAAGCAGGCGGATGTCGTCATGCTGATGGCACTGCTCGGCGAAAACATCGGCGTGCCGGACGGTTTCAGCGTGCGCGAAGTCATGCTGAACAACTGGAATACCTACTATCCGCGCTGCGATCACGGTTCGTCGCTCAGCCCGGCCATGCATGCCTGGACTGCGGCGCGGCTCGGCCTGATCGACACGGCCTACGAGCTGTTTGACCACGCCGTACACATCGACCTGCACGACAACAAGGGCAACGTGCGCGATGGCATCCACGCCGCGGCGTGCGGCGGCGTGTGGCAGTCGATTGTCTTCGGCTTCTGCGGCCTGCATATCGACGCGGCGGGCAAACCCGCCATCGATCCCCGCCTGCCGGATCACTGGCGGTCGGTCACTTTCACGGTGTACTACCGGGGCGAGAAACAGACGTTTACCGTCAATAACCCCGCGTTAGTCTCCTCATCGTAGGATGAGGTTGTTTGCGAGGCTTGTCTCTTTAATGGAGGTATTGCTCATGCGTAAATCCTTTATGTTGGTCGCACTGGCAGCTCTGCTCGTGCTGGCGGGCGCGGTTTCCGCGCAGGATCAGGTCACCCTGGAAGTTTGGACGGGGTCGTCGTCGGATGTGGAAAATCAGTTCAAAGAAGCGCAGATCGCGGCGTTCGAAGAAGCGAATCCCAACATCGACGTCAACCTGCTGATCGCGCCGGACTACGGCACGCAGATTCAGGCGGCGTTGGCCAGCGGCGATTATCCCGACGTGTTCACGGTCGGTCAGTTTGACGTGCCGTCGTATGTTGACAGCGGCGTGCTGATGCCCGCGGGCGACGCCATCGAAGCGCCGGAAGACATCTACCCCGGTCTGCTGCAGGCGTTCACGGTGGACGGCGAAGTCTACGCTGTGCCGAAGGACTTCTCGACCTTGGCGCTGTACTACAACAAGGATCTGTTCGATGCGGCGGGCGTGGAATATCCGACGGCCGATTGGACATGGCAGGATATGTATGCTGCCGCCGAAGCGATTGCGGGCCTCGGTCAGGAAGGCGTGACGGGCTTCAGCGCGGCGGCGGATATCAACCGTTGGTTGGCCTTCTTCTATGGCAATGGCGCGGTCATCGCCAATGAAGACGGTTCGAGCGGTGTCAACAGCGAAGCGGGCGTCGCGGCGCTCGACTTCTACAGCAGCTTCGTGCGTGATGGCATCGGCGCTCTGCCGAGCGACATCGGCGGCTCCGGCTGGAACGGTGAAGCGTTCGGCAAGGGGCTCGCCGGTATGACGATTGAAGGCAACTGGGCCATCGGCTACCTGCAGGAACAGTTCCCGGATGTCAACTGGGGTGTTGCAGAAATCCCCGGCAGCGAAGCGGGCATGCACGGTTCGCTGACCTTCACCGAAGGTTGGGCGGTCGGCGCGAACACGGAACATCCGGAAGAAGCGTGGGCGCTGGTCAACTTCCTGACAGGCGCTGAAGGCGCTGCCAGCGTCGCAGAAGCCGGTTTCGGCGTCATGCCGGCGCGCGCCAGCAGTGGCGAAGCGTGGTTGGCCACCCGTGGTGAAGAATTCCAGCCATTCGTGAGCGCCGCCGAATACGCGGTCGCCCCGGTCTTCCCGCTCGGCTTCGGCGACTTCAACACCTCTTTCGGCGAAGCGACGACGGACGTGCTGGCGGGCAATCAGACGGCGCAGGAAGCGCTCGACTCGGTTGCCGAAGTCTGGAACGAAATTCAGGCCGAACAGTAACGATCTTCGACGTGCGGGCGCTTCTCCCCGAAGCGCCTCTCGCGTACGCGGTTGTACCACCGGGCGCGCCCGATCACATGCAGCGACGCGCCCGCTCTCCATATAGATAACGAGGGATAGCGATGACCACAACGACCGCCGCAGCCTCTCCCCAGCAGCAAACCAAAGCCCAACCGAACGCACAGCGGCAGGAAGCAGTGGCGGGCATCGGGTTTATGTTCCCCGCCTTGCTCATTCTGGTGCTCTTTTTGATCGTGCCGCTGTTCGTCGCCGGGTACTTCAGCCTCACCGACTGGAACGGGCGCACGCCGCTCACCAACCCGGGCGCGTACGAGTTTGTCGGCCTGCAAAATTACGAACGTCTGCTCATCAGCGGTCGCCGCGTGAGTGACTTTTATAACGCCTTCAAAAACACTTTTTACTACGCGCTCGGCGTCATCCCCACCCAGACCGCCATTGCGCTGGTGCTGGCGGTGATCGTCAACCAGCGCTGGCTGCGCGGACGCAGTTTCTTCCGCACGGCGTTCTATTTTCCGTCGATCACGTCGTCCATCGTCGTATCGATGATCTTCCTGTTCATGTTTTCAAATACCGGGCCAGTCAACGGGGCGCTGCGCCTGATCATCCCCGGCTTTCAGGACGTGTCGTGGATCACCGATAACAGCGGGGTACTCCATAATATTTTTGGGATCTTTGGCCTCACGGCTGACAGTGTTCCCTTCCTGCGCGACACCGAGATCTTTCGGATTTCGCTGTGGGAGTGGCTGAGTGGGCCGTCGGTGGCCATGTTCACGATCATGATCCTCGCCATCTGGACGACCATCGGCACGATGATGGTCGTGTATCTGGCGGCGCTGCAAAATATTCCGAGTCAGGTATATGAGGCGGCGCAGGTCGACGGCGCGACGGCGTGGCAGACGTTCCGCAAGATCACGCTGCCGCTGCTCAAACCGACGACGTTTTTCGTCGTCACGCTCGGCTTGATCGGGACGTTTCAGGTGTTCGACCAGATCTACATCCTTCAGTCGAACGTCACGCGCGAGACGACGATGAGTATCGCTTATCTCGTCTATGATCAAGCGTTTGAGACCGACCCGAACATGGGGCGCGCGACCGCGGTCGCCATCACCCTGTTCGTGATCATCTTCATCGCGACGATTTTGCAGCGCCGCTTCGTCGGCGGCGACCGCTCGGAAGTATAGGGGCGCAAGGAGACTCAGATGACCACTATAAGTGCCAATGTCCCCGCGCCGAAGGGCGAAACCCGCTTTGTCTGGCGGCGCGTGTTCGTCATTGTCGGCTACGCGCTGCTCATCTTTTTCGCGTTCATCGAGATCGCGCCCTTCGTCATGACCGTGGCGAGTTCGTTTAAATGCGAACCCGCAATCAGCGCGTATCCGGCGGCGTTTATTCCCGTGCTGCCGGGCGTGCAGTGTCAAGGGACGGCCGCCGATGGGAGCATCGACCGCCTGAGCGCGGACGAACAGGTCAGCGGGGCGACCTTCCGCCCGACGACCAGCGGCTATGATCGCATTTTCAGCGAAGGCGATGGCTTGCCGCGCTGGTTCCTCAACACCGTGATCTACTCAGTGGTGGTGACGATCCTGCGCCTGACGTTCGACTCGATGGCGGGCTATGCGCTGGCGCGCTTCAAGTTCCCGGGCAACCGTGTATTGTTCTTCATCGTGCTCGGCACACTCATGATCCCCGGCGTGGTGCTGCTCATTCCGCGCTTCCTCATGCTCAAGCAGATGGGGCTGCTCAACACCTATTGGGGCTACTTCTTCGTGCTCGGCGCGGACGCCTTTGGCATTCTGCTCATGAAGCAGTTTTTCGAAAGCATCCCGAAAGAGATCGAAGAGGCGGCATCGGTGGATGGCGCGAGTCGCTTCACCACGTTCTTCCGCATTGTGCTGCCGATGGCCACGCCCGCGCTGGTCGCCCTGACGATCTTCAGCTTTCAGGGGCAGTGGAACAACTTCATGGACGCTTTGATCATCGTCGGCACAAAGACGGAACTGTATAATCTGCCCATGGGCTTGACGATTTTGCGCGGTTCCGGGCAGGATCTCCAATTCGACCTGATTTTGGCGGGCGCGGTGATCACGACGCTGCCGATGGCGTTGATTTTCTTCACCTTCCAGCGCTACTTCGTCGAAGGCGTGAGTTATTCGGGGCTGAAAGGGTAAATCGCAGCCTCACCCCGTAATCCCCTCTTCGCGGGAGAGGGGAGACACAGGCGCCGTCAAGCCGGGTGAGGCGAACAGTCACGAATGGATGGCAGAGTATGATCGCGGGATTCAAAGTGGTAGCGCGCGCAGTGAAGCGCCTCAATCATCAAAGTCACCTGTATGTGTGGGGCAATGTGCTTTGGCTGCTGCTGGCGCTCCCGCTGGTGACCTCCACCGCCGCGTGGATGGCGCTCATCAAACTCGGCTACCTGATCCCGCGACAGCCGGGCGTGACCATGGACGAGTTCTGGAGCACGTTCCGCGCGCTGTGGCGCAAAGGGATTCCGCTTGCGCTCATCAACGTCGCCGTGATCTATGTGAACGGCACCAATCTGCTGTTGTTCTGGAATTCGCCGGGTCTGCTGGCGCTGGCGCTGCGCATCTCGTGGATCATGGTGCTGCTGACCTGGTTCGCGATTCAGTTGTACGCTTATCCGCTCTACTTCGCGATGGACAAGCCGACCTTTATCGGAGCGTTTCGCAACGCCGTCGTGATGCTGCTGCAAAACCCCGGCTTTTCGCTGATCATCCTGCTGGTGGCGACGGTGTTTGGCGTGCTCGGCATGCTGGTGCCGCCCATCCTGCTGCTGTTGAGCGGCGGGGCGGTCGCCGTGCTGGCGAATGCCGCCGTGCAGGATCGCCTGTGGGCGGCGGGCATTCAGCAGCCCCCACCGGAACCGGATGAATCCTCGGAGCAGTCGTTCTACGCCGATTTCTAGCCGCTCCGGTCACGCCGACGCGCTCCCGCCAACAGTCCAATGCGGTTTGCGTCTCAGGCTCAATTCCATTTGTCATCTTTTGGAGTTATATTGAGAGTCGACCTGACCGCCGTAATGTTTGAGAACCCATGACTACTATTAAAGATGTCGCCAAAGAAGCTGGCGTTTCGATTGCGACCGTCTCGTACGTCCTCAATGATAAATCTGACTCGGTGAGCGAAGACACCCGCCGCCGTGTGTGGTCGGCGGTGCGCAAGACGGGGTATCGCCCCAACGTCACCGCCCGCAATCTGCGCTCCAACCAGACTTTGCTGATCGGCTATGCGTGGCATGAAGTCCCGGCGGATATGGTGAACCCGGTGCTGGAACATTTCACCTATTCGCTGGCGCGCGCCGCTGAATCGGCGGGCTACCATATCCTGACCTTCACGTTCCCCGTCACCGATCCGATTCCCGTCTACGATGAGCTGATCCGCACGGGACGCGTCGATGCGTTTGTGGTCGGCAGTACGACCTATGACGATCCGCGCGTCAAATTCCTGATGGACAAGGGCTTCCCGTTTGTCTCGTTTGGGCGCGCCAATCCTGACTGGGATTTCAACTGGGTGGATGTCGATGGTCAGCGCGGCGTGGCCGATGCCGTGGAGTATCTGGCTGGGCTTGGGCATCGCAAAATCGCGGCGGTCGTGTGGGAAGAAGGCTCGCTCTCCGGTGACTATCGCTATACCGGGTATGTCGATGGCTTGCGGCGCGCGGGCTTGGAACTGCGCCCGGAATACGTCCGCCGCGGCGAGCACAGCGACACGACCGGCTGTGAGGCGCTCGACTACTGGCTGACGCTGCCGGATCCGCCGACGGCGATCATCGCCAGCAGCGATTTAATGGCGATTGGCGTGATCAACGAGGCGGAGCGGCGCGGGATTCGCGTCGGGCACGATTTGTCGGTGGTGGGCTTTGACGATGCGCCGATGACGCAGTACCTTCGCCCCGCGCTGACGACGATGCAGCAGCCGCTGGCAATGATCGCGCAAGAATTGATCGGTATGCTTGGCTGTGTGCTGAAGGACGTGCCGGACTTTGAGCGGCACATCCTCCTGCCGCCGCGCCTCGTCGTGCGCGAGTCGTGCGGGGCGGTTACTTCAGGCTAGGTGAGCTCAGCTTCGCCAGCAAATCGGCGACGCGCGCACCCGCGAGATTCGACAGGCGCACATGCGCGCGGCTCACATCCGCTGACCCTAGGCCGATGGTCCAGAAGCCGCCCTTGAGCGCGGCGTCGATGCCCGCTTCGGCGTCCTCAAACACGATCCCCTGCGTCGGCGTGATGTCGAGCCGTCCGGCCGTCCAGATGAACAGGTCGGGCGCAGGTTTGGTGTGCACGACGCTGTAACCGTCACCAATCGCGTCAAACAGGTCAATCAACTCCAGCTTTTCGAGCGCGGGTTTGGCATTCTTGCTCGCCGAGGCGACCGCCCGCTTGATCCCCAGACTCTTGGCTTCGAGCAGCAGATCGCGCACGCCCGGCAGCGCCATGTCCGGCGTGATGGTGTCGAGATATTGCAGATAGTAGCCTTGCTTGCGATCCATCCACGCCTGCGCGGTCGCTTCGTCGATGGGGCGGCCCTTCAGAATGCGGTTGAGGCTTTCGCGGCGGGATACCCCGCGCAGTTGATCGTTGTCTTCCCGCGTAAACGGGATGCCTTCTTCTTCACACAAGCGTTTCCACGAGAGATAATGGAATTCGGCGGTGTCGGTGATCACCCCGTCCAGATCAAACAGGAAAGCGCGAATCTCAAGCGTCATCAAGGGCCTTTCGGTATAATCAAACTATGACACGATACCTGCTTATTCTACTCGTACTGCTCCTAATTGTCGCCTGTGATCCACTCGCGCCGATCCCCACGCCGACGCCGCAGGTGATCATCGTGACGCCCGAAGCGTCGAATACGCCGATTCCTACCGCCACGCGCCCGCCGACGGAAACACCGCCGCCCACCGCGACGCCGACGAACACGCCGCCGCCGACGGCGCTCCCCTGCACACAGG
The DNA here is from genome assembly GCA_041916315.1 of Anaerolineae bacterium. GTDB lineage: Bacteria > Chloroflexota > Anaerolineae > Aggregatilineales > Phototrophicaceae > Flexifilum. Next base: position 17,716 of record JAYRZU010000079.1, read on the forward strand.
AGGGGGGGCAAGTGATCGCGTTCGACGATTTCCGCAGCGAGACGGCAGGGGAGACCTTGCCCTATCGGGTCTACATGCCCCCATGCTACCTTGAAACTGGGAAACGCTACCCGGTCGTGGATCTGCTGCACGGCTTGCAGCAGGACGAGCGCGAATGGCCTTCACTCGGCGTGGTCGAGGCGATGGATCAGGGGATCCGCCTGAACGCGCTCCCGCCGATGATCCTCGTCATGCCGGATTATGGACGCATCGGCGCGGACAACAGCTTCCTGCCGGATCCGTCGTACGAGACGGTGCTCATGGACGAATTGCTCCCCGCGGTCGAGCGCGACTTCTGCACGATTAACACGCGCGATCAACGTGGGATCGGCGGCATTTCGCGCGGTGGCTTCTGGGCGTTCAGCATCGCCATGCGCCACCCGGATGTGTTCGGGCGCGCTGGGGGGCACAGCGCCTCGTTTGATGCCAACAACGCGCCGCCCGCCTTCAACCCGCTCGAATTGGCGCTGAACACGCCGTTCCTGACCGACGCGAATCTCGCCATGTACATCGATAACGGCGCGGCCGACCCGGCGGGCACGGAACTGCAATTGTTCTCCAGCCGCCTCAGTTCGCGCGGCATCGCTCACACCTACGTGATTCACCCGGTCGGTGAGCACAACGACGAATACTGGCGCGCGCACCTGTCCGAATATCTTGAATTCTACGGGCGGGACTGGACGCGCAATCCGTCAGAACTGCCAAGCTGTTCCGAGCCGAGCCCATGATGCAGGCGTTACTGACTAACCACACCCCTAAGTCCCCTCTCCCGAGGACGAGGGGACTTGATTCCGCATTTCTCCCCCTCTCCGCCCGGAGAGGGGGTGGGGGTGAGGTTAGATCATTTCTCGATGATTAAGCCCAACTGGTAAGGTCGTATGCCTACACCGTTTACCCATTTGTACGCCGCGCAAGCCGCGCTCACCGACCCACTGATCCCCGAGGAGGCGCGCCAGTTCCTCAACGAGCACCAGCGCGCTTATCTGTTGGGCAGCGTGGTCGCTGACGGGCATTTTCTCGCCAAGCTGCGCCGCGCTGATACCCACTTTTACAGTTACGATGAGCCGATCACGGTGACGCCGTGGCGCGTGATGTTTATGCGCTATCCGCGCTTGTGGCTGGTCAGCGAAGCGGAGCACCGCGCGTTTCTGGCCGGCTATGTCTTTCACCTGACGCTGGATGAAGTGTGGACGATGGATATGCTTGCCGCTCATTTTGGTCAGGGGCAATGGGGGACGCAGCAGCAGCGCTTTTTGATGCTGCACGTCATGCTGATCGGCATGGACGAGCGCGATCTCGGCTTACTGGATGAGCGGTCATGGTCGGCCATGCACGAGTCGACGCCGGGGGACTGGCTGCCGTTTTTGCCCGCCTCCGCGCTGCGCGAGTGGAGCGACCTGATGTACGATCAGGTCAAGCCGAATGGTTACAGCAAGACCTTTGACATCATCGCGCCGCGCGTGGGCATGCTGCCGGACGAACTGCGCGCCCTGATGCTTGATCACGACCGCGCCGAGCGTGAATTGTGGGCGCATATCCCGCATGAGACGCTGGCGCAGGTCGAGGCGCGCATGGTCGAAGCGGCGCGTGAGCAGATGCTCACTTACCTGCACGAGAGCGCCGAGCAACCGTCGCCTGCAAAGACGGAGAGCAATCCGCAGCAAAACTAGAAATATGATCCGCGGAGAGAAAGTTTTTCATTACCTCCTCTGCGGTTAAGCTATCACCTCAAAATGGTCCGCGGTAAAATTGCGAAAACTATATTTTTTACCGCGATCAGAAAGGGGTACACTCATGCTGATCAAGGAAGCAAAAGCCCTCGTGCGTCAGTGGGTGGCCGATGAAGTCAGTCAGTTACCCGGTTTCTGCGGCGCGTTTATGGCCGGGTCGACCAATTTCCTCGCCGATGACGACCCGATGCCGCCCACTTCCGACGTCGACGTGAAAATCGTGCTCGATGTGCCGGAACTCCCTACCTCGTATGTCAAAGCGGAATATGCCGATCTCGTCGTCGAATCGTCCTATCTCCTGCGCAGCGAAATCGACTCGCCCGACAAAGTCCTGACCATCTACTTCCTCTCTAAACATTTCACCACACCCTGCATTCTGGCTGATCCGATCGGCTTCCTCACGGAGACTCAGGCGGTGGTGCAGCGCAATTTTGCCAAACGGGAGTGGGTTGCCAAGCGGACGCGCCACGCCTGTGATTATGCGCGTCACAGCCTGACTTGGCTTGATCCCACTACTCCGTATCATGATCAGGCGTTTTGGTGGTTGTACTCGGCAGGCATTGTGAACCATATGCTGATGGTCGCCGATCTGCGCAATCCTACGGTGGCGAAGTCGTGGGTGGTCACGACCGAGGTGTTGAGCAAGTACGGCTTTGCGCCCTTCCTGGAGCGGATGTTCGCGCATCTGGGCTGCGCGGATATGGATCAGGCGCGGGTGGAGACGTTCTTCCGCGACTATGCCGAAGCATTCGACTACGCCAAGCAGTACATCAAAACGCCGTTCTGGGGATCGACATCGATCACCGACAGCGCGCGTCCGGCTGTGGTCGACAAGATCGGCGGGCTGGTCGCCAGTGGACAGCATCGGCAAGCCTTCTTCTTTATCGCCTTCTTCCATATGTGGTGTCACAAAGCGATTTTGAACGATGCGCCGCCGGAGGTACAGGCGCAGACCGCGCCGCTGTTCGAGCGCTTGGTGACGGCGCTCGGCATCCCGACGCTGGCGGATATTCCGCGTCGCCACAAAGAAACTGAAGCGTTCATACCGGAAGTGTGGCAAGTCGCGGAGGCGATTATCGCCGCCAACCCGGATGTCGTGGACTAGATTGGAAATCAAAAGAGCACGGAGAAGTCGTCTCCGCGCTCTTCGTGTTCTTTGCGGTTGAGTGCTTTTGTCCTTACGCGGTGACGCGCTTCGGATAATAGTCAGTGAGGTGCGCGCGCGCTTGATCGGTCGTATCGGCGAAGGCGATTTTGCTCAATGCCTTGCCCTGCGCCATGCCCGTGAACATCTTATAAGCCGTCTTGATCACCGGGCTTGCGCCGACGATGACCATCGGGCCAGTGCCATTTTCGCCCATCTTGAGCATATTCTTGGCATGGTCAAACGCGGCGGGGGTGAGAATTGAACCGCCGGGGATGCTCGCGCCGTCGCTGATGTCGATGATCGCGGCGATCACCGTGGTGGCCTTCTCGGTCACCTTCTTGATCTTGCCGAGCGTCTCATACATCTGCTCCCACGTCCAGTCGCCGCGAATCTCGCACAGCATGACTGTCCGTTCGTCATTGTCCCAGTACAGTTCAATGGCCATCGCGCCCTCTCCCCCGCTTTGTCTCGATGCTCCTACCTTAATTCCCCAACCTGACTATGACATCAGTACCAGATTAACGCCTGATGATCGTGTTCGTAATATGAAATCCAGCGATAATTTTCAAATCTCTATATAGTAAAACTTTCATCGAGATCTGGGGGGCGGTTGCATGGATTTCATCACGCAGCTTTTCAACAATATGAATCTGATGGGCGGTGGAATCGCGCTGCTGGTGTCGATTCCCTTTCTGATCGTCGGCTTGGTGTTTTTGTTCATTGTGGTGCGGGCGGGTGGCAAAGTCCGGGCCAGCAAGAATTGGCCATCGACTTCCGGGCGCGTGTTGGCGTCAGATATCGAAATGCGCCGGAGTCGAACTGGGCAGGGTGGAAGGTCGACGGCGTATTACCCCGTCGTACTCTATGAATATATGGTCAATGGTCGGCGTTTGCAGAGCAACCGCGTGCGCTTTGGCAGCGATGTCGGCTTTGGTTGGACGAGCCCTGCACAGAAAGTCGTGGATCAGTATCCGCCCGGGGCGATGGTTGAAGTTTTCTATAATCCGGATGACCCGACCGAAGCCGTCTTACAGCGCACGGCGCGAACCGCCAACCTGCTGTTTGTGTTCATCGCCGCCGTGATTATCGGTTCGGTGTTGTGCACGTTGGTGATGACCTTCGGCGCGTTTGGGTTCGTGGAGCAGTTCATCAGTGGGTTGGGGTTGGGGAATCTCTTCGGCAGCACGACCAAGAAGTAGGGTGTCCGACCCCGAATTCAGGCAGACGCACCGTTCGCCAAACTAATTGCGTTTTCGTAGGGACGCGATTTATCGCGTCCGCCGCTACCGACCCTACCCCCGGCCCCTCCCCGAATTCAGGGAGGGGAGACAGACGGGAACGAAACTGTAGGGACGGGGTATGAGGCTATTTCAGAATCGGTAAGCTGCACATTTACCCCACCCCCGGCCCGAATTCAGGGAGGGGAGACAGATGGGAACGCAAGTGCAGGGACGTGGTATGCCTCGTCCTCAGCGTTGGGCAGCTCGGGGCAGGCGTTACGCCATCTGCATGACTTCATCCATCATCGAATTGAATTCGGGGATGGTGAGCTGCTGCTTGGCGTCGCTCATCGCCACCGGCGGATTCGGATGCACTTCGACCATAAGCGCGTCCGCACCGCTCGCCCGCGCCACCCGCGCCAGCGGATTCGCAATGTCGCGCCGCCCCGCCGAATGCGATATGTCGACGATCACCGGGAGATGTGTCTCCAGCTTAAGTACGGTGACGCCCCCGATGTCGAGCGTGTTGCGCGTCCACTTTTCGAAGGTGCGGATGCCGCGCTCGATCAGCATGACGTTGGGGTTGCCGCTGCTCACGATGTATTCCGCCGAGTACAGGAATTCTTCGAGCGTCGCGCCCGCGCCGCGCTTGAGGATGATCGGCTTGTTGACCTTGCCGAGCGCCCGGAGCAGGAAGCTGTTCTGCATGTTGCGCGCGCCCACCCACAGCACATCCACGTAGTCGAGGAACATCGGAATCTGGCTTTGATCCATGATTTCGCTGCAAATGGCCATGCCATATTTATCGGCCACCTGTCGCGCGATCTGCAAGCCGGGCTCGCCTAAGCCCTGGAATTCGTAAGGCGAGGTGCGCGGTTTGTAAGCCATGCCGCGCATCAGCTTAACGCCGCGCGCTGCCAGCGCCTGCGCGACCTCATCCACCTGTTCGAAGCTTTCGACCGCGCACGGCCCGGCGATCACCTGGAACTGGCCGCTGCCGAATTCCGCTCCATTGGGCAGGGTGATAACCGTGCGTTCATCTTTCGATTTGCGCTGCACGCGGATTTTAGCGCGCGCCTGTTGTTCTTCCATCGCCAGCGAGGCGCGGAAGATTTCGCGGAACAGCGCCTTGATCGTCTCATTGCTGAAAGGGCCTTTATTCGCTTGCTCCAACGCCTGCAGCATGTGGGCTTCGCGTTCCGGATCGTAGTGTTCGTTGCCCATCGACGTGTGCAGCTTGCCAATTTCAGTGACGATGGTGGCACGTTTCGAAAGGAGATCTAAAATCTGCATGTTGATTACGTCAACTTGCCCGCGCAGTTCTTGCAAGCGTTCGTTCGACATTCTATTTCCTCAGTTTAATTGTTGGAGTTCGGTGTCATTATACCGAGTCTTAGAGAAGATGGCGTATGGCGCAATTTATACAAGGTCTTGAGCTTTCCCGTTTGTACTATCTGGAAGCTGTCAAGCCGATTCTCGACGCGAACTTTCCCGATCTCCGCTACGATGCCGCGCTGATCGGCTCCGGGTCGGAGGTTTTGGGCTTCGATACCGCGCGCTCGACCGACCATCATTGGGGCTGCCGTGTCATGCTGTTTCTCCGCGACGTCGATCACACGCGCTGCGCCCAAGCGATCGATGCTGCGCTCAGACGTGAACTGCCGCATCGGTTTCGCGGCTATGCCACCAGCATGACGCCGGATGCGGGCGAACCGTGGGTGCTCCACTTTGACGATGGCCGCACAACTGGCGAAGTCGCGCATTTCAATTCGATTCGTACGGTGAGTGATTTTTTGCAGGAAGCGTTGGAATGGGATGGCGTGACGCCGCTCGATGTCGCTGATTGGCTGACCTTCCCGCAGCAGGGGCTGCGCGTGATCACGGCGGGTGGGGTGTGGCACAGCGGCCTCGGCGATTTGGAGCGCGTGCGCCAGCAGTTGGCCTACTTTCCGCACGATGTCTGGTTGTATCTACTGGCGGCGGGGTGGGCGCGCATCGGTCAGGAAGAGGCGTTTGTCGGTCGCGGCGGCGAAGTCGGCGACGAACTCGGCTCGCGGGTGATCACCGCGCGGCTCATCCGCGATCTGATGTTCTTGTGCTTCCTCATGGAGCGGGTTTATGCGCCGTATCCCAAATGGTACGGCACGGCATTTGCGCGGCTCAAGTGCGCATCAACCCTCACGCCGATCTTTCATCGAGCTTTGTCTGCTCAGGGCTGGCATCAGCGCGAGGCACATCTGTGCCATGCCTATGAGACGGTTGCCAAAATGCACAACGAACTCGGCGTTACCGAGCCGCTGCCGACGGATGTAACACGCTATCATGGTCGCCCGTTCAATGTGATTCACGGCGATCGCTTCGCCGATTCGCTGGTCAAGGTTGTCAGCGATCCGGAGGTCAAGCGCATCGCGCAGCAGGCGCTGATCGGCAGCGTCGATCAGTTCAGCGACAGCACGGATTTTCGCGCCAACTTACGGAAACGCGATCTGCTCAAGGCGCTGTATCGCTGAAATCGATCTGCTCGTAGACTTCGGCGAGCTTTAGCGTACAGCCAATTGAGGCCAGTTCGATAACAGCGTCCAGCCCTTTGGCTTCTGTCAACAGCCACTGGTCATTATCTTGGCGCGTGAAGCGTTCGATATGTGGGCTGACTTGGCTGATCAGGACATACTCTTGCAGCGAAACAAGCTTGCGGTAGTTCTGGAATTTCTCACCGCGGTCATAGGTCTCCGTTGAAGGTGAGAGGACTTCAATGATAATCGTGGGATTGATGAGCATGTCGAATGTGTCATCAGAGAACCGGGCTTCTCCGCAGACCGCCGCAATGTCAGGATAGGTGTAGAGACGCGCTTGGCGAACTTTTACACGCATATCGTTGGTGTAAACCTTGCACGGGCGACCACGTAGTTGACTATAGAGGGCAACATAGGTGCTGCCTGAAATCAGGTTATGCCGTTCACTCGCCCCAGTTATGTCGACGACTTCGCCGTTCCGGTATTCATGTTTGAACTGGCTGGCGCGTTCAAATGCGAGGTACTCTTCCTCAGTCATTTCCCGATGATTTTTCTTGGGTAATGCGCTCATCACTATGTCCTCAAACTACCGGAGTCACACCCATTGTGCGCCGATTCATGGTATAATACAACCATCCCCAACAGGCTAAAATGTATAGGTTGGTGTGCATATGTCTCTATCCAATAATTCCATCGATTTAGAACAGATGTTCCCAAGAGCCGGGCGCGTCAGCCTGCTGGACAGCGAGGCGCGGCTCGGGGTGGTCGTCAGCGGCTCATTGAGCAAAGGGCTGGTGATCAAGCTGGACAGCGGTCAGTCGGTGGAAGAACTGGCAGTTGGGCGTTATATCGTCGTCCACGGGCATCAGCGGCGCTTCTTCTGCATGATCACCGACGTCGTGTTGGATAGTAGCAACCCGGACATTCAAAACGCGCCGCCGGACATCAGCGACCCATTTTTCGAGGCGATTTACATCGGGACGGCGGCTTATGGCAAAATCCACGCGCAGCCCATGCTCTCAATTGACGATACCGAAAGTCACCCCAAGCCCAAGCCCGTCAAAACCATTCCCGGTCACTTCATGCGCGTCATGAACGCCACGGTCGAGGACGTGAACGCGGTTTTCGGCGAAGAAGAGGGCATGAACTTCAATGTCGGGGCGCCGCTCGAACTGGAAGAGACGCAGATCAACCTGAATCTGAAAAAACTTGTCGAACGCTCGGTGGGCGTGTTCGGCAAGAGCGGCACAGGCAAAAGCTTCCTCACCCGCCTGCTGATCGCGGGCATCATTCAGCGCAACGCGGCGGTCAACCTGATCTTCGATATGCACAACGACTACGGCTGGGAAGCGACCAACGAAGGCGGCCCGCGCGTCAAGGGCTTGAAGCAGTTGTTCAACGACAAGGTAAGCATTTGCACGCTTGATCCCGAGTCGTCGCTCAAGCGCAATGCGAAAGTCGATTTTGAGGTCAAGCTCGGCTATGACGAGGTCGAACCGGAGGACATCGAAGCGCTGCGCGAAACGATGGGCTTGACTGATGCCATGCTTGATGCGGCCCGCACGGTTGCCAAGCGCTGGGGCGAACGGTGGATCGAGCGGACGATCAACGCGAATAACGAAGACATCGACGAGATCGAACAAACCACGCCGATCCGTTCGGGGACGTTTGTCGGTTTGCAGCGGCGCTTGCAGCGTTTCGAACGCTGGCAGTTCCTTGTGCCCCAATCCCCTGGCGACAGCGTCGCGCAGATCGTCAAGCTGCTGGAAGGCGGGCGCAGTGTGGTGCTCGAATTCGGGCGCTATGGCAATTCGCTCGAAGCCTACATGCTCGTCGCCAACTACCTGACGCGCCGTATTCACAGCCTGTACATCGACAAGGTCGAGCGCGCGATGGGCGATGCTTCGATGGAACCGCCGCAGCTCCTGATCACGATTGAAGAGGCGCACAAGTTCCTCGACCCGAAGATCGCCAGTCAGACGACGTTCGGCATCATCGCCCGCGAGATGCGTAAGTACAACGTCACGCTGCTGATCGTGGATCAACGCCCGAGCGGAATCGACGAAGAAGTCTTAAGTCAGGTGGGGACGCGCGTGACGGCCCTGCTCGACAACGAGCGCGACATCAACGCTGTACTGACTGGGATCAGCGGGGCAGCGGGCTTGCGCGAAGTACTTTCGCGTCTGGATACGAAACAGCAGGCGATCATCATGGGGCACGCTGTGCCGATGCCGGTCGTGGTGAAGACGCGCAGCTATGATGAGGCATTTTACGAAGCGATGCTGCGTGGCGAGATCGGCGGCAAACCCCTCGGCGCGACGCGGGAGCGGCTCGGCAATGGCAGTAAGGAGCGCCGTTTACGTTGATCCAGCCCGACTACGATTTCAAAACCTTCCCGACGCTGGAAACGCCGCGCTTGATTCTGCGGGAACTGCTGGAAACGGACGCGGAAGCGGTATTCATGATTCGCGGTGACATCGAGGTGACGCGCCATAACATCGGCGCGCCGTACACGGATGTGGAGCAAGCCCGCGAACTGATCCGCAACATCAAATGGAACTACCCTGATCTGTACGAGCTGCGCTGGGGCATCACGCTCCAAGAGGAGCCCGCGTGGGTGATCGGCATGGTGGGCTACAACTACTGGATTCGCAAAGACGAGCGCGCGTCCATCGGCTATGATCTTGCTCAGGCGCACTGGGGACAGGGCATCATGACCGAGGCGCTGCGGGCGATCATCCGCTTCGGCTTCGACCACATGAAGCTGCATCGGGTCGAAGCGGATGTGAGCGCCGACAACCCAGCGTCGATGCGCGTGCTGGAAAAGCTCGGCTTTAAGTTTGAAGGACGGCTGCGCGAACAGTACTGGGACTGGGGTGACTATCACGATTTGCTGCTATATTCGCTGCTGCGTCACGAATTCATCGAGTAAAGGAACAGCGTGGGCGGGACCATTCTCAACATCGTCACGGTGCTGATCGGCACAGCGCTGGGCCTGCTGATCGGCAATCGCTTACCGGAACGCATTCAGCAGACTGTGATCACCGGCTTAGGGTTGGTGACTCTGTATGTGGGCATCAGCAACGCAGGCGCGAGCGGCAACATCATCATTCCGCTGCTCAGTCTGGTGATCGGCGCGATCATCGGTGAATTGCTGCGCCTCGACGTCGCTTTTGAGAAGCTCGGCGCGTGGCTGCAAACTCGCGCAGGCGGACACACCTCTGATGCCAAAGACCGTGTGCGCTTCATCAACGGCTTTGTGACCGCCAGCCTCGTCTTTTGCATCGGCCCGCTGACCTTCGTCGGCTCGATGCAGGATGGCATGGGCCTGGCGCTCGGCTTTCAGCAGTTGGCGATCAAAAGCACGCTGGATGGGTTCGCCGCGCTGGCGTTCGCGTCCAGCCTAGGGATTGGCGTGGGCTTCAGCGCGATCACGGTGCTCGTGGTGCAGGGTGGCCTCGCGCTGATTGGGAGCCAGATCGGACAGGTGATGACCGACCCGATGATCAACGAGATGACGGGCGTTGGCGGTTTGATGTTGATCGGTTTGTCGCTCATCCTGCTCGACATCAAACAGCCGCGCATCGCCAATTTTCTGCCCGCGTTGATCATCGCGCCGCTGCTGGTCGCCCTAGCAACCGCCCTCGGAATCAATATCTACCCGTTGTAGTTCTTCGCCCGCTCGATTTCGCTCCGCACGACGGGCAGCGCCGCTGCTGGCAGCGAATGCAGTGTGCCTACCGCCAGATCGACCAGCGCCGTCGCCGCAGCGAGCGGCGGAAGCAGCAGCAGCGCATGGATGCGCGGCGCGATCTGCGGGTAGCACTGCTCGACGCGGCGGAACGGATCAAGATTATCAGGAATCGAACCCGGCGCAGGCGTCACCTGATTTGCCAGCAGGCGCAAATAGGCCGAGAGCGCGAAATCCTTGATGAAGCGCGACCCGACCAGCACTTCGCCACGCGCCACGCGTCCACTCCCAATGACCACCAATGACAGCAGCAGTTCAGCTTCGCGCCCGTGGTCAAACGGCGGCGCGGACGCATCCCGCTCCTCAGATTGGCGCACCGACGCGCTGATCGAGCCGTCGGCGGGTTCGAACAGCACGCGGTAATCGTTGACCCGTGCGCGGTGGACTTCTTCCAGATCAAACACGGCAAATTCAATCACGTGGCCGTCGGCAAACAGCACTTTGAGGCCATGCTCAGTTTCGCGTGGACGCAGCACGATCTGCTCGGCGTCGGGCAGCCAATCGAGATTTACCCGCATGGCTTCCTGCACGCCGGGCTGCGTGATCACAAAGAAGTCGTGATCCGACCACGCGTCCGGAATGCGGCGGATCTCCGCGGCTGATCCCAGCATCACCAACCCGAGTACACGCTCATCCTGTTTCAGATTGTCGATGAGGCGCTGCGTCCAGCGGCGAAAGGCTTCCAGTTCCATTTAAGTTTTCCTTGCATGTGTGGAGACAAAGTGAGTAATTGTCGGGGGGAAATTTCAGAATCGCCATTTTGTCTCACCTCACCCCTAAATAGGGTTGTCCGGTAGTGAAGAAGGTATCCAACCAGTACACTTTTTGTCGCCAAACAAGGAGTGGAACATGGACTTGGATACCTTCTTCACTACATTGTATGTCGTTGTGGACGACTGGTACAAAGC
>JAYRZU010000080.1:0-104755 GCA_041916315.1 Anaerolineae bacterium
CGCTGCCGCCACTGCCGCCGCTGCTACCGCTGCCGCCGCCTTTTTCAATGCGTTTGAGTAATGACATACCATGCACTCCCTAAACCACTAACGACGGCCAAACCCGATTTTCGACGACTTCTTCTTATCATCACTCTCCTGCGCCTCTTGCTCAGATTGCCCACCCATGAGCATGGTGAACATCTGATCGGCGAAGGCGATCAGTTCTTTGACAGGTGACTTCGTGCGCTCTTTGGAGGCGATCACCGGAATCCCCTTGTTGACCGCGCTCAGGATCATCTGTTCGCCGATCGGGATTTTCGCGATCACCTGACGCTTAATATACTTCTCAATCGTCTCAGTCGGAATCGTCACGCGATCCCGCGCACGCTCGTCTTCAACTTTGTTCAGTACGAACAGCGTCTTTTCCGGCGCGTAGTTCATCTTGTCGAAGAGGTCGAGCACGAAGCGCGCATTCTTAACGCTGGCGAGCGTCGGCGTCGCGACAAGTACGATCTTCGAGGCGATGTCGGTGAGCGACAGGAGCTGTTCGTCAATCCGCGCGCTGGTGTCCACGACGATGAAGTCGTAGCCGCCCGCGATCTTCTCGATGATCCGCGACACGGACGCCGGAACGGATTCGACATCTTCTGCGTATTCCGGGCGCTGCGGGCCGAGCAGCACTTTCAAGCCGCTGTCATGCGTCGAGACGACGCTGTCAAAGAAGTCAGGGTCGAGGTCGTCGATCTTGCTGACGAGATCGAGCAGGGTTGACTGCGACTGCAGCTTGAGGAATACCCCGACATCACCGAACTGCAGGTCGGCGTCGACCAGCAGCACGCGGATGCCCTTCTTCATCAGGCCGGAGGCGAGGTTACTCGCCAGCATCGTTTTGCCGGTGCCGCCCGAGGGGCTGTACACGACAATGATGTGCCCGGCGCGGGCGATTCCGTCACCGTCGTCGCTGCTGATGGCTTTCGCCGGGGTGGCCTGGAGCGGCATGTCCGCCATCTGGCGCGCTTGGCGGCGAATGGCGTCGGTGCTGCGAAAGACTTCGCGGATCGTGTTATAGAGTTCGTCGGGCGTAATGGGTTTGCCGAGGAACTGCCGCGCGCCGGACTGCATGGCTTTACGCATGTAGTCCATGTCGGTCTGGACTGACATCATGATGACGGCGGTCGTCGGCAAAGCCTTCGTAATCTCGCTCGTCGCCTTGATGCCGTCCATGTCCGGCATATTGATGTCCATAATCACGATGTCGGGGCGCGTTTCCATGGCGGCCTTGATCGCTTCGCGTCCTGTGCCCACCGAGCCCACGACTTTGAATTCCTGCTCCTCAAACGCGAGCAGCTTCTTGATATTTTCGCGGGTTTCGGGGATGTCATCAACGATTAACACGCTGATGACGTCCCCGCCCTGGGGTCTATTCGACATAGGCTTATCTCGCCATTTCTAAATGCTTCTTACTAGCCACCATCAGACAGACTGATCAAGCCGTCGGTCACAAGTTGGCGGATGCTCCGAATGGCCGGTTCGATGCTAAAGGGGCGCTTGCCGGGCAGGGTAATTCCGTACTGACCCATCACATAGTCGAGGGTCACTTCGGTCGTCGCCGTGCGGGCAGTTGCGCTCGCGGAACGCAGCGCCAGCGTGATCGGAATACGCGCTTCGATCATCCACGTTATCACGACAGCTTCCTGCGGCGTCACACCCAAGGTGATGATGTCGGGGCGCGGGGGCAGGGGCGTGGGCGGCGGCGGCGTGCCATTTTCGCCTTCGGCGTTATCTGATGGCACGGGGGTGGGCGTTGGCGGCACACCGATGAAGCGGCCATCGTACGGGAAGTTGCCGACATGAACGACCAGCGCATCCTGAATCGTGCGCTGTGTCACCAGACGCGGACGTTGGCGTTCGCTCGGCGCGACGATCACCGAACCCAGGCTGGTGCTGTCCGGGCGGCCTTCAATCGGTTCGAGGAGTTCGATCCCTTCATCGGTCACGCGGAACAGACGCAGGCTGTTGGGCAGAATGCTCTGGAAGTCTTCGTCCATATCGACGAAGAGCAGGGAGATGATGAGATCAACGCGGTCACCATCCTGCGGTGCGTAGGCAATACCGGTCAGACGATCCATGGGGATCGCAACGGCGACGAGGTCTTCCGGGAGCACAGCAGCCGCATCGGAACCGACACGCGCTGCGCCCGTCAGGTCGTCGACCACCATGTTCGAAAGGATCGGCTGTTCACGGAAAATGTCGGTGCGTGCGCGCTTGCCAATGACGTCATCGATGTTGGTGACGCCGTTAAAAGGCGCGACCGACTGCGGCCACGGGCGCAGTTGAATGGCGTTCGGCGGGATCACCATACCGCGCGGGATTTCCTGCACAGCGACCACGATGTCAACGAAGACAATGGGCGTTGCAGTGGGGAGCGGCGTCGCGGCCGGATCTTCCTGGACTTCGTTAATGATCGGCGCATTCGGATCTGGCGTCGGCTGTTGGGCAACCTGCGTTCCGCCACCAAGTCCAGGCAGTACGACCACTACCACAATGGCCACCACGATGATCAGAATGGCAATGATCAGAAATATGCGTAAACGTCCCATAAAAACTTGCCTCCGTTGGGATCAATGGAGTGTGCGAGTCCGCAGCACTAATTAAGAAATTAAGCGAGGATCAAGCGCAATGTGCCTTTACGTTAGTGTATAGTGAAGAGTAATATGCCTCACTAGGCCTAATGTACTGCACTGCGCTTAATCGCTGGTGGGCAGTTCAATCCGGACGGATGTGCCATCCGTCTCGCCGCTGATGATGCTGACCGATCCTTTGATCAACTCGAATTTTTCTTTGAGTGTGATCAAGCCCTGAATGCGCGGGTCCTGGCTGTGGCCGTCTTCGTTGGAAAAGGCCGATTCAGTATCAAAGCCACGACCATTGTCGTCCACGACGATCTTGACCACGTTGTTGCCAATATCCAGACGAATGCTGATATCGGTGGCATTCGCATAATCGCGCGCATGCCCCATCAGCTCCTGAATGCCGCGGAAGATCATCACCTCGCGGTGCGTTTGCAGACGTCGTTCTTCGCCGAGAATATCCAGCTTGATCTGGATGTCATTCTTCTCACGGAACGAATCGACATAGCGGCGTACGGTCGGAATCACGCCGAGGTCGTCCAGCATCATTGGGCGCAGATCGAAGATAAAGTCGCGCACCTTCTGGAAAGTGATGCTGGCGACGTTCTTCAGGTTGTCGAGCTCTTCTGCCGCGCGCGCCGGGTTGCGGTCAAACAGCCGCTGGCAGATTTCAGCTTGCAGGATGAAGTTGGTGAGCGACTGCGCCGGGCCGTCGTGCATCTGGCGGGCGAGGCGCTGCCGTTCTTCTTCCTGCGCCTGAATCACGCGCACAATGTTGATCGGTCCCTTGGTGCCGACATCCTTGTTGTCGTCCTGCGGCTGCGGCAGGTCTTCGATGCCTTGCAGACGATTCAGCATCTGCGAATACATCTGCTGTTCGCGTTCGAGATATTCCCGCGTGCTCTGGAACTTTTCGAGCTGACCGCGCATGGTCGTCAGACGGAAGCGCGCTTCGATGGCCTCATCGTATTTGGCGCGAATATCCTGACGGGGAACCGTCTCAAGGTTATCTTTGATCGTATTGAGTTCGGTGAAAATGTCAGCATTGCGCGTCTGTTCACGCTCGACGACGTTTTGCGTCTGATCGATCTGGATCTTGAGTTCCGTCAGCTTGTCGCGAATACGCTTTAGTTCAGTGATCAGCATATCCACAAGTTCATCGCGGGCGCGGGTTTCTCCGCGTAATTCTCTATCCATCGCTTACCCTTTCGCGGAAGTACTTTTTTGACCTTCACCGTGAATCCGCACCCAACCGTTCCGCAGCGCATGAACGGCGGCTTGCGTGCGATCTTGGACGTTGAGCTTCTTCAAGATCGAGGTCATGTGATTTTTCACGGTCTGCTGACTGATTTTGAGCCGGTTGGCAATCTCTTTGTTACTCAACCCGTTCGTGACGAACTCGAGAATTTCCATTTCGCGGGGGCTGAGGGGGATGTAGTGCTCGTCAGGGTCAATAATGTACGGCGCGTTCAGCGTTTCCATCCGCGTGTTGATCCATGAGGCGAGCTGATCGGCGTCCATCCGCTGGTTGCCGACGATGTAATAACCGGCGGCCGCCACATGAATGACTTCAATGAGATCGTCCGGAGTGATATCTTTCGGGCAGTAGGCGGAAGCCCCCGCGCGCATGGTGTGCAGAACCTGCTCGGAGTCATGGTAGGCGGTCAACATGACAACGGCGATGTGAGGAGCTTCAGCTTTGAGCTGGCGCGCAACCTGCAGCCCATTGATCGACGGCAAATTGACATCCAGTAGAACAACATCCGGGCGCAGTTGCTGCGCTTGCTGCAAGGCAACTTGACCGTCAGCACACTGTCCGATCACGGTAATATCATCTTCCGAGTTGAGCGCGATTTGCAGTCCCTCGCGAAAGAGGGGATGATCGTCGACGATCAACACGGAGATTATTTGCGGTGCGCGGCGCTCTCTGCGATCAATCATGAAGTGTGCGGCTTGCTATTCCCATGAACAGCCGTCCGCCCTCTCCTTTCCCTGTTCTGATCTCTTGGATTATCAAAGTGTCTCGCTCACGTTTATCAGAAGTATAACGCTATATTGGTCTAGGCAGTATAGCGTTAAAAGTTAAGGTTAACAAACCGTATCGTTACACACACGAGAGAGAGTATAATCTCCGCAGGTTGTGGAGGTGGCATTTGGAACGAGTGACACGCGAAGGGCTGACCTACTACCGCTTCGACGGGTGGGCGGGGATTCGGCATGGAATATTCACGCGGCAGGGCGGGGCGAGCCGCGCTCCGTTCGCCTCGTTGAATCTGGGCGGCAATGTCGGCGATGACCCGAAGGCGGTGCGGCAGAATCACGAGCGGATGTACGCGACGCTGGACGTGGACGATGCGAAAGCCTGCACCGTCTGGCAGGTGCACAGTGCCGACGTGGTGATCGCCAATCAACCGGTGAGCGGTCGCCGCTGGCTAGCGCATGCCGATGGGCTGATGACCGACCGCGTCGATCTCCCGCTCTCGATGCGCTTTGCCGACTGTACACCTATCCTGTATCACGACCCGCGTAAAGGTGTGATCGCGATTGCGCACGCGGGCTGGCGCGGGACGGTGCAGGGGATTGCCGGGATCGTGATTCGCGCGATGGTCAGCGCCTATGGCTGCGACCCGGCGGATATCCGCGCGGGCATCGGCCCAGCGATTGGCCCGAATAAGTATCAGGTCGGTGAGGAAGTGTTTGCCGCTGTGCAGGAGCACTTCGGCACGACTGCGGGTTTGGTTCGGCGTGACCCGACGGATGGCACGGCTTACCTCAATCTGTGGGCGGCCAACCAGCTTGATTTGGAACGGGCGGGAGTGTTGAGCGAACATATCGAGGTGGCGGGCTTGTGCACCGCCGAGCATGTCGACGAATTCTTCTCGCATCGACAGGAGAAAGGGAAGACCGGGCGCTTCGGCGCGGTGATTGCGCTATGAGCATTGCGGATAACATTCAGCGCGTTCAAGAGACGATTACGGCAGCCTGCGCGCGGGCCGGGCGGGATCCAGCGGGGGTCACGCTCATAGCCGTGAGCAAAACGCACCCTGCGGCGCTGGTACTCGAAGCGGCAGCAGCGGGCGTGCAACGTTTTGGCGAAAACCGCGTAGAAGAAGCTGAGTCGAAGATTCCCCAGGTGAATGCCGTAGTCACTTGGCACATGATCGGCCACATTCAGAGCCGCAAGGCGAAGGATGTGCCGCCGCTGTTCAACGTAGTGCATTCGGTCGACCGGCTGAAGCTGGCGGATAAGCTTGCTCGTGCCGTCACGGAGCGCGGCGGCACACTCGACGCGCTGCTGGAGATCAATATTTCCGGCGAGGAGAGTAAAGGCGGCCTGCCCGCGTTCGGCTGGCAGACCGATCCTGCCGTGCGCGCGGCAGTGTGGGAGGAAGTGCGTCAGATCTGCGCGCTGCCCGGCTTAAACGTGCGCGGCCTGATGACGATGGCGCCGATTGTGCCGGACATGCAAGACGCGCGCCCAGTATTTGCGGGTCTGCGCGAATTGCGGGATCGGCTGGCGGAGTCACTGGGTGTGCCGCTGCCGGATCTCAGCATGGGCATGACCGACGATTATCCGGTCGCGGTGGAAGAAGGCGCGACTCTGGTTCGGATTGGTAGAGCAATCTTTGGAGAGAGGTAGAGGACAGCAGCAATGAATATCCTGATCACAGTGCTGTGGCTGTTTGAATTGATTTTGCTGGCGCGCGTGTTAATGAGCTGGCTGCCGGGGTTGGATCGGTCACATCCGATAGCCCGGTTCTTGATCGACGTGACGGAACCGATCCTGGCGCCGATTCGCAAGGCGCTGCCGGATATGGGCGGCTTCGACTTCAGCCCGTTGATCGTGTTCCTGATCATTCAGGTGTTGATGCAGGTTCTTGTCTAAACCGCGAAAGCTGAGGGATGCGTGGCTACGCATCCCAATGTAATCTCAATTCTGCCGCAATCTTCATGAGAGCCTTTACTTTTCATAGAATAAAGGCCATGATACCATGTAGTCATGATAGGTTATAAATCGGTAAAGAGAACAGACCCATGCCCAACAATCGCAAGTTCGAGATAACCGATGCGCGGAGTGGCGCGTTCATCACCGTTCGCGTGGTCACGCAAGCCGAGAAGACCGAATTTGTGGGGATCCAGGAAGATGGCGAGCACAAAGTCGTCAAGATTCGTTTGATGGCGGAAGCGGCTGGGAGTGATGAGGCGAACGAGGAAGTTCTAGCAGCGCTGGCTTTTCATCTGGAAATCTCCGTCAACCAACTGGAAATTGTCGCCGGGGCGAGCGGCCGCGACAAAATTGTCACCATCATGGGTTTGAATACAGATCAGGTTGACCAACTGCTCACCAATTCATAACTATGCGCCATCCTAGCCTCATTTTTGCTGCCATTCTCTTGCTGGCCGCGTGTTCCAGTGAGAACACGCCGGTGCCGACAGCATCTTTGATTCCAGCCACGGCGACGGATGTCCCGACGGCAGCACCGCCAACGGCTACTTCTGCTGGTCTGCCCGCGCCCGCGGATGTCGTTCCGACGCACACCGCCACGCCGGCGTCCGGCGAAGCCTTGATCGCGCAGGATCCGGTTGCGGCCGCGCTCGTCGGCATTGCCCGGCGCGAAGTCGCGCAGGAGCTCGATCTGCCGCAGCAGCGCGTGCAGCTTGTGGAAGTGCAGGCTGTCACGTGGACGGACAGCGCGCTCAATTGTCCGCTGCCCGATCAAACAGCGACGCCGATGGAAGTCGGCGGCTATCGCATTCTGCTAGAGGCGGGCGAACGGCAATACGTGTTCCACACGGATTTTGACCGCGTCGTGCGCTGCGATCCCGCTAATGAAGCGCTGCCGACGGCTGAAAATACCCCAGAAATCACACCGGAGACGACGCCTTAGCCGTCTCCGGTTCTTTTTCCAACCGCACCAGCATGACTCCGGCCAGAATCACCAGACTGCCAACAATCTGTACGACGCTCAGGCGTTCGCCGAGCCACAGGTAGGCTTCTACTGCTGTGAACGCGGGTTCGAGCGTGGCGAGCAAGCTGGCTGTGCTGGCGGAGAGGTAGCGCATCGAGGCGGTGTACAGACCAAACCCCAACACTGTTGGCCCAAACGAGAGCAGTATGAGGATCAACCAGCCGTCGAGCGGGAGATCGGGCACGATGACAGCCCTCGTCCCTGGCAGCAGGTTGAACAGGAACGTGAAGAGCGTGGCAAACGCGAATGAGTAGAGCAGTGAATTCCACGTGTCGAGTCCGCGCTGCGCGGCTGACTTGCCCATCAGGTTATAGAACGCGAACAGTACTCCGGTTCCTAAACCCGTAGTGATGCCAACCGGGTTGATGTTCCACATCGCCGGGTCGTAGGCGTTCGCGACCATGATGCAGCCGATTAAGCTGAGCGTCACTGCGATGATCTTGGGCAGGCGCAGTTGTTCCCCGAATAACCACCAGGCGAAGACCGCGGTGAAAGCCGCCGAACTGTATCCAAGCACGGTTGCGACCGCTGCGCCGTTCGCTTGGACTGAGACCGTCCACACTGAGTTGAACAACGCCAGCAGCAGGCCGTAAACGGCGTAAAAGCGCACCTGGCGCCGCTCGATGCGCGGCCACCGCCGCCGTGTAAGGATCAGCGCGGGGAGGAGCGCCACACAGGCGAACAGATTGCGCCAGAACGCGAGTAACAGTGCGGGCAGGGCATAGGCGGTGAGCAGGTAGCCGATCAGGATGCCCGTCGTCGACCAGATGATGATGCCGACGAGCCCGATCAGATACCCTGTGGTTAGACGAGACATAGAGACTTCAGAGATTGGGGTAAAACAGGCGACCCGACTGCGGGTCGCCTGTTGTGCAGGTTAAATCGCTGAGGGTAGTTTTTCGCCAAGCGTCTGCTGGAAATAGGCCAGCGCGCGGTGCGCCGCGCCGCGGACATCGTCGCGTCCGTCGCGCAGTGCCGTGTACAGCGCTTTAATATTGGTTACGAAGCCCAACTGGCCGAGGTCGAGCGCGGCCAACTGCTTGATGCCGGGTTCGCCTTCCTGCAGCGCGCGCAGCAGCATCTGGATAGCGGCGTCGCTGGTCTGGATCTGCTCGCCTTTCTCCGCTGCCCATTCTTGCAGCCACTCGATGGTTTCCGGTGCCGGATAACCGACCGTCGGGTTCGTCACCTTACCATACTGAATCTCTTGGAAGGCTTCTTGCGCCGCCGAGCGGACGTACCATTGTTCGTCTTCAAGGAACGCGCGATAGATGGCGATCAGTGCCCATGTGGTGCGAATGCGGCGCAGTCCGAAGATCGCCGCGCGGCGCAGCAGCATGTCTTCGGAGTTTGCGCCTTCGTAGATGATCTCGTAGCCGTCATGCGGGAGGGCGGCGAAGGCTTCCGCCATGGCGCGGCGCAGCGGTTCCGTACCCGCGACGAACGCTTCGACCATCGCCGAGAGCGCGTCTTCGGTGCCGATGGCGCCGAGGCCCATCCCGGCAGACAACTGCACATCTTCCTCCTGATCGTTGAGCAGGGGCAGCAGGTCTTTCTGGCCTTCCGGTTCGGCCAGAGCGCCCAACCCAAGGCAGCCGAGACGACGTACGCTCGGGTCGGCGTTACGCACCGCCAGGCGGAAGGCGACCAGCGTGTTGCGATCACGGCCATCGATCAAGGCGGCGGCGGCGCGTTCGCGGATGTGTGGGTACTGGTTGGGCTGCGTGAGCATCGTCCCTAGCTGTTTGATCAAGGGGCCGCGCCACTGCACATCGGGCGGGGCATAGGCCAGCCAGCGCGCCATATCGATCACATTGTCATTGAGAAGATCGGGCGTGGTTTTCATGCGCTCCGCCACAATGCGATCCAGCTTGACATGCAGCGCGCTAAAGGCGAGGGCGGGCTGCCACGCCGGGCTGTTGAGCTTCGCGGGCAAATCTTCCGGCTTGAGCGTCAAACTGGCGAGATAGGCCGCGATGATCGGAGAGCGGAAGGTGTAGCGGTTGCCTTTCCAGTGAAAGAGCACACCGCTGCGCTTGAGCGTCGTCAGCAGACGACCCTGAACGGTAGTTTCAGCCTCGTCTTCGGCTTCACCGTCTTTGCTCTTGCCGCGTTTGCCTTTAGCAGGCGCAGCGGGTGGTGCTTCAAGTTCTGGTTCGGGGATGGCGTCGTCGGTCGGTGTGCCGCCCAGTTCAGTGGTGCCGAGCGCCAGCGCTTGGAGACGAGCGACCGTGATATAGCCCTCGTCAAGCTGGAGCGCGGCGAGCGGCGCTAGCTGCTGAATGAGCTCAGCGGTGACCTTGTGGCGCTTCAGGTAGGCGCGTATCCAGCCTTCCGCACCGATCGTTTCCGTGTCGTCGGCATACGTCCCCCATATTTTGAGCGTCGCTTCGACAGTCGACAAGGCGCGCCCGCTCTTCCGGGCAATCGCCATCTGCTCAGGGGTCGGCTTGCTGGCGCGGCGGTTGCCCATCTTGCGCGCGGTCTGCACCCATGCTTCCCCCCATCGTTCCGTCCCGCGTTCCAAGTCAAGGTCGCTCCACGGACGCATGAAGACGGGCGTGAAGCCGAGGTTGGTCAGGCTGCCGTAGCCTTCGGCGGGGCCGACGACGATGAAGAAGTTGTGCTTATACTCTTGCAGCATGCCTTGCAGCCACGCGAGCGCCGCCGGACGTTCAGATTCCGGCAGATCATCGTAGCCATCGATCAGCAGCAGCACCTGACCCTTGTTCAGGCGGCTGTAGAGCTGGCGCGGGATGGTGCTGGCCGTCACGCGGCGGACGGTGTGCTGCACGCCGCGCACGATCAATTCGGCGGGGTCGGCTTCCTGACCATGTTCCGGACTCTGGAGGTGTAGATCAGAAAGGTGCAGGTAGAGCGGCATCAAGCGGCGGAACAGTGGGATTTCGTTTTTGACCTGTTCGTCAGCGGCGGCCTCGTAATTTTCGCCTTGCTCGTTGGCGAGGCGCTCTTTCGCCTTCTGTTCGATCAGCACGCGCTCTTTGATGCGCACGGCGCGTTCTTTTTCGGCCAGCGCGGCTTCGGCGGCATCGAGTTTCGCCTGCACTTTGTCGGGCGGAGGTTCGAAGCGCACGCGATTCAGCGCATGCAGGGCGATGGCTTGGAGCGCGGTGCTGCGTCCGCTGCCCGGCAGACCGAGCAGGGCAATCGCATGATTGCCGAGCGCAAGGTCGTTGATGCTCAGCGTTTGCACCTGATAGGGCGCGTGCAGATACGGGTGGTCGTGAATGGTCGGTACGACACGGTAAATGTTATAGGCGACATCCTCGCTGGGACTGGCGAATTCCGGCGCAGGCAGAAAGCGCGGTTCAACCAGCACACTCGACAGCTTGGTGAACTGACCGGCAAGGTGCGAGGTTTCGCAGCGTTCAATCAAGTCAGAGATGTAGCGGCTGTCCGCGCTGCGCGTCGCCGATTTCTGGACATTTTGCGCGCTTTGCCCGGCCGCTTCCCGCAGCGCCTTAAGCTGATGGCGTGATCGATAAATGACATAAGCACTTAGCCAGCCCGCCAGCAACCCGGCAGCGAAATTCTGACCGTTAAATTCCATCGCACTTGCTCCTCTAGACAGCCAGTCTCCCTCATTGTAACGGGGGAACGTGTTTTTACGTAATTGAGTTTGAACAATTCCGGGAGATTCCTTGAGATTATAGCCGACGAGTTCCGTCTACAATGGTAACGTGCAGCACACACGCAAAATGCGGTATATTCTCATCGGGGAGCATCCATGCCTCAGATTACGTGGTCAGAACCCACATCGATTAGGATAAACTCGATGCAATCAAGACAGGCTGTCCACATCATCGCCTCAGAGTGGCGATGGGTGATTATTGTCGCCAGCGGTTTGATCTTACTGGCGTTCGCTCCGCTGGTCTGGATGGCGCTGACTGGAACATCCGAGTGGCAGTTTATGGGGGCGCTGCATAACTACCTCGATGGCGCAACCTACCTCTCGAAGATTGTGCAAGGTGAACGCGGGCTCTGGGTGACGTTTTTCCAGCATACCTCCGAGACTTACCCCGGCGCGTTCTTACAAGGGCTGTACCCGCTGCTCGGGCATATCGCCCGGGTAATGAGCGTGCCCGCGGTGGTCATCTTCCATGTAGCGCGCGTGTTCGCGGCGCTGTTCATGTATATCAGCCTGTATCAACTCGGCGCGGCGGTGTGGACGAAGATCCGCGCGCGGCGTGTGTTCTTCGTAATCGCGGCGCTCGGTTCCGGTTTGGGTTGGTTTTTCACGCCGCTGCTGCAGGATGTCAGCTTTCCCGATATCACGGTGCCGGAGGTTTACCCACTCTACAGTACCTTCGTAAATGTCCACTTTCCTCTGACGATCGCGTGTCTCGCGCTCCTAGCCGGGTACTTTATTCTGGCATTCCGTCCCGGCGCGGACCAAGACCCAGCGCTGGATCGCGCAGTTCCGCTGATCGCGCTGCTCAGCCTGGCGCTCGCCATCCTCTACCCGCACGCGCTCATTCCGTTTGGCATGGCCGCGGCGCTCTTCGGGCTGTTCGATTGGCGCGATCAACGTAAGCTGTCGCCGCGCCTCGTGCGCTTCGGGTTGGCGCTCGTGTTGCCTGCACTGCCGATTGCGGTCTATTACGCGCTGATCATCACCTACAATCCCGGCTTCGCCGAATGGAATCGCCAGAACATCAACCCGGCGCCGGCGCCCATCGCGCTGCTCATCGGCTTGGGCATACCGCTGCTGCTCGGTCTGCCTGGGTTCATACGCGGCATCACGCGATTTGAGCGCGACGGCGACCGCTTGGTCGTGCTGTGGTTGGTGGCAATTCTGGTCGTGATGTACCTGCCGACAGGTGCCGGGCGGCGCTTCGCGGTCGGCATGATGCTCCCGATCGCTTATTTCGCAACGCGTGCAGTCGAAGATGTGTGGATCACACGGATCAACCGCCGGGTGCGTTCGTACGTTTTCGCCCTCGTTATCCCGTTGATGGCCGTCAGCCAGATTTTCGTGCTTTTCCTCCCGGTCGTGCTGCCCGCGCTCAGCGGTGACCCCGGAACGGCGGTCGGCGTGTTCCTCGAACACGACTACTATGTCGCCTACGAGTGGGTGAATGAACACAGTTCCAGCAGTGATGTTGTGTTGGCGTCACCTGTTGTCAGCGCGTGGATTCCCGGTTGGGCGGAGACACGCGTCGTGTATGGTCACCCATTTGAGACGCTCAACGCGGCGGTCAAGCGGCAGCAAGTGCTCGACTGGTATGCGGGCACGAGCGACTGCTCTGCGATTCTTGACGAGCATAACGTGCGCTACGTACTCTATGGCCCGGAGGAAGTGCAGTTTGGCCCGGCACCGTGTCGGGATCAGCTCAACGTCGTCGCGGAAATCGGCGGTGTGACGGTGTATGCGCGTTGATGCTCGCTCGATTCAAGTAACCGAGGCGCGCCGTGTTCAGCTCCTGCTGGTGGGGTTGGGCGCGGCGTTTCTGATTCTCGTTGGGGTGAAACCCCTCGGTCTGCCCTTCATCCCCGGCGCACGCTTCTCCGATGCGGCGACCTCGCACTGGGGCGCGGCGCTGTTCTTGCAGCGATCCGTTATGCGCGATGGCGAGTTCCCGTACTGGCGCGATACCATCCTCGGCGGGCAGCCGTTTGCTGCGAATCCGCTCAACAAAACCGCCTATCCACTCCAATGGCTGACGCTGTTTCTGCCACCCGCGCTGCACATCAATACCATGATTGTGCTGCATCTGTTGATCGCTGGCGCGGGAGTATGGAAGCTGGCGCGGTCTCTCGGACTGGGCGCGTGGTCGGCGGGGGTGAGCGTGATCGCCTACGGACTGTCGCCACGCATGGTCGGGCATCTTGGAGCCGGGCACCTCGACATTGTCTATGCGCTGGCATGGCTGCCGTGGGTGCTGTGGGCGGTGAAACGCGCTGCAGCGGGATCGCGGCGCAGTCTGTGGGCGTCGGGGCTGTTCGCCGGATTGATGTTCCTCGCCGACGTACGCCTGAGCCTGTTTGGTCTGGTGCTGGCGGGGGGGTACGCGATCTATTGTATTTTTAAGCTAGACCCCACCCCCGTCCCCTCCCCGAATTCAGGGAGGGGAGCCAGCGGCACGCCTGCAAGAGCGACAGTATCGCAGTTGCGAAACTGGATGCAGCTATGGTCGTTCGCACTCCCCGCGATTCTGTTTATGCTCATTGCTTCCGCCGTGATCATTCCGTTGTGGCTGTGGAGCCCGTACCTCACTCGCGCTGCGCTGACCGCCGCTGATGCGGGCGTGTTCGCGCTGCGACCGGAATACTTGCTTGGTGTGTTCATCCCGCAGGCGCACCGTAACGTCGAAGTGCTGACGTATCTCGGCCTCGCCCCGCTGATCTTGGCAGTAATCGGCGCTCTGACGGCGCGGCGGCGTGTGATCTTCTGGCTGATCGCCGCGCTGATCGCCACGCTGTATGCGCTCGGCTCAAATGGGTTTCTATGGAACTTCCTGACGCAGATTATCCCGTTTCTGCTGTGGTTTCGCGTGCCGTCGCGGGCATGGCTCATTGTGACCTTAGTGGTCGCGCTGCTGGCTGGCTACGGCGCGGAACGGCTCAAGCGGCGACTACTGCAAATCGCCGTACTGATTACCGTGGCGCTTGAACTCACGCTGACCGGGCGCGGATGGCTCGAATGGCGCGGCGAGGACAATTGGCTGCCTGCCGATCAGCGGGCAATTGCCGAGACGTTGATTGCTGACGGGGTAGATCGCGTGTATTCGCCCACTTATAGTCTCGAACAACAGGTCGCCGAAGAGTACGAGATTGATCTGCTCTACGGCGTTGACCCATTTCAGTTACGCGACCGTGTCGACGCGATTCACGCCGCTGGGGGGATTCAGGATTCGAATTACAGCGTCGTGCAGCCGCCGCTGCTCGGGGTGACGGGCGACGATTTCACTCAGGCCAACCGTGATGCACGCCTTGATTTGACAAGGCTCGCTGCTGCTGGCGTGAGTCATGTGGTCGCCGCGTATCCGCTGGACGATCCGGCGCTACGGTTGCTGACAGATGCGGGTGACGTAAATGTGTACGCGAACTCGGTATATCAAGTGGCGGTTGAGTCCTTGCCACCGCTGGACGACTCGCTGTGGACGTTGTGCGCTTTGGTTGTCGGTTGGGTGGGGCTGCTGGGTGGCATTTCCTTCGCTGTAAGGGCAAAAGACTGATGACGCGACGACTAAAATACGCACCTCTGCTTTTGCTGGCGCTCACGCTGGTGGTTCTGTATTTCCCGCTGCTGCGCGGCGAAATCTTCTACTGGGGCTTGCCGACACTCCAGTTCTACCCGTGGCGACATCTCGCCGTTGAATTGCTGCGCGACGGGATACTCCCACTGTGGAATCCCTACAATGGCGCGGGCGCGCCCCTGCTGGCGAACTACCAGTCTGCACTGCTGTACCCGCCGAGTTGGATCAGCTTTGTACTGCCCCTGGAATGGACGATGAGCCTGACCGCGGTCGTCCACCTGTGGATCGCCGGGTGGGGCATGTGGCGCTTGGCCGGACGGCTCGGCGCGTCCGACTTAGGGCGCGGCGTGAGCATGTTCGCCTTCGCGCTGACCAATTACCTCGTGGCGCGGTTGTTCACCTTCCCGATCATCGAGGCGGCGGCGTGGTTGCCGTGGTTGGCGTGGGCGGCGCTCGGCGTGCTGACGACCGGGAAGCGGCGGCAGGTCGCGTGGCTGGCGCTGTTCGCGGCGCTGCAGCTGCTCGCCGGGCATGCGCAGACGACGTGGTACAGCTTTGCGCTGGTCGGGTTGTTCAGCGTGTGGTGGACAATTGCGAACCTCACCCCCCAGCCCCCTCTCCCGGGGGAGAGGGGGCGCAACGATCCTGCTCCCCTCCCTGAATTCGGGGAGGGGCCGGGGGTGGGGTCAAAGTGGCTGCGCCTGTTCGCCGTGGTGCTGGCGCTCGCGTTGGGCGCGGGCGTGGCGACGCTGCAGCTCGCGCCGACCGCTGAACTGCTCGGTCAGTCGCAGCGCGGTGACGGCGTGGAGGTCGACTTCGCCATGAATTTCAGCTATGCCCCGGCGCGCACGCTGAACTTCCTTGCGCCGACGATCTTCGGCACGCCCGCCGATGGCAGCTACTTCACGCAGGGTGCATATTTCGAGGATGCCGTCTACATCGGCTTGATCCCGCTGATCAGCGCGTTCGCGGCGGCGGTCGCGTGGCTGCGGCGGCGTAAAGCGGGCATTCCAGTCTATCAGACCGTCCCGTTTTGGCTGATCATCGTACTGATTGGCTTTGTGTTCGCCTTAGGCGCGAATACGCCGATCTTCCCGTTCCTGTACCGCAACATCCCCACCTTCGACATGTTCCAAGCCCCGGTGCGCTGGCATTTGTGGACGGTCTTTGGTTTGAGCGTGCTGGCAGGGATTGGGGTGTCGGCGTGGGGGCGGGACTTTAGAACGCGTAGGTGGGCAAAACGGGCGCTGGTCGGCAGCCTCGGCGCGTTGATTTTGCTGCTGGTCGGTCAGCCGTTCTTAGGCATCGGCAATGAGCCGCTCGGCACACTCGCGCGCGGGCTGATCAGCGTTCCCCTGTTCATCACGGCGGCGGCGCTCCTCACGCTGACGCAGCCGAGCAGCGAGAGTCCGCGCTACGGGCGCTGGCTGATCGCCGTGCTGGTGGTGATTGCCGTCGATTTAGGGATCGCGTCGTGGGTACTCAACCCGACGATGCCTCAAGAGCAATGGCGTGAGACATTTACCAAAGACTTGTCCTTTGAAGATCGCTCTTATTTGCCAGCCTTTCTTGAAGAATCTGTCAAATTCGAGTGTCTGTTCCGCTTCGATGACTACCGCACCGAGCTGACAAGCTGCTATGCGGTTGATCCTGCTTGGCTTCCGAATGCGAATATCTACGCGGAACTGCCATTATTCAATAACTTTGATCCACTGTTGGCAGCGCACTATGCGCACTTTAGCGAACTGCTTGAGACTGGGAATAATGCTGTTCTCTACGATGTGGCGAATATTGCAGATAGCTTTGAGGATGGAATTGTTCACACCTTACGCGGTGGTAAGCGGGCGTGGTACGCTGAATTCGTGTGCTGGCATGACACAGAGGAGTCACTTGAAGTCGCGCTGACAGCATTTTCGTATCCGCCTGCCTTTCCAATCCACATACTTGGCAATGCAGGTTGTCAAAATGGGAGTCATTCTGTAGAAGGCATACCGATCAGTCTGACAGATCGTGTCAATACGGTGACAATCTCCGTCGACGCGCCGCGCATGGGCTGGCTCTACCTCGCGGATACGGATTATCCTGGCTGGAAAGCGACCCTTGACGGCGAGTCTGTCCCGATTTATCGTGCCAATCTCATGTTTCGCGCCGTGCAGGTCGATGCCGGGCTGCACGAGGTCGTATTCCGCTACGAACCCGCTTGGGCTGCGCCCGCACTGCTGATCACAGTGGTATCATTGGTCGTGCTCTTGTTCCTCTTCAGACTAACGGATGAATAGATGGGAAATTCGCGCCGCGCCCGGCGTCCGCAACTGCAATTTTCCGAACGCAAGCTGCTGCTGGCGGTCGGCGATATCGTGGCGGTCTTTCTCGCCTGCTTGATCGCGCTGTACGTGTGGACGCTGGTCGCGCGCTATCGCTTCACGCTGGACTTTATTCTGCCGCAAAGTCCGTGGTTCTTCGCCTTGGCCGTGCTGTGGTTCGCGCTCGCCAGCGCCAACGACTTTTACGATTTGCGCATCGCGGCGAATCGCAATCACACGCTGCAGCGGCTGCTGATCATCACCGCGCAGACGTGGATCGTGTATATGGTGGTGTATTTCCTCTCACCGCCACGGGAACTGCCGCGCCTGTTCATCATCTACTACGGCGTGGTGTCATTCGCGTTGATCACGGCCTGGCGCTTCTTCCGCCCGTTCCTGCTCGGGTGGGTGAGTGAACCACGCCGCACGCTCATCCTTGGCACGGATTGGACGGCGGGCACGATCATCGAGGCGCTGCGCGAACACACGCCGGATTACCGCGTGCTCGGTTTGATCGGCCAGTCGGAGGAGGTCGGCAAGGTGCTGTATGGCGTGCCCGTACTCGGCACGGCGGCGGATTTGCCGAACTTCATCAGCCGCGATCAGGTGAGTGAGCTGATTCTCACCGAAGCGAACAAGCTCAAAGGCGAGACGTTCCAGAACGTGATGGATGCTTACGAAGCGGGAGTGACCCTCATCACCATGCCGCTGCTGTACGAGCGCGTCACCGGGCGCGTCCCGGTCGAACACCTCAGCGATGACTGGGGCGTGATCTTCCTGCCGATCAAGAACGTGCAGGGGTTGTTCGACCCGTATCCGCTGATCAAGCGCGGCTTTGACATCGCCGTTGCGCTGGTCGGGCTGACGATTTTCGCGCTGCTGCTGCCGTTCATCGCCCTTGCACTGTACCTCGATTCGCGCGGGAGCATCTTCTTCACGCAGGAACGGCTCGGCATGCATGGGTATGTGTTTCGCCTGTATAAGCTGCGTTCGATGATTCCGGATGCCGAAGCGGCGACCGGGGCGGTCTTCGCGCAGAAGGGCGATCCTCGGGTGACGCGGATTGGGCGTTTTCTGCGCAAGTCACGGCTCGACGAAGTCCCGCAGTTGTGGAACGTGCTGCGCGGCGACATGAGCCTGATCGGGCCGCGCCCGGAGCGTCCGGAACATGTCGAACGGCTGACTGAGAAGATTCCGTTCTACCGCACGCGGCTAATCATGCGTCCCGGCCTCACCGGGTGGGCGCAGGTGCGCTACCCCTACGGCTCGAACGATGAGGATGCGCTGGTCAAGCTGCAGTATGACCTGTACTACATCCGTAACCAGTCGGTGCTGCTGGATGTAAACATTCTGCTGCGCACAGTCTACCGCGTGGTCAGCCTCAGCGGGGTGTAGGTCAACCTCACCCCGTTTCGCTGCGCTCAACTGCCCCTCTCCAGCGGGCGAGGGGCGAAAAGAGATAACTCCTGTCCCTCTCCCCACGGAGAGGGACGGCTTGCGCAGCAAGCAGGGTGAGGTTCAATTTCTAAATATTGTACATTCACATGTTGCCTGTAATATGAAAGCAGTGACTTCACACGATTTGGATCGCTCCATTTGACTCAGTCCTCAGTTCTCATGGCTCAATCTCGGCTCACCCGGCTCACCATCGAACGGGCGGCGGCGATCATCATTTTTATGCTGCTGTTCGCGCTGGCGGCGCGCATCCCCGTTGACACCGATACCTGGTGGCACATTCGCAGCGGCGAATGGACGCTCACGCACGGCATGATCACCGCCGATCCGTTCTCGTCGACCTTCAGCGGTCAACCATGGATTAATCACAGTTGGGGCGCGCAGATCATCCTGTACGCGGTCTGGCAGGTGGGTAGGGCATTCGGTCTCGCCGTCTACATGGCGGGCTTGGCGACGGCGGGCATGTATTTCGTCTACCGCATGTGCGCAGGCAATACGTATCTGCGTGGCTTCGCGCTGATACTCGGCGCGGCGACGGCGGCGGTCTTCTGGTCGCCGCGCCCGCAAATGCTCTCGTTCTTCCTGAGCGCGGTTGTGCTGTATCTGCTGTTCCTGTACAAGCGCAAGCAGATTGACCGCTTGTGGCTGATTCCCATCCTCATGGGCGTGTGGGGCAATCTGCACGCGGGCTTCAGCATCGGTTTGATCTTTATGGCTGGGGTGATCGGCGGAGAAATCCTCAACAACCTGCTGAACCGACGCGGGGAGTATGTTGTGCCGTGGCGCGGCGTCGGCAAGCTGATCGTGATCGCACTCCTCTCAGTTGCCGCGCTAGCCATCAACCCCTACGGACTGCAAATGCTCGCCGTGCCGTTCCAGACCGTGAGCATTGGCGCGCTGCGAGCGTACATTCAGGAATGGAATCCGCCCAACTTCGCCGGGCGCGAAACGTGGCCGTTCGTCGCGCTGCTGATCGGCGTGGTGGTCACGGCGCTGGCGGATCGGCGGCGCTTCGATTTTACCGAGGTCGTGCTCGTGCTCGGCACGGCGTTCATGGCGCTGACCGCGGGACGCAATATCGCCGTGTTTGCGGTCGTCGCCACGCCGATTTTGACGTATCACGTCGTGGCGCTCATGCAGCGGCGTGGCTGGACGCTGCGCCCGATGACGCGCGTCAGCCCGCTGATCGCGCGGCTGAACCTGCTGCTGGTGATCGTCGTGCTGCTGGGCGCGGCGGCCAAGGTGCTGCTCGTGTTGGATACCAAGACCGTTGATGCGGCGTTCCGCGAGACGCTTCCGGTGAGCGCGGTCGAATATCTGCGTGACAATCCGCCGACCGGGACGATGTTCAACAGCTATAACTGGGGTGGCTATCTGCTGTGGGCATTGCCGGATCGTCCCGTGTTCGTCGATGGGCGCACGGATCTATATGGTGACGCTTTCCTACGCCGCTGGTTGGACGCCGCGACGGGTGGTGACAGTTGGCGCGACCTGTTCGCCGAGTACGATGTCGGCTTCACGGTGATTGAAACGGGGAGCGGCCTGGCGGATGTGCTGGCCAGCGAACCGGGGTGGCGGCTCGCCTACAGTGACGATCTCGCATCGGTGTACGTGAGGGCTTCATGATCAAAGACCGCGATAGCCTCACTCTGACGGGCTTGCTGGCTGATTTTCGCCTGCTGATCACGCTGTTTCTCGCCTTCCGCCTGCTGACCGTGCTCGTCTATCAGCCAATGATCGCAGGCGGTTTCGAGCGCGGTGTCACGGCGGGTGGCGATTTCTTCTACTACTTCCAGTTGGGGTCGTATGCGCGGGAAGGGCTGCTCCCGTTCCGCGACTGGTGGAGTGAATTCCCGCCCATCCCGGCGCTGCTCAACACGGCGATCGCTGTCGGCTTTGGCGGCAATGGCTACCCCGGCTTCGCGATCATCTACGGCATCCTCATGACGCTGTTCGACCTCGGCAACCTCGTACGGATGCGGCAGATCGGCATGAAGCTGCATGGCGCGAACACGGGCATGGCGCTGGCGTGGATCTACGCGCTTAGCCTCGCGCCCGCCGTGTTCATCTGGTGGAACTTCGAACCGCTGGTCGCGTTCTTGCTGCTCTCGGCGCTGTGGGCGTTGCTCAATCGGCGGGATGGACGGTCGGCGGTGTGGGCGCTGGTCGGCGCGCTGACCAAGTTCACCCCGGCGATCATTCTCGGCGCGGTGTGGCGCTACCGTCCGCCGCAGCAGGCGCTGCGCTATACGCTAATCACGCTTGGCGGTTTTGCGCTGGTCTACGCGCTGCTGTTCGCGCAGAATTCCGCCATGACCGCGCCCTCGCTGGTGGCTCAGTTCAACAAGGCGTCGTATCAAACCGTGTGGGCGCTGCTCGACGGTAACTACACCACCGGAAATTTCGGCGCGGCAGATGAACGCTTTGACCCGACCAACGCCTACCGTATCAACGGCAACCTGGCAGTTATTCCCGGCGTGGTGCGCCTGGGCGCGGCGGCGCTGATTGGCGCGTTCATCTTCTGGCGCACGAAGCGCTTCGATGATCGCGGACTAGTCGCGTTCACCACGCTCACGCTGCTGATCTTCTTCCTGCAAGCGCAGGGCTGGTCGCCACAGTGGTTAGCGCAGATCGTGCCGCTGCTGCTGCTCTGCTTCCCCACGCGCAACGGCGTGACCCTGGTCGTGCTGCTCAGCGGGTTGGTCTTCATCGAATACCCGTTCCTCTTCATCCGCACGGGTGACACGGGTGGGGTGGTCGCCGGGTCGCAGATGGTGCCGTTCGTCGGGCTGGTGCTCGGACGCACGCTGCTGCTGGTTATGGTGTGCGTCGCTTTGTATCGGCGGCTGATGGTGGCGCTGCCTGATGAAAGCTGAGCAGAAAGCAGCGACACCAGCGGTCAGCAGTTCACGGCGCGAAACGGCGATTTTTGGACTGGTCGCGCTGGTGATTGCAGCGGTCATCGTCTTCGGATTCGTCGGCGCGCCGAGCTACACCGATGCCTACTACCACTTCAATGCGGCGAAGCGCTGGGCACTAGGCTTCGGCCTGACGGATACTTACCTGTGGACGTACATCGGCGCGCCGGGGAGTTTGCCCGCGCCGTCGCACCTATACTGGATGCCGATCACGTCGCTGCTGGCGGGGGCGAGCATGTGGCTGACTAGATTGACCAGTTATACCGCCGCGCAGCTCCCGTTCGCGCTGTGTCTGGCGGGGACAGCACTCGTCGCCTACCGACTCGGTTGGCGCGTGCTAAAGGGGCGGCGCGGCGCCTGGATCGCCGGGCTGCTCACGCTGTTCAGCGGCTTCTTCACGCGCTACTGGGGACAGATCGACACGTTTGCGCCTTACGCGCTGATCGGCTCGCTCGGTCTGTATGCGCTGGGCTTAGCTGCGCGGTCGCCGCTGGCACGGCGCTGGTGGCTGTTCGCGGGTGCGCTGGCCGCGCTGGCGCATCTCACGCGCGCGGACGGGCTGCTGCTGCTCGGCGTGGGCGGACTCATGGCGCTGTGGCTCATCATTGAGCGGCGGCTGTCGCTGACCGCGGGGATGGCGCGCGGTGGGCTGTTCGTGATCGCCTACCTCGTCGTGATGGCGCCGTGGTTCGCGCGGAACTGGATCGCGATTGGTGCGCCACTGCCGTTGGGCGGCACGCAGGCGATCTGGTTTGACGAGTATGACGACCTGTTCAGCTACCCGCCGGATGCGTCACCCGCCACGCTCAGCCTGGACGAGTTCATCAACTCGCGGCGCGAGGCGCTGGTCAACAACTTTGCGACCTTCGTCGCCGTCGAAGGCTTGATCGCTATGGCCCCGTTCATGCTGCTCGGCCTGTGGCGCCGGCGGCGCGATCCCGATTGGCGTCCGTTTTGGGTGTACGCGCTTGGGCTGCACCTCGCCATGACGCTCGTGTTCCCGTATCCCGGCTATCGCGGCGGGCTGTTTCACTCGGCAGCGGCGCTGATCCCGTTCTGGGCGGTGTTAGGGCTTGCTGGTATCGACGACGCGGTGACATGGATTGCCAAGCACCGTCGCCGCTGGCAGCCCCGGGTCGCCAAAGCGTTGTTTTCAGTTGGGCTGCTCGGCTTGGCGATTATCTTGAGCCTGCAGACCGGTATGGCGGGTCGCAGCGTCGCCAGCGACACGATCCCGGCGCTGTATCAGGAACTGCAGCAGCACATCCCGGCGGATGCCCGGGTCATGATCAATGACCCGGCGGCGCTGTACTATTTCACCGGGCAGAGCGGCGTGGTCATCCCGAACGGAGATGCTGAAGCCGTCCGCCAGATCGCAGCGCAGTATGACGTCGAGTATCTCGTGTTACAGGCGGGCGGCATGACCGACGAAATCGCGCCGCTGTACGACAATCCACCCGCTTTCTTAACTCCCATTCCGTTGACTACTCCTGACGTGAGGTTGTATGCGATCACGATTTCGCCCTGAAGACGCGCTTCTGCTGCTGGTCGCCGGCGCCCTGACGGCGCTCTACGTGTTGGCCGCGGGCGGCAACTTCCCGCTGGACGACAGTTGGATTCACCAGACGTACGCGCGCAACCTCGCGCAGACCGGGCAGTGGGCATTTGTCCCCGGCGTGCCGAGCGCGGCCTCCACGTCGCCGCTGTACACGGTCGTGCTGACCGTGGGCTACTGGCTGAATATTCCGTTCCGCCTGTGGGCGCATGGACTCGGCGCGATCATGCTTGGCGTGACGGGGATGCTCGGGCTGCGCCTCGCCGAACGCTTCGCGCCGAATGTCAAACGCATCGGCTTGATCAGTGGGCTGGCGCTCGTGTGCACGTGGCATCTGATCTGGGCGGCGGCATCCGGCATGGAAACGCCGATTTTCGCCATGTTCACACTGCTGCTGCCGTGGTTGGGTGTGAGGTTCGCGGACAATCTGGACGGGGCGCACGGCCGTGCACCCCTACAGACACGCCAAATCGCTGTTTCCGGAGTCGTGTTCGGCGTGGCGGCGGCGCTGACCACGCTTACACGCGCGGAAGGGGTGCTGCTGGTCGGTTTAGTTGGTGTGGTGCTGCTGATCGTGCGGCCTTCAGTCCGCACCGTCGCGTGGGGGGTGATCGCAGGGATCACATTTGCGCTGGTGCTGACGCCGTACCTCGCCTTGAATTACAGTTTGACGGGCGGACCGCTGCCCAACACGGCGGCGGCGAAGATCATGTATGCGCAGCCGTACTTGACGCTTAGCCTTGTCTATCGCTTACAGTTAATGCTCACGCCGCTGGCCGCGGGCGGTCAGCTTTTGCTGATCCCCGGTTTGGTCGCGTATGTGATTGGCGTTATCCGGCGCGCACGCCAAGATCGCCGTTGGCTGCTGGCGCTGACGCTGCCCGCGTGGGGCTTCGGGCTGATTCTGCTGTACGCGCTTCAACTGCCGCTCAACTTCCAGCACGGGCGCTATGTGATGCCTGCGCTGCCCGCGCTGGTGCTGGCGGGCGTGATCGGCACCGCCTGGCTGATGCGGGCTGCGAATGCCTCGCTGATCGGGCGCGTGCTGACGCGGGTGCTCGCGCTGTCGACCGCCGTGATCTTCCTCGGGTTCACGTTTGGGCTCGGGTTACAAGCGCATGTCCAGGACGTGACAATCATCGATGAAGAAATGGTGCGTTCCGCGCAGTATATAGCAGAGAACATCCCGGCGACTGATTTGCTCGCCGTGCATGACATTGGCGCGGTAGGTTACTTCGCGCCGCGCCCGATCATCGATACCGCCGGGTTGGTCACGCCGGAGACGATTTCGTTTGTGTGGGATGATGCGGGCATGTGGGCGTATCTGCGTGAGCACGGCGCGGTCTACTTGATGGGCTTGGAAGATCAAATCCCGAA
The DNA here is from genome assembly GCA_041916315.1 of Anaerolineae bacterium. Classification (GTDB taxonomy): domain Bacteria; phylum Chloroflexota; class Anaerolineae; order Aggregatilineales; family Phototrophicaceae; genus Flexifilum. The sequence continues at coordinate 24,411 of JAYRZU010000080.1, forward strand.
AGATACTGACAATGCCCCGCAGTTGTGCCTCGACTTCACAACGGGCGGACAGACAGCTCCCCGCGCTGGCGGCAGCAACATGACTATCTATTATCTAGCGTGGTCTGGCGGGTGTCCCTGACGAGCTCTTAAACATTCGGCTGGTTGTGGCAAATTGTGAAGAATGTATAATAGGGGTATGAGCGAATTGTTTAAGAAACTCAACGTCCTCCTCAAATCAACGTTAATTGGGCAGGAACCGGCCTCACGCCCCGCAGCACGCCCCGGCAAAGATCTGGATCGTGAGCTCGAGCGGCTGCGCGGACGGGTCAATGAGGCTCTTCAGTACGAGGAACGTTTGAAGCAGCAGTTGCAGGAACTGGATAGCGAAATTCGGCAGTGGGATCAAGCGGCTGATGATGCGCTTCGTCGGAACGATCAGGATGCGGCGCACGCGGCGCTGGAAAAACTGCGGACGGCTAAACGGCGTTATGCGCGTCTGGACAATGACCTGAGCCAGCATGAAGTGCTCTCACAGGAACTGATCCAGAGCGTGAACCTGTTGGAGAGTGTGGTTCAGACGGTGCCGCCCGCCGAGACGCCAGCCACCCCCGACCATTCGATGGCGGAGGTGCTCAAGCAGGCGCGGGCGAAGATTTCTGCCTTAGGCGAGCTGACGACGCCGAAAGCGGAGATTGAGGAACCGGTCGACCAGCCGGACATCGAAGACGATCTTGAGCAGCGACGGCAGCGATTGAGCCGCCGGTAGTGGGCAAAAGCGCGCAGGATGCCCGTAGCGCGACGAACATATGACCATCAAAAAAGTACTGGTAGTGGCAGGCGATTATGAACTCGTGCAGGGTGTCCGCAAAGGCCTAGACACTTCCGGTTGTGCTGTCTATGCGGCGCATTCGCACCGGGATGCACTGTATATCATCGATCATGAACCATTTGATTTAGTGGTGGTCGATGCGCTCATGACCGACCGCATCAGCGGCGACGTGACGCTCAACTCGATCACTGAACTGGCGAAGCGTCCCCCCATTCTGATCTATAAGTCGGTTCCGAATGGGGTACTCCATACCGAACCGGTCGTGCAGTCGCTGCAACCGGACAAGCTGCGCGAAGCGGTCTTGCGGACGCTGCCGCAAGATCAAGACGCGCGCGTTCAGGTCAAACAGCCGCGCATCTCGCCAATGGTCACCGACCTGTTCTGGCGTGACGAGGAAATCCAGACGCTGTTCTCCCTCAGCCGATCTCTGACCGAGGTGCTCGATCTCTCGGAAGTGCTCAATCGCGTGGTGGAAGCGGCACGCCGCTTGACTAATGCCGAAGAAGGTCTGATCCTCCTGCCGGAAACGGACTCTGACCAGTTGTATCTGCGCGCGAAAGTTGGCATCGATTCGGAAGTGGCGGCGAACTTCCGCGTCAAGACGCACGATACCATCGCGGGGACGGTTTTCAGCAGCGGGCAGTCGATGCTGCTGGGCGAAGCTGGCCCGCAGAAGGTCAAGACGCAGTATTTCGTGAACTCGTTGCTCTACGTGCCGATCATCCACAAGGGCAAGACGCTCGGCGTGCTGGGCGTGAACAACAAAACCAAGCATGATGTCTTCAACCAGCGGCACAAAGACCTGCTGACGAACCTCTCATCCTACGCGGCCATCGCCATCGAAAATGCGCGCATCTACGCGCAGAGCGTACGCCGTGCGCGGGAGCTCAAGGCACTGGTCGACGCCAGTCAGGCGATCAACGCTTCGCTTTCGCCCGAACATGTCATTCCGGCGATCTGCGAACAGTTCGCCCATGTCCTCAATGTGTCGTATGCCGAAATCTTCCAGCGTGTGGACGACAACACGCGCCTGGTGAGCGTCGCCCGCCATTATCAAGCGAAGTGGCGCGCGGGAACTGAACCCGTGATCGCGCTGGCCGAACGTCCGGCGCTGCGTACGGCGATTGAAAATCGACGCCATGTGATGGTGGCGCGCGCCCGGCACGATGTACCAAACGAGATCGGGGCACTGGACCGCGTCGGGGCGAACGCTATGCTTTGCATTCCGGTCACGACGAGCGAGCAGACGCCAGCCGCCGTGCAAGCCTTCTACCTGATCGCGCCGGAGACTGCGCCCGCCACCGAGATCATTCAGCGCATTCAGCGCATGTTCCTCGAATACCGTTCGGTAGCGGAAGAGGGCGCGACCGCGCACTTTGTGAAGCTGCTGAACGATGTCAGAACGCTGGTCAAGGCCGATTGGGTGGATTACGCGGTGCTCACCACGGATCGCCGGATGCTGCAAACTCAGTTTGCGGCGGGCTCGGCGGTCTGGCTCGATGGTCCCCGTCCGCAGATTGACCTGACGAGCCACCCTGACCTCAATGAATTCCTCGATTCGCGCGCGGCGATCAACTGCCATGCCGACGAAGAGACCATGTCGCTGGGCGCAGCGTCGCTCATTAAGTATTCGCGCGCCCGTTCCATCCTCGCGCTGCCGCTGATTGAGCGTGGTCAGCCGTGGGGGATGGTGGTGTTCGCTGATACGGAGCACGCGCATCGCTTCAGCCCGCGCGAAACCGATCTGGCGCGCGCAACCGTCGCCCAGGCAGCGACCGCGTTGGCTAACAGCCATCTCGTGACCGACCTCGAAGCGAGCCTGCGCGATCTCAAAGAGGCACAGAATCGCCTCGTTCAGTCGGCACGTTTGACGGCCATGGGCGAACTCGCCGCCGCGGTCGCGCATCAGATCAACAATCCGCTCACGACCATTGTGCTGGATACGGAACTGCTGCTGCTCAAAGAAGCGCCCGGCTCGAAGAATGCGGAAATCCTCAACGCGATTTCACGCGCGGGTAAGCGGGCTGCCGGGGTCGTGCGGCGTTTGTTGGCCAGCGCCCGCCCCAATACGAGCACCACACCGCCGCAGCCGATCAACGTGGTGCAGACGGTTGAGGAAATCCTCACGCTCGTGCATTCGTATCTCAATCGCTCGAGTATCACACTGGTGCGCAAACTGCCCGATGAAGCCCTGCCGCCCGTGGTGGCCGTGCCCGGTGAACTCGACGACGTGTGGTTGAATCTCATCTTGAATGCGCATGACGCGCTCACCGGACGTCCGGAACCGAAGATCGGCATCGAGATCACGTGCCCGCCCGAGGCCGACATGATGGAAGTGAAGGTATGGGATAACGGCCCGGGCATCCCCACTGAGATCGTCACCGAAATTTTCAAACCCTTCTTCACCACCAAGCCGGCAGGTGAGGGAACCGGGCTGGGACTGCATATTTGCCGGCAGGTCGTGGATCGCGTCGGGGGGACAATCAATGTGGAGTCCCAACCGGAACAAGGCACAACGTTTACAATTCGACTTCCCGTCACGAGGAGCGGAGTACTATGACGCATATTTTGGCTGTAGATGATGACAATGAGGTCCTCGAGACCGTAGGACGCGTGCTTCGCCATGAAGATTACGAAGTCTCGCTGGCGAGTTCGGCGGCGCAGGCCGTGGTGCAGCTCGAAAAGCGCCTGCCTGACCTGATGATTCTGGACGTGATCATGCCGGAAGTCGATGGTGTGACCTTGTGTCGTCAACTGCGGCGCGATACCCGCTATATCACCCTGCCGATTCTATTTCTCACGGCCAAAGGTGGCACCGAGGATATCGTCACCGGGTTGGATGCGGGCGCGGATGACTATGTCGTGAAGCCGTTTGAACTGGCAGAACTGCGCGCGCGCATCACGGCGCTGCTGCGGCGCGGCAAGCGTGACCGCACCACGGAGAATGTGCTGCAGCTCAACGATCTGCGCCTCGACTCGGATACCTATCAGGTGTCCGTCGACGAGAATTCCGTGCAGCTCACCTCGACCGAGTACCGCTTGCTGCGCTACCTGATGGAACACCCGAATCAGGCGCTGTCGCCGGGGCATCTGCTGCAGGCGGTGTGGGAGTACCCGCCAAACACGGGCGATCCGGATCTCGTGCGCGCCCATGTGCGTAATCTGCGCGCCAAAATCGAGAAGGGCGCCCGCCGGAAATATATCCGCACCATTCACGGTGTCGGCTATATGATCTCGACTTAACTCCCCTAGTAAGTTGACTACGGGGCAGCTTTTGTCTGCCCCGTGTCCCCCCCTCACGACAATCCAAGCGTAGTCACGTGAATTTCATGAAGATTTCACGCGCCACCCGATCTTCGAGGCAAACTTCCCAGTTATACTTTTATGTATAATTTCGCGATGCACAACCGAGAAGTGAACCGATGTACGAAATCATGATTGTTGACGACGACGCCCAAGTTCTGGACATGGTAGAACTTGTATTGAAGCGCGAAGGTTATCACGTTCTCCGGGCATTCTCCGCAAAATCTGCGCTCGAAACTATCGAAAACGAAACCCCAGATCTGTTTGTGATCGATGCGATGATGCCTGACATGGATGGTTTGACCCTGTGCCGCCGACTCCGGGCGATGCCGCGCACCACCAACACACCAATCATCTTCCTGACGGGCAATAATTCTCCCCATACCGTGGTGGATGCGTTGAATTCCGGCGGCGATGATTTCATCCGCAAGCCGTTCGTCCCGCGGGAACTGGCGGCGCGCGTGCGCGCGCACATTCGGCGCTCCGTGTTTTACAGCGATGGGGATGTCGCGGCGATCCGCATTCAGTCGAACCGCTACCGCGTGTACGTCAACGATGCCGAAGTGCTCCTGACGCGGGTCGAGTTCGATCTCCTCAAGTATCTGTGTACGTCACCGTACCGCCTGCATTCAACTGAAGAACTGCTGGCGAACGTGTGGCAGTACCCGGATGGGGTGGGCGACGCGGCGCTCGTGCGCAATCATGTCCACAACCTACGCCGTAAAATCGAAATCGATCCGGAACGCCCGCTGATCATCCAGTCGCGTCATGGACGCGGCTATGTGGTGAAGGCGCGCATCCAGTTTGAGGACGAAACGATCCAGCAGTAACGACCTTCAATCGACATCTGTACAAAACTCTATCAACTTCTTCACAGTATCGAATGTTCACTGATGGGGCAATGGGTTATGATGAAATTGCTGGAAACCATCGATCGTTCGAGAAGCTGTGATGTTGAGAACCCTAGCAAAGATCGTACAGATATTAGACGATACCCCCGCCATCTATGGTGAGCGCCGTAAAGGCCAGAGCGTCGTCGAGCTCGCGCTCGTAACGCCGATCCTCATCATCCTGCTGGCGGGGTTGATCGAAGTGGGCTGGTTCGCGAACAACTACCTGACCCTGCTCGACGTCACGCGCGCGGGCGCGCGGCGCGGTACGGTTCTCCAAGATGCTCAGTCACCACTCTTCTGGGATGAACGTGGGTCACTTGTTCCGCAGTTCTACTTCGACTCGCAGGCCGACGGTAACTACTTCAAAACCGCATACGACCTCAATGGTTTGAGCGGCGAGACTGATGCGACCCGTTTGGCCGTCCGCTATCACCCCACCTTTAATCCCACTGGCTGTAATACGGCCAACCGCACGTTCTATCACGAGATTTCATGCGTGATGCTCGCGTCGATGGACCCGCTGCGTATGACGCCGGAGAATGGGGTCGACGACATCATCATTTCGGGTATCTCCATTGAGAATGTTGATGCCAGCCGCGGCAATGCCTGGCTGGGGACGTTGGGTTCTGACTGGCGCCCCCTGGCGGCCAACGTGCCGCAGCTCGTGGTCGTCGGACGTTACCCCACCAACGCCAACGAATGCGAAGTCACCTGGGATGGCGTCGGCGCCCCGGCACTTGGCGCGCTGGAGCCACGGGATCCCTTCGACTTCAACTACAGTGGTGACCGCGATGTCGATGATATCGCCGATGAAACGTTTGCCGAAAACAACCCTGCTCGTATCAATGTGACAGGCGAAGACGACTTTGATGAGATCGTCGGCATGGATGTGCCGGCGGCGAACCTCGCCAATGCCGAAAAGCAGGTCGGGTTTGCGCTGTTCGGCAATCATCGCATCACCGGGACGGCGTGCGTCGGGTCGGAATGGACGTTGGAAGAGCTGTCGCAGGTTGTCAACCTGAGTTCAACCTTTGAACTGGATGACTACGGTGACCCGGAAGTGATTGCCGCGCGGCGCATGATCCCCGGACAAGGGATTATCATGGTGGAAATGTTCTGGCAGCACCGTCTGCTGTTGAACATCCCCGTGCTGTCACCTGTGTTCGTCGCCATTGGTTCAGAACGTACCACGATTTCAGTCTGGGCAGCGTTCCCGCTCCCGGCTGTCGAACCCTTCATTTCGTTTGATTGAGATGGAACACAGCTTATGCGTGGTTTAAGACGATTTATGAAACGCGGTCAATCCGGGCAGGCGCTGTTCATCCTCGCCATCGGGTTCATCGCGTTAGTCGGTTTTGTCGGCATCGTCACCGATGTGTCTGTGCTGTTCATTCGCTACAGCACGTTGGGGCGCGCAGTCGACGCGGCGGCAGTGTCGGCGGCCAGCCAGATGCGCCGCATCGAGGACACGACGTTCACCGATGCGAACAGCGACGGGATTGACGACATCGCGGAAGATGAAGCGGGCAGCGTGGCCAACCTGAACCTCGCGGCGCGCTCGTTCATTGAATTGTATGGGCTAGACCCGAGCAACGTGATCGTCGAAACGTGTCGCGCGCAGCAGGTGGGGCGCGACGCCAACGGCAACCCGCTGGATGAGAATAATCTGCCCCTCTTCAATCTGGATGGCACCATCAACACGAGCGCGAATCAGACACAGGTCGCCAAGTATCAGGAATTGTGCACGGAAGACGAACTGAAGCTGGTCCGCGTCACCGCGCAGATTGACGCGCCGACGATGTTCCTGTATCTGCTCGGTTATCCGACGGTGACGCTCACCGCGTCGGCGATGTCGCAGACGGCGGTGCTCGATGTGGTGCTCATCCTTGACGTGTCTGAGTCGATGCTGAATGAAACGACCTACACGGACTGGGAAAACGTCGGGCAGGGCATGCGTTATCTGCCGCCCGTGTTGTGGGAAGAGGATTACGACCCGATTTTCACGGACGCCGACAGCGATGGCATCGACGATGTGCATTACACCTCATGGGACTACATCCTGACGCATACTCAGGCGGAGATCAACGCGGCGGTGACGCCCGCCGGTCAGGATACTCTGTTGGAAACGCCGACGTCGTTGTTCGCGGCCTTTGACTCGCCGACGAACCCCGGCCAACTCCCCGCCCGCGCGGAATGCCAGATTCGCGCGTGGCCACGTACGCAGAACAATTATCCGCGCGTGCCGGATTGGCTGCTCGCAGAGTACAACACTTATCTCACCAGCCAGTCGTTGAGCCTCGACGCGCATTTTGAGCTCGCGCCCGGCGATGTCGCCACGAACGGTTATTTCTTCTCACAGTTCGTGCCCATGTACAACTTCTACGGCTGCTGCAATGACCCAGATGGTCTGGTCGATGCGGACGGTAACTTCAGCTTTGGCGATCTCGTGTGCCAGCCCTTCCGTGAAGCGCGTGACGCGGCGGAAGGCTTCCTCACCCGCCTCGACTTCAAGCGCGGCGACCGCGTGGCGTTCGTCACGTTTGACCGCTTCGCGACGCTCATCGACCCGGATGGCCCGGCCCGCGATACCAATGCGGATGGTAACGCCGATGTCAGCCTGCAGGATCCATTTATCGAAACACAGACTAGTTTCACCGTCGCCGGACACCCGGAACAAAATCGTGTCGGCGCGGTCGAAACGCTGCGCAACGTCATTGGCGTGCGCGCCGAAACCGGGTCGTATGTGGACACCAACAACGACGGCCAATGGGATGCCTTCCGCGATGACGAAGGCGTGCGCGATGACGTGTCGGATCGCGAGGACTGGGCGAACTGGGCGGATCTTCACAGCGTCCGTACCATTGGCGAAATTCAGGATCAGCCGGTGCGCGGCGCATGCCCGTTTGACATGGTATCGCTGCGCTCGCCGTTCAGCCCGTACAAGTATGATGCGGACGGTAACCTGTTGGACGCAAACGCACCCCCGCCGCTGAACGGCGTGATCACGGTGCCAGCCTGGGTGGCCAATACCGACTATAACTTCCGCCGGGAACGCAGCTACGAAAACCGCGCCTCGTGCGGCGGTACGAATATCGGCGGCGCGCTCGGAACAGCAGCTAATGCGCTCTACTTCAATGGGCGGCGTGAAGGTGCAGTGTGGATTATGGTGCTCCTGAGCGACGGCGCGGCCGGCGTGAGTGACCCGATGTCGCGCGTTGGCGGCAATGCGGCCAATATTCCTGACCCGCCGCAGCCCTTCCGCACCAATGCCCTCACCGGCGGCAGCGATCCGCTCCCGGCCTCAGCGCCCGCCTATGGCTATGCCTCCTTCGGTCTGTGCCCGTACGGCGCGCAAGACCCGGATGACTCTGTTGACACCGATGGTGACGGCATCACGACGAATGATGGCTGGGGCGAAGTGCTGCGTGGTGTGTACTTCCCGTACTGCGGTGATCGTTACCCGCAGACCCGCCACTTCTGCGCGACAACACCCACCTGGCCCAACCAGCAGGGTCTCGACGAGAACAGCTGCATCACGTACTACGATGTGGACGACTACGCGCGTGACTGGGCTGACTGGGTCGGGTTGGCTGACCTCACCGGTGCCGGATCAACCGGGACGGGCCGCGTGAGCGAGCAGCTTTTGCCGACGATCTTCACCATTGGCTTCGGTCTGAACTTCGACAATGGCGCATGCAGCGGCATTGCCAATGTGGCTGAACGCGAAGCGTGCCAGCGCGGTATTACGCTGGCGACGGGCTTAGTCGCTACGGGTGAAACCACCGAAACGCGCGCTTCCGATTATCTCGGCGAAGAACTGCTGCGCTACATCGGCGATGTGGGCGACAACTTCCGCATGGATAACGACTACTGGCAGTCTGTACTGGGCAACCGCATCCCGAATACGGTCGTCGGACCGACACCAGATTGGGGCGGCCGTGGGCCTTGCGAAACAGAAACCGGGGTACAAGGCGTGTGGTCACCGCTCGCACCCCAAACGAGCTGCGGCAATTATTTCAGCGCGCAGACCGGCTCTGACGAACTCACTGCGGTCTTCAACGAGATCGCGGCACGTATGTTTACGCGGTTGTCTCGCTAACGTTTCATCGGAACGAGGATGCTATGATTGAACCCGAATCAACTAGACGCAAGCGGGGGCAAACCTTAGCCGAGTTCGCGATCACCTTACCGATTCTGTTGATGCTTCTGTTCGGGATCATCGAATTCGGGCGCATTTTTCAGGCGTGGGTGACACTGCAAAACTCGGCGCGAGCGGCTGCTCGCTATGCCACCACCGGCCAATACGACGACGATCAGTACCAACTTGATCTGTCGTTCGTGCCCACCCTCGGCGCCACCGGGGATCTGGACTCGATTGTGCCGTGTATTCGCAATGAAGTCGCCGGTGATACCAACGACGACGGTATCCTCGAAGACACCTCGCCGACGCAAGCGGAGATTGATGCCGCTCATGCCGCGAACCTCGCGCAGCGCGGTCAGCCCTCGACGTTGTATCCTAACGATCCGGGTGACCCGAATGACAAGGTCGAGATTTTCGTCGGTGGGCCAGAAAGCCTCTACGCCACGTGGTGGGGTGGGGATGACTGCGATCCATCTGACAGCGAAGATCAGAACCGCCGTAAGGATATGGCGCGCATCCTCTCGATCTACTGGGAAGCGCGGCGGGGCGCGGCGGGTCTGGCACTCGGCAATCAACTGCCGCCGGAACCGCTGGTCGGTACGGGTAGCTCGGGCATCACTGCCGACCCGGGAACGTGGTGGGACGGCGCGAACCTGACGCCAAATCGTCTGTATCCGGATCCGACGACCGTGCCGTGGTATCAGGTCTGGTACCGTCCGCTGCCGGGCGACGCCGATGCGAATGCTGCGACGCCCTCCGTCTACGAGCAGCTTACCCACTCCGACGAACCGGGGTGGTTCAGCATGATGATCTGCAGTTCGCGGCCCAAGCTGGATAACTCCAACTACCCGAGCGCTGGTACGGTGGACTTCCGTTATGAAACGCGCATTTTCGGCGGTGGTCTGGCGCCAGCCTGTATTCTGGAAGAAGAACCGGCGCCGGGCGGCACGCTTGATACTGAAGGCTGGACGTACAACTCCTACGATGGTGGTGGGGATACGAACAGCACCACGTGGCTCGACGCGGGTGGCCCCGGCGATACGATCACCATTGTCATCACCTTCAATCACCCGCTGGTGACGCCGCTCGGTCTCGCGGCCTTCCTGCCGCTGCAGGCGCGCCGTACCGCGGTCAATGAAGCCTTCCGCGCGCCGCGTTCAAGCCCGATTTCCTACAGTTTGCCGGATGCGACGAGCGGTCTGCGTACGGATACCCCGACGAACACGTTTACGCCGAGCCAGACGCATACGGAGACGGCGACGCTCACTCCCTCGTTGACGCCCAGCGCGACGAACACGAGCACGCCGGAATTCACCTGCTCGTCGGTTATTGTGCCGAACAGCGTGTCCTACCTGAACGACGAAGTCCGCTTTACTCTGACCAACAGCCTCCCGTACCCGGTGACGCTTAAGCGCGTCGTCATCAACTGGCAAGCCGTGACTGGCTACGAAGGGTTGATGAACGTCGGCGTGCTCTATCTCGGCGCCGCGGGCAGCGCAGTGTGGGCAGGCGCGGACACAACTTCACCAACGGATGTGGGCAATGCCGTCACGGTGGGATCGGGTACGCCCGCGCCAGCCGGGAGCGCTGAGTTCAGCTTTGCGGGCGCGGCCAACCTGAACCTCGCTCCGGGGAACAACACCTTTGGCGTTCGCTTCCTCAATGGCCCCGCCGCGTTGAACTCGGTCAATATGCCGAACTGGGTGTTCAATGGGACGACGTTCTACATTGATGATCCCGGCACGGGCACGGACTGCGCCTCGACGCTCAACTTCATCCAACCGACCGAGACCCCCGGGGCGACGCCCACCGCGACGGCAACCGTCGTGTGTACATCGGGCACCATCGATATTTCGGCGGCGACGTTCATGTCGTTCGGTATTGTACGGTTCGACTTCACCAACAACCGCACCTTCCCGGTGTCGCTGGTAGGCTTCGACATCCAGTGGACGAGCTATGACTCCAGTCAGATACTGGCGACCGTGCACGGCGGCAATGTGCTGCCGGGCGCGCCCGGCAGTCTGCTGCTGTGGTCAGGCGCGACAGGTCAGGACGCCAGCCCGCCAAGCCGCGGCTACCGGCCGTCTGAGACGCCGCCAGTTGGCTTTACTCCCGAAGGCACGTGGGGCGCAGTCGATTTGACCCTTGCGCCGGGTGCGACTCGTTCGGTCTATCTGAGCTTCCGCGGTGGTGTGGGCAGCGGCGCTGAGCCGGTGTCGACCGCATTCCCGGGCATGTGGTACACCGATTTCAGCGGCACGGTCTTCTACTTCGACACGTCGCTGTGCACGGGTACCTATACCGTGACGCCAGGTGTGCTTGTCCCGACCGCGACCAATACGCCGACCGTGACCAATACGGCGACCCGCACGCCGACTCCGACGGCCACGACGACGAGCAGCCGCACGCCGACCAGCACGCGCACGCCAACCGCGACGTTCACGTCGACCAACACGGCGACACTGACGTTCACGCCGTCGAACACGCCGACGCGCACCAACACGCCGACGTTCACGCCGACCTTCACGGCCAGCATGACGGCTTCGCGCACGCCGACCAGAACCTTCACGCCGACGTTCACGCCGTCGAACACGCCCACGCCGACCAGAACCTTCACGCCGACGTTCACGCCGTCGAACACGCGGACGCCCACGAACACGTTCACACCGTCGCGCACGCCGACGTTCACGGCGACGTTCACGCCGTCGCGGACGAACACGTTCACGCCGACGTTCACGCGGACGAATACGTTCACGCCGACGTTCACACCATCGCGGACGAACACGTTCACGCCGACGTTCACGCCGTCGAACACGCCCACGCGGACACCGACGTTCACGCCGAGCCGGACGAACACGTTCACGCCGACGTTCACGCCGTCGAACACGCCCACGCGGACACCGACGTTCACGCCGACGTTCACGCCGAGCCGGACGAACACGTTCACGCCGTCACCGACGCGCACGAACACGTTCACACCGTCGCCAACGGCCACGTTCACCGCGTCTCGTACGCCGACGAACACACCGAGCCGCACGCCGACGCCGTCGCCGACGTTCACCTTTACCCCGAGCCGCACGGCAACGCCAACGCCGACGCCGACGCAGACGTTCACGCCGACCAACACGGTCACGCCAACGCCGAGCCGCACGCCGACGCGCACGCCGACGAACACCTTCACACCCACCTTCACGCCGTTCCAGGGCGGTGGTGGTGAATAAGCCGCAAGCCTAATGAAAACCCCCGGTCAGCAATGGCCGGGGGTTTTTATTTGTGCTGAGGGTTAAGGGCTGGTTTGGTTAATGCGCTGCTGAGGTCAAATCAAGGCGCTGTGCACTGCGCAACCTTGACCAACCGGGGCAGTTCCATCGGTGCGGCTGTTCGCTTTACGGTGTGATCCCTGCCCGCAGCAGCTTGATCTCAATCTGGCGGCGCGTGTCCTTGAATGACGCTTCGAGGTAGGGCAGGCCGAGCCACGCATTCATCACACCGAACAAGCCACCCGTTACCACGCGGAAGATTGGATCGGTTTCGCGCGGCGGCCACAGGTTAAAGGGCGCATAGCCGAGCAGTTGGCTCATCCCGTCAATGCCGATCGGCGCCAGGCCGAGCAGAATGTAGAGCAGCACCGGGGCCGGACGCAGGCGGCGCCGCACCACCGGGATACTGTAAATCAGCATGCCGACGAACAGCATCGTGTAGCTGGCCATATCACGAGCACACAGCGTCGTCTTATAGCCCATCTGCTCGCTGCCGAGGAACTCGCGGGCGGCGAACTGCAAATCCGGCGACCAGACGTACGGATCGAACGTTTCAACGGAGGCGAACATGCTGCGTCCGGGAATGCCTACCCAGTTAGCGACGGCGGCTTGCCATTCCGCTGAGGCCGAAGCTTCGACCTCAAAGGGAAGCTGCGTCGTCCCGCTGACCGCCCGCGGATAAAACGTCTGGTCGCCATAGAGGAAGATCGAGCGGAAGGCAAATTGGTGGCAGAACGGGCTGTAGACCGTGTACAGCGCCCGCGCTGGTCCGGTCAAGCCGAAATGCATCAGCGTCGGCGCGACCCACGGCAGCGCCGCGAAGATGCCGACCACCACCAGGGCGATCTTCAGCCAATGGCGGGCGAGTCCCAAGGTCCAGCGGTTCAGGCGCAGCGCCCGCTGACGGCGTCTGTCAAGTGCGTTCAAACGGTAAGTCCTCCTCAGTCGATCCAATCCGTGAGCTGCGCTTCGAGCGCGCTGTACGTCACTGCGCCGAAAGCAATGTGACGAATGCGTCCATCCGGCGCGACGACGAACGTCGTGGGCAGGCCACGTACCGCGTACAGGCGAAAAGTGTCCGCATTGGGGTCAAAGGTGATTGTCAGGTCAAGCCCACGCGCGGCAAGCCAGTCCGCCGCCACGGCCCGCGGTTCGCCGACATTCACGGCAATCACCTGCACGTCGGGATGCGCGGCTTGAAACGCCTGGAGTTCCGGCAATTCGGCCTCACAGGGAGCACACCACGTCGCCCAGAAGTTGATTATAGCGGGTTTGCCTGTTGGGAAAGAGAGCGTGCTTGAATTGAACGGGAAGGGGGGAGCGAGCGCGCCGACTTCGGGCGCGACAGCGAGGTTCCCGATGGTGCCGATTTGCGTATAGTCACTCCGCTGGGGCAGCCCCGCGCCGATGACGAGCGCCGCCGCCGCGATCAGCAGTCCAGCAGCGAGGATCAGCGAACGCGGCTCACGCATCAGGAGGCGAGGGCGGAGTCCACAAACTGCGCGATCTGCTCAGCGGTCAGCGCGCCGTAATTGCGTGCCAGCACCGTTCCGTCGCGCCCGATCACATAGGTGGTGGGGAACTGCTGCACAACATATTCGTCGGAGATGGCGAACGACTCGTCCATGACGAGCGGGAAAGTCACGCGTTGATCCGCGCGGAAGGCGGTCACGGCCTGCGGGGTTTCGCCGTTGTTCACGCCGACGATGACGAAGCCACGGTCTTTGTTCGCCTGATACGCGGCTTCAAACTCCGGCATTTCGACGCGACACGGGCCGCACCACGTTGCCCAGAAGTTGAGCAGCACGACTTCGCCGCGATGGTCGGAGAGGCGGAAGGTCTCGCCATTCTCGTCAACGGTTTGGAAGTCGGGCGCGATTTTCCCGACCTCCAAGCCAATTTCACCTGAACCTGCTAAATCGGTGATGCCCGGTGCGGCGGCGAGATCCGCGATGCTCGGCGCTTCGACAATGGGAGCGGCGCTCGTTTCGGCGGGCAGATTGCCATTCACGCAGTCGATGATTTGACCAAAGGCCAACTCGCCACTGCTCACTTTGACAACACAATCTTCGAGATTGTACGAGAAATCTGAGAACGTAGTGGCGAAGTTCTGGCTCAGGCGCTGCAGGTTGCCGGTCGCGACCAGCACGCCAATCAGCACGAGGAAGGCGCCGCTGACCAGTTCAATTTTGTGGATGTGGCGCTGGAGCTTGCGCAGGAACGACTGCGCGCTGTCGAGCAGGAGCGCAGTGGCAAGGAACGGGATGCCGAGGCCGAGCGAATAGGCCGCGAGCATCGCGCCCGCTTCGCTAGCGCTGCCGCCCGTTGCTGCCATGGTCAGGATGCTGCCGTAGATCGGACCGATGCACGGCGTCCAGCCCGCCGAGAACACGATGCCCATGATGAATGAGCTGAGATAGTTCTGGTGACCGCTAGCCACCATCTCTTTGCGCGTATCGGCGAACCACAGCATTTGCAGGCGATTGATGGTATTCGTCCAGAAGGTTTGCGGACGGGTAAATGCGCCGCCGAGGAACAGCCACAGTACCAGCATCGTGATGAAGGGCAGGGCAATCAGCCAGTCGATGAGCGCCCAGAGCAACAGCAACGCCATCACCGCGGCGAACGCAACGCCCGTCACGGGGGTGCTGATGATCGTCTGCTGCTTGAGCAGGTAGCGGAAGAACCGCGGCAGCAAGCCCATGAAGTTCAGGCCGAAGAAGATGATCAGCAGGCCGCCCGCGCGGCTGATGATGTCGGTGATTACGCTCACGCTGCCGCGCCCAACCACGCTGATAAAAGCGGTCGTCAGCAAGCCGATGGTCACGAACACGAACGAGAAGCCGAGCACAAAGGCGAGGCCGTGCGTAAACGTGGTGAAGCGACTGCCCAACGTGGGGCGCGTCATGACGGCTGTGCCGCCGACCTGCGCCGCGACAGTGTTGGTCAAGCGCCCGCCCATGTAACCGATGTAGGCGGGGACGAGCGGTAAACAGCAGGGCGACAAGAATGAAACTAATCCGGCGATGAACGCCAAAGAAAAGGTGACAGACATAGAGTTTTACCCGGTTGCGTTGTACTTCACTCTATTATAGAGCACGTGGTCTAGACGATCATTACCCGCGCGCCGCCCTGAGAAGCTCCGTAAATCCATTTGGCGACGTAGGGCGGTACTTGTATTCCCTCATCGTGAGAGAAACCGCCGAAATCATTGTGCCAGTACGCGCCGTAGACGTGAACTTGATCACTGAAAGAGGTGACGAATGGCGCGAGGCGGCGATAAACCAGTCTCTCTGAGATCAAAGTCTGTTGTGAAAGCGAAAAATCACCGTTCGTGGGGAGTTCACTTGTTCCAATGGGCACGCTGAACAGGGCGCGGTCGCCTTGCAGAGCGGTTAGCGTATACGAGGAACGGTCCAGTCGCAGGGTGAGGTCAGGCACAGACGCGGGCAGGGTCAGCGGCGCGAGTGGGGCGCTGTGCGTCCAGAAAAGTCGCCCATTCCTGCGCAGCTCAACGCCATACCAGTCCACACCAGCATAATTCAGCCGATCCACCACCTGGAGCAGACCGCCGTGGCCGATGCTCAACACGGGTGGCGCGTCACTGTTGCACCAACGATGGAGCACCGCACTTGCGCCGATGACTTCAGCGGTGAAGGGCGGGGAGCTGCTCGCCGTCTGATATACAGCGGGCGTGAGCATCGGTTGTAGGTCACGCTTCAGAATGATGCCATGCGGCGTCTGGTAGCCGTCTGACAGCGTGGCGTGAATCGGGATGACGCTGTCCGTCCACAGATCGGCCCGTCCCCTGAGAATACGCCCATACAGCGGAACAAAGTTCGGCGTGGCTGCAGCTGGCGTTTCAGAGATGAAGCCGGGAATATGAGCAGCGCAGAGGGTAACTCCGGCGGCTTTGAGAAAGTCGCGGCGTGAGATCATGTACGAATCAGGTAGTGCTGACGACCAAGCGCGAGGCGGCCCTGTCGACGTGTCCCGACGGCTGCTTCAAAACGGAAGTTGCCATTAGGATAAGGTGGCGTCCAATCGACGTGCCAATAGCTACCTGTCAACGGGAAGCGTGTGGATAGTCCGCGATCCACCATGATTTCCAACACGTCCAACGTTTCAGTGGGGCTGTAGGCAAAACCATGCAAGCGAATGTGCCCGTCCGCTAGTGTTTCGTGATTGGTGATCTCTACGACTGCGTTGAGCTTGCCTTCCAGATCAAAGCCGCGCTGCTCCCATGTGCCACTGACCGCATGGGCTGTCGCTTCGAGGCGCGTAATCCACTTGGGCAGCTTATAGCCATAGCGACCGGGAAGCACCAAGCGGGCGGGCGCGCCCTGCTCATGCGTGAGCGGTTGCCCGTTAATCGCATAGGCGATATAGGCTTGCTCGCGCAGGTCGTCGAGGTTGAGCACCGACGTGTAGCCGTCATAAGCGCGTAACGTGACGTACTCCGCGCCCTCTTGCAGTTCAACGAGATTGAACAGGGTGGAAAGCCGGACGCCCGTGTAGTTGGCAGAATCAATACTTCGTCGATCCATGCAGATCACGCTCACCGGGAGCGTGACGGACGGTTGGCGCAGCAGATCAGCGTAGGACAAGATCAGGGGATGGCGAACCAGCCCACCGATCGAGAAAGCCCACACATGTGAGTTAATCGGGGGAATTGAGCGAATGTGCTGATTAGTCGGCATCAGGCGCGGACTGGATTAACCGCCGCTTCGACGCATTTCGCGCCACTGCTGCCGATGATTGCGCCATGACGGACTCCGGCAGGAATTTCGACCCGGTCGCCTCCGCGCAGTTTCACGCTCTTGTTACTGTCCGGCAGGGTAATCTCAATGGTACCCTGAACAACGTACATGACCTTTGTATAGCCATGGGAACGGACGGCGTAACGCTGGTTTGGCGTGTTCTCCCAAGCGTAAGGGCGCAGCCCTTCCTTTTGCATCTGTCGTGTAATACTCGACAATGTCGGGTGTTGGCCACCACTCCAACGAATCACACGCACAGCGTCTTGTTCGATTGCCATACTCTGCCTCTATATAACGGTCGATGCATGTACATTTTAACGGAGGTTGAGCTTTTTTTCCAAGACCCAACACGGCTCATGTACGTTTTGAAGTTTACCTTCATGATCAATATAACTCCAATCTCCGTTATCTTCCGCAAAGATTCGGTAACCCATGCGCTCGTACAAACGGCGCGCACCGGGATTATCTTTGGCGGCGGCGATTGTCGTCCAACCACAGCCGAGCTCGTGCACCATCGTTTCGGCCTCATCCAGCAGGCGCGTGCCGATGCCTTTGCCGCGAAACATCTCCATCACGCGTAGTGAGTAGAAGTACGCGCGCGTGCGCGTATCCCACAGGCTGCGGCTGCTGTTCAACTGAACGAATATGTGCCCGATGGGGAAGTCAGCGCAGTCGGCAATGAGCATCAGGCGGCGGCGTTGCTCCTGCTCGCTGAACGTCCGCCGAAACACGGTGCGAAAATGGGTGTACTCACCGTACCATTCCAGTTTGGGCAGGTCGGTGCGTTTGGCCAGTCGAAAAGTGATGTCTAGCTGAATGGGCAGAGTCGCTCTATTCAGTCCCGTCATCGTGAAGCAGCTCCTTGAGCAGATGCGCTTCCTGCTCATCCGTCGTGATCACGCCATCCAGTCGGGCGGCACGCAGCCGCGCCAGAATGATGCCGTAACGCGGTCCCGGCGCCATGCCGAGCTGCCGCAGCGTATGTCCATCCGTCTTCGGACGAACATGCCGCCATGTTTCAACATACATCTGAATCGCGCTGCGCGCTAGGGGGTCTCCGGCAATCAGCCACGCCGCGAACAGCGCAAGTTCGCTGATGCCGTCCAACCGCGCGACGACGCGGCTCGGTTGGAAGTCGGTGAGCGGATGCAGCCCGAGTTTGATCGTTTCGTGCAAGCTTTCGACCAGCGCGCCGCTGAACAGCAGGCGTTCGAGCAGGTCGGGCAGGTGGGGTACGTCGAGCAGCAGCAGGATCCAGAGCAGGTCAGTGCGTTCGATGGGTTTCATGGTCGCCAGCGGTTCGACGGTGCGGGCGGCGGTCATCCGGGGCACAATCGCCTCGGTGACATGGAAGGCGGCGTGAATCGCTTCGAGGATGCCGCGCTGCTGCAAGAGCAGGAAGCTGAGTTCCGGGTCGCGTTCTTTGAGCAGCAGCGTCAATTCGTTGCGAATGCGTTCCCCGGTGATGCGGCGCAGCATGGGCAGCGCCGTCTGGATGAGTTCCGCGGTACGTGGTTCGATGGTGAAGCCGAGCCGCCGTTCAAAGCGCACAGCCCGCAGCACGCGCGTCGGGTCGTCGACGAACGAAAGCGTATGCAGCGCGCGGATGCGCCCCGCCGACAAGTCGGTGATGCCGCCGTAGAAGTCGAGCACGCGCCCAGAAACGGGGCTCAACTGTACGGCCAGCGTGTTGATGGTGAAATCGCGCCGTCCCAGGTCCAGCTTGATCGAGCCGCTGTAGACAGTCGGCAGCGCGGTCGGATATTCGTAGAATTCGCTGCGCGCGGTCGCAAAATCGACGTGATCGGGCAGCGCCAGCGGGTCGCCCAGCGCTTCCGCGTTGAGTTCGCCTTCGTGCAAGCGCCACTTCGCCGTGCCGAACGGTTTGAAACTGCTCATACGTCCGCCCAAGCGTTCGCTCAAGCCTTGCGCGAACTGGATCGCGTCGCCTTCGACCACGAAATCGAGGTCGAGGTTGCGCCGCCGCAAGAGCAGGTCACGGACGACGCCGCCGACCATATACAGGTTGACGCCGCGCTCCTGCGCATAGGCGGCGATCTGCTCGATGAGGCGAGCGGCGGGTACATCCAGCACGTCGCGGAGCTGCTCGCTCGTGATTTGCTGGGCTTCCGGTGGAGCGCTGGTTGGATGTGTGCGCGCCCAATGCTTGATCAAGTCGGTGCGCGTGACGATGCCGATCAGTTTGCCTTTGCTGTCCACAACCGGAATTTGCCCCCAGCCGCTTTCGACCATCTTCTGTTCCAGCAGCGTGACCGAATCGCTCGGCTGCAGCGTGACTTCGCCGCTCGACATGATGTCACCGACGGTCAGCGCGCCGAGACCGTGTTCGGCGGCGCGGTCGGCGTCCCGCCGGGTGAGCAGCCCGACGATTTTGCCGCCGCTTACGACCGGGAAACCTTCATGGCCGATGCGGCGCATGCGCCGGATGACGCTCTCCACGCTGGCAGTCGCATCGAGGGTTTGCACACCCTGTGACATGAGATCGGCGACGCGCACCGCCGGTTGGACCGTCAGGTAGATTTGCTCCCACAGCACATCAAGCGCCTGCTCGCGGGTTAGGCCGCGCACGGTGGAGGCCGCGGCACGTTCGTGCCCGCCGCCGCCGAAGTGCCGAGCAATCTCTCCAACGTTGATCGCGTCATCGGTCGAACGGCAGACGAGCTGGAGCGATTTGGGCATTTCGATGAGCAAAAAGAGCGCCGCCGGGTCGAGCGTATCGCGCAGCTTATGCGCGACGCCGCTGATCTCGGGCAGGTAACGGTCGAGTTTGGCCGAGCCGACGAGCACGGCGTAGCCCTGCACCGTGCGGCTCTCCATCGACGTGACGAGCGTTTCGAAGAGCGCCTGCTGGTCGTCGTTGAGCGGTGGATCGAGGAAGCGGCGCACATCGTCGAGCGCGAAACCCTGTTCGAGCAGCCAGGCGGCGGCGCGAATATCGCGCGGGGAGGTCGGACGATAAGTGAGTGATCCCGTGTCTTCGTACAGGCCGAGTGCGAGCAGCGTCGCTTCCAGCGAATTGAGCGTCATGCCCGCCGCTTGCAGCTTCTCGATCAGCAGCGTGACGTTTGCGCCAATGACTTCGCCGTCGAAGGTCTCGTACGGCTCAAGTTCGCGCGTCAGCGGGTGATGATCGATGATGTGGATCGGCGTGTTCGGCTTGATGCCGCGCACCCGTTCCGGCGCGCGATTGGTATCCACCAGTGTAACCTGGGTCACGCGCCCGCGGTGCTCGTCATGGGTGGCGAACGGCAGCCCGCCGCGATACAAAGCGAGGAACCGCTCGACGTTGCGGTTCAGACGCTGCGGCAGTACGGGGAGCGCATCCGGGTAGAGCCGATGCGCGGCCAACAGCGACGCGACCGCGTCGAAGTCGGCGTTATCGTGACACAGAATCAGATGCATGATTTAAGGCGTTGCGCGCGGCGGCAGCGGAAAGCCATTCGCGCTCAATTGGAGCGGTACGCCCGGCGCGATCCAGTAGCTGATCGGCGCGCGGAACAGGTCAATCCGCCCCTCGGCGCTGATGCCCGCCACCAATTGGACGGCGGCTTCGGTTGATTCCATCGGCACTACCTCCACAGTGATCCCCGCTTCACGCAGACGCGCGGCGAACGCTTCGATCCCCGGCACAAACACGCTGCTGATCGTCAAATCGAACCCGTCGGGATAGCCGGCGCTGGCGAGATCGGCGCGCAGACTGCCGAGCGGTTCGTCTTTGAGCAATTCTACGCCGGGAATGTCCAGTCCGGCAATGAGTTCAGCGGGCACTGCGGCGCGGCGCAGGATCGCCTGCACGTCGGCGTTATCCAGCGGCGGAACATCAGTGCGGATGACCAGAGAGGCAACATACGGCACCGTCGACTGCTGCGCCCCGTCGTAGCGACCGAGCGCGACCGCAAGATCATACTGCGCGCCGAGCCCGTCCGCGGTGGGCGGCGCGTCCAGCGCGATCAACTGTGCGTAGGGTTCGATGCTGGCGCGGTCGATCAGGCTGTTGACGGCGTTCGGGGCGAGCGCATAGCGGATCGTCTGGGTGGGCGGCGTCGGTGTAGCGGCGGCGGTCGGCTCGATCACCACGGGGAGCGGCGTCGGGGGGGCTTCACAGGCGGCGATCAATAGGATCGCCGCCATGAGCAGCAGGCACAACCGTTTACGCACCGGGCAGCATCCACGGGCCGACGATTTCGCGTTGAAGCATACTGAACGAGGTCGTCGCGTTGAAGAAGCACAGGATGGCGAAGGCGATGGCCGCATTCCGGTCGTCGCGCCCGCGCAGCATAGTGAACAAACCCGGCACAATCACCACCAACCACGACATATACAGGTAGTAGGTGACGATGCGCGGCGGACGCAAGCCCATCAGCGTCATGATGACGCCGACAAGCGTGATTGCCGCGGCGAGAATGGTAATGGTCGCCAGTGATCCCCAGAAGTTACCGGAGATCGGTTGGTTGCGCACTGCCATCGTCACGCTCCACACGCCGAGGGCGATGGAAAACAGGATGTGCGCGTTAAACAAAATGTTGTGAATATCGTTCACGATCACCCAAGCAGACGGAACTGCACCACAATCGATTCAATGACCCAGGCCGCGATGATAAAATTCATGACGACGAGCGCCTGCAGCTGCACGCCGCCGCTCGCATCGACCAGCGCCCCGCCGCGCATATCAGTCTGCGACTTGAAGAACATGCTGACCGGGAAGCTGAGTACGCCGACCAGCGCCAGCCACAACGGGAACACACCCTGCGTGATGGCGACAATCAGGCAGACGAGCGCCAGTACCACCGCGAGGTACATGGCGCGGCGCGTGTTGTTTTCGCCGAGGATAATCGCGGTGTTGTAGAGCCCCGCGGCCTTATCCATGTCGTAGTCGCGCAGTTGGTTGTAGAGCTGACCGTAGACTGAGACGAGCGTCGCCGCCGCCGCGACAAACCACACGAGGCCGGGCGCGTCGTGGTAGACGAAGTAGCCCGCCAGCAGCAGCAAGCCGCTCAGCATCAGCGAGTGCGAGACGATATCAGTCACTGGCCACGCCTTGAGGCGCACGGGACGCCACGAGTACAGGTGCGAGAGCAGCAGCGTCCCAACACCGATCAGGAACGCCCACCCGCCACCGAAGGCATACAGGACGAGCGTGACCGCAGCCACAAGGCGGCAGGCGTTATAGCCCATGCGGGTGCCAATGCGACCAGTCGCAATGGGGTTGCGGGCGGCGCGGGCGGGATCGCGCGCATCATCAGGCGCGTCCTCGATGTCATTGATCATAAAGGCATAGGCCACAGCCAGAATATTCGCCAGCGTGACGGCGACCAAGCGCCAGTCGAGATTCACGCCATGGGGGCGCGCCGCCAACAAACCGCCGAGAACAGTCAACGGAATGACGAAAGGTACATACTCAGTCCAGCGCGAAAGCTGGATGAGGCCGCGTACCTGTTCAGCGAAAGTTGCCTTGTTCAAATTCCCCCCTAGTTAAAACTTGATGAGTGTTCGCTAAAGATAACACGAGAACTGCGTTTTTGTTACGCACGCTCCACATTGTAGTATTGTTACGCAGTAGGTCAACAGAAAGTTACACCAAAGGGGACTTATGTTTCGTCTTTATGCCGTGTTCATGATGCTGCTGGCGGCATGCACGCTCAGTTCGGCGGAAGTTGACGCCATTCCGCCAACGGCGACCACCGTCCGCGTCATTCAGAGCACGCTCGTGCCAACGCTGGAGCGACAGCTTCAACCGATCAATACTATCACCCCGGCGCCGACTACGCCCCTGAACCCGGGCTGCGAAGCGACTGCGGGGCTACCGACGGCGCAGCATACAGTGCGCGCGACCGTCGATTATGAACTCCATCGAGTTGAGGTTGAACAAGCGATTTTCTACGTTAATCGGACGGATCAGCCGCTTACCACGCTGGTGCTCGACATCGAACCAAACCGCGTGCCGAACGCTTTCACACTCAACACCGTATTGCCGACCGAGACGGTGATCAGCTATGAGCTGACCGGACGTCGCCTGACGCTCGATCTGGTTGCGCCCATCGAGCCAGAGTGTGGCCTCGACGTTACGCTCAACTACAGCTTGCGTGTGCCGGAGATTCAACGCGGGTTGAGCGGGTTCACTGGCTATTTTGGTTACAGCATCCGCCAGATGAATCTTGGGCATTGGCTGGCGATGGTCGCCGTGCACGGTATCGACGATTGGGTGACGCATGATGCGATTCCGATCGGCGAGCAGACGGTCACCGAGATCGCCGACTGGGATGTCACGCTGACAGTGACGAATGCGCCGCCGAATATGGTGGTCGCCGCTCCCGGCACCTTGCGCGCCGAAGAGGGCGGTGTGTGGCGCATTGTGCACATCAATGCCCGTGACTTCACGTTGAGCCTCAGCCCGTTCTACGAAGTCTACGAGCAGGAAACTGCTAATGGCGTGACCGTGCAGTTGTACGCTTTCGGCGAAAACATTGTCGGCAGCGCGAACGGATCGCAGCAGGCGCTGACCGCGGCGGCTCAGGCCATGGAGATGTATTCGGATCTCTTTGGTGCGTACCCCTATGATCGCTTTGTTGTCATTCAGGGTGACTTTCCCGACGGGATGGAGTTCAGCGATGTGGTGTTCGTCTCTGACCGCTGGTTTGAGATCAACACGGGCACCGCCGAATCGTACCTGACGTTCATCACCGTGCATGAGACATCGCACCAGTGGTGGTATGCGCGTGTCGGCAACGATCAGGCACTCGTGCCGTGGCTCGACGAAGCCCTTGCGACCTACAGCGAACTCATCTATTACGAGGAATTTGAGCCGGATCTGGTCGACTGGTGGTGGAACTTCCGCGTGAATCAGTACGTGGGGGATCGGTTTAGCGGCAACAACGTCGATGCGACCGTGTACCAGTTCGCCAGCATCCGCGACTACATCAATGCGGTGTATCTGCGCGGGGCGATCATGCTGGATGACCTGCGCGAAGTCCTCGGTACCGAAGACTTCTTCGACTGGCTGCGGCGCTATGCCGAAGCCGGCAGCGGGCGCATCGTCACACCGGATGACTTCTGGGGATTGCTCACGCCTGAGCAGATCGAACTGGTCGCGCCGATCCGCGTGGAGTACTTCGGCACGCCGTAGTGCCTGCTGCCTATTGGTCAGAGCGCAAACCTATGCGCTCTGACCATAAGCTGCTGGCTTTCCGCTCTAGTTCCCGCGGCGGCGGAGAGTTGGCGTGGGCATGGGCGGTGGGGCGAGGGCAGCCCGCAGAATGGCGTGCTCGTCCGTACAAACGATCGCGCCATTCAAGAGCACATTCGCCTGAACAATGAGCGTGAAGCCGCCGCCGATGGTGCCCTGGCTCACATCGATCACCACATTGGTATTCGTTCCGGCGGGAACAATCGCTAGCAGCGCACGTGCCTCGTTGAGGATGCGAATTTCGTAGGTCACACCCGCGCTGATCGATGGATCCCAGTAGAAGGTCGCGACCCCATTCGGTAGACCGTCCAGCGGCGAGGTGAGCCGGAAACCGCCGCACGGGTTGATCTGAGGTGGTGGAAGCTGGTTGCTCGGTGTCGCCGTCGCCAGTGGCATCATGCCAATCGTGCTGATGGGGATAATGATATTGCTCTGCCGGATGCCCGCGTCAATGTTGGAAATCGAGATGACATTGCTGGCGATATTGATGATGTCGGTGAAACCGGCATTTGTTCCCGTTGGGTTGATGTCGCTGTCCTGGGTGTCGCTGCCTCCTTGATCTTTGAGTGCAAAAGATGAACTGTTGGTCGGCAGAATCACGCGGATGCGATAGCTGCCCGGCAGCGGCGCGACGACGGTATATGCGCCGTTGGCATTAGTCACCGTGCTGGCGATCATGAGGGTTTTGGCGCTATTCCACAACTGCACGGTCACACCACTGATGCCGACTTCGTTGGTGTCCTGTCGTCCATCACTATCGCTGTCGCGCCACACGAAGTTGCCGATGTTAATGGGCGTGGGCGTGCGGGTGGGCGTCGGTGTGCGGTAACGCGCAATGCCAATGTCGATGTTCGAAATCGAAATGACATTGCTGGCGATATTGATAATGTCGGTGAAACCGAGGTTGTTCCCACTTGGATTCACATCACTGTCTTGCGTATCGTTACCACCAGCCTGGTCTTTTGGCGAGAATTGATCGAGCACGCCCGGGAGCACCACACGGATGCGGTAGCTACCCGGCAGCGGTGCCACGACCGTGTACGCACCATTAGCATTGGTCACCGTGCTGGCGATCATGAGGGTTTTGGCGCTGTTCCATAGCTGCACAGTGATACCCGCCATACCCGGTTCGCCGGCATCTTGTCGCCCATCCTGATCGAGATCATCCCACACGAAGTTGCCGAGATTGATCGGCGTGGGCGTGCGGGTAGGGGTGGGCGTGCGGAAGCGCACGATGCCAAAATCGAGGTTGGAAATCGAGATGACGTTGCTGGCAATATTAATCGTATCGGTATAGCCGACGTTGTTGCCCGACGCATTCACATCGCTGTCGGCAGTATCATCTCCGCCCGCCTGATTCTTGGGTGAGAACTGATCGAGCGCAGTCGGCAGCAGCACGCGGATCCGGTAGCTGCCCGGCAGCGGCGCGATCAGCGTGTAGTTCCCGGATGGGCTGGTGACGGTCGTGCCGAACATGGTCGTTTTCGCGTTGTTCCACAACTGCACGGTGACGTTGGCCATGCCTGGTTCCCCGGCATCCTGCCGTCCGTCCTGATCGAGATCGTCCCATACGAGATTGCCGAGGTTGATCGGCGTGGGGGTCCGGGTAGGGGTAGGCGTACGGAAGCGGGCGATCCCGGCGTCGAGGTTAGAGATCGAGATGACATTGCTGGCGATGTTGATGATGTCAGTGAAACCGGTATTGCTGCCACTCGGGTTCACATCGCTGTCAGCCGTATCACTGCCGCCCGCTTGATCTTTGGGAGAGAAGTTGTCGAGCACGCTCGGCAGGATCACACGAATGCGATACGAGCCGGGCATGGGTGCCGTCAGCGTGTATTGCCCGTTGGCTCCAGTCGTGGTTTGACCGATGAGCAGGGTTTTCCCGGGGTTCCACAACTGCACAGTGATGCCGCCGATGCCGGGTTCGCCCGCATCCTGCCGCCCATCCTGATCCAGGTCGTCCCACACGAGGTTACCTAAGTTGACCGGGGTCGGGGTACGCGTAGCGGTGGGGAGCAGCAGCTCAACGATCACCGGCAGCGTCTGGATGATCTGCCCATTGTCAGAAGCGCTGAGCAGACTCGGTCGCTGGATAAGGACAGCCAGCAGTATGAGGATGATGGTGGTCGAAAGCGCAGCAAGGCGCCAGCGCAAATGTTGCATCATACAGCTCCGCGATCTTCTCGAAAAAGTAGTTTCATTCTATGAAGGAATGGAATCGGCGCAAATTGGTGCGAAACGGGTTAGAATGTCGTTTGACATTTTCTATCAGAAATGAGGTCAGGTGATGCGGCGAATTGGCTTGGGGCTGATCCTCGTGCTGTTGAGCGCGGCGGTGACGTTCGCTCAGGATTACGTGCCGAACGACGTTGGCGCGATCACGGTCGGCGCGAGCGCGCAGGGCGAATTTGAAGCCGGGGTACGTGACCAGTACACGCTTGACGTGGACGAGGAAGGCGTGGTCAACGTGTTTCTGGATGGTACGGCGGACACCGATACGTATCTGCGGGTCTACCGCAAAGGCGACGATGTTCCGTTGGCGGAAAATGATGATCGCGGCGATGGCACGTTGTTCTCCGCGGTGACGGATCTGGCGGTGGAGGCGGGTGATACGCTCATCATCGAAGTGGGCACGTATGGCGATACCGGCGCTGGTCCGTACACGCTGCGCGTGGTACCGCCAGCCGAGGTGGTGGACTTCGGCGAGATTAGCCTCGACGAGGTGGTCGAGGGGGTATTCGCGCCGAATGAACGCCAGCGCTACACGCTCACCTTGACCGAGACGACCGCGCTCCGCGTGCTGCTGGAAAGCGCCGACGCCGACGCCTATCTGCGCCTGTACGCCGACGCGGGGGACGCACCGCAGGTGCAAAGCAGCGACATCAGCGCGGAGGATACATCCGCAGGTTTCGAGGCGCTGGTCGTGCCCGGCGGTACGACGCTCGTGATCGAGGTCGCGACGGCAGGCGATGGCGGAGCCGGTGACTATACGCTCAGCGTGGAAACGGCGGCAGTTGACCTGCCTGTCACAGCTGAGGCTACCGCGCTGAGCGCCGAACTTCCGGTCGATGTGTGCGCGGGGGCGGCAGACACGCCTGAACCGACGCGTTTGCAGTACTTCGCGCCGGAAGAAGTCTTGCAGCCCGGTGTCGACTACGGCGCGATCTTCTGCACTGCGGCGGGCAACTTCCACGTTGACCTGTACGAAACGGAAGCGCCGATCACCGTCAACAGTTTCGTCTATCTCGCCCTCAACCACTTCTTTGATAACACTACCTTTCACCGAGTGATCCCAGACTTCGTCGTGCAGGGCGGCGATCCGTTAGGGACGGGCTTAGGCGGCCCGGGCTACGAATTCGTCAATGAGACCGCTAATGACCTGACTTTCAACGGCATCGGCGTGCTGGGCATGGCCAACGCGGGACCGGATACCAATGGCAGTCAGTTCTTCATCACGCTGGCGCCTGTTGGCCGCTTGACGGGCGGCTACACGATCTTCGGGCAGGTGCTGGAAGGCATGGGGTCCGTGTTCGACATCGCCGAACGTGACCCCGAAACCGCCACCGAACCAGGAACAATCCTGTATCGCATCGTGATCGTCACGGCGAATCAGACCTAATGCGATTGGTCCGGGGCATCCCTGTCGATGCCCCGGGCTCGCTGCTCAATGAACGGGCTGCAGCGCCATCGTCCGCGCGGCATAGTCGCGCACCCGCACCAGTGGGAAGCCGAAGATCGCGCTGGTTCCGCTCATGTCGATGATGTCACCGTGCGCGTAGTCCAGCATCAACGCCATGACGGATTTCAGGAGCGGGTCGTCGGTTCCGCCGTACTGCGCTTCAATGGCCGACTGCGGCAGTGTTTCCACCGTGAACGGCCGTCCGATTTCCCCCTCAAACAGCCCAATCACTTCGTGCGGACTTAAGAGTTCCGGCCCGCCGAGCTGGATGGCAGCGTTGCAGGCGACGGGCTGATCAACCGAACGGGCGGCGAATTCAGCGACATCCCCCAGCGCAATCCACGCGATCTTCTGATCTCCACTTCCGTAGATGCGCGCTTCGGCTGTGGCCGGGTTGAAGGCGATCAACGGACTGAGCCAATACTCCATGAAGAAACTCGGGCAGAGGATGGTGTAATCCATGCCACTCGCTTTGATGCGGTCTTCGACCAATCGTTTTGCGCTATGCAATGGGGATGGCGTGTTCAGGTTGCGTGAGAACGAGACGTAGATGAAGTGTTTGACACCCGCTTGCTGCGCCGCGTCGACCAGATGAATCTGGCCGTCGCGATCAACGGCGTTGATGTACTCGCTCCGCTGCGCCGCAATGGAGGTTGCGCCGGTGATGACCGCTTCAACTCCGGCACACGCCGCCAGCAGCGTTTCCGGCTCGCGCAGGTCGCCGTACGCGAACTCCACGCCGAGCGCCCGCAAGGCGTCCAGCTTGGCCGGATCTGCTGATTGACGCACGAGGGCGCGCACCCGTTTGCCATGAGCGCGCAGCCGCCGACAGATTTCTGAGCCCAAATAACCAGTTGCCCCGGCCACAAGTATCATGCTGACCTCCTTGTTGAACACAGACGATCCCGTGAGGTAGTGCGTGTGTATCCGGCGTACAAAGAGGGTGCTTGAAGAGGAGTCAGCGTGTGCAGGCCCATCGACAAGCCCGAATTGAAGTTGACAGCGAATCCGTTAATAGGAGTCAGTATAGTGAGGATTTATTACTTATGTTGAGCTGTCCGTGCGATCTCCGTCCAAAACCCGCCGGAATCCCGAGGCTGGACTCCGACTTTGTTCTGACACCCGCACTGATTGCTGAAAATCCGCCGACCGCTATACTTGGCACTAGCAATTAAGTATTCGCTCTGGGGGAGTCATGCTGGCAATTGTCAACGCCTGCGCGGTCATCGGATTGGAAGGCTGCATCGTTGAAGTACAGACCGATTTTAATCCGCGCGCTGGTCTCCCTAGTTTCACCATCGTCGGCCTGCCGGATAACGCGGTCAAAGAGAGCCGGGAACGTGTCCGTTCGGCCATTCGCAACAGTGGTTTCGACTTCATCAACAAAGCGTATGTAATCAACCTGAGTCCTGCTGATTTACCGAAGAGCGGCCCAGCCTACGATCTCGCGGGCGCGGTGGGTGTGCTGGCGGCGACTGACCAGGTGCCGCTGACCTCCATTGATGGGGCTGTGTTTCTCGGTGAACTTTCGCTGGATGGCAGCGTGCGCCATGTCAAAGGCATTATGCCGATGGTCTACACGGCACAGCAGGCCGGCTTCGCGCGCGCCTATGTCCCCGTTGAGGATGCGCCGGAAGCCGCCCTCGTCGCCGGAATCGAAATCATCCCCGTACGTTCGCTCGCCGAACTAGTCGAGCATCTTTACGGTCTGAACCCCATTCTGGCCTACACGGCGGTGGTGGACCCAACCGAACCTGCGATCCCCGACGGCTTGGTCGACTTCGCCGACGTGAAGGGGCAGACATTCTCACACCTCAAGCTGAAATTCTCCATCCGCGAGACTATTCCCGCTTCCCAAGCACCCACAATATCAGCCGAATATCTGGTTTCCTAAGCCTAGCGAGGTATCCATGCTCTCAATCGTTCGTGCCTGCGCTATTGTCGGTTTGGATGGCTGGATTGTTGAAGTCCAAACCGATTTCAATCCGCGTGCAGGAATTCCGAATTTCACTATCGTGGGGCTGCCCGACAACGCGGTACGGGAAAGTCGAGAACGGGTAAGGGCAGCCATCAAAAATAGTGGCTTAGACTTTCCCAACAAGGCATACGTGGTGAACCTATCGCCCGCTGATCTGCCGAAGCATAGCACATCCTATGACCTCGCGATTGCTGTTGGCGTACTAGCAGCAACGGATCAAGCTCCGCTCGAAAAGTTGGACCAGGCGTTGTTTATTGGCGAGCTGTCGCTGGATGGCACTGTGCGGCATGTCAAAGGCGTCATGCCAATGGTCTATGCGGCTCTACAATCGGGTTTTAAGACCGTTTACGTACCAAGCGTGGATGCACAGCAGGCAGCGCTGATTGAAGGCATACAAGTCATTCCAGTGGCTAGTTTGGGGCAGCTAGTTGAGCATCTGTATAGTCTGAATTCAATAGCTCCCGTGCAGCTCGACAGAGCCGCTCTACAGGCTGTTCCTGTATCCTTTGAGGGGCTGGTGGACTTTTGCGACATAGCAGGGCAGGAAATGGCGAAGAGGGCGCTCGAAATCGCAGCGGCGGGCAGTCACAACGTCTTGCTGACCGGCTCGCCGGGTTCGGGTAAGACACTGCTTGCGCGTTCGATGCCGGGCATTCTGCCCGCCATGACGTTCACAGAAGCCCTTGAAGTCACACGCATCTACTCGGTAGCCGACCTGCTACCGTCTGATCAGCCACTTATGAGCATCCGTCCGTTTCGAGCACCTCACCACACAGTGAGTCAAGCGGGGCTAGTCGGAGGCGGTTCAATCCCTCGTCCCGGTGAAATATCACTTGCTCATCTCGGCGTGCTTTTTCTAGACGAGGCGGCGGAGTTTTCGCAGAAGTCGCTTGAAGTACTGCGCCAGCCTATTGAAGACAAGCTCGTAACCATTAGCCGCGCAAATGGCAGTATCACATTTCCAGCGAACTTCTTGCTCGTTCTGGCAATCAACCCGTGTCCCTGCGGTTTTGCCAACGACCCAGTAAAAGCATGTACTTGTACGCCGACGATGATTAGCCGTTATCAGAGTAAGCTCTCCGGTGCACTTCTAGACCGTATCGATTTGTATGTCAACGTGCCGCGTGTAGAACATGACAAGCTACTCAACGCGCAGCGAGCAGAGACATCGGCAAGCATCCGTGAACGGGTAGAGCAGGCAAGAGAACGACAGCGGGAACGGTTTGCGGATAGACCTAGAATATTCTCAAATGCCGACATGGGTCCCAGCGATATTCAGGACTTTTGCGTGTTATCTGCAGAAGCGAAACAACTGCTGGATGTTGCTACACGCCGGATGCAGTTAAGCGCGCGCGCCTATCATCGAGTGCTAAAGTTGAGTAGGACAATTGCCGACCTAGGTGGGGCGGAAGTAGTTGAGACGCAATACGTTGCCGAAGCACTTCAATATCGACCCAGAGCTCTTTCGAACTGATGGTAATACTCAGAAGCTTCCCTATCTTCCAAACCGTGCCCACGAGCTGGGAGCCGCAGTGAGCCGATAGTTCGATTCAAGAATGAACGACAACTAGGCTGGAGATTCCTAAGACGATTCCGTAAACGGTGCCTATGCTGTCATAATCTCCCAAAACTATTGGTTAATAACCAGAAAATGCAATATAATTCCTTTAGGTATTTTGGAGACTTAGGCTGGCAGTCATGAATGTTGCCTCGACACCCATTAGCTTGATACGGTGGCTCCTTCTTCTTCTGGTTATGATAGGTGTGCCATTAGGCATAAGCCTGACTTTTCCCAATCAATTAGCAGAGCATCCCCTCATTAGTATTGCGTTGCTAGTCGTTTATGAAATTATTGTAGTCATTGGTCGCGTAACAAGCAAAGTATGGTCGCGATTGGAGGATGAACTTGTCGACGATCTATATCGTTGGATATCCAGAAAAAGAAACGATCTACTAGGGAACTACAGGACGAAGTATCTGCAATATCTTCAATTTAGACACCGCGATTTCGATGTTAAAGGGTTAACAACGCAGAACACCTTCAATCTTGAGCTGGAACAAGTATTTGTGCAGTTAGCTGTAGCCCCTGGAACAATTCATGATGCATCTTCTGATCCGATACGTGTGCCCAAAGAACTATCCAAAGGCACTCATGAGATTTGGGACTATTTGATTACTCCGCAACTTGGAAATTTCGTAATTGTCGGCCCGCCCGGAAGCGGAAAAACAACTTTATTGAAGCATCTGACATTAGTTTTATGGCGCAGGGATTCGAAAGTCAGAAAACTTCCAATCTTACTTTTCTTGCGTAATCATGCGGCTGCAATTCTCGAGAATCCACAGTTGACGCTAGTTGACGCCATAGAGGCGAGTTTGGCCAAATTCGGTCCTCAACTTCCAAACAAATGGTTTCTCGAGCAATTGGAGAAAGGTAATTTTGTCGTAATGCTTGATGGCCTAGACGAGGTTGCGCAACTCGATATACGGCGTGCAGTTGTCTCCTGGGTTGAAGGTCAAATAGTGAAGTATAGAAGAAATCGCTTTATCATAACTTCTCGGCCGTTTGGGTATAGAAGTAACCCCCTAAGCAGCGTTACGGTACTTGAGGTATTGCCCTTTAATCGCTCTCAGATCGAGCGTTTTGTCCAAAATTGGTATTTGGCAACAGAGATAATGAGTTCTCAGAAAAATGACCAAGGAGTGCAATTTAAGGCACAAGAAGGTGCGGACGATCTACTTGCGCGGCTCTATAAAACGCCTTCATTGCTATCGCTTGCCGTCAATCCTCTCTTGCTCACAATGATCGCGACTGTACATCGATTTAAGAACTCTCTTCCCGGGAGACGTGTTGAACTCTATTCCGAAATTTGCGATGTGTTCCTGGGTAAGAGAAGAGATGCTGCGGGCATCGAATCTGACTTAACCCCTATTCAACGCCGGCGCGTCCTTCAGGTGCTCGCATATTCTTTAATGCAGCGGAATAAACGGGAAGTGTCGCTGGATGAGGCCATCACTATTATTGCAACACCTCTCAAACTTGTGAGCCCGTCGAGCACAGAAGAGCTTTTCCTAAAGTCAATAGAAAACGAAAGTGGTTTACTAGTCGAGCGGGAAAGTGGAATCTATAGTTTTGCCCACTTGACTTTTCAAGAGTATCTGGCTGCAGTTAATATAATTGAGCAGCGGCTCGATCCAGTTCTGCAAAGCTTTGTCGGTCAAAGTTGGTGGCACGAGACGATTAGGCTTTACTGCGCTCAAACTGATGCTACCCAAATTATCAAAGCATGCCTTCGTGATGCAGTTCCGACTATCGAGCAACTTAGGCTTGCGATTGAGTGTTTGGAAGAAGCGCGCGAAGTAGAACCTGATGCACGCCAACAACTTGAAAAAGTGCTTGATGAGGGGCTGGATGATACTGATGAAGAGCGACGAAAACTTGTTGCGGAGGCTTTGCTTTCATTACGTCTGGCCCGTATGGGACGGTACGATGAGGATATATACATTGATAACGGCCTTGTGACGCAAGCCGAGTATCAGATATTCCTAAACGAGCAAATGTCACTTGGACATTACTATCAACCTGATCACTGGATCAATGCCAGTTACGCACAAGGTAAAGCCCGTGAGCCGATTTTGGGGGTTCGCTATTCAGATGTGGTCGCATTCTGTTCTTGGTTATCTGGTCGAGATTATGCTGAGTGGACTTATCGTGTACCAACTTTGTCAGAGATAAGTCGAGACAGCTCCTCAGGACGGGACAATGGTACATTTTGGGTAAGCCAAGGAACACGACACAGAATCCAAAATCAACCAAACCATCAACAAAGATATACCCAGAATTCTATCTATAGGATTATCAATGGTGATCGACTCCAAGTCTTATTTGTTGGTTTGCT
The DNA here is from genome assembly GCA_041916315.1 of Anaerolineae bacterium. GTDB lineage: Bacteria > Chloroflexota > Anaerolineae > Aggregatilineales > Phototrophicaceae > Flexifilum. The sequence goes on from JAYRZU010000080.1 coordinate 58,339, forward strand.
GCTTGAACTTGCCACTGCCCGCGACCTCATTAGCGTAATTCTTGGCGCACGGGCTTTAGAGGATGCGTTCCAAACAATAGACTTAACGATACAAGCGCTCGAAAATTCTATCAGTATAGTAAATATTCTGCGCCAAGAGAAAGTATTTGGAACCGAAGCAGCAGATCTGATTCCAAATTTGACTGATTTACTGAATTCTCTTAAAGGTCTCGACCTTGATCTTCGTAGAGTAAGTATCCCAGACAGAGCAAGAGTTATTGCCTCTATCAGCCCTCTGCAAAGTTTTCTCTCTGCTAGTCTTTCTGGAAAATATCCGTTCCCCCGTAGCTTTCGAGGATCCCTCGATACCGCGGAGGAGATCATACAGATTAGGGCACTCAGCAGCATTCTTAGGCGCGTGTTAGTTGACGCACGTGAATTGCCTTATTTTGGAAACATAAATGTAATCGACGCGCGTCTATCTCATTTGGAATTGGCAATAACTGATGCACAAAACAATAGTCGATACTCGCGAATTCGCACTCAAGTCGGAAAGTTACTGCACGCACTCAACGATATGCGAACGAATCTTTCTAACGCCATGCTACAGGACGTAACTCTCAGTAACAGTATAAACGAGATCAAAACGAACATAAGTGTCTTAGAAAGCGAGCTACCCCAACTTCAGGATGAACGCAACAGAACCGCCAATCTATCAGAGCGCGAAGCTGCCAGACAGCGAATTGAGCAACTTAAAGTCGAACTAACTAATGCCCGAAAGCGGCACCTTCTTCTTGAAGAAGGACGTGCGTCAAATGCAGATCCCAAGAGATTCAAGCTTGCATTTTGGACGTCGAGCTTTTGCTCGCTTGTTGAAGGAATAGTCGAACAAACTGAGACACTGAGGCAACTAACGGAAATTCCACATTGCGATGACTTAATTGTGGACTTAATAAACATTGATGCTGATAGAATTGCACAAGTTCTGGGTAGTAATCTTTCTGAGTTTACGTGCAATCGAATTCTCGATATGGACCTTACATTTCGAAAAGTAGAAGACATATTCAACATAACATATTCGGTATCCAAGGAGGAACGCTTAGCAAACAAAAAATACCAGAACCGGGCGCAATTTCTTCGCTCCTATATTCGCGTACTATCCCTAACATGTGTTGTTGGTGTGCATGATTCCGGTACACGGAGCAAAACCAACGATATAATAACGGATCGCAACCGAAAAGCCCTTCCAGTCGATGATTCCCTAGGAATTTGGCTCGATTTTGTTTGTTTGGAGGCTAGGATAGCTGGACGTGCCCAGGCGTACGAAGGGATCAGATTGGTAAAGGAAAGGAAAAAGACTGTTCAATGAGTAATCTGACGTTTCTATATCTCATTGTGATCCGCGGGATCTGTCAGACAATCTCACATTTTGAGCTGAAGTTGCCTTTTTGCGACACCATTCTACATCCCAAACACCTTCCTTATCCTTCGAATATCTGCTTTTCTGAGCCTAACGAGGTATCCATGCGTTGGCGCCCATCACCTCAGAAACAAGGTCGCGCAGCTGGTCTTAGAATTCCCAAGGGTTTGTGGTGGCTTTCAAAGCCCCACGGTCTTCAGGTTGTAAGTGTGTCTGTTTCCAGTCAGGGAAATCCTAGACGGAGATGTTTTGTAGCGTGAGCACCCCCTTTTGCAAGTCATTCGCGGCTGCAATTGTGATTTGGTGTTTCTGAGTATCTAAGCCAACATACCGAACTGGGGACATGATCTCCCTCTCATTCACATAAGACTCACGGGAAGAACATGGTTTTTGGGTCTGGAGCTTCCACTCATCAGTTCGAGCTTGTCCGCCAAGGACATCTCATGCGAAGCATCCGAGCCGGTCGCACATTCAAAATAACGAGTTTGACCCCATTTGTTTTGTGTTTCCTCAGACGACAAGTATTGTGCTGATCCCATGCTCACGTTCCCAGCATACCGACTCGCTTCATAGCGCCTTCAGGATACCCAATCCCGCTTTGGCTGGTCAAATGCATGTTAGCATACCAAATGGGACACAAGTGGGTCGAAAAGCAACGACACTTGTAAAAGTAGTTCGTAGACTTACAAGGGCAGCAGTTTGTGAAACGGGCGCTGGAGATCGCCGCGGGTGGCAATCACAATGTGCGCTTGATTGGGTCGCCGGGGACGGGCAAAACGCTGCTCGCCCGGGCGATGCCGGGAATCATGCCGCCGCTGAGTTACGCGGAAGCCCTCGATGTCACGCGCATCTACTCGGTTGCCGATATGCTGCAAAGCGATGAGCCGCTGGTGCGCTATCGACCATTTCGCGCGCCGCACCACACGACCAGTCAAGCGGGCATCATCGGCGGCGGATCAATTCCCAAGCCCGGGGAATGCACGCTCGCGCACCGCGGCATCCTGTTTCTGGACGAGGTCACCGAGATGTCGGTGCATGTGCTCGAAGTGCTGCGTCAGCCCATCGAAGATAAGATTGTCACCATCAGTCGTGCTAAAGGCAGTCTGACGTTCCCCGCGAATTTCTTACTGGTCATTGCTCATAATCCTTGTCCTTGTGGCTATTTCGGAGATCCGGTCAAGGCTTGTACGTGCACCCCCGTGATGATTGACCGCTACCAGAGTAAGCTCTCCGGTCCACTGCTTGACCGCATCGACATCCATGTCAATGTGGCGCGCGTGGAGTACGACAAGCTGATGAGCGGCGAACGTGCCGAACCGTCGCTCAACATTCGGCAGCGGGTGGAGGCGGCGCGCGTCCGCCAACAGGTACGCTTTGCCGAGCACCCGCATGTGGTCGCCAACAGCGATATGACGGTTAGCGAAATCGATCAGTTCTGCGTGCTGACAACTGAGGCGAAACAATTACTCGAACTCTCGGTCCGGCGGATGCAGTTGAGCGCGCGCGCGTACCATCGGGTGCTCAAGCTCAGCCGGACGATTGCCGATCTCGCCGACAGTGACCTGATTCAAGTGCAGCATGTCGCCGAAGCCGTCCAATATCGACCGCAGCAGCGATCTATGTGAAGGTAATCGGGTTGGAGGAAAAATGCAGATCGGCTATCGATTAGGACTGTTCTTATGCTGCGGTATGCTGATGGTTGGTTCCCTCTGGTTGCCTGAGCATACTGCTGCTGTCAGGCAGGTTCTGATCTACAGCTATTCAGGCAGCCTTAGGCTGCTGGATGTAGACAGCGGCGAGAGTACCCCGCTAACCACCTATGAGCCGGACACGTGCGCGCCACTCTGGTCGTTGGATGGGAGTGTCGTACTTTTGTTCAACGACGTGCCGACGGTGCTCGATATTCGCACTGGTGAAGCAGTGCCCTTGCACTTACCGGCTGAAGTTGATTCCCGTTGTAACGTACTGCTGTCACCCGACGGCAGTCAAGTTGCCATGCTGTTTAATCGAGACGAGCTACTTGAAATCGACTTTGTGGGGGTGGAGGATGGGAATATCCGCCAACTTATGGTGGAACAGCGCATATTCGATGCTCCCGCCCAGCCGCCCGGTACGCACTATGGCGCACGCTGGTCGCCTGATGGACAGCGGTTAGCCTATCCGCAATGCTTCGACACCGAGCATTGTTACTATCATATCATTGCGCTTGACAGTGGTGAGCTGCTTCAGCGAATTCCTGTTAATTACTCGTACAATACTGCTGCCTGGTCACCAGATGGCCGCTGGTTCATTGTCGGAAATGACACTGACTTTATCCTGTACGACCCTCAGGGTGAAGAGCAAATGCGCTTCTCGACACCGGACCTCGAGTGGTTGATCGCTAGGCGCGCCAGCGCTTCTGCAGACGGTCGTTACATCATCGGTTTACACCGTCGCTGGCATGTTTCGCTCTATGATGATTACACGCGCTATCTCGGTTTCCAGCTTTTTGACACTGAAACGCAAAGTCTGCTGCAACTGCCCGGCGGCGAGAATAGCTGCTGTGCAGCGTGGTCGACTACAGGGGCAACACTCGCCTACTCGACTGCGGCTGGGATCGGCACATATGATGTGCAAACCGGTACAGTGCGCGAGTTCCAGACCCTGATTGATTCTGTGCCTTTGCTTTGGTGGACAACGGTGGAATGAGTGAGGTTGTTTCGTCAGCGTGCACCAACACAGGTTGGGAGCCTAGAGAGACCTCAGTTTGTCGTGGTTCTGCAACTGGTTGTTAAGAAGTGAGCATGTGAACGAGCGCTCTCATTATGCGCTGGACCAGTTTACGTCAACGATCTTGTCAGCGTTTGTCAGCCAGACCGCGTCGCCGTGCATCCGCGGTTGCCAAGTGCGCTATGATAGTGATCCAGAATGATCAGTTTTGCCGACTTGCGCTGGAAGCTGAGCAACTGCTCGTACTCTCGGTCCGGCGGATGCAGTTGAGCGCGCGTACCGCCGGATGCTCAAGCTCAGCCGGACGATGGCCGATCTTGCGGATCGTGACCTGATTCAAGTGTAGCATGTCGCCGAAGCAGTCCAGTACGACCGAAAGTTAAATCATGCCAATGTCCTTTGACGATCCCGCCGCCATTCTTTCAATTCTTTCAGCGATGCTGACTCCCGCGATCCTGATTTCGGCGTGCGCGACGCTGGCGATTTCAACGTCGACCCGCTTGATCCGCGCGATCGAACGGGTGCGCGAACTGACCCGCTTGATCGAAACGCACATTCGTGGGCAGGGTGCGCTCAGTGATGAGCGGTTAGCGCTTCTCTTCCGGCAGTTGGAGATGGTGGCGCGGCGGGTCACCTTACTGCAGCGAGCGCTGGCTCTGCTCTACATGACGCTCGCGTTGTTTGTCTCCACTAGCATTGCCATTGCCGCGGTGCAGCTCGTGGAGACGAATACCAATTGGTTGCCCCTGCTGCTTGGCGTGATCGGCGCGGTGTTGTTTCTAATCACCTGCTGGTTGTTGATTCTGGAAACGCGGATCGCGCTGGCCACGAATCGCCTAGAACTAGATTTCGCGCTGAAGCTGGGGGCGGAATACGTGCCAGAAGACTTACGTCGCCGTATGCAAAAGGGGAAGTAGTCATGGATGCGAAGCAGCACTTGCAGCAGCTGCGGACTTTACAGAAGCAGCTCGCTGATGCCAACGCGGCGTATGATCGGTTTGGCCGCGCCGACCAACTCAAACAGATTGAACTGATCGAAGCGCAAATCCAGACTATTCCGCAAGCGATTCGCGACCAAGCCTACTGCGACGAGATTCGCGTCGAACTGCCGTATTTCGTCGAGAGCTATCTCCTGAAACGCGCTGCTCGCTTGATCGAAGGGTCGGATGACCTCAAAAGCGCACTTATGGCTGCGCTCACCACCCCCGATCCGCTGATTACCAGCGATCCCCGGTTGGCGCGTATCGCCAAAGGTCTGCCCGCTTTGCAGCTGGCTGGAACGCTGGAGGAAGACCTTGAAATTGCCATTGAACTGGCGCAGAGTTTCGAAGAAAGCCGGAGAGGAATTGGCGCGCACCGAGTAGCGTTTGAGCGGAGCGTTCGCGACTATCTTGACGAACGCGCCGCGCATGGCGCACCGGAGGAGCCGGAAGACCTGCGCGCCGCGTTCCGACAATGGCAGGATCAGCTTGACGACTTCCGCACCAATTTTGCCACTTATAGCCGCGTTACCAGCGATCCGGCGAGTCGGGTGCAGGCGGCGCGTGTGCGGTTATTGGGTCAGGTTGCGGTTCTCCGGTTGCTCGGCTCGGCGCACGACAACCTTGAGAACCGGATCGCCGACCTGCAGGGCAACTGGAACGCTCAGCACTCTGTTTGAGCCGACACACAGCCGGCGCTCGCTAGGCCGTGCCCCGGTTTTCGTTGAGCCATTTCCACACGACTGCCAACGCCACTACGTCGGCGCGCTGATAGTTGGCCGCGCGGGCGAGGGCGTAGGTGTCATCGTCGATCAGCCACTGCGCGTAATCGCGGTAGGCGGCATCCCACGCATCATATTCATCCCACTCAAAGTCGAGATAACGGGCCACCACTTTCAGCGATGCCCCGTAGACCGGAAAGCGCACACAGCTCTTGTAGCTGTGATGCAGGTCGTACATACGCGAATCGAGCATCGCACGCGCTTCGTCCGGGGCTTGCGCGCGCATGACCGAGGCGTCAAAGCCTGTCCAGTGATAGATGCGCGGCGCATCGGGCGTGAGTTCGGAGAATAAGCGCCACCCTTCGTCAGTGTCGCGCACGGTGATAATCGTGCGGCCGTCTGGTAGCCGCGCGCTCCCGTCACTGTGGGCGACGACGATGTTCTGGGTCATGCCGTCAACATCGCACCAACCCCATGACCACGTTTTCCCAGTGTAGGGGTCGGTTTCAATGTCAAACATGATGCCAGCGTGCAGGCAGTCATGGGGCAGGGGATTGAACCAGACCGGTCGTTCTTCAACATAGGCGCGAGCGCAGGCGTGAATCGCGGTAGCGGTCGACTTGATGCCTTTGAACTGGCGCAGATCGTCAGGGTGCATCGCCGCGATCTGGTCGAGGCTGGTGATGCCGTTGGCGGCGAGGTGATCCCGCGCTTGGCGGCTGAGTCCAGAAATGAGGTTGATAGGCAGGTTGGTTTTCATGATCGATCTTTTGTTCTCAATTTGCCCCATTATGACTCCAATCTGGGACTAATTTCTAGCCAACTGCTCACAGTAGGTTGTGGTAATCTGTGTACGATATTGGGAGCTTCATTTCAACTGTTATAACTATGGTGGTCAATGACAATCGAAATCGGTTTGTTACTGCTGATCATTGTGATCGCGCTGGTGTTGTTTGCGCTGGAACGGGTGCCCGTCGATGTGATCGCGCTTGGTGTGATGATCGCGCTGATCTTGACGGGAATGCTCACGCCTGAAGAGGCATTCAGTGGGTTTGGCAGCGGTACCGTGCTGCTGATCTTTGGTTTGTTGGTGCAAACGGAGGCGCTCACACGGACCGGGGTGGTGGACTACGCGGGGCGCCTGATCTATCGCTACACGGGTAGCAGTCCGAACCGGGTGCTGATCATCGTTATGGTGGCGTCCGCCGTCGTCGGCGCGTTTATGAGCAACACTGCTTCAACCGCCTTCTTCGTGCCGCTCGTGATCGGCATTGCGCGGCGCGCCCGCATGAGCCCGGCGAAGCTGTTGATGCCGCTGGCATTTTCATCGATCCTCAGCAGCTCGGTGACGCTCGTCAGCACGTCGAGCAACATTTTAATCAGTGGGTTGATGACCAACTACGATCTCGCACCCATGGGCATGTTTGAATTGGCGCCAGTCGGGATTCCGGTAGTCATTGTCGGCATCGCCTACATGTATATCGTCGGCAAGCGCATCATTCCGGATCGCTTTGAGGCCGCCGAAATCGAGGGTGGGCTGGATGCGCGGTTGTACATCACCGAAATCGTGATTTCGCCCGAGTCGCCGTTCATCGGTAAGACGCTCGGTGAGTCGAGCTTAGGGCGGGATCTCGACTTGCGGGTAATGCGCATTGTGCGCGAAAAGAAGCGCTATCTCGTGCCGCACGCCGACCAGGTGCTGCAGGAGATGGACGAACTGCTGGTTGAAGGCGGCCGCGACGAAATCCTCAAGGTCAAGACGATGAACGGCGCGGACATCAAAGCGGACGCCAAACTGGGCGACCCGGAAATCGAACTGGACGATCTCGGCTTGGTCGAGGGGCTGATCCTGCCGGGTTCACCGCTCATCGGGCGAACCTTGAACGGCATCCGCTTTCGGGATCGCTACGGTTTGCAGGTGCTGGCGATCAACCGGCATGGGCGGTCAATTCGGCGTAAACTCAGCCTTGTACGCCTGGAACTGGGCGATGCGCTGCTGATTCAGGGCGAACCGGATCGAATCGCGCAGCTTGAGCGCGGTGACATCATTCGCATCCTCGAAACGAATGAGCCGCATATTCCGAATCCGGGACGTGCGCGGGTGGCGACTGGGATCTTCCTCGCGTCGCTAGCGCTGGCAGTGTTGAACATCGTGCCGCTGGCAGTAGCCATGGTTATCGGGACGATCCTCGTGTTCCTCACGCGCTGCATCACGCCCGAGGAAGCCTATCGCAACATCGAATGGAAGGCGCTCATCCTGATTGGCAGCATGCTGGCGTTGGGCATTGCGATGGACAAGACGGGTACCGCGACCTACATCGCCGGAGTGATCGTCACGCTGACGGGGGGGGCGTCGCCGCTGCTGCTGTTGATCGCCTTCTTCGTCGTGACGGTCATCCTCACACAGCCCATGTCGAATCAGGCGGCGGCAGTCGTGATCGTTCCGGTGGCGCTGCAAACGGCGCTGCAGCTCCGGCTTGATCCGCGCCCGTTCGCCATGATGATCGCCGTAGCGGCGAGCTGCTCGTACATGACGCCGCTCGAACCCTCGTGTCTGCTAGTCTACGCGCCGGGACGCTATAAGTTTGCGGATTTCCTGAAAGTCGGGACGCTGCTCACCTTTTTGATCTTCGTCGTGGCCATTGTGATCGTGCCGCTGGTGTGGCCTGTCACCCCGTAAAGCGAACAGGTGTTAGAATAGAGGCCATTCTGTCGGGGCGCACGCTGTGCGTCCCGACGCGTCAACCGAGGAGAAACCCCATGTCGCAAGCGTCGCGCCCGCTGGCTGATCGCATCCGCCCGGAATCGCTGGACGAGTTCATCGGGCAGGAACATCTGGTCGGTCCCGGCAAGCCGATCTATCAGGTGATCAAGAACAACCGCGTGCATTCGATGATCCTGTGGGGCACACCGGGCGTCGGTAAAACAACGCTGGCGCGCATCATCGCCCACGCGACGGGGCGACCCTTCTACGAATTGTCGGCGGTGTCGGCGGGCAAAGATGACGTGCGGCAGATCGTCGAGCGGGCGCGGCGTGAACGTTCTGGCGGACAGCGCGACCTGTTCAGCCTCAACGAGCCGGAGCAGGCCAAGCCCTCACCGATCTTGTTCCTCGACGAAATCCACCGCTTCAACAAGGCGCAGCAGGACTTTCTTCTGCCGTATATCGAAGACGGTACGGTGATTCTGATCGGTGCGACGACCGAAAACCCGAGCTTTGAGGTGATCCCGGCGCTGCTTTCCCGCTCGCAGGTGTTCGTGCTGGAACCGCTCAGTGAGGCGAACATCGACCAGATTTTGCGGCGCGGGATGGAAAAACTCGGCGTCACCCTGAGCGAAGACGCCATCGAATACCTGATCAATTACGCGGGCGGGGACGCGCGGCAGTCATTGAATCTGCTAGATGCCACGGCGCAGCTTTACGCGCCCGAAACCGACATCAGTTTGCAGCTCATCAAAGATACGCTGCAGTCCAAGCATTTGCGCTATGACAAGCAGGCCGAAGAGCATTTCAACACCATCAGTGCGTTCATCAAGAGCATGCGCGCGAGCAACGTCGATGCGGCGCTGTACTATCTGGCCCGTATGGTCAGCGGCGGCGAAGATCCCAAGTTCATCGCGCGGCGCATGGTGATTTTCGCCAGCGAGGACATCGGCATCGCCAACCCGACGGCGCTGGTCGTCGCCAATGCGGTCTTCCATGCGGTCGAAACGGTTGGTTACCCGGAAGCGCAGATCAATCTGGCACATGGCACCGTCTACCTCGCGCAGTGCAAAAAGAGCCGTGCCTCCTGTGACAGCTTTTTCCGCGCGCTAGAGGAGGTCGAACGGAGCGGCAACCTGCCGATTCCGCTCAAGCTGCGCAACGCGCCCACCCGCCTGATGAAAGATCTCGGCTATGGCAGCGGCTACGAGATGTATACCGAGGACGATCTGCTGCCCGAAGCGCTGCACGGCAAAAAGTTCTTCCCGTCCTCGTAGCGAGCAGATTGTCGGTATAATCGGGGCAGCGCATTGCTTGGCGAAAGGTCAACTGAATGTCTCGCACACTGAAGCTTGCGACCGTGCAAATGGATGCTGCGCCCGCTCCCACGCCTGATCGCCTTGCTCGGGCGGAGACGCTCGTCGCCCGAGCGGCTGAGGCGGGCGCTCAGCTTGTCGTGCTGCCCGAACTCTTCAATGTGGGTTATGAATATCACGACCGCAACTATAGCCTGGCTGAGCCACTCACCGGCCCGACTATGGCGTGGCTGAAAGCGGCAGCGGCTGAGCATGATCTGCATCTCGCCGGATCGTTCATGCTGCTCGATGGCGACGAGGTGTTCAACAGCGCTTTTATCGTCGCGCCGGATGGACGAACCTGGCGCTACGACAAGATCTACCCGTATGTGTGGGAGCGCGCCTACTTCCGCGAAGGGCGCGACATCACCGTCGCCGACACTGATCTGGGCAAGTTAGGGATGCTGATCTGTTGGGACAGCGGTCACCCTGACTTGTGGCGACGGTACGCTGGCTTAGTCGATGCGCTGGTGATCACGAGCTGCCCGCCCAATCTTCAGGTAGCCGATCTAGTTCTGCCAGACCGCGAACGCACGCGCAGCACTGCGTTTGGTATACCCATCCCCGAGGGTGTCCATTTTCAGGATCATATGGTGAATGAACAGGCGGGGTGGCTGCGTGTGCCCGTAGTCGCGAGTTCAGGCGGAGGCGCATTTCGCTCCCGGATGCCCGTCCCGCTCCTGTCTCTGCTGTCGCTGATCGGCGTGAGTCCGGTTCTTCCCCGGTTCTTGCGGGCCGCAGATCGGGTGACGCTCGAAACAGGATATGGTCCTTTTGCCAAAATCATTGACGCTCACGGGCAGACGGTCGACTGTGTCGAGGTAGAGGGCGATGGCGTGATCGTAGCCGAGGTCGTGCTCGCCGAGACTCCGCCGCAACCGAATGCACCGCAGCCAGCGCCGCACATGCCCACGTCTATCCGGTGGTCACTGGACTGGTTTGGCGCACTGCTGATGATTCCCAAGTACCGGCAGGGTGTGCGCCAGCAATGGGGTGAGCAGATGGCTCCGCTGGATCCGCGGACACTCGTGTGGGCGGTCGTCGTGCTCGGTGCGGCGCTGATCGGTTATGGGGTGGGGCGGCGCAAGTAGATTTGGCTGACCTTCCCCCTCCACCTTGACCCTGACTCGGCGTGCCTTTATAATGACCAGCCTATTGACAACAGCCGCCGACCCCCTGCTGCGGTCGGCTTTGCGAGTTTGAGGAGCAAATCCGTGGGTCCGCTACCAAAAAGAAAGCACTCCCGCAGCCGCCGTAATCGTCGGCGCGCGCATGATTCGTTGACGCTCAACCATCTGGTTCGCTGCGAGAGCTGCGGCGAATACCATGTCGCTCACCACGTGTGCCCGAACTGCGGCAGCTACCGCGGCGAAACACGCGTCGAAGTTGAATCGAAGTAGATTTCTTCGTTTTCAATCCAGCCTTAGCCCTTCTCAAGAGCCATTCCATTGTGAATGGCTCTTGTGTTTCAGATATTTCTCATTCTCGGTACTTGCTTTCTTCATCATTTAGGCTATCCTAGACCCTGTGCGCCTTTTCACATTCACCGGAGCTGCCTTCTGGTTATGGATTGGTCTACTACTGCTTTTGTGTTTCCCGGTCAAGGATCGCAGGTTGTGGGGATGGCAAAAGACTTTGCCGATTCCTACCCCGTCGCGCACGAACTCATCCAGCAAGCCGATGACATCCTCGGCTTCTCTCTGTCCGCCCTCATGTTTGAGGGACCAGACGAACTTCTCAATGACACGATCAATACGCAGCCAGCGCTGTATGTGAGCGGACTGGCGATTTTGCGCGCGCTGCAAGCTGAACTCCCCGACGCTAAGCCTGCGTTTGTCGCCGGGCACAGCCTGGGCGAATTCACGGCGCTGACAGCGGCGGGCGCGCTGCCGTTTGCTGCGGGGGTGCGCCTCGTGCGCGAACGTGGTCGCCTGATGAAAGCTGCGGGCGATACGCAGCCCGGCGCGATGGCCGCGATCCTCGGTCTGGACTCGGCTAAGGTGCGCGAAGTGTGCGCCGAAGCTGCCGCGCAGACGGGCAGCACGCTCGTACTCGCCAACGATAACTGCCCGGGCCAATCGGTCATCTCTGGTGATACGGCGGCACTTGAAGTGGGGCTGACACTGGCGAAAAGCGCTGGCGCCCGCCGCGCGATTAAGCTGGCGGTGAGCATCGCCTCCCATTCGCCGTTGATGCAGCCCGCCGCCGATGCCTTCGCCGCGGCTCTGGCGCAGGTTGACTTCAGCGCGCCGACCATTCCAATCTACGGGAATGTCAGCGCTGCGCCCCTCGCTGGGGTCGCCGAGATTCGGCGTGAGCTGGAAACCCAACTGACCAATTCGGTCCGCTGGACAGAAACCGTACAGCACATGGTGGCGGATGGTGCGCAGACTTTCCTCGAAATTGGCACCAAAGACGTGCTGGTTGGGCTGAACAAGCGGATTGACGAGACCAAAACCGCCGTGCCGATCAACACAGTCGCCAATTTACGCCTGTTTGTGGAAAAACAATAGCAAAGCTCGCTTTTTTGAAACAATTTTTGTTATGATGTTAAAAGGAGAGTCTCCTTTTAGTCATTTGGTTTGATTTGCACGTGTTTCATCATCTGGAGGGGAAGTATGTCGAGAGTTCGTTGGAGTTTAGTACTCCTGATCGTGTTGGCGTTGGTTGTGGCCGCGTGCCAGCCAGCCGCCACGTCTACGCCCACGCCGCGTCCGCCGACGGAAGTGCCGGCGACTGACGTTCCGCCGACCGAAGCCGTGGCCGAAGCGGCGACTGAAGAAGCGACCGAAGTGGCCACTGAAGAAGCTGTGGTGGAAGCAACTGAAGCGGCGACTGAAGAAGCGACCGAAGTAGCGATGGTCGTGGAAGCGGCCACCGAAGAAGCGACCGAAGTGGCGATGGTCGTGGAAGCGGCGACCGAAGAAGCCGTGGTTGTGGAAGCGACCGAAGCGGCGACTGAAGAAGCCGTGGTTGTGGAAGCGACCGAAGTGGCGACTGAAGAAGCGACTGTGGAACCGACCGTTGCCCCGACCGAAGAAGCGACCGCTGAACCCGTGGCCGAAGCGGCGGGTGCGATCACGTTTGAACCCGGTCAGTCGCTGGTCATCGGCGTGGCCGTTGGTCTGAGCGGCGAAGGTATCGCCCCGCTCGGCGTCGATATTCAGCGTGGTGTGGAACTGGCGCTCGAAGATCGCCCGACCGTCACCGTGGGTGGCGCGGAATTCGCCGTGACCCTCGACGCGCAGGATGACCTGTGCGCGGCTGAAGGTGGCCAGGCTGTCGCGAACCGCTTCTCGGCGGATGCGACCGTGATCGGCGTCGTCGGCCCGATGTGCTCCAGCGCGTGCCGTGCGGCCGCCCCCATCTTCGATGCGGCTGGCTACACGACCATCAGCCCGAGCTGCACCGCCCCTGACCTTACGGCCAGCGGTTACACCAGCTTCAACCGCGCGGTCGTTTCGGATGCCTTCCAGGGCCGGATCGCTGCGGAATACATCTTCAACGTGCTTGGTCTGACCAAGATCGCCACCATCCATGACGGCAGCCCGTACGGCGAAGGCCTCGTCAACGTCGTGACCGCTCGCTTCACCGAACTGGGTGGCGAAGTCGTGGCGTCGGATGCCGTGACCGTCGGCGACACCGACTTCCGTGGTCTGCTCGACGACATCGCGCAGCAGGAACCGGAACTGATCTACTTCGGCGGCTTCCCGGCGGAAGCGGCGCGTATCATCGAACAGCGCGCGGATGCAGGCCTCGAAGATGTTCCGTTCATGGGCGCTGACGGCATTCGTGGCACGGAAGTGCTCGAACTCGCCGGTGCGTCCTCCGAAGGCGTGTACGCGACGAGCGCGGTGGCGGCGAGCAGCGATGCTCTCGCGTCGTTCCTCGAACGCTACGTGGCGACCTATGGTGAAGAACCGCCGGCTCCGTACCATGCGAATGGTTACGATGCGGCCAACCTGTTCCTCGACGCTGTCGAAGCGACCGGTACGGTGGATGCCAGCGGCAACCTCGTGCTCGACCGTGCGGCGATTGCGGAATACATCCGCAGCGTTGAGAACTTCCAGGGCCTCACCGGCGTGCTGAACGCCGAAGGCAATGGCGAAACCTCGGTGTCGGACATCGGTATCTACCAGGCGACCGGTGGCGACTTCGCCCTCATCAGCGTTGGCCGCGTGGTCGACGGTGAAGTGGTGATCGAAGATGCGCCCGCGCCGGAAGCCCCGGTCGAAGCCACTCCCGAAGCGACGCCCGCCGCGGAAGTGACGCCCGAAGCGACCGCTTCGAGCTAATCTAGGATTTCAGTCGGGGTAGGGCAGCCTACCCCGACCCGTATGACACTTGTCGTAGAGGTGGCATGACATGTCGCCTCTACACAGTTTACTCTGCTGTTCAATGCGGCAAACTGCACAAACAAACCCCGTTAAATTCATGTGAAATCAAATCGTCCGCATCCCTGTAATTTTTCAGCCGCGTTTGTTATAAATATCCCCCACAAAATAAACTCGCCTTAGGGAGTCATTATGGCGTCAGATTCACCGCGCCTCGCTCAGTCCGCTACTGCCCGATCATCAGTGGGGGATTGGCTGCTCGACAATACCATCCGCAACCCGCTGCGCTTAGTGGGCATGATCTTCATCCTGTTTCTGCTCTACACCGCCTACGCGAATATCGCTGAGGGCGGCTACAGCCTTGAACGCTTCGTGCAGAACTTCATTTTTGGCCTCGCGCAGGGCAGCATCTACGCCTTGATCGCGCTCGGCTATACGCTGGTCTACGGCATCCTGCTCATGATCAATTTCGCGCATGGCGAAATTTTCATGGCGGGGGCGTATATCGGCTTCTTCACGATTGACGCCTTCGAGAGGAACGGCCTGCTCGCCACGCAGCCTGCGCTGGCACTGCTGCTCACGATCCTCACCGGGGCGGTTTCCTCGGTGATCGTCGCGGTACTGCTGGAACGGATCGCCTACCGCCCGCTGCGGAGCGCGCCGCGTCTCGTGCCGCTCATCACGGCTATCGGCGCGTCGATTGCGCTGCAACAGTTGTTCCTGCGTTTGTTTGGCGCGAGCACCCGCCGCTATCCCGATGTCAACTTCTATGTGCTGCCGCAGTTGTTCCCGAATCAGGAATGCATCGACGTGAACGGGCAGACCGTCTGTCAGGGCATTGACCTCATCAAAGGCCGTTACGACGTCGTGATCGCCGGGCTGGAACTGCGCATCCTGCCGATTCACTTTGTCGTGTTCTTCCTCGCGGTCGTGCTCATGGCGATTTTGTGGTTCATCGTGCAGCGCACCAAAACGGGTAAAGCGATGCGCGCGGTCGCCGAAGATAAGTCGACGGCGGCGCTCATGGGCATCAACGTGGATCGCGTGATCGTGACGACGTTCGTGCTGGGCGCCGCGCTGGCCGGGGCAGGGGGCGTGCTGTTCGCGTTGTACAACCAGCAGGTATCGCCGTTCATCGGGTTTATCCCCGGCATCAAAGCATTTACGGCGGCGGTTCTGGGTGGGATCGGCAACATTCCCGGCGCGATGTTCGGTGGGCTGTTCCTCGGTGTGGTCGAATCGGTCGCGCCGTCGCTGCTCGGTCTGTCGCAGCAGTTGAAAGACGTGATCGCGTTCGGGATGCTCGTCCTGATCCTGATCTTCCGACCCACGGGTATTTTCGGCGAAGTGCTCGCCAAGAAGAAAGCGTAAATCATGCGGCGCGATACTCTTCGCTATGCCTTGATCACGGCGGTCATCGCGGTGATCCTCTCACTCTCCGGGATTTTCGCCTCGTTTGGCGGGCGTGAAGTGGTACAGGGGCGCGTAACGCTGGATGTGCTGGCGCTCGTGCTCATGCTCGGCGCGGCGGCCTACGTAACGGGTTCGCGGGCGCGGTCTGGCGGCAGCACGGCGATCCTGATCAATGCCGTGATCGGCAGCGTGATCGTCGGTGCGGTGCTGGCGCTGTTCGTGTTCATCGAAGCGAACGTCGATCTCACCTTTGTGTTCCCGAACTTGCAGCAGCCCGCCCGCACGACGTTAGCTTTTGGTCAGGAAATTGGCACCGGGGTAATCACACTGATCGGCCTGAGCGTAGTCATCGGCGTGCTGATGGCGGTTATGCTCATCATTCCGGCACGGTTGCGGACGGCGCTGCTGTATGCGCTGGCGCTGACGGTGGTGGTCGGCTTACTGGAAAGCCAAATTCAGAACATTATCACGCTGCCGGATGCGCTCACCATTGCGCTGGCCTTTGCGCTCGGTTATGCCGTGAGCCTGCTCCTCAAGCTGCCGCTCATCCCGCGTTTGATCGCCAGCGCCGCGCCCGGTTTGGTTTTCGGCGTGATCCTCGGCGCACTGGTCAACGGCGGCGCGTTGGCTGATGGCGGCCTACTGCGCGGCACGGGCACCGTCCCGGTCATCCTCTCGACGGGCGGCGGCTTGATTGCGCTGGCGATCATCTTCGGCCTTATCAGTCTGGCTGGCGGGTTAGCGCGGGGTACTTCCAAGACCTTCCATAACGGTCTCGTGCAGTTCACCATCAGTCTGATCATCATCGGTGTGCTGAACTGGCAGCGCGGCATGAACGATGTCGCGACGCTGCTCACGTTCGGGCTGCTGTTCCTGATGGCGTGGTTCGTCCCCCAGATGGGCGAGACGGCCAAGCATGAGTACGAATCGCTCAGCCGCCCGGCGCAGCGCACGCGCGCGGGACTGTCGTTCGTCGTGCTGCTGGCACTGCTGGTCGTCGCGCCCGTGTTCATGGGTCAGTACATCACCAACGTGTTCAACCTCGTTGGTCTGTACATCATCATGGGCATCGGCTTGAACATTGTGGTCGGTTACGCGGGGCTGCTCAACCTCGGCTATGTGGCGTTCTTCGCCATCGGCGCGTATACCATCGGCTTGCTGACCACGCCGAGTCTGCTCACCTGCGGGGGGATTGCGCCGGAAAATCTGACGCCCGATACACTGGTCAGCGCGTGCACGGGCGTCATGACCTTCTGGCAGGCGTGGCCGGTCGCCATTCTGATGAGCGCGTTCGCGGCGATTCTGCTCGGCATTCCGGTGCTGCGTCTCCGCGGTGACTATCTCGCGATTGTGACGCTCGGCTTCGGCGAAATCATCCGTATCCTCGTCAAGTTTGACGACTTCAAGCCGCTGTTCGGCGCGGCGCAGGGCATCGCCAACATCCCGCGCCCAACCATCGATCTGTCATCGCTGAATCCGTCGTGGGTGTTTCAGTTGACGACCGAAGCGGGGATCTACTATCTGGTGTTGGGCGGCATCCTCATCGCCGGGGTGGTGGTGTCGCGCTTGGTCGATACCCGCTTAGGGCGGTCGTGGCTCGCCATGCGCTATGACGAAGATGTGGCGCAGGCGATGGGCGTCAATCTGACGCGCACCAAACTCTCGGCGTTCGCCATCGGCGCGGCATTCGCGGGGATGGGCGGCGCGCTGGCGGGGACGCGGTTGTACGGCGCTTACCCGGACAGTTTCACCATCCTCGTGTCGATCAACGTGCTCAGTCTGATCATCATCGGCGGTCTGGGGTCAATCCCCGGCGCGATTGTCGGTTCGCTGGTGCTGGTCGGCCTGCCGGAAATTCTGCGTGAACTCTCCGACTATCGCCTCTTGGCCTTCGGCGTGCTGCTCGTTGTGATGATGTTGATAAAACCTCAGGGCCTTATCCCTCCGCCTGTCCGTCAACTGACCGAAGTCGCCCGTGAGAAGGGGAACTATTTCAAGAGGAACACGCCATGAGCGATTTACTACTCGACGTTCGCGGGTTGGTCAAACGCTTCGGCGGCTTGACGGCGGTGCGCTGGGTCGATCTCGAAATCCCGCGCAAGACGATTGCCAGCTTAATCGGGCCGAACGGCGCGGGCAAGACGACCTTCTTCAACTGCATTACCGGGTTCTACACGCCGGAAGAAGGCAAGGTCGTGTTTGACGGCAAGACGATCACGGGCTTTGCGCCGGATCGCGTCATGTACTCGGGCATTGCGCGCACCTACCAGAATATTCGCCTGTTCTCCGGCATGACCGTGTTGGAGAATGTGCTCGTTGGCATGCATACGCGCTTGAAGTCGAATCCGGTGTCGGCGGTGCTCGGGCTGCCGGGCAGTCGCCGCGAGCAGCTCAACGCGATTGATCGCTCGCTGGAACTGCTCGACTACATGGGTTTGAGCGGAACGGGCGACGTACTGGCCGCGAATCTATCGTATGGGTTGCAGCGCCGTCTTGAGATCGCGCGGGCGCTGGCATCTGATCCAAAACTGCTGTTGTTGGATGAACCGACCGCGGGCATGAATCCGCAAGAGACCGATGAGATGATGCATCTCATCCGCCGTCTGCGCGATGAGCGCGACCTGACCATTCTGCTCATCGAGCATGACATGAAGCTGGTTATGACCATCAGCGATCAGGTGAGCGTGATGGACTACGGGCAGAAAATTGCTCAGGGAACACCGCACGAAGTGCAGCGCGATCCCAAAGTGATCGAAGCGTATCTCGGGTCAGCGCCCGTCGATGAGGTGGCGGAAACATGAGCCTGTTAGAAGTTCACGATATTCACACGTTTTACGGCAACATCGAAGCGCTCAAAGGGATTTCCCTCACCGTTGATGCGGGCGAAATCGTCACGCTGATCGGCGGTAACGGCGCGGGCAAGACGACCACGCTCAATACGATCTGCGGCATCACCCCGGCGCGTTCGGGCAGCGTCGTCCTCGAAGGGCAGGACATAACGCACGTGCCCGCGCACGAAACGGTCAAGCGCGGCGTGATTCAGTCGCCGGAAGGCCGCAAAATCTTCACGCGCCTGACCGTGCGTGAAAATCTCGAAATGGGCGCCTTCACCCGCGACGACGCGCAAATCGGCAAAGATATGGACGCCGTCTTCGAGCGTTTCCCACGGTTGAAAGAACGCCAGAAACAGCTCGGCGGGACGCTCTCTGGCGGCGAACAGCAGATGCTCGCCATTGGGCGCGCGCTGATGGGCCGTCCGCGCATTTTGCTGCTCGACGAACCGTCGATGGGGCTGGCGCCGCTGCTCGTGCGCGAAATTTTTAACGTGGTCACGTATTTGAACCGCGAAGCCAATACGACCATTTTGCTGGTCGAGCAGAACGCGCAGATGGCGCTGGCGGTCGCGCATCGCGGCTATGTGCTGCAATCGGGCTACATCACCCATGCGGATACGGCGCACAACCTGCGGAATGACGCCAGCGTGATCGAAGCGTATCTCGGCGGGTAGAGAGAAGTTCACAGTTGTCAGTTGACAGTGAACAGTAACGAGTTGAGCCACACCCGAAAAACTGATAGACGGGCGCACAATTGCGCCCGTTTGGTTTCTGCTGAACGCAAAGACCGCCGAGGATCGGGGGAACCCGCGGCGGTCTTTGCGATTATCCACACTCTGTGAGTGCGGGGGACACGCTTAGTCGTCGCCGCCGCCGCCACCCATGAGCTGCAGCAGGAACAGGAAGATGTTGATGAAGTTGATGTAGAGCGAGAGCGCGCCGTAAATGGCGAACTTCGCCAGCATCGCCTGATCACCCTGAATTTCTGGCGCGGACGCCATGCGCTTCAGGTTTTGGGTGTCGTAGGCGGTCAGCCCCATGAACACAATCACCCCAACCGCACTGATGATCATCATCAGGAAACTGCTGCCGATGAGCATGTTCACAATCGACGCGATCACGATGCCGATCACCGCCATGAAGAGCAGATTACTGTAGCGGCTGAGGTCAATGTTGGTGGTGAAACCGACGACCGTCATCAAGCCGAACAGGAGCGCGGTCGTGCCGAACGCCGTCGCCAGCGACGCTGCGCTGAAGGCCAGAAAGATCAGCGAGAGCGTGAAGCCCAGCGACGCGGCATAGACCAGGAACATGATGGCTGCGGCAGCCGGCGACAGGCGGTTGATCAACGCGCTGAGCGCGATCACCAGCCCAATTTGCAGCACGAACGAGCCGATGGAAACAATCGGGTTGAGGCTGAGTTCAAGCAGGGCAGGGCTGCTCGCGGTGAAGGCCGCCGTGA
Organism: Anaerolineae bacterium; assembly: GCA_041916315.1. Taxonomy (GTDB): domain Bacteria; phylum Chloroflexota; class Anaerolineae; order Aggregatilineales; family Phototrophicaceae; genus Flexifilum. Next base: position 78,251 of record JAYRZU010000080.1, read on the forward strand.
AGGTGGTCACCAGCAAACCGATGAGCATCCACGCGTATACCCATTTCAGCAGCGGCTTGACCTCGCTGTAGGTTTGACTGACCGGGATATCCCGGCTGCGATCCAAGAAGTTGCTGTAGGCCATGTCTTTCCTCTGTGTCCAGTCGTCACTTGATTACACTAATTTTGCTTACATGTATGATAAAAAAGAAAACCCCCTGAAAAACACCTAATTTCAGGGGGAGTAACACCAAATCAATTGACGCGAGTCGAGGAGGTACTTTCGGGCTAGTTCTAGCGGCGGCGACCCATCAGGCGCAGCAGGAACAGAAACAGGTTGACGAAGTCGAGGTACAGGATGAGCGCGCTGTAGATGCTCAGTTTGGTGACCATGTCCGGGTTGGAGTCCAGACCTTGCGACGCCGCCATATTCTTGATCTTTTGTGTGTCGTAGGCGGTCAACCCGGTGAAAATGACCACGCCAAAGATGCTGATGATGTACATCATGCTTTCGCTGCGCAGGAACAGGTTCACCACCATCGCAATCAGGATGCCGATTAAGCCGATGAACAGGATGCCGCGAAAGCGGCTGAGATCAATGTTCGTCGTGAACGCGAACACGCTCATCGCACCGAAGAGCCCCGCCGTCGTCACAAACGCGGCGAGCATGGACTCGCTGGTGTAAACGAGGCCGATCACTGAGAGCGTAAAGCCGTTCAACGCGGAATAGGCCAGGAACATCAGCGCGGCGACCGATGGCGCGAGGCGCGGCATCGCCCATGACAGCGCGATCACGAGGACAAACTCGGCGATCACGGCGAACAAAACGATATTGCTGTTGAAGCGCAGGTCGCGCAGGCTGATGTTGCTGAGCGTGTATCCACCAACCGCGGCAGTGACCAGCAGGCCAAGCACCATCCACGCATACGTCCAGCGCAGCAGCGGACGTACCTGCTCGTAACTGAGCAGATGGCCGCGCCCTTCTGATTGATTGCCAAAGTTCATAGGGTCCCCCTGTAAACATCCTAGTCTGAGTTAATTCTACGCCTGAATTGGCACCAGGGAACACCGCAATTGGTAGGGGATATCAATAAAAATAACCATAGACAAACACAGAGAGCACAGAGTAAGTCTTCATCAATCAACTCTGTGTTCTCCGTGTTCTCTGTGGTTCAAGTCTTTACTTCTTCAGCGCGGCGAGACCTTCAAACAGCCGCTTGACCGCGCCTTCGGTCTTGGCGGGCGACTGCGCGTACGAGAAGCGAATCCAGTTGGCGCCGGCCTGCGAGAAATAAATGCCGGGGACGACCGCCAACCCGTGATTTTCGCCGAGGTGTGTGAGCAGCGCTTCCGAGTCGCTGTAACCCGCGGCGGCGATAGCTTCCGAGCAGTCGATGAAAGCGTAGTAGCCGTCACCCATGATGTGGGGCAGGTTGCTCGCGGCGAGTGCTTCGCGAAGGATGCGGCGGCTTTCCTTCGTCGGCTCGATGATGCTGGCCGCGGCCTTTTCAAAGCCCATCTCATAGGCGGCGATGGCTACAGCCTGCCCGAAGTAGCTCGGTACGACCGCGTGCGACGCCTGACTCACGATGTGGCTGACGACCTTTTTGCCCGCCAGCAGATGCGCGCTGCGGACGTTCGACGCGCCGAGGCTCTTGGTCAGACCGTCGAGGATGATGAGACGTTCCCGTTCTTCGGGCGTAAAGGCCTGCAGCAGCTCGTTGATGTTGTTGTGGCCGCTGTCGGTCACCCAGTGATAAATCCAGTCCAGCAGCACGTAGGGGTAGCCCGCGGCGAGGGCGACCTTCGTCAATTCGATCTGTTCGCTCATGGGGATGGTGCGCCCGGTCGGGTTGTCCGGCGAGGTGATGACTAACCCGGCGATCTTGCGGCCTTCACGCGCCGCAAATTCGGCGGTCGCGCGGATGCCTTCCGGCGTAAAGCGCCAGCCTTCGGCGGGGTCGCCGGGGGCGAGCAGCACGTTCAAGCCGAGCGCATACGGCCCCCAGTGATAGCTGATCCAAGGGACGCGCGACACGACGAGCACGCTGCCGACTTCCTTCGCGCCGAGCGCGATCATGGCGGAGTAAGCTTTCTGCAGGCCGTCGCGCCCACCCTGTGTGAAGACGATGTTATCGCCCGTCCAGCCCGACGCCGCGTCCAACTGCCAGTAGTTTTCGGCGGCGGCTTTGCGGAACTGCACCGTGCCAAACGGCTGGTCGTAAGCGCTGCCGTGTTCGATTTGCAGTTGCAGAGCGCGTTCGAGGATTTCGCGCGGGACGCCGGGCAGGCTCGCGCCACCGTCGCCCTGCGAGGCATCATAGGTCGCGGCATCGGCGCCGTACTTGGTCTTGTACGCCTTGAGCGCATCGCGAATCAGGAACATGCGCGAGGGCGGAATTTCCATCATGTGCGCGGGGTAATCACTGACGGGCACGCGGTTAGCTGGGGCGGCAATCGAAAATTCTGGGGTGTCCAAACTGACGGGTTGTGCGACCAAAATTCATCTCCAGTGCTAAAGGCTGAATAAAACAAAAACACCCCTCGGCGGGGTGTGGTTGTCGTCTTTCAATATACGCGCCGAACCCCGCCTACTGTTGTGGCACTCCATCAGTATTCATAGTAGTGGTCATCGTGCGCGGGTTCATCGTTCGCTCGCATACCTATTGCTACTTGATTGTGCTATTTTAACAAAGCTCCGTCAATGTGCAAGGCAGTCGAATGATCATCGGGTTTGTGTGTGCAGAATACCAAAACTAAGGCACAGACAAGATGATCTTGCCGACATTGGCATTCGACGCCATGTAGCGATGTGCCTCGGCAGCCTGTTCGAGCGCGAACACGCGGTCGATGACGGGAATCAGTTCACCACTGGCGAGTTTGGGCAGGCCGAACGCCGCAAACTCCCGCGTGAGCGCGATCTTCTGGTCAAGTGGGGTACGGCGCAGCGTTGTCCCGCTAATCGACAGGCTCTTGGGCAGAATCGCGCCGAGATTCAACTGTCCCGCCGCGCCGCCGAGGAATCCGATCAGCATGAGCCGGCCGCCGACCGCCAGCGATGCCAAATTGTCGTTCCAGTAGGGCGCGCCCACGAAGTCGAGGATCACGTCAACGCCTCGTCCGTCGGTGAGCGTCTTGACGCGCTCCGCGAAGGCTTCGCTCTTGTAGTTGATCGCCGCGTGCGCGCCCAATTCGAGGCAGCGCGCGATCTTCTCTGGCGATCCGGCGGTGGTGATGACCCGCGCGCCTGCTGCCCGCGCCAACTGGATCGCCGCCGTGCCTACGCCGCTCGCACCGGCATGGATGAGCGCGGTTTCGCCCGCTTTGAGCCGCCCCAAGGTAAACAGATTGAGGTGCGCGGTCAAAAACGCTTCCGGGATAGCGGCGGCTTGCTCATAGGTGAGGTTATCGGGGATGCGCAGCGCCATGCCGACCGGGACGGTCGCATATTCGGCGTAAGCGCCGCCCGTCACTACTGCCATGATACGGTCGCCGACCGCAAACTCACCGTTCGCCGTTACGACTGCGCCCGCCAGCTCCAGACCGAGGATGGGCGATGCGCCGGGCGGCGGATTGTAGCCACCCTGCCGCTGAAGCAGATCGGCGCGGTTGAGCGCGGTCGCATGGACGCGCACGAGCAGTTCTTCGGCGGCGGGGATGGGGTCGGGCGCGTTACCGTAGTACAGCACTTCCGCGCCGCCCGGTTGATCGAACAGTACAGCTTTCATAGGCTCGCCTTCACCTGCTGGCGGTAGTCGTTCAACACGTCGAGAATGGTCTGCTCGATGGGGATGAGCGGTTCCCAGCCCGTGGCGTGGCGCAGATGCGTGGCATCGCCCCACGAGCGATTATCTTTGCCGGGGCGGATGCGCGCAGGATCAACTTCGACGCGGATGGGCGTGCGGCTGTCGGCGAGCATCACATCCAACAGGTACTGAATCGTAATACACTTGCCCGAGGCGATGTTGTAGGCGTCGCCGGGCGTGCCGCGCTCCATGATCAGTTGGTAGGCGCGAACGACATCGCGCACATCGGTGAAATCGCGTTCGGCGCTCAGGCTGCCCACGTGGATCACCGGTTCTTGCAAGCCCGCTTCGATGCGCGCGACTTGCAGCGCGAAATCCGGCGCGACAAACCCCGTCCGCTGACCGGGACCCAGGTGATTGAACGGTCGCGCCCGCATAATCGGCAGTTGGTGACTCAGATAGTATTGCAAGCCGAGCATATCCTGCGTGACCTTGCTCACGCTGTAGGGATTGCCGGGGCGGAAGGGGGCATCTTCGGTCGGCGGGGCGTCGGCAAAGTCTTCGGTGCCGTAGACCTCGCCCGAACTGATGATGAGCAGGCGTGGCGGCTTGTCGAGAGTGAGGCACGCCGTAGTCAGGTTGAGCTGCGCGCGGATGTTGTTCTCGAGCGTTTCCCACGGGTCTTCAAACGAACGCCGCACCGACGCCTGTGCCGCCAGATGATAGATGTGATCCGGGCGGAGTTGGGCGATGAGGTCGTGCAGCGCCGCCTTGTCTTTGAGATCGACGACGTGGCAGGTCGCCTGCGGGATGGCGTGGTCCGGCGCGAGAATCGCGCCATGGAGCTCCGCTCCCGGTGTGTGTGCCAGCACATAATCGCTGAGGTGGCGACCGACAAAACCACCAATACCCGTGATCAAGATGCGCACGCGGTTTGATCTCCCTGGATGCAGATAAGCTAACCGATTATAGCGAAGAATGGCCTAAATACAGCCTAAAACGACCGTAGGCCGGACGTAGAGCAACCGCTGAGGTTCGTCACTTGTTTGCGCTTGGCCGTCGGAGTAGTCTTCACTCAAATAGTCTTGTGCGTCAGAGTGGCGGTCGAGGAGGCGCGGCGTGAAACCTACCATCGTGATGAGCGTGGTTCTGCTGTTGGGACTGGTGGTGACGGGGATGGTATCTGGTCAGGAATTCACCGTGCCCACCCCGGAACGGGTGTTTGCTCCCGGCATTGAAGTACTCAACGTCGCTGTTATTCCGCCATATGTTCCCACTTACAGCACGTCGACGCCTGAGCCAACGCCGGCCGCACGCTGCGGTTTTATCCCGTACCAGCAGTTCGGCGAAACTGACGACTGGTTCATCGACTACGCTGAAGCCCAGATTTATGCGCCGAACGCGGAGATTGTACCGCTGACTCTCTGCAATCGGGACACGGGTGAGCGCCGCGAACTGCAAGTTGGCGAATATGTTGAGGCGATCAGCACGTCGCCGAGCGGACGCTACGCTGTCATTGTCGGTGGCATGCACTTCTTCGGCTACGACTTTGAGCAGGATGAACTGGCTGTGCTTGGCGAAATCGATTCATTTGCACAACGTTCTGTAGAGTGGTACGGCAATACAACTGTGTTCATCTATGACTCTTTACCCCAGGACATGGCTAGATGGGTACAAGTGTCACTCGCGTACGTCGATCAAGCTAACAGCCTGACTCATCTGGGTTCGATTCTGAAGTTCGGCGAAGTTCCGTGGTTCACGCATTATCAGAATCCACAGCGAGCGGCTTGGGTGCAACACACAGAGGATGGATGTAGCCTGAACTGGATAATCGAAACCACAGGAGAACAAGAAAGTTTTGATATCAACGATCTCTGTGTGGTTGGTTTACCCCTTAGCGATGATCCCTACGGGGATTACTTGTTTATGCCCGTTCGCTATCGTGAGGTGGAAGAAGAACCAGAGTCACGTTTGGAAGCCTCTTCCCGGGACTTAATCCGGCTCAATTTGACGACGGGTGACCGTGAAGTGTGGTATAGCGGCGAAGTCGAACGGTTGAATGATTATGAACCATCCCAGCGCTATGCCGCGCTAATCCTTGACAATAACGGCTGTATCGATCTCATTAACGAGGATGATCCTGACTACTATCGGCAGTGCGTCCGGTCATTTGATATCGTCCATGAAGCGCCAGAATTCGAGGTTGCGCTGCTGGATACTCAAACCCATCAACTTGTTTATCGTCATACGGTAGGTTTCGGTGATCCCCGTGCCTCACAATTGCGCCGCCATTTCTGGAGGCATGACGGGCGAGTATTTGAAAGTCAATACATGATTGGTGAGGTTGATGGTTTGCCGGGCGGCGATCTCTTCAGTTTGAGTGATGGGCTGTTTGTGCTGTTTCAAGAGCAAGTGGTTGACCCAGCCTATCGAGGGCGAGTCCGTGCCCGGAACGACATCATTGTGTCTGTGATTGGGGACAACAACGTGGTAGAAACGCCGCTGCCGGGGCAACTGCTGTTGGCGGGGCAGGACAATGCCTATCTCGTGCTGTTCAATGCAGATCCAGATAAGCCCGATACGCCTTATCTCTCGGAAGGCGATCTGCTGCTTTCTGATCTGGAGGGAAACTCAACGCTTCTGCTACCGGAGGTTGTTCTCGGCGATCAACTCGAATGGGGCACGGATGCCCGGTATCGCGTCAGCGTGGAGCGCGGCGACACGCTGGACGAACTCAATGTGCGCCTGTTGAGTTTGGATGGGCAGGGCACCGCGGTCTACACGGTGCGCGTGCCGTCACAGGGCGACTAAAACAGCGAAAGCTGCTGGGCGGGTTTGCCATTGGCGAGCAGCACATAGGGCGCGAGACGTTCCGGCGCGGCGATGCCGAGCGCGCGCAATTGCCCCAAATCGGTGAGGCGGCGGGTCGTGCGCGCGCGCAGTATGGCGTCTGCGCCTTTCGCGCCAATGCCGGGCACACGCATCAAGGCGTCACGCTCCGCCCGCATCAGGTCGACGGGCGCGTGGAGCAGATTGAGATCCGCCCACGCCTTCTTCGGGTCAATTTCCAGCGGGAGATTGCCCGCTCCGGCGAAAATGAGTTCTTCCACACTCCAGCCGTAATCGCGCACCAGAAAGCTCGCTTGATACAGGCGATGCTCGCGCAGCGGCACGGTCGGCGTGATGTTTTCGAGCGGCGTCTGGATCACCGGGCTGAAGGCGGAAAAGTAGGCGCGGGCGAGGTTCATCTGCCGATGCAGCTTTTCGGTCAGCGCGAGCAGTTCGAGATCGGTATCGCCGACCGCGCCGACGACGAACTGCGTCACGACGCTGGCGCGTGCTCCGGTCTTCTGCTTGATGTCATGCGCCCACTGGATGTGGCGCAGCAGGTCATTGGTGAAGTCTTTCTTGGGCGCGAGCGCCTCTAAACGTTCCTGCGTCGGGGCTTCCAGGTTGATTGACACGCGGTCGGCCAGTTGGAGCGCTCTGGCGAGCTGATCATACTCCGAGCCCGGCATGATTTTGAGGTGGACATAGCCTTTGTAACCGTATTTGCGCCGGATGATCTCGATGGTGTCGAGGATTTTATCCTGCGTCGCCGTGCCGCCCTTGATGATGCCCGACGAGAGGAAGATGCCATCGGCCAACTTGGCGCGCTGCAAATCGTCAAACGCTTTCGCCATCGCATCCGGCGTGATGGTCACGCGCTTAGTCCGTCCCCGGCCTGCGCGGAACGGGCAGTAGAAGCAGTTCTTCTCGCAGGCCGTGGTGATCATCGTCTTGAGCACGGGCTTTTTGCCCTTGGGCGTGCTCACATTCGTGATGCATTCGGCGAGGCTGCGCGACTGGTACGGACGCTCCGCGAGGGGCGCGTCGCCCGCGCGCTCGTAGGCGGCATTTTCCGCCATGAGCGCCAATTTCTGCAGGGAGTCGGGTTCGGATCGAATAATCATAATGATTATTATACGAAATTTTGTTCTAAATGTCAATGAGAATAGGAAGCTGCGCTACAATGGGAGCGAGTGTGGCTCATCCGAGGTTGCTTATGCGCCGTCGTACTCGTTTACTGCTGATTGCCGTTCTGGTTCTGCTGTTTGTCGCCTTCGTCCTCCCGTTTCTCATACCATTGGATAGTTCTGGCACCGATCCGCGGGTGTTCGCCGATGTAGACGGACGCTTCATCGACGTGGACGGCGTGAGCACCTACCTCGTCGAGAAAGGCGATCCCGCTGCGCCCGCCGTGATCTTCCTGCATGGGTTGTACGGCTCGACCTGGGTGTGGCGTAACAATCTGGATGCGATTGCCGACGCCGGGTATCACGTGATCGCGTTTGATCGACCCGGTGCGGGCTTAAGCGCCAAACCCACCGATTTCAACTATTCCCACGCCAACAACGCCGATTTCACCGCGCACCTTATGGACGCGCTGAACATCGACACGGCAGTGATCGTCGGGCACAGCGCCGGGGGCAATGTGCTGGCGCATTTCGCGCTGCGGCATGCCGACCGCGTGGATCGGGTCATCATTGTCGATGGCGCGATCCTTGGTGCGAGCGGGCCACCGCCGTTCGTCGGCGCGCTGGTGGGCTTCCCGCCGATCACGCGCTGGGCGCGGATTGGTACGCGGCTCGGCTTGACCGAAACGAGCGTACGCAATACGGTCGCCAGCTTCCACGCCGATCCCGCCTTCCTGACGGATGTCGATTTTGCGGGCTACTGGCGCGCCTTCCAGACGCCCGATTGGGACATGGGCTTGATCGGCCTGACGCGCGACTCGGCGGGCAACAAGCTGAGCGAGGCGCAGGTGGCCGAAATCGAGGCGCGGACGCTGCTGCTGTGGGGCGAAGCCGACCAGTGGACACCGCTCGAAAATGGGCGTTTGCTGGCGCTGACGCTCGTCAACAGCGAAATTATTACCTACCCGAACACGGGGCATCAGCCGATGGAAGAAGCGGCCGCCGACTTCAACGAGGATGTCATCGCGTTTTTGAACGCCGACTGAAAGGAACTACGATGGATTACACCTATAGTCAGATCGCCAAGATGATCGATCATTCGCTGCTCAACCCGACGCTCACGACCGCCGAACTGGAAAAGGGCTGCGCGATCGCGCTCAAGTACGAGGTGGCGAGCGTCTGCATCATGCCATTTGGCCTCAAGCGCTGCGCGGAACTGCTGGCGGGCAGCACCGTCGCGCCGAGCACGACGATTGGATTTCCGCATGGCGGCCACACGACCGCGATCAAGGTGGCGGAGGCGGAGCAGGCGCTGCGCGATGGCGGCATCGAACTGGACATGGTCGTCAACATCAGCCAGGTGCTGAGCGAAAACTGGGACTATGTGCGCCAAGATATCGGCGCGGTGATTGATGTGACGCATGCGGCGGGCGCAAAGGTGAAAGTGATCTTTGAGAACGCCTACCTGCAAGATGCGCACAAGATCAAGCTGTGCGAGATCTGCGGCGAACTTGGTGCGGATTGGGTCAAAACCTCGACGGGCTACGCGCCCAGCGGCGCGACCGACGACGACCTCAAGCTGATGCGTAAGTACGCGCCCCCGCAGGTGCAGGTCAAGGCGGCGGGCGGGGTGCGGACGCTGGATCGCCTGTTGGAGATCCGCGCACTGGGCGTCACCCGTTCCGGCGCGACGCGCACGGTCGAGATGCTGGAAGAGTGCAAGCAGCGGCTGGGGATCGCTCAATCTGGAGGTTAAATGGTTTCGCTGACAGGACTGGGGCGTGACGCGCTTCTGCACATTCTGACAGATCGGGCGGCCTCGCAAGCTGACCGCCACCGGGTGGCGACCCATTTGGAAACATATACGGACGATGAAGTGGTCGATGCCTTTACGCGGATCGCCTTCGATCCGGAGGAAAATCTCAAGGTGCGGGCACGGGTGATCGAAGTTTTTCCGCATGTGTCGGCGTTGGTAGAGGTGTGCGTCCGGGCACTAAGCGACGAGACCCCTGATATCCGATTCTGGGCGGCGTATCGGCTCTCGCAAACGTGGGAACTCGATCTCTCGTCTGCACTTGAACCACTGGATCGCATGGCAACGTTCGAGCATATACTGCCGCTGCATTGGGGCTGGCATCTGGATCGGGAGGCGCTTTATCCCTTGGAGATCATCTATGCGCAGCAGTGGCCCATGTGCGGCGCAGGCGAACCCACTTATTCGTGCCGTCCGGGTATGTGGCTGATCAGCCCACAGGCTGAATACGACACGTTTGTTGCGCGATATCGCCGTTGGCGTGAAGACTGGTCCTACATGACACTCCCACATGATCCGACTACGCTCACGATTGATCCGGATTGGCTGCGGCACGCGATTGCGAAACGCTGGCCTGGCGCGGAATTCAACGTGCGGCGACCAAAACCAAATACGTATGCGCTCGACTGGCATATCACGATCTACGGCAAACACGTGATCGGTGGGCTGCATCGAGACTTGTCAACACAAGTTGTGACGGCCCAGCATGATCGCTATATCTACCGTTTTGCCGCATGGTATCGCCGCATCATCCCGTCCCTTCAGCCCTTGTACCTCTATGAATGGGCGGATGAAGCGGTCGAACTGCCGCTCGGAGCTCGGAGCATCGACGTTCTTGACGCCGTTGAGCGCGTGAGGACCGAGCGTGAGGCAGAATCCCAGCGTCGATTGGCAGAGCTTCAAGCCCAAGACGAAAGCGAAAATTCATCCGAATGACAAATTCATTTTCTCACTATCTCAACCAATGGCAACTCGCTGATCCGCAGCCGCTGGCCAAGACGGCGACGAGCACGGTCTATACGGTGACGTATCACGGCGAGCGCGTAGTGCTCAAGCTGCTCACGCCGATTGGCGTCGACGATGAGCAGAGCGGGGCGGTCGCGCTCGATTACTGGAACGGCAGTGGGGCGGTCAAGCTGCTGCAGCACGGCCAGAACGCTCATCTGCTCGAATATGCTGACGGTGACAATTTGACGTCGCTGGTGGAGCGTGGCGGCGATGAACAGGCAGCTGAAATCATTGGCACGGTGCTGAATCAACTGCATGCTGTTCAGTCGCCCATCCCGGACGGGTTGTGGACGCTCGAACGGCGTTTCCGGTCGCTGTTCGAGCGTGCAGAACAATTCCCGGACACAATCTTTGCGCGGGCGGCGGTGGTGGCGCGGCGTCTGCTCGACGATCCCCGCGACGTGCGCGTCCTGCACGGCGACATGCATCACTACAACGTTCGGCAGTCGGCGCGCGGGTGGCTCGCCTACGACCCGAAAGGTGTGCTCGGCGAGCGGGCGTTCGATGCGGCCAATACCCTGTGCAATCCTGATGGTGTGCCCGATCTCCTCCGCTGCGAGGCGCGTCTGCTGCGGAACGCGGAAATTCTGGCGCGCGTCATGGGCGTTGATTTGAGGCGGTTGCTTGGGTTCATTTTTGCCTATGCGTGTTTGAGCGCCGCCTGGACGCTGGAAGATCCCAACGCCGACGCCAGTTTGGCACTGACCGTGGCGGAGAATGCAGAGAAGCATATACGGTAGGAGGCATGGCATGCCATGCCTCCTACTCTGGATCGTTACAGCGCGAACTGGATCGCTTGCCCGGCGACGATATACCACGTGATGAACAGCGCATTGATGAACGCACCCGTCCACACCGTGCCCGTCTTGCGATAGAAGTACGTCGAAATCGCCGCGACGATGATCAGCAGCGGCACAAACTGAATGCCGACGATGGTCAGCAGCGGTTCACTCAGCGGCAGCGGATTGCCACCCATCAGCGGGATGTACTGGATGAGCAGCATGCCGACGATGGGCAGAGCCAGCAGCGCGGCATTCACAGTGATCGCACGCCCTAACCCAATCGCGGAGCCATCGGCGTTCACCCGCCGCATTTGACCCTGCAGTACGACGCTCGACATGACGAAGAAGAACGCAAACGGAATCAGGTAGGCCAGCATGATGTGGAATTGCAGGAAGTTCATCGGCTTGAGCGCCAGCACCCACAGGCGGAAGTCAGTCTTAAACATCCAATCGACGGTGGCGACCACCACCATCGCCACAGCGATTGCGCTGGCCGCCAACACGATGGCTTTGAAGAACTTGCCGAGGCTAAAGCCGCTGTTCCACGCCACGCCGTAATTCTCAGCCGTTGCGCCGGATTTGTTGTTCATGCCAAAGTGCCAGATGAGGAACAGCACGAGCGAAATCAGACCATTGCCGACCGCCCACACCATAATGCCAGTCGTGATGGTCTGCGGGAAGAAGGCGCTGGCCGGAAGCCACTGGTTACCCTGATTTTGCAACCAGAAGAACGTCAGCGCGGGGATGACGAGCGCGATCAGCGCCGCGACCCACCAACCGATCCCCGTCGCACCCTTGAAGGCTGGAACAGGCTGGCGCAGACTCTTGAAGTACGGCAGTTCGAGCAGCAAGCCACCGACCGGGAACAGGAACAGCACCAGACCGATCAAGGCGATGAACGTGCCGATTTCTTTCCAATACCAGATTTGATCGCTCGGCGCGAGGCCGTTGCCGCCTGCGAGCGTTTGCTGCATCCACTCAATGGCGTTGCCAATGGCTTCGGTCGAAATGTGATCATTGGGGTGGGTGCCCCGTGGGACGTAGAGCTGCCGCGCCGTACCGTCTTCAATCGATCCGTATAGCTGCTCCACGACGACCGGGTCGGTCGTGTTGAACATGGCTTTCAGTTTGTCCGAATTGACCACTTCGGCTCCGGTCGGGACGCCCCACATGAGATCCGAGAATTCGTCCCATGCCGAGAAGACCAGCGCCAAGTTACGCGGCCATTCCGGCGTACCATCGGCGGCGAACGGTGCGCCCGTCGATGAACCCACCAGAACGATCGACTTATAGTCTTCAGGGAAGGTAATGGCTGCGGCCAGCGACGTCCACCCGCCCATCGAATGGCCTTCCAGACCAATGTTGTTTGGGTCGACAATGTCGAGCGAGCGCAGATAGCGCAGACCATCCGGCCCGCCGAAACCGTTGGCGAACGCGGGGCCGTCAGAGTAACCGTGGCCGGCCTGGTCGAGCGCGAGGACGACATAGCCACGCCGCGCAAACTCAATTGCGAAACCGTCCTGCGTTTCGCGGGAGTTGATGTAGCCATGCACAGCGAGGATGCCAGGGGCGGGGGTTTCGGCGGTTGCGCCGCTGGGAATATAAAGCAGCGCGCTCATCTCCGTGCCGTTACTGCCCATAAAGCGGATATCTTTGATTTCGACAGTACCGCCCGCGGTCTGGGTGTAGGACGCCAGCGCACTACCGAGGAGGACGAGCAGCAGGGCGACCCAGAGGAGCAGCCACAGCCGACGTAGATTGGTGCTTTCGTTCATGAGAACACTCCTTAAAGTTGGGAATAATTAGAAGAACTAGATGTTGCCGCCGCTTAACGTGCAGCCGCCATCCATGCTGTAATACTATGATATTGAGTATAGTTGGAAACCTACGACTGGGGGCGGGGGCAAAAGCACCCGACTAGAATTTCGCATAAGGCTGGTGAGTGCGACTCTCTAGGTGGAAGATAAAGCGTTAGCTTGAGACAGGGCTCGGAGCATGTCCAGCGCATGCTCCGAGTTGAATTGGTCGAGGTGTAATGCGCTATTCGACAGTGACGCTCTTAGCGAGGTTACGCGGCTGATCAACGTCTGCGCCGCGTGCCACGGCGACCGCATACGCCAGCAGTTGCAGCGGGATCACTGCGAGAATCGGAGAGAGCAGCTCCGGCGCTTCCGGTATATAGATGACGTGATCGGCCTTGGTGCTGATGAACGTGTCCCCTTCGGTCGCAATCGCAATTACCACCCCGCCGCGCGCTTTCGCCTGCTCAATCTGGCTGATCATCTTGTCGTAGACCGAGTCCTTGAGCGCGATGGCAAGCACAGGCATGTGCTCGTCAATCAGCGCGATGGGGCCATGCTTCATCTCGCCGGCCGGGTAGCCTTCCGCGTGAATGTAACTGATCTCCTTGAGCTTGAGTGCGCCTTCCAGCGCAATCGGGTAGTTGATGCCGCGCCCCAGGTACAGAAAGTCGGTGTAGTGGTAGAGCTTATGCGCCAGCGCTTCGACCGCTGCGCTGTTGTCGAGGACGCGCCCGACCAGATCCGGCAGGCGGGCAAGGTCATGGATGTGCTGGCGGCGCTGCGTCGGCGTCAGCGTGCCGCGCTGCTGACCGAGGTACAGCGCCAGCAGATACTGGTCGACGATGCTGGACGTGAACGCTTTGGTCGACGCGACGCCGATTTCTGGCCCAGCGTTCATGGTGATGTACCCATCGGCGATGCGCATGGCCTGACTGCCGAAGGCATTGACGATGCTCCACAACTGCGCCCCTTTGGCACGGGCTTCTTCCATCGCCGCCAGCGTGTCGACCGTTTCGCCGCTCTGCGTAATCGCTAGCACGGCCGTCTGGTCGTTGAGAATGGGGTCGCGGTAGCGGTATTCGCTGCCGTAGTCGACCTCGACGTTCACGCGGGCGATGTTCTCGATGTAAAACTTGCCGACTAACCCGCTGTAGTAGCTCGTGCCGCAGGCGACCGTCACGATTCGCTGCAAGTCCCGCGCCTGTTCTGGCGTGAGCACGAGATCGCCTAGCACGATTTCTTCGCGTTCGAATTCGACGCGTCCGCGAATGGTGTCGGTGAGGCTGCGCGCCTGTTCGAAGATCTCCTTCTGCATGAAGTGTTTGAATTCGCCTTTGGCCGCGCTGACCGGGTCCCACGCGATGTCGTGGATCGCTGCTGGGACGGGCGTACCGTCCAGCGTCTGCATCGTGTAGTGATCGGCCCATACCGTCGCCATTTGCCGCGTTTCGAGGAAGATCATCTTGCGCGTCTGTTCAAGGATGGCGGGGATATCGGAAGCGATGAAGTTTTCGCCCTCGCCCAAGCCAATCGCCACGCCGCCTGCGTTGCCGATGCGCACCGCCACCAGTCGATCCGGTTGGCGTTTGCTCATCACGACGATAGCGTGTGCGCCGCGCAGGTAACCGACCGCTTTGCGCGTTGCCTCGGTAATATCACCGTGCGCGCCGTTGGCCGCAAAGCGCGCCACCAACTGCACGATGACTTCAGTATCAGTCTCTGACTTGAATTCGACACCTTCGGCTTGCAGTTCTTCGCGTAGTTCGAGGTAGTTTTCGACGATGCCGTTGTGCACGACGACGAATTCGCCATCCATGCTGATGTGGGGATGGGCATTGTGTTCCGCCGGGACGCCGTGTGTCGCCCAGCGTGTATGCCCGATGCCGATGCCGCCGCCGATGGGGTCGGCGTGCAGTTTGTTGCGCAGGTTGACCAGTTTGCCCACATCGCGGCGCATGTGAATCGCGCCCTCCTGAAACACGGCGATCCCCGCCGAGTCATAGCCGCGATACTCCAAGCGCTGCAAACCGTCGATGATGATCGGGGTGGCGTTCTGCGCGCCGACATAGCCGACAATACCGCACATGGTGCTCTCCTCAATTGTCTATGCATAGGCAATAGGCGGCGCGGATGTGTCGGGCCGGGCAATCCAACGCCAAACTCACCGACGCACAAACATCGGGGAGTTCAGAGCCACTGGCTCACCGCTTGTGCGCCGGTTTTCCGGCTGTTTCACGGGTCGCCTTTCTTGATATGGGGGAGAAGCAAACGAGGACGGTGGGTCGTCCTGACGGCATCCGCTGATCTTTCGATTTTCGCCCCGAGTTCGGAGCTTAGTCTCCCGATGAAGGGAGAAACCGCCACCTCGTCACCCTGCCGAAGCAGGGCCATGCGCTATTCGCTCTCCAAGCTGATTAGGCCCGCGTCACCTCCACTTTCATCCGATGGATCGAATAGTAGCGGGAAAGTGACGCGCTGGCAAGCACCTACGGGCAGTTTTATCGCGGTTACGTCAAATATTTACGAATTCCAGAAGTTCTGTGGTCGCCTTGCTGGTGTCGCGATACACGCCGCGCAGCTCCTCGTCCTGGACGGCGAGCGCGAGCTGATACATGGCTTCTTCGGTCATTTGCGCCAGTTCGTCGCGGGAGACGCGCGCTTTGCCACCGGTCTTGAACTTGAACGGTTTCCCAAAATGCACGTTGATGTGCGTGCGCTTGAGCCGTTTAAGGTTGTGATCCCACCCGATAGCGCCGCTCAAGCCGGTCGGCAGGATGATCGCGTCGGCTTTGGTGGCGACGTAGGTCATGCCTTCTTTGGGTTGAACCATGCCGTTCTTCTGCCGGTGACCTTCTGGCGCGATCAGAATCATCGCGCCGCTCTTGATCAGCTCAATCGAATTCATCAACGCGGTGCGGTCGACTTCGCCGCGTTCGACAGTGTACGCGCCCCAGAAGCGGATCAACTGGGCGAGCACCGGGATATGCATGTTTTCGATCTTGGTCATGGGCACGACAAAGCGGTTCTGCACCGTAACCATGCACAACATCGGGTCAAGCGACGAAATGTGATTCATCATCAGAATCGTGCCGCCGTTGGGCGGTATATTCTCCGTCCCGGTGACCGTAATGGTCGTGAACAGCCGGAACGTAGCGCGCATCCAAGCGCGCATGAGCTGGCGTCGCCATGCCAGCTTCGGCTGCATGGCGACATATTCCTGGACGCTGAGGATCTTCTCGGTCATTCTTCGTCTTCGTCTCTGCGCTTACGGGGTGGGCGAGGCGCGTCATTGCTGGAACGACGCGGACGGGTTGGGCTGTCATCGCGGCGTGGGCGCGACGTGCCCGACGACGGACGACGCGGTCGATCACTGCTGTCACCATCACGGCGTGGACGGTCGGTGGAGTCACCTTCGCGACGCGGGCGGAAGGGACGGTCACCACTGCCTTCGCGCCGCGGACGGTCGGTGGAGTCGCCATCACGGCGTGGGCGGAAGGGGCGATCACCACTGCCTTCAGTGCGACGAGGGCGGTCAGTGGAGTCGCCATCACGGCGTGGGCGGAAGGGACGGTCGCTGCTGCCTTCACGGCGCGGACGGTCGGTGGAATCGCCGTCACGACGTGGGCGGAAGGGACGGTCACCACTGCCTTCACGGCGCGGACGGTCGGTGGAGTCGCCATCACGACGAGGGCGATAGGGACGGTCACCGCTGCCTTCGGTGCGGCGCGGACGGTCGGTGGAGTCGCCATCGCGACGTGGGCGGAAGGGACGGTCACCACTGCCTTCGCGACGCGGACGGTCGGTGGAATCGCCGTCACGACGTGGGCGATATGGACGGTCGCCGCTGCCTTCGGTGCGGCGCGGACGGTCAGTCGAGTCGCCATCGCGACGGGGGCGGAAGGGCCGGTCACCGCTGCCTTCCCGGCGCGGACGGTCGGTGGAGTCGCCCTCGCGCCGTGGGCGATAACGACGGTCGCCGCTGCCTTCGGTGCGGCGCGGACGGTCAGTCGAGTCGCCATCCCGACGAGGGCGATAGGGGCGGTCACCGCTGCCTTCCCGACGCGGACGGTCGGTGGAGTCGTCATCGCGGCGCGGGCGATAGGGACGGTCACCGGAGTCAGCGCTGCGGCGTGGACGCTCCGTCGAGTCACCATCACGCCGGGGACGACGGGGGCGATCTTCACCACTGTCATCGCGACGGAACCGGGGACGGTCGTCGCCATCACCAGAACGGCGCGGCCGAGCCGGGCGCTCCCCCGAATCCGCTGAACGGCGTGGACGGTCACCTGCCTCATCGTCACGACGCGGACGCGGCGCGGCACGGCGTTCTTCGCGGTCCGCTTCATCGCGGAAACGGGAGAGCGACGACCGCCGCGGACGATCTTCGACATCGGCGCTGACACCTTCCGATTTACGCCAGCGCGGACGGCCTTCGTCTTCACGACGGCGCGAAGGGCGTGCGCCAATCTGCTTGATTTGTGGTGCAGGCGCTTGCAGCAGCTTGATCTCTTCGTCAGAGAGTTCGCGCCATTCGCCGACCGGCAGATCGCCGAGTTCAAGCTGGCCGATGTGTGTGCGGACGAGCTTGCGCACGGGATATCCGAGCGCGGAGGCGACGCGGCGAATTTGCCGCTTCTTGCCCTCAATCATGACAATTTTAAGCGTGCCAATGCCATTGCCGCTTTTCGTCATTTCGACGAAGCAGGGCGCGGTGCGCTCCTCCTCGATGAACAGACCGCCGCGCCACTTCTCCAGGGCCGCTTCGTCCGGAATGCCGTACACGTCGACGATATAGGTCTTGGTGTGGCGGAAGCGCGGGTGCGTGATCTTCTGCGCGAGTTCCCCGTCATTGGTCAGCACAACGAGACCTTCACTGTCAGCGTCGAGGCGGCCAATCGGGAACAGGCGCTCTTTGCGCCCGATCATGTCGATGATTGTGTCGCGGTCGTCGGTTTTGTGCGCTTTGTGCGTCACCAGAATGTTGCGCGGCTTATTCACCGCGATATGGATCGGGCGCTGGTTGAACTTGAGCTTGTCGCCGTCCAATTCGATGGTGTCGGTCGTGGGGTCGGCCTTATCGCCGAGTTTGGCGACCACGCCGTTCACGCGCACGCGCCCCTGCTCGATGTATTCCTCGGCAGTGCGGCGCGAGGCGATATTCGCCTGGGCCAGTAATTTTTGTAAACGCTCTTTCACGGCGGTTTTACTTTGGGTTAGTCTTCACTGATCCTATTATACGGTTTATGTGGGGTGAAACGGAGTGCGAAAAGCGAGTCAAAAGTGGAAAGTTAAAAGTTGAAAGTCACGAACTGCGGCTTTTCTTTTAACTTTCTACTTTTAACTTTTAACTGTTATTTACTCGTTTTCGACCAGCTTAATCCCTGTCAGCGACTCGTACACGCTGATGATCGCGCTGTTATCGAGTTCGCGGTTGCCCTGTTGGAGCATGGCTTCGTACAACTGCATAATCACGGCGGTCATGGGCAAGGGAATGCCGTAGGTTTTCGCCGTGTCGAGAACAATGCCGAGGTCTTTGTGCTGCATGTACGCTTTGAAGCCGGGGCCGCGGTTGCCTGCGAACAGGCGCGGCGGCTTGACATCCAGTGTCCACATTTGCGCCGCGCCGCCCTTAATCGCATCGACCACGCGGCGCGGGTCAACGCCCGCTTTCTGCGCGGTGATTAGGGCTTCGGCCAGGCCAACCATCTGCGCGCCGACGATGATCTGGTTGCAGACTTTGGCGATCTGGCCCGCGCCCGCATCGCCAACCAGCACCCACGCTTTGCCCATGCCAGCGAAGAGATGCGCCGCTTGGTCAAAGGCGGTCTGCGTACCGCCGACCATAATCGTGAGCGTGCCGTTTTTTGCGCCGACATCGCCGCCGCTGACGGGAGCATCTAAAGCCTCGACGCCGACCGCCGCCAGCTTCTCCGCCAGCACCCGCGCCAATTCTGGCTTGATGGTGCTGTTGTCGATGTAGATCAGCCCGGCATGCGCGCCTTCGATGATGCCATTTTCGCCGAGCACCACCTTTTCGACATCGGGCGAGTCCGGCAGGTTGGTGAAGACGAAATCGACCTGCTGGGCGACTTCTTTGGGCGAATGGGCAGCAGTCGCGCCTTCGCTCACCAGTTGCTCGACAATTTGGCGGCTGCGGTTGTGCACGACCAGTTGATGCCCGGCCTTCATGAGGTTGCGCGCAATCGACGCGCCCATGATGCCCAGACCAATATAGCCGACTTTTGACATGGTGTTCTCCTCTTTAGAAATAGGGTAGGGGCGCACAGCCGTGCGCCCCTACGCGACAAAATTGTTGGCTATGATCGGTGGTATAGCAATCACATCCCGACGATCAGGGCCGATGGTTCAAATCTTCTTGGTCACGCGGAACTGGAGCGGCATGCCGATCAACAGCCGAGTTTGCGCCTGAATGGTTGGGATCGCCACAAAGATCAGCGTGAGAATGGGCAGCAACGGAAAACTGAGCAGCGTCAAGATCCGCTCTTGAATAGTCTGCGGGCAGTGCGCGGGGCGCGGCGGGCGCACGATCACGTCCTGATACCAGAACACGACGCCGAGTACCGATACCAGAATGAACCCCACCTGCAGCAGTGCAAATAGCGGATTACGGAAGCCTTCAGCGGCGATTTCGGTCAGCAAGCCGGGGTTGAGCACCAGCGGGAGCTGCGCCCCCACGGTGATAATCACCCAGCCCGCGCCCGCCAGCAGAATGTCGTGTGCGATGCGGAACAGAAGGCGCACCGTTGGGCGCATGTCCATTTCCGGATGTTCCAGCATCTTGGCGACCATAAAGCCGACCTCTTTACTGCCCCACGCATGGCGCAGCGTCTGCAAATAGCGGTTCTTGATGGCATCGAGCAGCGTGTCACCGCCCGTCGCCTGCGCCAGAAACGGCAGGAAGACGCGTACGAGCTTGACTTCGCCGTTACGCGCAAAATACGCTTTGATAAACATGTGCCATTCGTCGGCGATTACGTCGGCGTCCCAGTAGCCGCTTGAATCGAGCAGGCGCAGGCTCAGCGCGTACGACGACATCGGCATGGGAATCCACCACGGATGCGCCAGATAGGCGAGCTCGAGCGCGGTCGCATACGCATTGACCGTGCGCAAGAGCGGGTTAATTTCCCAGATGTTGCCATGATAGCGAATCGGAGACTGCCAGAAGGACAGATAACGGTCGGGATTGATGGCGAACAGGTAGGTGAGCGCGTAGAAGTGGCGCGGATGCCACATGGTATCGGCGTCCATCGTGACGACGATCAGATGGTCGATGTTGTAGCCTAGTTCGTCGATCAGTCGCCGCTTGATCCAGCGCCCCGCCCAGGCCTGATTTGCGGATTTGGATTGCAGTTCGTTGGGGAGGCCGCGCGGATGGATCGTGGCATAGAAGCCGTGGAATTTATGCGCGTACTCCAGTTGCAGCTGCTCGGCTTTTTCGGCGCAGCCCGCTTCGGCGGCTTCCATCGCCATGCAGATGATCATGCGCTTGCTGGCTTCGTACTGCGCCGCCAGCGAGTCCAGCGTGTCGCGCAGCACGTGCAGCGGCTCCTTGTAATTGGGGATGATGACGATGTACTTCACGTCATCCCACTTGAGCGCATCCGGAGGAGCGTGTTTCTGGTACATCTCGCACCAGTCGATCTTCTCCCACTGCTTGATCTTGCGCAGACCGATCACATTCGCGACGCCCGCCATGAGGAAGCGGTAGGCGGAATACAGCGCAAAGCCGACAGCGATCCACAGCAGCACGCGCGGAAACGCGACCGCCAACGCAATTGACAGCAGGAGGGCGAGATAGGTGGCGCAGCCGGGAATCCCGTCGAGGACTCGCTCCGGAATCGCGGGCGGCGGCGTGCCCGCCCAGATCGATTGACCGACGCCGAGCTGCACGTTGTTGCGGCGTCCTCCACCGGATTGATAGGGCACAGTTTACTCTTTGCTTTCTACTCGACTCGACTTTGCCCCTTTAGCGCCCTTTAATCCGCGGGAAGCGGTGAGTGACACGAGGTTCGTTTGGTAATTGTAGGTGTTGCGGCGTTTGTCGGCGTTGGCATCACGCGCCAGCGCGACCAGCTTGTTGACGAGATCACGCCCGGAGAGGCCGCTGGGCTGCCACAGGTAGAACGAGAGCGAACCCGGCATCGTGTTGAACTCGTTCAGGAAGACGACGTTGGTATCCTTCTGCACGAGAAAGTCGATGCGCGCAATGCCGCGACCGTCGATGGCGCGGAAGGCTTCGGCGGCCATCCGTTTGATCTTGGCGGTCAGTTCATCGCTGATCGGCGCGGGGATGATGCGTTCGGCGCTCTTCATGCCGTCGCCGCCGCGCAGATATTTCTCTTCGAAAGTGAGATAGTTGTCCCAGGAGACGGGTTGTTCCAGCACGGAAGTCTGCACACCGCGGTCGTCGCCGAGCACCGAACAGTTGATTTCCAGCGCATTCAACACGGCGCTTTCGACCAGAATGCGGCGGTCGAGATTGGCGGCTACATCCACCGAAGCGCGCAGCAGGCGCTCGTCGTTAACCTTCGAAATGCCGATGCTCGACCCGAGCGTGACGGGTTTAACGAACAGCGGGTAGTGAAGTTCGGCGTGAATGCGCTTAATCACGGCGTCCGGGTCGGCCTGCCATTCGTTGCGCGTAAAGCATACGCCATCGGTCACGGCGATGCCCGCTTCGCGTAGTACGGTTTTGGTCATCATCTTGTCGTTGGCAATGGCGGAGGCCATTACGCCGCAGCCGACATAGGGAATGTCGGCCATTTCGAGCAGACCTTGCAGCGTGCCATCTTCGCCGTGTGAGCCGTGAATCGCCGGGAAGACGACATCCAAACGCTTGATCTGGCTTTTGGCGAACAGACCGCTCGGCGACGGGTTGATGATCAGCCCGTGGTGCTGCACGCTCGGCGAGAGCGCGACCGGCAGCACGCCCGCCAGACTGGGAATCTCGTTGGTGTAGTTCTTCAGATTGAGCAGCGGTTCACCCGTGAACCAGCGGCCTTCCCGATCAATGTAGATCGGAACGATTTCGGTGTACTCGGGGTCAAAGGCCTGCATGATCTGATGACCGGTGACGATGGAAACGTCATGCTCCACGCTGCGCCCGCCGAAGATCACGCCGACTGTCTGTTTACGTTTTGCTGCCATTGGAGTCCTGTACGTTGGTCAACACGCGCCCCATTGTAGCGCATCGGCGGGGGGCTTCTCAACCCGCCGTTGAGTACACGCTGTACAAATACACGACGAAGACGGCGATGGCCGACCCCACTTCGATGACGTAGCCGATGAAGAACAGCTTGGCGGCGACTGTGCCCGCTTTGACCGCGCCGCGCAGTTGGCGCATCTTGATGAATTCGACGATCAGCGCCCCGGCGACCGCGCCGAGCAGCGACCCGACCAGCGGCAGCGGAATGGCGAACGTGCCGATCAACCCGCCGACCGTCAGACCGACCGCGCCGAGGCATGATAAGCCGGACGACTTGATGCCGATTAGGGGCAGCCAAATGTCGTGAGACAGGCTGATGAGCATGAGCACCGTCATGACGACCACGGCGGGCACGGTGATATGGACAAAGCCGTCCAGCACGGCGAAGATCATGGCGATTCCCCAGACCAGGATCGTGCCGGGTACAACCGGAATAAACGACGCGACAACCCCAAAGATCATCACCACGAGTGATAGGGCGATGAGCGGTGTGCTCGCAAAGGGCATAGTTTCCTCACGCTGAATAGGTATCGGGCAGATCGTTTAGGAATAATACGGTATCGCCTGCCTGTAAGTTGCTCTGATACCAATTCACTGCTTCAGAAAGGGTGTCGACGACGTGCAAACGCTCGGCGGGGAAGCCAGCGCTGAGTAAACCCGCTTTGATCGGTTCGGTTTGTTTTGCGCCCACGAGGATCACATCGGTGGCATGCTGCGCGGCGATTTCGCCGAGTTTGCGATTTTCCTGCTCCATCAACGAGCCGAGTTCGACCATGCCGGGGGTGATGAGCAGGCGCTTGCCCGTCTGATGCATAGCCAGCACCTTAAGCGAGCCGATCACGCCGACCGGGTTGGCGCTGTAGGCGTCATTAATGATGGTGATACCCTGCGCGGTCGTTTGCCGCGTCAGGCGGCTTTCGGCGGGCTGCAAGCCGCGCACACGCGCCGCGATTTCTGTCAGTGACATCCCCTCGTGGACGGCGACCGCTGTTGCCAGCAGAATATTGGTGACGTTATGCTCGCCCACGACCGACGTCATGAAGACTTCGGACGCGCCCGTTTCCAGATCGGTCACGCGGAAGATCAGGTGATCGAGCGTCTCGTTGATCTCCGAGGCGACAAAGCGCGGCGGATTGGGCGGTGGATTGGCGGGATCGACCGTTTTGCTGACCGTGAGGCGGGTCGCCGGATAGCCGCGCTCAATCATCTGGCGGACATAGGGGTTATCCCAATTGAACACGCCGACGCCATCCGGCGGCAGTGCCTTGATGATCTCGTACTTGGCGATCGCCACATTCTCTAGAGTGCCAAAGCGTTCCAGATGCTGCGGGCCGACTTCGATCACCACGCTGATGGTCGGATGCGTCAGTTCGGCAATGCGCTGGATTTCGCCCGGCACATACGCACCCATTTCCGCGATGAAGTATTCGACGCGCTGATCGTTGGCGATGTCGTTGTTGATGGCGATGCACACGCCCATGAGCGTGTTGTAGCTCTTGGGCGTGGGGTAGGCGTGGTAACGCCCGTTGAGGATGTGCGCGATGAACGTTTTGGTCGTGGTTTTGCCGTAGCTGCCCGTCACACCGATGACCGTGGGGTTGACACGCTCCAATACCCGCCGCGCCCGGTTGATAAACTGCTGCCGGAAGAACGCTTCGACGGGCGTCATGAGCAGATTGCCCGAGATCAAGAACAGCGGCGCGCATAGGAAGACGAGCAGTCCCGCCAACGTCAGCACAATGCCGCGAAATTCCACGTTGCTGATGGCGCTCGTGATCGCCGCGAAAAACAGCAGCATGACGAGTACTGTCACGACGAAGGCCGCGCCCAACATGCGCTTGGCGCGATCGGTGGCGCGGAACTTCTTCTTGACTTCGCCTTCGTCCGGCGGAATGACCGCGATGATGGTCGCCACAATGCCGATGATCGCCGGGAACACGCTCTCCGGCGCTTCGGAGAGGAACGCGAACACCGAGCCGATCAGCGCGGCGGCGGTGGGGCGCGTGGGCAGCCAGCGGTCCCGCTTGGCGAACAGCCAGCGCAAATAGCGCCCGCTCATGTATTCTTCGATCTGGTAAAAGCGCGCCTGACGGTAAATGCGGACGCACGTCCCGGCAATCCAAATGAGAGCAACGAGGAAGATGAGAACGTCAATCATGGTCATTCGCCTAGCAGTCAACGGACGCGCACAAGCGCGTCCCTACAGAATAGAGTGTAGGGACAAGGCTTGCCTTGTCCGCTTGGTTTGTCCCAATTTCACGGCGCGCATTCAATGTTTGAAAAAGTGGTCGAGGATGCGGACGGTTTCGGCGGGGCGTTCCAGATAGCTGTAATGCCCCACGCCGGGGAACGTGATCAAACCCGCGTCGGGGATAGTCTGTTCGAGCTTTTTCGCCTGCCAGAGCGGCGTATCTTCATCGCTTTCGCCCCACAGCAGAATCGTCGGCGCTTTGATCCGCGCCGCGTAGGGCAGCAGGTCTTGATTCACCACCTTGACGAATGTCTCACGCATCACACCGCTCACTGCGTTGAAATCGCTCGAACCGTAGCGCTGACCGTACCACCCGCGCAGCCCATCAGCAAGGCTTTTCGCGCCGACTTTATACAATCCGTCTCGAATAGTCTTGTAGAGCGTTAACCGCGCGCTGGCTGAGGGATTTGGCGGGTTGGGCACACCGGCGCTGTCGATCAGCGCGATTTTGGCGATGCGTTCGGGGTGTTCGGCGCCGAGCACGAGGCTGATGCGCCCGCCGAACGAGTGTCCGACCAAGTGAACCTTGGCCAAGCTGAGCGCGTCCAGCGCTTCGAGAACGCACTGCGCATAGTCAGGGACGCTCCACGCCGATGGCGGCGGCGGGGTTTCACCGAAGCCGGGGAGATCGAACAGGTACAGCGTGTGCCCGAGCGGCGCAAGACGATCTGCTAGAGGCTGCATCAACTGAAGATTTGCGCCCCAGCCATGCAGCAGAACGACGGGGACACCGTCGCCACCCGTGACCGTCACATGATGCATCATTCGACCGTGATCTTCGCGTTCAGAGCCTGTAATTTGCCGATGACGCCTGCGAACGTGTGCTCGATCACGTTAGCGTTGTCGATGTTGGAGACGCCGTCCGCCGCCAGCGCCGCCGCCAGCAGACCCAACCCGGCGCGCACATCAGGGGTATCCATATACACGGCGCGGAGCGGCGTCGGGCCGACGACGATCGCGCGGTGCGGGTCGCACAAGACGATCTGTGCGCCCATCGCTTTGAGCTTATCGACGAACAGCAAACGGTTGGCGAACAGCTTCTCGTGAATCAGCGAGGTGCCGCGCGCCTGCGTCGCGATTACCGTGGCGACGGCGACTAGGTCGGAGGGGAAGCCCGGCCACGGCGCGGTCTCAATCGAGGAGTCGACATCTTCCTCGCGGTTGGAGACATTTAGCGTTTCGTGGCGCGGCACGAAGATCGTGCTGTCGTCCACGTCGAGCTGAATGCCCAGGCGCCAGTAAATCTTGGCAATGGCGCGCATATCACGCCCGCGAATGCCGTCGATTTGCACCCGGCCACCTGTGAGCGCTGCCATCGCGGCGATGCTGGCCGCTTCGATGTGGTCTGCGCCGACCGTGCACTCAGTGCCGGTCAGGGCTGGTACGCCGTAGATGCGCAGTAAATTCGAGCCGATACCGTCAATGCGCGCGCCCATCGCCGTGAGCATTTGGGCCAGTTCTTGCACATGCGGTTCGCACGCCGCGTTGTAAATCACAGTTTCCTTGCCGAGCCGCACTGCCAGCAGCATGATGATGGCCGTGGCGGTGACGCTGGCCTGCGTGAGGGTGATGTCGCGCTTTTCCCAGGTCGCCGCTTTGATTTCGACCGCATCACTGCTGTTGACCACGTCCAAGCCTAGATCGCGCAAGGCTTCGAGGTGCGGTCGAATGCGGTTGAGCGGGAAGTCGAGTTCCAGCCGGGCCACCTGCCGCCGGACGAGCAGCGGCGCGACCAGCAGCATCGTTCCGAGCGAGACGTCGGTATCTTCGTGCGTGAGCACGCGCCGCGTGAGCTGATCAGCTTTGATCATCAGCGTCGCCTCGTCCGTCCATGTCACGGATACGCCCATGGCGCTTGCCGCGCTGATCGCCGCGTGCGTGCTCGCCGTCTTGGGCACGTTGTGCAGCGTCACGGGCTGGTCGGTCAGCAGCGCCGCCGCGA
>JAYRZU010000081.1:0-33233 GCA_041916315.1 Anaerolineae bacterium
CGGCAAGCTGCCGCCTGTGCCATCCGATGTGTTGAGCAGCGCGAAGATGTCCGAAGTCATTGGCGTGCTGCGGGCGCGGGCGCACTACATCCTGTTCGATGCGCCGCCGATTCTCGTCGCGGCGGATGCGGCGCTGCTTGGCGCAAAGGTCGATGGTGTGGTGCTGGCGATGCGCGTTGGCGCAACCCGACGCGATCAGGCCGCGCGCGCCAAGCAGACGTTGGAGCGCGTGCACGTCCGGTTGTTGGGCGTAGCGCTGACGAATGCCCCGCGTGAGAACGTGTCCGGTTACTAGAGCGTTTGGAGATCGACCATGCCGGAACTGCCCCCTGACCCCAAAGCGGTCGACGAGTGGAAGCAGCTTCCCCAGAGCCAGCCGACCAAACAGGCCATGCCGCCCTTGCTCGGCGGCGGGAACGTGTTTCGGGCGTGGTGGTTCTGGCTGTTCGTGGCTTTCGGCGTGGTCGCGTTGATCAGCCTGATTGCTGGACGAATGTAGAGCTCAACTATTCAACCCGTAGGGGCAAGGCACGCCTTGCCCCTACAATACAGATTAAAGCAATGCAGAAAGCGAGCAGTCAACGATGAAGGGATTGATCCTGAGCGGCGGCAAGGGGACGCGGTTGTATCCGCTGACCTACACCCGGGCGAAGCAGTTGATGCCCGTCGCCAACAAGCCCGTGCTCTTCCGGGTGATCGAAACGATCCGCGACGCGGGCGTGACCGAAATCGGCATCGTAATCGGGCAGACAGGCGAGGAGATCAAAGCGGCGGTCGGCGATGGCTCGACCTGGGGCGTCAAGATCACGTACATCCCACAGGACGAACCGCGCGGGCTGGCGCATGCCGTCATGATTTCGCAGGACTATCTCGGCGACGAACCCTTCGTCATGTTTCTCGGCGATAACGTCATACAGGGGGGGATCGCCAAGCTGATCGCGGATTTCACCAACCACCTCGATCAGTGGAACAGCCAGATCGTGCTCAAAGCCGTGGATGATCCGTCCTCGTTCGGCGTCGCCAAGCTGCGCGCGGATGGCACGATTGAGCAGTTGATCGAAAAGCCGAAAGACCCGCCGAGCAACCTGGCGCTGGTCGGTATTTACATGTTCGACAAGCACATCTTCGAGGCGGTCAACAGCATTCCGCCGTCGGGGCGCAACGAATACGAGATCACCGACGCGATCCAGTGGCTCATCAAGCACGGCTATACGGTGGTGCCGCATGTGCATCAAGGCTGGTGGATCGATACCGGCAAACGCATCGACATGATCGACGCGAACGCGCTCGTGCTCGAAGAACTCACGCCGGGTGTCGCGCCGGATGCCGTCATCGAGCATTCGCAGTTGGATCGGCGCGTGATCGTGGAACGCGGCGCGAAGATCATCAACAGCACAATTCACGGCCCGACGATCATCGGCGAAGATTGTGTCATCGAGAACAGCTATGTCGGGCCATATACGAGCATTCATCATCATACGCGGGTGAGCAACTGCGAGATCGAGCGCAGCATTATCCTCGAACACTGCACTATCTGTGATCTCGGCGTGCGTTTGCACGGCAGCTTGATCGGGCGAAACGCCACGGTGCAGAAGAAGGATGATCTGCCCAAGGCGCTTACGCTCAACATCGGCGATCACAGCAACGTTTGGATTATCTAGGACAACAAACATGGCATTGGATAGAAAAGAGATCAAGCTCGTCGCCATTGACGTCGATGGCACGCTGCTCAACAGTCAGCACGAAATGACGCCGCGCGTCGAAGCGGCACTGCGCGAAGCGATTGCCCAGGGCGTGATGGTCGTGTTCGCCACCGGCAAAACGCGCAACGCCGTGATCAACCACCTCAAGAAGCTGGGCATCGACTCGCCGGGGATTTTCAATCAGGGCTTGATCGCGCTGGACGCGGACGGCAAGACGATCCACTCGCAGACGCTCGATCCGGGCGTCGCGCGGCAGGTGATCACGTTCGCGGAAGACCGTGGCTTCACGCTGGTTGCTTACAGCGGTTCGCGCATGCTGACCAAGACACGCAGCAAGGTGATCGAAGAGTCATTCTCCACCTATCATGAAAACCCGCCGGAAATCGTCGGCGCGCTGCAAAACGTGCTCATCAACACGCCGATCAACAAGGTGATCGCGTTTGGCGATCCGGTCGGCATCAAGAGCCTGCGCTGGCAGTTAAACGCCTCACTCGGCGGCTCGGCGCGCTTGATGCAGGCGGGCGTCCCCGAACATCTCGAAATTCTTCCGCCCGGTGGGTCGAAGGGTAACGCGCTCAAGGTGCTGTGCAAGCACTACAAGATTGCGGCGGATCAGGTCATGGCCATTGGCGATGCGGAAAACGACATCGAAATGCTCCAGTTCGCCGGGATTGGCGTGGCGATGGGCAATGCCGATGCCAAAACGAAAGACGCGGCCAAGCACGTTGTGGCGACGAATGATCAGGACGGTGTCGCGGAGGCGTTTGAGCGCTTTGTACTCAAGCCGAAGCCCGCGCCTGCTCCGGCAGCCGACAAACCCGCCGAATCTGCGGCGGAAAAGCCCGCTGAAGCCAAGAAAGAAGAGGGGGCGAGCTGAGGATGAAGAATATTCTCGTCACGGGGGGCGCGGGTTTCATTGGCAGCGCGTTCGCCCGCTACATGACGACGCGCTACCCCGATTACAATATCATCGTGCTGGACAAGCTGACTTACGCGGGCAATGTCGACAATCTGCTGCCGATCAGCGATGAGCCGAACTATCGCTTTGAGCGCGGCGACATCGCGGATCGCTCGGCGGTGACGCGCGTGTTTCAGGCGCATGACATCGACACGGTGGTGAATTTCGCCGCCGAAAGCCATGTTGACCGCAGCATCCTCGACGCTGACGCCTTCATCCACACGGATGTGGTTGGCGTGTACATTCTGCTCGATGAAGCCAAGAAGCACAGCGTGGATCGTTTCCTGCACGTTTCGACCGACGAAGTCTACGGTGATGTGCACGAAGGCTACTCGGTGGAAACCGATCCCTTCGCGCCGAACAGCCCGTATGCGGCGAGCAAGGCGGGTGGCGAACTCATGGTGCGCTCGTATCACGTCACGCACGGCATGAATACGGTCGTAACGCGCGGCAGCAATACGTTTGGTCCCTACCAGTACCCGGAAAAGCTGCTCCCGTTCTTCATCACCGAAGCGATTGACGACAAAAACCTGCCGCTCTATGGCGACGGGATGCAGGTGCGCGACTGGCTGTACGTGGAAGATCACGTCACGGGCATCGACACGGCGCTGCACAAGGGCGTCGCGGGCGAAGCGTACAATATCGCCGGGGAAGACAACCGCTACAACATCGAGGTGGCGAAGGCCATGCTCGCGCTGCTGGGCAAGCCGGAGTCACTGCTCAAGCATGTGCCCGACCGCGAAGGGCATGATCGCCGTTACGCGATGAACTGCGACAAATTGCGCGCACTCGGTTGGCAGCGGGCGCACTCGTTCGACACGGGCATTCAGCTCACGGTTGATTGGTACCGTCAGAATGAGTGGTGGTGGCGCAAGATCAAGACGGGCGAATACCTCGAATACTACAAGCGCCAGTACGCCGCGCGGTTGGCCGCGGCAGAGTAACAGCATTCAGAGGACACAGACCGTGTCCTCTTGTTTTGACTAGCCTACAACTGCGTTGGGAGTGTCTTTCCCGCTGTGATTGAACTGGAAGTCGCCGCGGGTTGGGTGGTTGTTACCGTGGTTGGGTTCGTAACGTTGGCTGCGCCGCGATCCGCCGAACTGGAAGTCGTCTTGCCGAGGACATACCCGGCGACTGCTGCGAGAATTGTGGCGACTTCGCGCCCTTCAATCGACCGAAGCGCTGTCAGCACGAGTAACGCAAAGATAATGACGATCACGGTAGAGAATTCGAGTACGAACGAGAAGCCACCTCCGAGCAGCGAGACATCCAATGACTTGGGCACTTGTTCGTCGGCTCGTCGAGCTGCCTCTTGTGCCAACCTCAATTTTTCGACTTCATAACGCTTTCGCTCGTCCTGTTCCCACTGCCGGATTTGCCGCTCACGCTCCTCCCGCTGTGTCTTGAGATTAGCTTGCTCGCGCTCAAATTTCTCTTTCTCAACGGGATCATCACCTGAGTAGCCCCAGTTGCCCGCTGTTTCGGCGTAGCGATCCGTCGTCCATTCGTTGTTGTACATGGGACCATCCCATAGGTTGCGCACGTTGTAACCTTCAGGTGGCATGAAGTTAACATCGATTGGCCCGCGCCGAACGCGGTCATCCAGCTCACGTACGAGTTCTTGCAGTACTTGGCGTTGCACACTATCGACCAGTGATGACCGCAAGAAGGCCGCGGATTGCAGCCGCCGCGCAAAGAAGAAGACCATATACAGGGCAACGAGCAATGCGACGATGAAGAGAAGTGTAAGGATAGTGGTCTGGAATGATGGGGACAACACGCCGAAGCCAGTTTCAGCAGTGGTTGAGCTAGCCGTCTGCGACTCGCCTTGGGTGGTATCTTGGGCGTAAACGGTGGGTGTTAGTGTCAGACTGACGACGACAAAAAAGAGGAGCAGCAACGTGCGGAACATGGGTTCCCCCTCGTAGCAGCATAAATTAGTTACTACTGATTGTAACTCTCACTCCCGATTATGGGGCGTAAATTCCGCCTGTGCTGGTTGCCTGCAAATAGCGCCACGGCGCGGCAAAGCCGATCCACTGCGTTTCCGTCAGGCATTCGACATTCGCATCCATGAACTGATCGGCGCCGCCGCGCCCACCGTACATGGTGAATGAGAGCACGGGCGCGTCAATGCCGATGTCTGCTAGCGGGATGCGGGTTAGCACACGCCCCTCGTCCATGATGATGAACATTTGCACGATGGACGAAAAGTCGCAGGTGAGAAACACGCGCTCCGGTCGCCAACCGCGCTCCAGCAGGTCGCTGAATTCGCCGATCTCGACTGAGCCGAGCCGCGTCGACATACCCCACAACCCGACTGAACTCACCGTTGCGTCATCTGCTTGTTGATCAAAGGTGAGCAGCCCCAGCACCGAGTCCGGCAGGGTGAACGATGTGCGTGTCATCGTCAGAAAGCTGCGGTTGAGCGCGATCTGGTCGACGGTGCTGAAGGCGGTCAGGCGGTCGGTTGCGCCGGGGGTGATGCCGTACACGCATGGGAGCGCGCACGGGTTCTTGCCGACGGCGGTTTCCGCCGAGGGAAAGGTCGGCACGCCGTCGCCCACCAGCAGCGCCACGCCGATCAACAGACAGCAGCCCACCAGCACGGGGACGAGGATACGAACACTCAAACGCACCAGCCACATCGCGTTTTCCTACTTGTTCATGCTGAGACTATGCTTCTATTATGCCATCGCTTCCACCAATGCGGACAAGGCAATCTGCTCGACATCGCGTAGGCGCAGGACGTGGTCCCTCAGCGTTTGGCGTATAGCCGCAGCTTCAGTCGCGGTGAGCGGAAAGTCGTGTTCAGCGCTGGCCTCCAGCGACTTCAACTGATGGTGAAGCGTCCGGCGTTCTTCTACAGAAGCACTGCCATGATCGAGAAATAGATGATAGCTGCGTTCCATCAGCTCACGGGTCTCTCGGAACAGCGGGACGGAATCGGGCAAGAGCGCCGACGTTAGCCCGTCCCACGCCAAGGCTGCGGCGCGAAAGTGCTCCCCGACTGCGCGCAGTGCCGGTTGGTTGAGGATAATGGCCGCTTCATCGAGGAAATCGGCGTAGATGTGCCGCGCTCCGCGTCCGCCTGTGAACCACACCTGAATATAGCGATAGCTCGAGGTGAGCCCGGCATACATGCGCGCGCCCGGCGCAAACCGAACCGCCCAACTGTCCTTCGACTTACTTTCCAGCAGTTGCGCCCATTTCTGGTAGGCGTCCAGCCCAAAGCTGCTCTTGTGACCGACGGGCGGTTCGTGCAGCATAATATCAATGCACGCCTGAATGCCCGCGCGCACGGCCTCTGGCACTTTATCGGCGTTCGGCGCACCAATGGTCATCATACGATTCTTCACCTTGCCGATGCGGGCGCGTGCCGCGATCAACTCCTCGGCGCTGGCGGTCAGTCCGACGCGAGCACGATCCGCGATTTTGACAGCGCCGAGCGGATCGTAACCATAGACCAGCAGTGGCATGATGAGCCAGTAGTTCGCGTTCGGTGGGAAAGGGTTGTAGGGAAGGCTGAAGATATCCGCCCAGACGATGGCGGGCTTGCCCTGTGCCAGCGCGTTGATCACGTTGGCCGCGGCCTTTGTGCTGTCGGTCGTCTGCTGCACGCGCATTGGGATCGCCAAGCGCTCAAAGACCTTGCCCGGTTCTTCATCAAAGAGGTAGCGCGTGAGGAAGTGCAGGTGCGGCAGCTCGCCCGTGTACTCAAATGAAAAATACCCAGCGCACAACCCGCCATTGATGCCCATGAGGAGCGCTTCGGTATAGGGCTCTCCTGTGTGCGGAGCGGTCACACCCTGATACGCCAGCGCATTCACGAGGTAGCCAGTCGCCCACGGCAGCCCGTCAAAGTGGTGATAGTTCGCCAATTCCGCCATGATCTCGCCTCCCTGTAGCGTACTTCAAGGGTAAAGAGAAACAAGATCCGGCGGTAGTGGCTGTTTTGGCTACTGAATATCAGACCTTTTTATTATTGATAGATCGCGCGCCAGACTTTTTCCGGCGTGAACGGGATTTCCCGCAGATGCACACCGATGGCGTCATAGATGGCGGATGAGACTGCCGGGGCGACGCCGTCTTTCGGAATCTCCGCGACCGCCTTCGCGCCATACGGGCCAGACGGCTCGTAGGTCTCCACGAAGATCACCTCAAGCTGCGGCATCTCGGTCGCGCGGTAAATGTGATAGTGCGCGAAATCGTTCGCCAGCGACTTCCCGTTCTCGTCGTAGACCATCTCTTCGCAATGTGCGTAACCGAGCGCCTGCACCATACCGCCTTCGACCTGTCCGGCGGCGGTGATCGGGTTGATGGCAATGCCGCAGTCGACCGCCATGAGCAGACGATCCACGGTGACTTGCCCGGTCTGCGTGTCGACCGTCACTTCGGCGAACTGCGCGGCGAACGGCGGCGGGCTGAGTTCGCTCATGTGGCTGGCGGTCGCCATGATCTGCTTCTGGTCAGCCTGGTGCAGGCTGTGCAGCCCGACCTGTTCCATCGTCACTGAGCGCCCATCGCGATGCACGACCTTGCGGTCTTCGAGTTCGAGATCGTCGGGCGAGCAGTTGAGCATGTGCTTGGCGACATGGTCAAGGATTTGCGCGCGCACTTCTTCCGACGCTTTGAGCACCGCGCCGCCGCTGATATAGGTCGTGCTGGAAGCATACGCCCCGGTGTCGAACGGCGTGAAGTCAGTATCCGACGCGTAGACGATGATATCGTTGAGCGGCACGCCGAGCGTTTCCGCGGCGATCTGCGCAAGTACCGTATCGGCGCCTGTGCCGAGGTCGGTTGCGCCGAACAGCAGGTTAAACGAGCCGTCGTCGTTCATCTTGATGGACGCCGCGCCCATATCTAACCCGGCGATCCCCGTGCCGTGCATTGCCAGCGCCATACCGATCCCCTGCTTGAGATGCGGTTTGCCGGGGACGGAGCGCTCGACTCCGCGCTTTTTGTACCAGTTCATCGCCCGCGTGCCGATGTCGATGCATTCGGGCAGGGCGCAGGTGGTCACGGTTTGCGGTTTGCCTTCGCGCCCTTCGCCGAGCGCGACTGCCATGACCAGCGGATCGCCTTCCTTGATGGCGTTGCGCCGCTTGAATTCAACCACATCGAGGCCGAGCGCGACCGCGATCTCTTCGATGTGGACTTCCAGCGCGAACAGGGCTTGCGGCGCGCCATAGCCTCGATACGCGCCGGGGGTGGGAATGTTCGTGTACACCACATCGCAGGTGAATTTGCTGTAGGGCGCGTTATACGTCGATAGCCCACGAAAGCCGCTGACCATCTGCACTGTGAGGCCGTGCGTGCCGTACGCGCCCGTGTTGGCGATGATGTGCAGTTCCGCCGCGACGATCTGTCCGTCGGCGTTGACGCCCGTCTTGAAGCGCAAAATCTGCGGGTGACGGGAACGCGCGCTCGTGAATTCCTGTTCGCGCGTGTACTCGAAGCGCACCGGACGGCCGGTCGCGATGGTGAGATGCGCACACAGGTCTTCGATCAGCATCTCCTGCTTACCGCCGAACCCACCGCCGATGCGCGGCTTGATCACGCGGATTTTCTTGACGGGCAAGCCGATCAACGGGGCGACCATGCGCCGCACATGGAAGGGCACCTGCGTGCTCGTGCGGATGATCATCCGGTCGTCTTCATCCCACCATGTCACCGTGACATGGGGTTCGATGCTCGCCTGCTGTACCTGATGGACTTTGTACTCCCCCTCGAATATGCGCGTGGCCTGCGCCCACTGCACATCGGGATCGCCCACATCGGCGTGGATGCGATGCACAATGTTGTGCGTCGGGTCGTAGATGCCGTCCACATTCGGATCATCGTGGATGATCGGTGCGCCATCTGCCATCGCTTCCAGCGGGTCGAACACGGCGGGCAGCACTTCATACTCGACTTCGATCAACTTCAGGGCTTCGCGGGCGATCTCCGGCGTTTCCGCCGCAACCACCGCCACGCGATCCCCGACATGACGTACCTTGTTGTCGAGGCTGACCTGATCATACGGCTTGGGGTTGGGGTAGGTCTGCCCGCCGGACGCGTAGTAGACACGCGGCACATCCTGGTACGTCAGCACGGCATGTACGCCAGGCAGCGCCTTCGCCGCGCGCGTGTCAATGTGCTTGATGCGGGCGTGGGCGTGCGGCGAAGTCAGCAGCGCGGCGTGGAGCATTCCCGGCATCTCGATATCGTCGGTGTAGACGGGCTTCCCCGCCGCCAGCTTGACCGCATCGACCTTCGGTTCGCTCTTGCCGACTGTTTTCAGCGCTGCAACTTCGGGCGGCGAGACAATGATCGCAGCTTTGGTGCGCGTCTGCACGTCGCCGCCGCCATCCCCGCCGAACCATGAGTCGTCGAATGGCGAGCCGAAGAGTTCCGGCGGCGCGGGGATCGCTCGCTGCAGCGGTTCGTAGGGCGGCACTTCTTCGCCGCGCAGCACCGCCGCCGCCCGCAGAATCGCTTGCACGGGCTTGACGTAGCCCGTTTCGCGGTCGAGCACGCCGGAGAGCGCTTCGCGCACTTCGGCTTCCGTCGGGTTGGGGTTTTGCTGGAGCAGGGCGTACGCGCACAGAATCTGCGCCGGGGTGTTATAGCCGGATTGGATCGCCCCGGTTTCGATGAACGCTTCTTGCAGTTGATGCAGGTTGCGCGAGGTGCCGACGCCTTCCAGCGTGAGAATCGCGTGACCATCGGCTTGTACGGCGAGCAGATTGCCGGAATTGACAGGCACGCCGTCGAGCAGCACGGTATCAGACCCGGTCAGACCGTGTTCGTCGCCAAACTTGACGCTGTAGCAGCCATAGCGGCGCAGCACGCGCAGCAGGCGTTCATGGGGCTGCACGTCGAGTGTGCGCTTTTCATTGTTGAGGGTAACAGTGATTTGCATAACGAGTTCCTAAGGATCGCTAATGGTTTCAGGCGGATGTGCGCTATGCCGTCGGCTCAATGAGCAGCACAACGCGTCCGAGAAACACAATCATCTAGTTTTTGTTATGTCACTCGGACTGAGCGGATTGGGCAGGTGCTGGTCGCTCAGCGCAACGATGACCTTTACCTCTAGTATACCGTGCTCACGTCGCTGTTTGAAATCTTCCCTGTGCACCGATTAGAATAGGCGGCATGACACATATCCTCCGTACCCGCCCA
Organism: Anaerolineae bacterium; assembly: GCA_041916315.1. Lineage (GTDB taxonomy): Bacteria > Chloroflexota > Anaerolineae > Aggregatilineales > Phototrophicaceae > Flexifilum. The sequence goes on from JAYRZU010000081.1 coordinate 9,829, forward strand.
TTTGCTCTGACCGCGCTCCTGCTCACGCTGCTGGCGTGGGGACTACTCGCCACGCGGCAAACGCTCGACTCCGAGTGGCTGACCCGCTATTACAACATCGATCCGTCGACCCTTGTCACCAGCTACCTGCTGCTCTCCGCGTTGGCCGTAGGTTTCGTGCTGCTTGAACCCCGCATCCGGCGTGAACTGGCGGATGGGACTGGGACGGCGTTGGTCGTCGCCGCCGCTGGTGTGATCGTTTTTCTCGTAACTGGTTCGATCACTTATCTCGATCAGCACGCGCGCCTCATGACGTTTCCGATCAGCTTATGGGTGGTCGTCGCCCATGTGGTCGGCTTATGTGGGCTAGCGGTCGTGATGGTGACGACCACGCCCGGCGCTACGCCGAGCGCGCGTTTGCTCGGCTATTCCATGCTGGTGGCTGGGTTGATTGCGGTCGCGTTGGTCGTCGTGCACGTGGCCAGCCTCGGGGAGTTCATGCCGCTCGATCTGCCAGATGAGCCGTGGTTTGGCAGCGCGGCGACCCACTTTGCCAAAACGGGTCGCTTAGCCGTCAACTTCCCGGCGTCTGTCTTTGGTGACCCTGACCCGGTGATGCCCGGCTACTATGCCCTGATAGGGCTCTGGGTGCGGCTGACTGACGCCTCACTCGTCAATCTGCGGCTGGTGCCGCTCCTTCTTGGCTTGCTGAGTGTAGCTATCACCGGGGCGGCGCTATGGCGGGCGGGAATGCACGTCCGCATGCTGGTCGGCGTTGCTTTTATGCTGGGGTTGAGCGCGTTTACACGTGCTGCGCACAACATGCGTCCCGACATCTTATTAGCGGTCTATACCTCGTGCGTTTTGTACGGCTTACTCGCTTTCTTGCAGCGCAAACGCGTTTGGTCTGCTGCCGTGATGGGCGGGGCGTTGTGGATTGGGCTGGAAGCGGTGCCGACGGCGGCCTTCGGTTTCGGCGTGCTGCTCGGCTTGCTGCTGATCGCGCTGTGTTATCGTCGCCAGTGGCAATATGTAGTCGTCTATGCGCTGGCGTGCGCGGTTGGCGTTGCTTTGTACGGCGCGGGACACTTTCTGCCAGATATTAGTGAAAGCCTGCGCCATTACCGGGAATTCACCGCCTACTATCAGAGTATCAATGGCCTCCGGTTCTCCCCCTCGTCGCTCGAACTGATCGGCCAGTATATTGTCAGTTTTAGTTTGAAGCTGGCGCCAGTCGAATTGATTGCTATCGTGACCGCGTTCGCGCTCCTGCTGTGGCGCGGCGAACGGGCGCTCGTCGCGCTGCTGCTGGCGGCGCTCTTGCTGCTCCCCTTGTTCATCAACACGACCTACGCCTATTTTGCCCTGTTCGCGCCGTTTGTCGCCTATGCCGCAGCAAATGTCGTTCGCACAAAGGTCGCACTGGTGATCGCTGTCTTCGTCGTTTTGCCCGCCCTCGCTGCGCCGCCGTTCTTTGACATGCTGAACGCGCAGCGCAATGACTCGAATTCGCGCCTCATCGCGGAATCCGATCTGCTGACCTGGCAAATTCCGGCGGGCACAACGGTCGTCGGCGATGAGCTATTCTGGTTCACGCTCCAGCAGGATCGCGACTTCGTCGATTGGGAAGGGCTGCATCGCTACGCCGTCTACCATGAGATAACGCCCATTGAGGCGCTCCGGGCACTCGATGTGGACATTCTCATCTGCTTCGAGACCGATCCCGAGTGCGCATATGGCGCGACCGACGATTTCGCACCGCCCATCGATTTTGTGATCACCAAGGGGCGCTATCTCATCTACTTCCGCGCGCCGTGAGCGATTAGCCGCCGCTGAGCTGCTCCAGACATTCGGTGAGCGCCCGTTCGACGCATACCCGCGCCATCTCGCGGCGATACTCCGCGCTGCCGAGATAATCCCCGACCGGATCGACCAGTGGTGCGATCGCTTTGACCGCGCTGGCGATGTTGGCCGCGTCGAGCGGGCTGCCGATCAACGTTTCGAGCGTGAACCCGAGCACCGGTTCAGCCGTAGCGCCGCACAGCGCCCCAAACATCGACTCGACCGTGTTTTCCTCGTTCAAATACACGTACACCGCGGCGTTGACAATCGGCACATCAGCGGGCGTGCGGGCGACGAAGGCTGCGCCCAACGCTTGGCGCTGCGGCACGGCGGGGATGTCAATCGACGTGATGAACAACTGATCGAATTCGTCAGCGTGAACAAGCAGTCCGGCGATGCTCTCCCAATCAAGCTGACCCTCTTTCAGCCATTCGATGCCGATATCGTGCGCGGTGATGGCCGCCAGCCATTCGCGCAGCATGGGGTGCTGGCGCTCGCGCAAACTTTCAAGGATCGACAGATTGGTGCGGATGTTGGCCGGGATCGCCCGGGTGAGTGCGCGCCGGAATACGTCCGGCAGTTCTTCCCAACCGAGCAATTGCTCCAGCTTGACCGCTGACCCGAGCGTGACACCGCCCTCGTCCATGTCGAGGCGGTTGAGTTCGGGGATGGCTTGCAAGTCGATGACGGTGGAGTAGGGCAGGTCGAGTGTGCCGAGCGCCAGCGCCCCGCCCGCCAGCAGCAAACTGCCCGGCTTCTGCGCCAGTTCAGACGCTTGATCGAGCGTGGTCGGACGAAGATAAGTCTTTGGATTAGCCATGATGTTTTCCCAATAATCAAAGTGTTAGGCTGCGCCGCAGCGCAGCCACTTATGCCGAATGATTTTAACGCGGATAGACCGCTAATACCGCTGGTACCGGATCGAACGAGTAAAGCTGATACGCGGCGTTCCCGCCGATCCACATCATGGTTGAACCGCCGCCGTCTAAATTCACCGCCGTGACGAGACTTAGGTCGGTCGAGGGCAACCCGGCGCTGAGATCGACCAGCCGCATCCCGAACAGCGACGGCGTCGTCAGCAGGAGGATGCGTCCATTAGTGTCTTGCGCGACAATCGTCCGCCGCGACGCCCGATCCCCTTGTGGATTGGTGAATGAGGTCTGCCCGTTGGCGACCAGCACCGGGAAACCCTGCACCGCCTGTTCCAGCGCTTCGCCGTAGTATGGCTCTTGTAGAATCGACCGGACGCGCGGAACGCCGTTCTGCACTTGCAGCATGCCGCCCCGGTCGGTGAAACTTTGCCCGTAGGTGACGCCATCGCTCACGATGAGTCCGAGCGCCTGCTGCGCTGTATCGAAGAAGTTGGCGTTGACGAACGCGACCGCGCCGGGCAGTACTTCCCGCCATGTGCCGAGCGTGAGCGGTTCGCCGGGGCGATAGTGCGCGCGAAACGTGTAGAGCGCTGGATCGATGCGCAGCACAAGCAGTTGGGTCGAAAAAGTGTTGGCGGTCACGGTGATCAAGCGCCGTTCCAGCCCATTCGCGAATACTTCCCAACCGCTCGTGTCGAGGGTGGGGATAGGCGCGGCGGTCGGCGGCGTGGTCGCCGTGGGCGGCGGTGGTTGCGCGCTGAGCGTACAGCTCGTCATCAATGACATGGCGGTGATCAACGGGGAAAGCTGCCGGCGCCACATCAGCGCGCGCAGCAGGGCGGAGAATCGGTAGCGCAAAAGTCGCACTTACACCCTCGTCTCTCTCTAAAACAGAGCCTTGTCAACGTGGACGAGGCAGGCTATACTTTACATCACGTTGACCGTAGCTTCAAACGCGCGGCGTGACGGGCTCTTGGCTCAGTTGGTTAGAGCGCACGGTTCACATCCGTGAGGTCATAGGTTCGAGTCCTATAGGGCCCACATTCTAGGACACCACTTAAACACCCGGCATTAGCGCTGGGTGTTTCTGTTTCAGCAGGGCTGTCCGAGGCACTTTCTCTCCGTCCAGATACCCTCGCTTGTTTTCCCATCGGACTTCCTCGCTGGTTCTTTTTTCAGATGGGGAAAATAAAGCATCAGTTTGGCCAGCTTTGTGTTTCACGACCTCTGCCAGCTTAAAATGCAGGCTGTTCGTTTCTGCGCCGCGCAACCGCCGATGCGACTATGGACTTGACACTACCTGAATATTTGCCCGTTTACCTATTCCAAGTTAGAATAGGGCTATTCCATGATGGAATATGGACATGAATGCATTGACACCAGATGAAACAATTTTGGGATTGCTCGCCGCACAAGCACAACATGGGTATCAGCTCCTGGAGGCCTTTCAAGATCCGCAGCGGTTAGGCAAGGTCTGGAAGCTCAGCACGAGTCAGCTCTATGCCGTCTTGAAACGACTGGAACGGCAAGAGTGGATCAGCGGCATTGAACAATCGTCAGAAAGCGCGCCGCCGCGCGTCGAATACTCCTTGACTGAGGCGGGGTGGAGGGTTCTGGATGAGTGGTTGAGCACGGTCGCTCCCTCGGCCAGTATTCGCCGTGTTCGAGTAGAGTTTTTAAGCCGATTGTATATCGCTCAACTTCTGAAGCTGCCTCCAGCGCCGATTATTGCGCGGCAGCGGGCTGTCTGTCAGGCAGAGTATGCTCGGCTGCGCAGCGCTCAGGGCAAAAGTTTACAGAGTATGGGCTATTTAGCCGCCGAGATGGTGATCGCCCAACTTGAGGCCGTCCTCACATGGATTGACCGCTGTGAGTTGGTTTTGCAGTCCACGCAGACCTAAGGAGACCGTTTCATGAAGAAGACCGTGCTCGTTGTAGTCTTGATTGCTCTGCTGGTCGGAACGTTGGCCGTGAGTGCTCAAGAGGCGCAAACCCTCATTGTCTTTGCTGCGGCATCGCTCACCGATGCCTTTGAAGAAATCGCCCCCAGCTTTGAGGCCGATCACCCCGGTGTCGAGGTCCTGTTCAGCTTTGGCGGTTCATCGACCCTTGCTACGCAGCTCGCTGAGGGCGCGCCCGCTGATGTGTTTGCCAGCGCCAATAACACGCAGATGACCGTGGCGCGCGATGCTGAGCGGATCGCCGGATCGCCCCGCACGTTTGTCAAAAATCGCCTGGTTCTCATTGTGCCGACTGATAACCCGGCTGGCATTGTGACGCTGCGCGATCTGGCGAATGAAGGTGTGCAGTTGATCATTGCCGCGCCGGATGTTCCTGTGCGCACCTACACGGACACCATGCTGCAGCGCCTCGCCGCCGATCCTGCTTATGGTGAAGCGTACAGCGCGGCGGTGCTGGCCAACGTGGCTTCGGAAGAAGACAATGTGCGTCAGGTGTCGGCCAAAGTAGCGCTGGGCGAAGCGGATGCGGGCATCGTCTACATCTCCGATGTGACGCCGGACATCAGCGATCAGGTAATCGCCATCCCGATTCCGGATTATCTGAACACAATTGCGACCTATCCGATTGCCGTCACCAACGATGCCTCCGACCCTGAGCTGGCGCAAGCCTTTGTTGACTATGTGCTGTCCGATGCGGGACAGGACATTCTGGTGAGCTGGAATTTCATTTCTGTCCGCATTCCGGAAGTGCCCTATACGGTGACCCTGCCGGAAGGCAACACCGCTGTCACAGTGGATGGACAGGTCTTGAATCCAATCACCTTGACGGTGGAGGACCTTACGAGCGGTTTCTCGGCGCAGACGGTGGACGTCACCTATCTGAGCGGCACCGAGACGGTCTCAACCTCGTTCACGGGTGTTCCCCTGTGGCAGATTATCAGCGCGGCGCAGCCGAACCTGAACGCGGACGTACGCAACGATCGGCTTAGTACCTTTATTGTGGTGACCGCAGTCGATGGGTATCAAGCCGTCATCGCGTGGGGCGAAATTGACCCCGAATTTGGAAATCAACCGATTTTGGTAGCCTATGCCGAGAATGGCGCGCCGATTGCCGATGGGCCGGGTCCCCTTCGTCTGGTGGTTCCTGGTGATGCGCGCGGCGGGCGTTACGTCAGCGGCGTCGTCAATATCAGCCTGCGAGATGCGCCGACTGTCGGACAGTAAAGCATGCGCTTAAGCGAAAGCCGGTCGTTCAGGGAACGACCGGCTGCCCGTTGAGTGTCAGCCGACGCTGATCGCACCGCAGGCTTGGGCTCAGCTCGGCTTCAGGGCCTGCGCGTCATTCTGTACCAACCCGCCAGACTGCCAACCGTCGAATCTGTGTTGACCTGCTGCCAGACGAGCGAAAAATACGGTTCAAACAGGTCATGCACCTCTTCTGGCTGCCAACCAGAGTTGCGCTCGGGCGTGTGCACATGCGCGTACAGCATCAATGTGCCGCCCGGCGCGAGCTGGTCGGCCACATCCCGCGCATACTTCACCGCCTGGGCCTGCTTGAAGCTGTGCCCACAGCCGATGTCAATCACCAGTTGATAGGGAGCGCGCAGTTGGTCGCATTGATCGAGTAGCGTGACATCGTACTCGATGAGGCGATAGCTTTCCGGCGGAAAAGCGACCAGTTTCAAACGCGCGGTTTCGATGGCCTGCGGCACGAAATCAAGTCCGTCCGCTTCCCAACCCTGCTCCAGTAGATAGCGCACGTTGGTTCCCGTCCCACAACCGAGGTCAAGCGCGCGGCCGGGCGGCAGTTCGCGGAGAATCTGAACGATTTCGGGTGGGGTAATCCCTGTGTCCCAAGGCGTTCGCTGGCTCTGATAGTTCTGAATAAATGCGCTGCGGCGGTCGTTGCCGGGGGGAGTCGTCATCTATACAGCCTTTCTGCGACTCGAAACATCGTCGGCGCTTTTGCCATTCAGTCGTCCCGGCACAAGCGTAAATCATCCGTGCCGTAATATGGATCTCCCACAGAAAACAAACCTGCCCGTGAGTATTGCCTCACGGGCAGGCTGAAGTCTGCCTATGCAAACTTGAGCAGAGCCGATCGCATCAGGTCGCGAGCGCGTTGTGCACCAGCAGATACTTGGCGTGTGTCCACAACAGCGGCTGCGCGATTTCCCCGCGCTTCTCCACCCACGGCTCGTAGAAATCGGGCGCGAACATCACATCGTTGACCTGTTCTGGCAGGTTGCCGTCGGCGTCGGCGTGCGCTTCGGCCCAACCGAGGATTTGCTGAGCGCGTTCCGGCTTGCCGATCTGTGTGTAATACCACGCCAACCACAGCCCGAGCAGCACCCACGCGCCGCCGCCGTAGTACGTATCGGCGCGATGCCGGTGCACGCCGTGACCCTCCGCCAGAAGATCGCGTTCGATGCGCCTGACCGTGCGCTCCATTAAGGGATCATCTGGCTTGAGCAGACCGAAGTCGGGCAGCGCGGCCAGCAGCAGATTGGCGTCGACCATATCCAGCCCAACGGCTTTGGCGAGTTCGTACCCCGGCGTGATGCCTTGCGCGAGGATGAACTTCTGAATCTCGTCTTTCACGGCGCTGAAGTTCAGCCGGGGGACGAGATATTCTGCCGCGTTTAACCCGGCGAAGATGGCTGCCAGCGTGCTGATGTGCACTTCGGTGCCTCGTTCTTCCCAGCAATCATTGCACGGCGTCTGCCAGATTGCCGCCAGATAGCGCGCGGTCAGCTCGACAGCCTGCTCCCATTCCAAGGGCAGCGGTCGAATGCGGCATACGTCGACATATTTGGTCAGCGACCACAGCCAGATCGCCGGGCCGTCGAGCTGAAACTCCGGCCAGTCATCCGGCCCTGGGTCGCCGTGCAGTTGATAGCGGGCGTTCAGTGTGTCGGCCAGCACGAGCGGCTCACCGTTCGCCGCGCGGGCAATTGTGCGTTCGATGGCGGCGGCGCGGCTGTTGATCATGCGCGCGCACCAGCGGTGAAACCGGTCGGCGCTGTCCCACTGGGCGTTGCGTCCGACGGCGTGCGGGATCGGATTCAGCGTGCCGTCCACCGTGAGCGCGTAGGCGATGAATGCGCCATCGCGAAACCACGAGAACTGGTAGTCCGGCATCACCGGGCAAGCGAGATAGCCTCCACCCTCATTCTGATTGTCCAGAATCACCTTGAGGCTGTGCTCATGCAGCGGCGTGAGGCCGGGCGACTTAACTGCCATGTTCATATTCCACGACGATCATGCTCCAATAGTCCAGACGGGGAAGGATGAACTGTAGTGTACCCGCTTCGACGCTAAATGGAAGAGAATTCGCGCTCATATTTTCGTTGGAATCTGGTGATGCGTACCACACTGCTGCGACCGGACGCTCGACTGTGATACTGACCGCTTGATCGGTGAGCGGGGTCGGTCCGACGGTCGTGGGCGCGTTCCAGTCGGCGCCTTCAATGTCGAGGAAGTTGACGAGGCTGAACGTCTCGAAGTCCGCGCCTGCGCGCACAATGGGTGCGACGCGGTCGCGTGACCGAAGGCCGCGCATCCGCACGTCGCCGAGGCTGATCGCGCTGTGGCGCTCGGCGGTCGCCGCGGTCGTTCCCACGGAGAGCACGTTTTCGTAGCGCACAATGAAGTCGTAGTAGCGCAGGAACTGCGGTTGATCGGCCTCGGCAATGTCGCCGAAGCGCGGGAAATACGGGTCTTGCAGCATCGCGCCCGGTTCCCCGGTTTCCAGGTGATACGCGCCGCTGGCGAGGATGACCGAATTCGCCAAGCGCCAGTTGATCACACGCTCCGGCGGAATGTACGCGGCGAGGATAACCGGCTTTTGACTGCCGAGTGTTTGCGCGTTGGTGATGATGCGGTTGAGGTCGAGATAATCATCGTGCGGCGGCCACACCTCGATGTAGGAGGCGTCCTGCTGCGCCGGGGCGACCGCGTCAATCGGCCAGTTGCCCACGCTGTTGAACAGCGTGACACCCGAAGTGCCGCGCCGATCCTGTACGAGTTCGGCGGTCTGGTTGATGAAAGCGGGCATGACTTCCGCCATATCAATCGGGTTCCCAGCGGCGTCGAAGCCCGTTTTGGGCGCGCCATACTGGTCGATGTGAATGCCGTCAAAGGTCGTGTTGTCGAGCACATCAGCGAATTCGGCCAGCAGATGCACGTTCCACGGCGAACCGGGCGTCGCATCCATGATGGCGATGAAGTTTTCGCCGAGGGTATGCACATCGCCGCGGGCGTCGAACATGCCCCAGTCCGGATGCTGTTGGAAGAAAGCCCACGACGCGCCGTAGATCGCGGTGTAGGGCATGGCCGCGATGTCGCCCGTATGCAGCAAGTCGATCAGGTTGCGCACGGTGAGCATCGACTGATCGCGGCCCAAGCCATCGTCAAAGCGGTCATCGGGCGGAATCAGATCTTCCCAGCGGTACTGCCAATCGTAGAACTGTACGCCGTTGATGTGATGGCGCAGCATCCAGTTAAGCGTAGGCGCGATGGTGCGGTGCGCCGGGCTGAAATCGGTCAGGAAGCCGTAGCGCGGCGCTTCGATCCAGTGGTTGAGTACGTCAAAAGCGGAGGACTGCGTCGCCAGTACCGTACCGCTGGCATCTAGAACCTCCACCGTCACGCCGTAGCCGCGCGGTGCTTCGGCGGGTGGCGTCCACATGAGCACGGCCTGGCCAGCCGTGAGCGATGCGTTGAGTTCGGTCACAAAGGTATTCAGGTAGGTCACCCGGGCGCGGATGGCGCTGCCCGGGCTGGCGCTCACCGTAAGCTGCACGGCGTCGCCGGGATGGTAGTAGCTTTTGTTGGGCAGAATTTGCACAGTTGATTCGACGGCGGACACAGCGCCCCCTTGGAACAAGATCAGGAACAAGATGACGAACAAACGGTGAAACACGTGCATCAGGTTAGCCGCGTACGCCTCCGCTGGTGATACCTTGAATGAAATACCGCTGGAAGACGACGAACAGGATCACGGTTGGGATGACGGCCGTGAGCGACCCGGCGAACACCAAGCCCCAGTTGGAGGCGTGCTGGCCGCGGAAATTGGCAATGGCGATGGGCAGCGTGCGCAGACTTTCGTCGGTCAAAAAGTTGAGAGCGAGTAGATATTCATCCCACGCGCCGAGGAAACTGAAGACGGCGACCGTGCTGATGGCGGGCGCGGCCAGCGGCAGCATCACGCGCCAGAACACGGTGAACGGGCTCGCGCCGTCGATGATGGCCGATTCTTCCAGTTCGCGCGGCAGGTTCTCGAAGAAGCCGCGCAGCAGGAAGGTGTTGAAGGCGAGCGGCCCGGCGCTGTAGACCAGCGCAATCCCCGGCAGGCTGTTGAGCAAACTTAGGTTTTTCGCCAGAATGAACTGCGGGATGAGCAGCACCACGCCGGGAATCATGATCATCACCAGCAGCACGGCGAAGATGAGGTTCTTGAAGCGAAATTCGAAGCGCGCGAAGCTGTAGGCCATCGTCGAGGCCAGCGCCGTGACGAGGAACGAGGTCGCGATGGACACGCCCGCGCTGTTAAAGAAGGCGCGCAAAAAGTTGCGGCTGGCAAACGCCTGCTCGAAGTTTTCGAAGTTGATGGTTTCGGGAATGAGGCGCGGCGGATACGTCTGCACATAGGCGACGCCGCCGAGCGCCGTCGAGGTCATGTAGAGCAGGGGAGCGACCGCGACGAACACGCCGAGACACAAAACAAGAAAGATCAGGAGGTTGAGCACGCGCTGTTGACTGCCCGAGGTTGCGATCATGATCAATACTCCACGTCTTTGTCACCGCGACCGAACAGGCGCGACTGCACGAGGCTGACCAACACGATGACCACGGCCAGCACATAGCTTAGGGCTGCCCCGTAGCCGAAATTCAGGTTGCCGAACGCTTCGTCGAACATGTAGGTGAGCGCGACTTCGGTGCGGTGCAGCGGCCCGCCGCCCGTGATCAGCAGGACAGAAATGAAGACTTGAAAGCCGCCAATCATCAGCGCGATGAGGACGAAAAAGATGGTGCGGCGGATGAGCGGCAGAGTCATGAAGCGCAGGCGCTGCCATTCGTTCGCGCCGTCAATCGCCGCGGCTTCATACAGTTCGGTGGGGATGCCTTGCAGCGCGGCGAGGAAGATAACCATCGCCCAACCGATGCCTTTCCAGATGCCGAGGCTGTCAATCGCAATCCACGCGGTGTCGCTGCTCGCCAGCCACGAGATCGCCTTGTCGATGACGCCCAGCTTCATGAGCACGAAGTTGATCAATCCGGCGTCGCCCGCGCTGAACAGGTAGACGAACAGGAAGCTGACGACCACCCATGAGGTGACGACGGGCAGATAATACACGGTGCGAAAGAACTTCTTGCCGATGGTGACGCGGTGTACCAGAAACGCGAGCGTCAGCCCGATGATCATTTGCCCGGCGACGGTGACGACGGCGTAGCCGGCGGTGTTGCGCATCGCCAGCCAGAAGGTGCGATCCGCGAAGACCGCCTCGTAATTCGCGAAGCCGACGTACGTGCTCGTCTGACCGGGGATGATGCGCCAGTCGAAGAAGCTGATGTAAAGCTGATACAGCAGGGGGTACAACGACCAGATCAGATACAGCGCCAGACCGGGAAGGAGAAACAAGTACGGAACGTAAGGGCGGTAGTAGGGTTTGCTCCGGTCGGCTGGGCGCCGCTGCGCTGATTTTCCGGCTGCGGCGCGCGTATCTATCACGTTGCTGCTCATCGCCAAATCCCCTCCCAAATTCTGTGGATAGGGTGGTGCAGGCAGGCGAGCCAACCTGCACCACCCGCTGGTGAGAGCTTAGCTGCCAGCCAGCAGCGCGTCAATTTCCTCGGCTGCCAGATCCATGGCTTCCTGCGCGCTCATTTCGCCGCGCAGCGCGAGCTGGGCCGCGTCGCTGAGCACGGTTTCGATTTCGTTGTAGGCGGGGTGGGGCGTGCGGGCCTTGGCCGTCTGCAGTTGGTCGAGGAACACGCCGTAGTACGGGTGATCGGTGAAGTATTCATTTTCGAGCAGGCTGCTCAACACGGTGAGCTGACCAACCGTCGACATCTGGAGCTGATATTCGTCGCTCTGCGTGAAGCGCAGGAATTCGAGCGCCGCTTCTTGCTGCTGCGAACCGGCCATCACGACGATGTTTTCGCCGCCGACCACGGAAATGTGACCACCAGCGCCCGCCGGCATCAGCGCGGCGGCTGCTTCGAAGTCCGGGTACTGCTGTTCCAGCGTCGGGTAGAACCAGGGACCTTCCAGCATTGAGGAGATCGTGCCGCCGAAGTAGCCGCCCCACGTATCGAGGCCGCTGCCGATGTAACCATCAGAGAAGCAGCCGCTCTGCACCATGTCGGCGAGGAACTGGATCGCCGCGACCGACTGTTCGCCGTTCACGTACCCCGTGGAGGTCGTGAGGTCGGCATCGGTGATATCGCCGCCGAAGCTCCAGATCCACGGCAGCAGGTTCCAACCGGACGTGCCGCCATCGCTGAACAGGAAGCTGCCTTCGGGCAGGGATTCGCACATCGCCGCGAGATCGTCAATCGTTTCCGGCGCTTCCGGCATCACTGCCGGGTTGTAAATGAACACGCGGGTGTTGGTGTCCAGCGGCAGGCCGTAGTACGCGCCGTCGTAGGCATTGGTCGAGAGCGGGCCGGGGAACACGGCATCGGCGAAGCCCTGGAAGTCGGGCATGTTTTCGCTGAGGTTGAGCAGAATGCCCTGTGCCGCGAATTCCGGCGACCAGATGATGTCCAGACGGACGAGATCCGGGCCTTCGCCGCCCGCCGCCGAGGTCAGCAGCGCCTGACGGAAGCCGTCATACGGGTAGGCGACCGATTCGACATTGATTTCCGGATGTGCCGCTTCGAATGCCGGGATCAACGTTTCCGTCAGCATCTGATTTTCCGGGGACACTTCGTTGTACGTGTGCCAGAAGGTGATGGTGACCGGTTCTTGCGCGAACGTCACCGGGACGACAAACAACATGACGAGTAAAACGGCGAGCATGACTTTAGTCTTCATCTTCAACTCCTTAAGGAAATTCACTTATTTGCCTGGACAGAAACTGGTCGAAATTTGTCTCGTCTGCACCTCACTTTTGAACCGTTTCAATTCTGGTGAACGAAAAAATCAAGGCGGGAACCCGGTCGACTGTCGCACGACGAGTTCCGGTTTAAACAGCGTTCCAGCCAGTCCAGCAACCGCATCGCGATTGATGTAGCGGACCAGCAGATTAAACAGCGCGCTCCCGATCTCGTGGATGGGTTGGCTTATAGTGGTGAGCGGCGGATGGGTGTAGCGCGCCGTCGGCAAATCGTCGAAACCGATGACGGACACATCTTTCCCGACGACGAGGCCGTGCGCCTGCACGGCGCGCATCGCCCCAAAGGCCATGCGGTCGTTGTTGCACACAATCGCCGTGGGCGGCTGCGCCCGTTCGAGCAGGACGTTAGCGGCCACCTGACCAGATTTCTCGCTGAAATCGCCTTCCTGCACGAGCTGATGATCGATGGGCAGGTTGGCGGCGTTCATGGCGTTGACGAACCCCTGCCAGCGCTGGCGGGCGAGAAACTGCTCGGAGGGTGGGGCAATGTAGCCGATACGGCGGTGGCCGAGTTCGATGAGGTGGCGCGTCGCCAGTTCAATGCCGTAGGTGCTGTCGAGGTCGATCCAGTTGTCGGCGTCCTGCCGATCCAGTCGACCAAACGTCACGAACGGGAACTCCTGCTCGTTCAGGAAGGCCAAACGCGGATCGTTCTCGCGCAGCGCGAACAGGATGAGCCCGTCGACTTGGCGGCTGTTGACGACCCGCTTGTAGACGTCCATCTCTTTGCGCCCCACCGGGATCGTCCAGAAGGTGAGGCCGATGCTGCTTTCGATGGCGGCGGCGGTGATGCCTTCGATCAAGTCGAGCACCATCGGGTCGATTTCGATGCGCTGGTTCTGCGGGCGTAACTCGGTGCGGATCATGCCGATCAGGTTGGTGCGCTGCGTGCTCAGGGTGCGCGCGGCGGCGGTGGGGTGGAACTGCAGCGCTTCGATAGCTTCAAGTACGCGCTGGCGGGTCTCCTCTTTGACGAGTTGGCTGCCGTTGAGCACGTTAGAAACCGTCCCCACGGATACATTGGCGTAACGCGCGACATCCCGAATCGTAGGCATTTTTGAGCACCAAAGAATGACCGGAAAAAGCATAATTTGAACCGGTTCAAATACAGTAAAACACGAATCTGAAGTCGTGTCAAGTAGTTGCTGTAGTGCAGGTTATGACTTATTGTCAAAGGGGTCAGGATGCGAAGCGGTAGGACCGTGGGCAAAACGACAACGGCTGATGATCGCGCAATTCTGCGATCATCAGCCGTTGTCGTTTGTGTAGAGACGGGCCGAGTTTAGCTGTTGCTGCTGCCGCGCTTGATGCGAATGTCCGCATATACGGCGATAACCAGCACAATACCCTTCAGCACGTACTGGAGCGCCGCGGGCGTATTGGTCATTTGCAGACCGTTGGTCAGGCTGACCATGATGATCGAGCCGACCATCGCGCCGAACACCGTGCCGACGCCGCCGAGCGTTGACGTGCCGCCGAGGATACACGCGGCGATAGCGTCGAGTTCGTAGCCTTGCCCCGCCGAAATCGTGCCGTAGCCGACATACGACGCCAGCGTCACGCCAGAGATACCGCACAACGTGCCCATCAGCACGAAGATGGTGAAGAGGTTGCGCCGGATGTTCACGCCCGAGAACTGTGCTGCCTGCCGATTACCGCCAATGGCATAGGCGTAACGTCCAAAACGTGTATTGTTCGACACATACGCGACGGCCAGCGCGACGAGCGCGAGCAGGAGAACCGGCGCCTGAATGCCACGGTACTGGTTAACCATGTAGACGTAGAGCACCACCAGCACGGAAAAACCGACAGTCTTGGCGATATCCAGCGCCATCGGCGGCAGTTCGAAGTCGTAGCGGCGCTTGCGGCGGCGGCCGCTGACCATCCCGTAGAACAACAGGATGATCGTGATGACCGCGATGATCCACCCGATTTCATTAGGGAGGTAGCCCTGAGCGATCTGCGCGAAGGTGGGCTGATTCGCCGGAATTGTGCGGCCTTCGGTCACGAGCAGGATTAAGCCATTGAGCAGCCAACTGCTGCCGAGGGTCACGATGAAGGCCGTCACACGCAGATAAGCGATGATGTAACCCTGCACAACGCCCCACAGGAAGCCGACGGCGATACCCGTCGCCACCGACAGCGCCGCGATCAGGATGGGCTGATCGGGGAACTGCACGGTCAGGAAGTTCGCTTGCACGGCGGCGACCACCACCGAGACGAACCCGGCGAGCTTGCCGACCGACAGGTCAATGTTGCCGGTGACGATGACCAGCACCATGCCGACGGACAGGAAGCCCGTGATCACCATTTGCCGGAACAGGTTCGAGAAGTTCTGCGGCGACAGGAAACTGCCGTTGGTCAGGTACGAGAAGTACAGCCAGATGATGACCGTGGCGAAGATCAGCGCGTAGGTCTGTAAATTGGCGCGCAGCAGTTTGGCGATGCCGACCAAAGGACCCGACGCTCCCGATGAGGATGGTGAGGCTGAAGAAATCGAGCTCATAAGAAACTACCTCTTAAATAGGTTGGATGTTCACTAGGCTTCGTTGAGAACAGCGCTTGGCTGCGAGAGCGTGGTTCCGGTCGCCAGCGCCATGATCTTTTCCTGCGTCGCGCCTTCCGCGGGCAATATTCCCGCCGACCGTCCGCCGCTCATGACCATGATGCGGTCACTCATACCGAGCACTTCTTCCAGTTCGGACGAGATCATGATGATGGCCATACCCTGCGCCGCCAGTTCGCGCATCAGCTTGTAGATCTCATATTTCGCGCCGACATCAATGCCGCGCGTGGGATCATCCAGGATGAGCACCTTGGGCTGCGACATCAGCCACTTGGAGATGACGACCTTCTGCTGATTGCCGCCGGACAGCGAGTCGACGGGCACATTCAGATTCGGCGCTTTGATGGCGAGGCTTTTGGCGTACTGCAGGCTGCGCTTCAGTTCGGCGTCCTTGTCAATCGCAAACAGGGACGAGAACTGGGGCAGGTTGGCCAGCGAGATGTTCTTAAGAATCGACTGGATGAGGACCAGTCCATGCGTCTTGCGGTCTTCAGGCACGAGGCCGATGCCATGCGCCACGGCTTCGCGCGAGCTCTTAAGTTCAATCGGCTCGCCGTTGAGCTTGATCGACCCGCTGGTGACCTTGCCGTATTCGCCGAAGATCGTCGCGACCAGTTCGGTACGCCCAGAACCCATCAACCCGGCGATGCCGAGGATTTCGCCCGCGTGCAGTTGGAACGTGACGCCCTTAACAATTTCGCGGTTAGTTTCCGGGTCTTTGGCATGTAGATCGCTCACGTCCAGGACAACCCGGTCAGTCGCGTGATGGCCTTCGGGGAAGCGTTCCTTCATCTCACGCCCAACCATGTGGCTCACCAGCAGTTCGCGGTTCAGGTCGGCGGTCGGCTGCGAGGTGATCACTTTGCCATCGCGCAGGATGGTGATTCGGTCGGTGATGCGGAACAATTCTTCGAGCTTGTGGGTGATGTAAATGCAGGTGACGCCGTGCGCCTTGAGCGTCTCCAGAATTTCCATGAGTTTTTCGACTTCGGATTCGGTGAGGGCACTGGTTGGCTCGTCGAGAATGAGCACCTGCGCGTTGCCGGAAATCGCTTTGGCGATTTCGGTCATCTGCATTTTGCCGACGCCGAGGCTGCCGACCAACTTCTGCGGCACGATATCCAGCTTGTAGCGTTCAAGGAGCTGCTTGGTGTCGGCGTACAGCTTGTCCCAGTTGATCACGCCGCGCTCGACTGGCTCTTTGCCGAGGAAGATATTCTCGCCGACCGTCATGCTGGGCACGAGCGTCAGCTCCTGGTACACAATGGCGATCCCCTCATCGGCGGCCTGACGGATCGAGCTATGTTCTAGCTTGAGCTCGTGGCCATTGTAAAGCACCTGACCTTCGTACGTCCCCGCGGGGTACACCCCGGAGAGGATCTTCATCAAGGTCGACTTGCCCGCGCCGTTCTCGCCACACAGCCCGTGGATCTCACCGCGCTGGATGCTGAAAGAAACATCATTCAGGGCCGTAACCCCGGCAAAACGTTTGGTTACATTTTGAAACTCAAGGATATTTGCATTGCTCGCGTTCGCCATAAATTTACTGTCCTTAGTGGTAAAAGGACTCCCGTGGCCGAGTGCAGCCCGAGAGTCCCCTTACAGATTGCTTGGGCATAACAGAAGTTTTGCTGGCGGTACTACAACATCAACCCGCGTAACTGCCGAACGTGATTAGCTCGAAGCGGTGGCTTCGGGCGTCGCTTCCATCATTTCCGGACGCGGAGGACGTTCATTTTCCGGAACGTCGCGGTACACATCATCATACGCCTGGAAACCGCTGGCGACGACCAATTCGTACGCGTTTTCCGCATTGACCTGGAACACGGGGAGGAAGTACGCCTGCACTTCGCCTTCACGCGTCGGATCGTTGGTCAGTTCGGCCATCGTGAACGTCTGCAGTTCAGGAATGTCTTCACCCTTGATGAGGGCATCGATCAGGTCGACCGCGAGCGGCGACAGGTCACGGATGTCCTTGAGGATCGAAACCGTCAGTTGGCCGCGCACAATGCTGTTCACGCCATCCGCCGTCGCATCCTGACCGGAGATCGGGACGACACCAGCCAGACCCTGGGCGGCGAGCGCCTGCAGCGCACCGAGCGCCGTACCGTCGTTCGAAGCGACAACGGCGTCAATTTCATTGTTCTGCGCCGTGAGGACGTTTTCCATAATGCGGAGGGCATTGGTCGCATCCCAGTTGTCGACCCACTGATCGGCGACGACCTGGATCACGCCCGAGTCAACGTAGGGCTGGAGGACTTCGTCTTGACCCTGACGGAACAGGATCGCGTTGTTGTCGGTGGGGCTGCCACCCAGCTTGACGAGGCGGACGGGGTTTTCAGCGGTCCACGTACCACCATCGATATCGAGCGCGGCGAGGACGCCCAGCGCCTGCTGACGGCCGACTTCCACGTTGTTGAAGGAGAGGTACGCAGCAATATTGGGGGACTTGATCAGGCGGTCGTAAGCCAGAACGTGCACACCAGCGGCGGCAGCGGCGTCAACCGCGGTCGCAGCAGCGTCGCCGTCTTCAGCGACCACGATGATCGCCGCAACACCCTGCGTGACCATGTTGTCGATCTGGTTGTTCTGCAGCACAACGTCATGATTCGCTTCCTGCGAGATCACTTCGTAGCCGAGATTTTCCAGCAGGCCGCGCATCAGAATTTCTTCATTACGCCACCGTTCAGTAGCGAAATCCGAGAACGACAGACCGACCTTGATCGGATCCTGCCCACGAACGACCGAGACACTCATCCCCAAAACGAGGGCGAACACAAATAAAATGGAGAGAACACGGACAAACTTGGAATGCATTGGGACATCCCCTTGAATAGAGAAAAATTTGAACGAAAACGAACTTCAAACTACTTCTGTTATGCCCTGCTCCGGTTCATGATTCGCTTGTGGCGACCATGACTTAGGATCTTCCGCGCTGCCGCACAAACATCGGTAAACGGTAATGTTTGGCAACGTTCCCACGATTATATACACCATCTGAAGCAAGCAAAATCGCTTTTGAGCCAGATTCTGAAAGCGCTTGCAATCCAGCAGACTTTCCACGGGAAGAAGTGACAGTTGTTACCCCCAAATGCGGTTCAAAATTGGGGGAAATCCCCTAGTTTTTGCCCGTCCAATTTGGCGGAAATCTACATTGAATCGAGCGCTGGTGGCAGGCGTATAACGATCAGGATGTGAGCTTGAAACAAATCTGCCTAGCTATGTGCAACCGACCTAGGTGTACACCCGACGTGGGGTGCACACTGGTACACGTTTACGAAGTGCTCTCTGAACCCAACCTAGGAATCATCGTCCTTGAAGCCCCGTAGTGCGGCAAAGTGCACAAAACTGCGTTCGCCGCTTGCGCCGATGTCATTCATCTGTTGACAAAGGCTGGGAAGTTGATTATCTTTGAGATAGTTTGAATAAAAATTAGGTAATGCATAAATATTCAAGCTAATCCTTGGTTTGATGTGTCGAAAGATCAAAGTATGAAATTGTCGCCTTCGACCAGCAGGGTTGCCCTCAGCATCCTTGTCCTCATTGCGGTGGTGCTCAGCGGGTGTACGCTCGCCACGATTCGTCCTCTGGATCCGGTCACCGGTAAAGCCATCATTGGCAACGAAGATCAGCAGTTCAATGCGGCCAACTACGTCGCGCAGTTGTGGGATACGCAGCTACTCCCGATACTGCACGAACAGGCGAACGACATTATGACAGTGCTCGATGCGCTGCGAGCGGATGAAGCGGGCGCAGCGGAGCAGTATGGTCGCCATGAGGGACGCCAGCCCTACAGCTTCATGGTGACTGGCTCCGGCACCGTCACCGAAGTGAACCTCACGTCGCGGGCTGGCCTCGCGCCCGTCGATGCAAACGGTGATGGTACGGCAGATTATTCGCTCGCGATTGGCCCCGTCATTCGCGGGACGGCGCTGCGGGACTCGCTGCCGTTCATCCAGTTCAATCAGTTCACCAATCAGATGGAATACGCGTCCGTCTCCAATGAGATGCACGCGCGCATCAACACGCAGATCCTCACGCCCATCGGCGATCTCACGTCGCTGAACGGCAAGAGCATCACGTTCTATGGCGCGTTCACGCTGGCGGAACTCGATGAAATCATCATCACGCCCGCCGAACTGACCATCAGCGGTTAATGAACATGACGACCGAACCAGTCATCCTCCACGCGGAGAAGGTCACCAAGGTCTACCCCGGCACGGTTGCCCTGCAAGATGTCGACTTCAACATCTATTCGGGCAAAGTGAACGTACTGATCGGCGAGAATGGGGCGGGCAAGAGCACGCTCATGAAGATCCTCGCCGGGGTCGAATCGCCTACCAGTGGCATGCTATTGCTCGATGGGAAACCGATTACCGTGCGCTCACCACGCGAAGCGGCCCGGCACGGCATCGGCATCATCTATCAGGAACTGAACCTCTACCCGAACCTGAGCGTGTCGGAAAACATCTTCATGGCGCACGAACTCGTCACGCCGACTGGGATGATCCGTGAAGCCGAACAGCAGCGCATCACGCGGGAACTGATGCAGCGCCTCGAACTCGATGTTGAGCCGAAGACGCTGGTCGGCGATTTGCGCATCGGCCAGCAGCAGATCATCGAAATCGCCAAGGCCTTGGCGCAGAACGTACGCATTCTCATCATGGATGAGCCGACCTCGGCACTGAGCAATACGGAAGTCGAAGTGCTGTTCCGCATCATCCGCGAACTCAAGGCGCAGAACGTCTCCATCGTTTACATCTCCCACAAACTCGATGAACTGCTGCAAATCGGCGATTACTTCACGGTGCTGCGTGACGGACGCCTTGTCGCCGAAGCGCCTGCTGGCGAGGTGTCGCTCAACTGGATTGTCGAGAAAATGGTCGGTCGGCGGCCAGAAGCGTTGTTCCACCGCAGTGACCACGCCGCGACCAAAGACTTGCTGCGCGTCGAGAATCTGTCTCTGCCCCGTGCGGGTGGCGGCTACGTGGTCGATCACGTCAGCTTTTCCGTGCGCAGCGGCGAAATCCTCGGTATCTACGGCTTGATGGGTGCGGGGCGCACTGAACTGCTCGAAAGCCTGATTGGTTTGCACCCCGAAGCCAGCGGATCGATCTGGTTGGACGGCGCGACGCTGACCAACCGCGACGACATCCGCACGCGCATCCGCAAAGGCCTGGCGCTCATCCCCGAAGATCGGCAGCTCCGTGGTCTGGTGCAAAAGCAGTCGGTCGCCCACAACATCACGCTCGCCAGCCTGACCCGCTTCCTCAACCGCTTCTATCTGTCCTCCCGCAAAGAGAAGGCCGGAGTGCAGCAGGAAGTCGGCGAACTGCGCATCAAAGTGTCGGACGTGGCGAACCTCGTGACCTCGCTGAGCGGGGGCAACCAGCAAAAGGTCGTCGTCGGCAAAAGCCTGCTGACCGAACCGAAAGTCCTCATGATGGATGAGCCGACGCGCGGCATTGATGTCGCGGCAAAAGGCGAAATCTTCGAAATCATGAACCAGCTCGCGCTCAAGGGACTGGCCGTCGTGTTCGTCTCCTCTGAGCTGAAAGAAGTCCTTGCCATGGCCGACCGCGTGCTGGTGATGGCCAAAGGCTGTATCACCGCTGAATTTGATCGTTCTGAACTTACCCAAGAGGCGATTGTCGCCGCGTCCGTTCGCACCTTAGAAGAGGTATCGGCATGAGCCAGGCAAAATCCATGACTGTGCGCAGCACCGCCAAGAAACCTGATATTCGCCGCGACCCGCGCATGCTGTTTTTGCAGCTCCGCACGTTGATCGCGCTGTTCATCCTTGTGGTGATCTTCTCGTTCACCGCGCCCGCCTTCCTGACGACGGGCAACCTCATCATCCTCGTCAAGCAGTTAGCGATCAACGCCATCCTCGGCATTGGCATGACGTTCGTCATCCTGACGGGCGGCATTGATCTGTCGGTTGGCTCCATCGTCGGCATCTGCGGGATGATCGCGGGCGGCCTCATCAACGAAGGGCTGGTCCTGCCCATCTTCGGCGTGTCGATTTTCTTCAACATCCCCATCGTCATGCTGCTCACGCTGCTGGTCGGCATGTTGATCGGCATGCTCAACGGGATCGTCATCACTCGCTTCAACGTGACGCCGTTCATCGCCACGCTCGGCATGTTGTACCTCGCGCGCGGCGGGGCCCTTCTGCGGTCGAACGGCGCGACCTTCCCAAATCTCGTCGGTCTGGAGTCGCTGGGCAACACGGGCTTCCCGCTGCTCGGCACGGGGACGATCCTCAACCTGCCGTATCCCATCTGGATCATGATCGTGTTCGCCATCATCGCGACCTTCGTCGCGCTCAAGACGCCGTTCGGGCGGCAGGTGTACGCGGTCGGCGGCAACGAACGTGCAGCGGAACTCTCCGGCGTGCGCGTCAACCGCGTCAAAGTGCTCGTGTACGTGATCTCGGGCTTCTGCGCGGCGGTGGTCGGCCTGATTCTCACCTCGCAGCTCGTGGCGGCGCACCCCGCGACGGGCACGAACTATGAACTGAATGCCATCGCGGTCGTGGTGCTCGGCGGAACGTCGCTGAGCGGCGGGCGCGGCACTATCTTCGGCACGATTGTCGGCGCGTTCGTGATCGGCGTGCTCAACAACGGCATGGTCTTGATCGGGCTGTCTGAATTCGTGCAGGTCGCCATCACCGGCTTCGTGATCATCCTCGCCGTGGTGATTGACCAGTTCCAGCAGCGGCTGCAGCGTCAGCTTGTGCTTCAACAAGCGACTTCGCAGGTGGTCGAGCAAGCGCAAGTGAAGGGAGGCGTGGCCAACTAAAAACTCCCGCACGGCAGCTTGCAGCTATAAGTGTTGTGAAGGCTCTCTTTGGAGGAAATATGTTTCACAAGCTCAATCTAGGACGAATTCTCTTTGCGTTAGTGGCAATCCTGCTCCTCAGTGTTTCGGCTGTGGCCGCGCAAGACGTGCCGCAGGGCAACGGGGAACTGATCGTGATCATCACGCCGTCGCACGACAATCCGTTCTTCGCGGCGGAAGCGAACGCGGCAGAAGCGCGCGCGCAGGCGCTCGGTTACGAGACGCTGGTGCTGGTGCATGACGACGACGCGGCGCTGCAGGATCAGCATTTCGACACGGCGATTGCGCGAGGCGCGGCGGCCATCATCCTCGACAACGCGGGCGCAGATGCGTCAATCGCGGCGGTGCAGAAGGCGAAGGACGCGGGCATCCCGACGTTCCTGATCGACCGTGAAATCAACGCGACGGGCGTGGCGATGGCACAGATCGTGTCGGACAACTATCAGGGCGCGACGCTGGGCGCGGAAGAATTCGTGCGTTTGATGGGTGAGACGGGCGAATACGTGGAACTGCTGGGTCGGGAAACCGACACCAACGCGCACATCCGGTCGCAGGGTTACAACGACATCATCGGGCAGTACCCGGACATGGTCAAGGTGGCGGTGCAGTCGGCGAACTGGTCGCAGACCGAAGCGTTCGACGTGATGCAGACGATCATTCAGGCGAACCCGAACATCAAGGGCGTCATCAGCGGCAACGACACGATGGCGTTGGGCGCATCGGCGGCTTTGCAGGCGGCGGGCATGACCGATGTGATCGTGGTCGGCTTTGACGGCAGCCCGGATGTGATGGAAGCCATTCGGCAGGGCACGATTGCGGCGACGGTGCTTCAACCGGCGGCGTACATCTCCGAACTCGCGGTGGAACAGGCCAGCGTCTACATCCAGACCGGTGCAGCGCCTGCGGAAGAAAAGCAGTCGGTTCCGTGCGAACTCATCACCCCGGAAAACGTGGATCAGTACGGCATTTTCGCCCGTCTGCCCGAAGCGACCGAAGCTCCGGTCTCGGACGTGCCGCAGGGCAATGGCGAACTGATCGTGATCATCACGCCGTCGCACGACAATCCGTTCTTCGCGGCGGAAGCGAACGCGGCAGAAGCCCGCGCGCAGGCGCTCGGTTACGAGACGCTGGTGCTGGTGCATGACGACGACGCGGCGCTGCAGGATCAGCATTTCGACACGGCGATTGCGCGAGGCGCGGCGGCCATCATCCTCGACAA
>JAYRZU010000082.1:0-26586 GCA_041916315.1 Anaerolineae bacterium
CGGCTGATGCAAGCGAGTGGCGTAGGCGCGGTCAAAATGGAAGGTGGCGAGTATCTCGCCGAAACGATTCACCGCGTGACCCAGGTCGGCATTCCCGTTATGGCGCACATCGGCTTACAGCCGCAGAGCGTGTACAAGGTCGGCGGGATGCGCGTGCAGGGGCGTGACCTGGACGGCGCGCGTCAACTGCTGCGCGACGCACAGGCGATTGAAGAGGCGGGCGCATTTGCGGTCGTGCTCGAATCTGTGCCCGCGCCGCTGGCGGAGATGATCACGCATAAGCTGCACATCCCGACCATCGGGATTGGTGCGGGCGCGGCGACCGATGGGCAGGTGCAGGTCTTTCACGATATTCTCGGCTTGTTCGAGGAATTCACGCCGCGCCATGCCAAACACTACGCCGAACTCGGCGGTCTGATCCGTGAGGCGATTGGCAATTACGCGCGGGATGTACGTGAACGCAAGTTCCCCGCGCCCGAAAACAGCTTCAACATGAAGGATGACGTATTGGCGGCGCTGCAAATCAACGGGGCGGATGAGCATGCAGGTCATTGACAGCATCGAGGGGCTGCGCACGGCGCGGAAGGCGATCGCCGGTCGCGTTGGGGTTGTGCCGACGATGGGCGCGCTGCACGAGGGGCATTTGACCCTAGCACGCCAGGCTCGCGCCGATAACGACGCCGTTATCGCGACGATCTTCGTAAACCCGACGCAATTTGCGCCCAATGAAGACTTCAACGCCTACCCGCGCGATGTGGCGCGTGACCTCGCCCTGCTGGAAACGCTGGGAGTCGACGTAGTGTTCACGCCGACTCCGGCGCTCATGTATCCGCCGAACTTTCAAACGTTCGTCAAAGTCGATCAAGTGACGCAGGGGTTGGAAGGTGACTTGCGCCCGAACCACTTCCGCGGCGTGGCGACTATCGTCAGCAAGCTCTTCAACCTGACGCAGCCCGATGTCGCGTACTTCGGTCAGAAGGATGCGCAGCAGGTTGTCGTGATTCGCCGGATGGTAGCTGATTTGAATTTCCCGCTCGACGTAGTTGTGATCCCGACCGTGCGCGAAGCTGATGGTCTCGCGATGAGTTCGCGCAATGTGTACCTGACGCCAGATCAGCGGGTGGCGGCGAGCGTCATCCATCGAGCGTTGGTCGCGGCGGCGCAAGCGTATGATGAAGGCGAACGGACTCCGGCGAATCTGCGTGCCGTCGCGCGGAATGTGCTGAAATCGGAAGCGCAAGCGGAAATCGAGTATGTGGCTGTGAATGACCCGACCACGCTCATCGGCGTACATGAGCCGTCGGAGCAACCGCTGCTGCTGTCAATGGCGGTGCAGATCGGACGCCCGCGTCTGCTCGATAACTGTCTGCTGCCGTGGTCTTTGAACACCCGCGAGGGACTGACAGCCACCCTCGGGGCATGAGCTCAAGGGTTGTTATTGCCGCCTAAAGGTTACATGAGTTTTACAGATTTCTAAGAGACTTCTTGTGGTTCTTCGCGTATATTAAGATGTGTATTGACCGGAGAGGGTGCTGACGATGATATTTGACTCTACCTATCTTCTGCTGGTGTTTATCCCGACTCTGCTGCTCTCGTTGGGCGCGCAGTTGTTTGTGCGCTCGGCGTATTCGAAGTGGGGCAACGTGCGTAACAGCGCTGGTGCTACGGGTGTGGATGTCGCCCGCTCGATTTTCAGTCGCACGAATGTGCAGGAAATCCGGTTGGAGGGTACGCCCGGCCAACTGACTGATCACTTTGACCCCGGCAGCAACATTGTGCGGCTGTCGCAGGGCATCGCGACGACACCGTCGGTGGCCGCGATGGCCGTGGTCGCGCACGAGCTCGGCCATGTGCAGCAGTATCAGCAGCGGTCGCCACTGATCGCCGCGCGGCAGTTTCTCGTGCCCGCAGTGACTTTCGCGCCGCAAATCGGCTACCTGATGATCTTCGCGGGTCTGTTCCTGCGTTCCACCGGGTTAATCTGGGCGGGGATCGCGCTGTTCGCCGTGATGGTCGTGTTCATGATTTTGACGCTGCCTGTGGAAATCGACGCCAGTCGGCGCGGGATGGCGCTCTTGCAGCAGTCCGGTCTGATGACCTCCGAGAGCGACGCCAGCGGCGCGCGGCAGGTGCTGACGGCGGCGGCGCTGACCTATGTGGCGGCGGCGATCACGTCAGTGCTGCAATTGCTGTACTTCGTCAGCCTTGCCAATCGACGACGCTAGGCCGAAGTCCGACTAAAAATCAAACGCCCGACTCGGTCCGAGTCGGGCGTTTGTGTTTATTCGAGCGTTTCGCTGTCGATGCGCCGCCGCAGGCGCTGTAAGCGTCCGCGGTTAGGTCGGATGCGGTTCACCAAGTCATTGACCTGACGGCTCAGACGAATCAAGCGCTGCCGCCAGAAGGCAAACGCGTAAATCGCCTCACGCCGCTGCCGATTGAGCATCTTCGAACGGTCATCGGGTTTTGGCGCACCCCATTTGACGACCATCGACGCCCACGTCAACCCACCGCCAAAACCGACAAAGGCGATGTGGTCATTTTCTTTGACCCTACCCGCCTGAATCGCTTCGACGAGCGCGATCGGGATCGAGGCGGCGGATGTGTTGCCGTAGCGATCCAGGTTGACGTAAAACAGGCTTTCCTCGACTTTGAGGCTACGCGCGGCGGCCGCGATGATGCGCAGATTAGCTTGATGCGGCACGATCAACGCGAGGTCTTTAATGGTCAACCCGGCAATATCGAGCGCCTGGTTGATGCTTTCGCCGATCACGCGGCTGGCAAACTTGAAGACCTCACCGCCATTCATATGCATTTTGCCGAGCTTGTGCCCGTTGGGCAGCGTTTCGATTTCGGCCATGTCGGTGCTGCCGAACGTCGGAATGCCGAGCAGATCGCCACCTGAGCCATCGGAGCGGAGTACCGCGGAGAGCACACCCCCTTCGACCGGGCTGGCTTCCAGCACGACCGCCCCCGCGCCATCGCCGAAGAGGATGCACGTCCCACGATCTGACCAGTCGAGCACGCGGGACATCGTCTCCGCGCCGATGATCAGCGCTTTTTGCGAGCGCCCGGAGCGGATCGCCTGCGCCGCCATATCGACCGCGTAGACAAACCCGGAGCAAGCCGCGCTCAGGTCAAACGCGCCCGCTTTGTTGGCGCCTAACCACGATTGGATCAGACTGGCGGTGCTGGGGAAGACGTTTTCCGGTGTCGACGTGGCGACGATGATCATATCCAGCTCAAGCGGCAGAATATCGGCGACTTCCAGCGCGCGCTGGGCAGCCTTGAGGCCGAGGGTCGCCGTGGTTTCTTTGTCGCTGGCAATGCGCCGCTCGCGAATGCCCGTGCGCTGACGAATCCAATCGTCGGTCGTTTCGACGATGGCCGAAAGATCATCATTCGTCATCACCGTCTCGGGGACAGCCATACCCCACCCGACGATGTGGGCGTAGCACGCAGCTTGAGGCGGCGGCGCAGAGCCGCGTTTATGCATGGCCATTCGCGTGGTACTTGCCAAAGATCAACACCGCATTATGCCCACCGAAGCCGAAGGAATTGCTCATTGCCACGTCAATCTGCCGCGCCACGCCCACATTCGGCGTGTAGTTGAGATCGCATTCCGGATCCTGATTTTCGAGGTTGATGGTGGGCGGCACGAAGTTGTTCTGCATCGCCATGATGGTGAACACCGCTTCGACCGACCCGGCCGCCCCCATGAGATGCCCGGTCACCGACTTGGTCGAGCTGATCGGGATCGAATAGGCGGTTTCGCCGAGTGCGCGCTTGAGCGCCAGCGTTTCGCTCTTGTCGTTGAGCGGGGT
This sequence comes from Anaerolineae bacterium, assembly GCA_041916315.1. Classification (GTDB taxonomy): domain Bacteria; phylum Chloroflexota; class Anaerolineae; order Aggregatilineales; family Phototrophicaceae; genus Flexifilum. The sequence goes on from JAYRZU010000082.1 coordinate 3,825, forward strand.
GCTCGTGCCGTGCGCGTTGATGTAGTCAATGTCAGCGGGCGACAGTTCCGCGTCTTCCAGCGCAAACTGGATGGCGGTGGCGGCGCCTTCGCCCGTTTCCAGCGGCGCGGTCACATGGTACGCATCGGAAGTGTGCCCATAGCCGAGAATTTCGGCGTAGATCTTCGCGCCGCGCGCTACCGCATGTTCGAGGTCTTCGAGGATAAGAATCGCCGAGCCTTCTGCGACCACGAAACCATCACGATCCTTGTCAAATGGACGGCTCGCATGTTCCGGATCCTCATTGCGGCGGGAGATCGCGGTCATATTGTTGAAGCTGGCGATGGCCACTTCGACCAATCCCGCTTCTGAACTCCCGGCGACAGCGATTTTCGCCTGTCCGCGCCGAATAATCTCGGTCGCTTCGCCGATGCAGTTGTTGCCGGTCGCGCAGGCGGTTGAGATCGCGAAGTTGGGTCCGCGGATGCCGTAGGTCATCGAGATTTTGCTCGACGGCGCATCCGGGAGCATCATCGGCACCATCAGCGGGCTGACAGCCTTCGGCCCCTTTTCAATGAAAGATTTGATGCTGTCGAAGATCGAGGAAATGCCGCCAATGCCAGAACCGATCACCGCGGCAATTTGGTAGCGGTTGTCGTCGGTGATCTCGATGCCCGAGTCTTCAATGGCCTGCTTTGCCGCGTAGAGCGCCATTTGCGTCACACGGTCAGTGCGCCGAGCTTCGCGGCGGCCCAAAAATTCTTCGGGGTCAAAGTTCTTGACTTCACCGCCAAAGTGGTTCTCCAACTGCGACGTGTCAAACCGTTGGATCGTGCGAATGCCCGTTTTGCCCGCCGCAGCGTTGGTCCACGCTTCTTCTACAGTATTCCCGGTAGGACAGAGGATTCCCATCCCGGTTACGACAACTCGTCGTTGTTGCACCATCGTCTCTCCTAACAAAAAGCCGGCCGCTTTTTGATGATCATTTCGCGTATAAGGGTAGCAAACTTCTATCCCTACACAAGATGAAACCCCGCGCGAGGTCAGTCGTTACTCTGCGGGAAGCTTATGTTATAATCGCCGCTTTACGGAGGCAGGGTCGGGTGATACTGGTCACAGGCGGAACCGGATACATTGGGCGGCACGTCGTGGCGCGCTTATTGGAGCGCGGCCACCGCGTGCGTTTACTGCTGCCCGAACAACGCACCCACAAACTACCGTGGGCGGATCCACCGGAAATCGTGACGGGCAGCATCCTTGACGAGGAAGCGCTCTTCAAAGCGGTGACCGGCGTCCATGTCGTCATTCACCTCGAGAATGCGTTCTGGTGGGGGCGGCGCCGTGACCTCGAACGCGTCGAACTGGCGGGCACGCGCCAGCTCATCACAGCGGCCCGCGCCGCGCGCGTCGGGCGGATCATCACGGTGAGCCAGTTAGGCGCTTCGCCTTCGACGGCCTACACGCTGCTGCGCGTTAAAGGTCAGATGGAAGACACGATCAAGGCAAGCGGTCTCGCCTACACGATCCTGCGCTCGGGATTGGTGTTCGGTGAGGATGATGCCTTCATCAATCACATCGCGCTGGGCATGACGGCGAATCCGCTGTTTTTCCTGATGCCGGGACGCGGCGAAATTGTGCTGCATCCGATCTACATCGACGATCTCGTCAATGCGATTGTGGCGAGCCTCGAAACGGTCGATACGGTGGACACGATTGTCGAGATTGGCGGCGCGGAATACATCACGTTGGCCGATCTACTGCGGACGATTATGCGTGTTTCCGGTCGGCAGCGGATGGTGGTGAGTGTGCCACCGTATATGCTGCGCTGGTTGACCGCGGTGTTTGAACGCGTGCTCCCACGCTCGCTGATGACCTCGCAATGGCTGGATATTCTGGCGACGAACCGCACGGCGCGGTTAGGGACGGCCTTTCAGTATTTTGGCATTCACCCGCGGCGGCTCGAAGATACGCTGATGACGTACCTGCCCAAGCGCCGCAACGCGTTGGAACTGCTGCGGTATACCTTCCGACGGCGGCCACGCGTCCTTTAGAGAAAGGTGGTTGCATGACAAACCAAGAAATCGAGATTCGACCGCTGCGCGCGCTCGCCGACATGCGGGCGGCCGTTGATCTGCAAAAAATCTACTGGGGCGCGGACATCGAGTCGGTGATCCCGGCGCATATGCTGTTCTCGCTGGCGAATCACGGCGGTCATGTACTCGCCGCCTTCGATGGTGACCGGATGGTCGGCGTGCTGGTTGGCTTCCTTGGGACGAATATGGAAGAGGAAGATCGTCCGGCGATGGCCAACCTTCAGATCGTCTCCAAGCGCATGGTGGTGCTGCCCGAATACCGCAGCGGTGGCATCGGCTACCGCCTCAAGCGAGCGCAGCGCAGTCTGGCGATTACGCAGGGCATACGCCTCGTCGTGTGGACGTTCGATCCACTGCTGTCGACGAATGCGCACCTGAATATTCGCAAGCTGTGCGCCATCAGTCACCAGTACCTGCAGGACTACTACGGCACGGAGAGCGAAGGCGGGTTAGCCAAGCTCGGCTCCTCGGATCGGCTGCTGGTCGAATGGTGGGTGACGAACCGCCGCGTCGAAGAACGCTTGTATGGTCGCCGCGCCGATTTGAGCCTCGCACATTATTTCGAAGCAGAGACGCCGATCCTCAACCCGACGGTTGTGCTGCCGAGCGGTCTTGTCGCGCCGCCGACTGATGTGCTGCGTCCGTCCAGCAGTCTGGCGCTGCTCGAAATTCCGACCAACACGCCCGCTATCGAAACGGCCGACCCTGACTTGCATCACACCTGGCGCATGCACATCCGCGAACAGTTCCAATACTTGTTTGAGCGGGGCTTTGTCGTCACCGACTTTTTGCATGATCAGCATGAAGGGCGCGAACGCGCATTTTATCTGTTGAGCTACAACGGCCCACAATTCGAATCCTTTTCCATGAGCTAAGGCGAGCCTGATGTCACGCGCGATCACAGTCAAAGATATTGAGCTTTTCCCGGTGGCGATGCCCTTCGTCGAAAACCTCCGCACGAGTTTCGGTGAAGAACCGTTTAAGACGGCGATCATCGCCGCGCTGCACACCGATGAAGGCTTCACGGGGTGGGGCGAATGCGGCGCCGAGATTCATCCCGGCTACAGCTACGAGACGATGGGGACATCGATGCACGTGCTGAGCGAGTTCCTCGCGCCCGCGCTGCTCGGCAAGCGCATCACCGATGCAACGGAAGTCCCGGCGCTGCTCAGTGCGACGCGCGGACATCCGTTGGCGAAGCACGCGGTGGAATCGGCGGTGTGGGACGCGCTGGCGCAGGCGAATGGCCAGTCGCTGGCGCAGGCGTTTGCCGCGCATCTGCCCGCCGGACACGAATCACGCGGGTATGCGAACGTGGGCGTGAGCATCGGCATTAAGCCCACGGTCGAAGAGACACTCGCCGTGATCACGAAGCGCTTGGGCGAAGGCTACGGGCGGATCAAGCTGAAGATTCAGCCGGGTTGGGATGTCGAACTGGCGCGCGGTGTGCGCAAGGTCTATCCGGATATTTTGCTCATGCTGGATGCGAACAGTGCCTATAAGTTGGCCGATGCTGACCACCTCAAGCAGCTAGACGAGTTCAACCTGTTGATGCTGGAACAGCCGCTCGGTCATGAAGACATCTACCAGCACAGCAAGCTTCAGCCGCAGATGACCACGCGCATTTGTCTCGACGAAAGCATCCTGTCGGCGGATGATACGCGCATGGCGCTGGAACTCGGCGCGTGCAAAATCATCAACCTGAAACCGGCGCGGGTGAGCGGTTACACCGAGAGCCTCGAAATCTACAAGGTATGCGTTGAGCACAATACCCCGCTGTGGATTGGCGGTTTGATGGAGACAGGCCCCGGGCGCGCGGCGAATCTCGCGTTCGCATCGCTGCCGGGCGTGACGCTGCCGTGCGACATTTCGGCGACAAGCCGCTACTACGCGCAGGATTTGAGCGAGCCGCCGTTTGAACTGCAGCCGGGCAGCCGCATCAACGTGCCGACCGGTTTGGGGATTGGCGTGCACGTATATGAAGATCGCGTGCGGGCCGCCGCAGCGCTGTGGCGCGAACAATACCCGTATCAGCAGAGCTAACGCAAAGGACAAAGCAGCATGCCGCTCCAGGATAAACGCATCGCATTCATCGGCAGCGGGGTCATGGCCGAAGCCATGATCAACGGCCTGATCACCCAGAAACTGCTGACCGGTGACCAGATTTCGGCTGCCGACCCGCGCGAAGATCGCGGCGCGGAACTGGTCAGTCGCTACGGGCTGCGCTTCAGCACCGACAACGCAACGGTCGTCGAGAACGCGGACATCATCGTGATTTCGACCAAGCCGCAGGTAGTGGGGCAGGTGTTTAGCTCGCTGAATGGGCGGGGCAGCCGCGCCAGCATGGTGTTGAGCATTCTGGCTGGCGTCAAAATCGGTGCGCTGGCGGAAGGGATGTTCAACCCGAACATCGTCCGCGCCATGCCGAACACACCGGCGCAGATCGGCGAAGGGATTACCGTGTGGACGGCGACATCAGAAGTTCCGGATGCCAGCCGCGAAGAAGCGCGCGCGCTGCTCGGCGCGTTGGGCGAAGAGATGTACGTCGACGATGAGAAGTTCCTGGACATGGCGACGGCGTTGAGCGGCACTGGTCCGGCCTATGTCTTCCTGTTTATGGAAGCGCTGATCGACGCGGGTGTGCATATGGGCTTTTCGCGGCGTGATGCCGAACGTTTGGTGCTCAAAACCGTGCGCGGATCGGTTGATTATGCGATGCATTCCGGTCTGCATCCGGCGCAGCTCCGCAATCAGGTGACCAGCCCCGGCGGCACATCCGCGGAAGCGATTTACCAGTTGGAGAAGGGCGGTTTGCGCACGGTGATCTCGCGCGCGGTCTGGGCGGCGTTCCAGCGATCGGTCGCGTTGGGCAAGGGACAGAAGCGCAAAGAGGAGAGCGACGACGTCTAAATGGAAAGATGAGCGTTTTGTGCGAACTATCACAAATTGCTGATCTCCGTTTGTGAAAAAGTGGACAGGTAGCACTGGATAAGGTAGAATTACAGCATTACGTTTTCGCACAGCGTTAAACAAATCTTACGGTTGGTCTTTCTGACGCTCTGCGCGTTTGATTGCATCGTTTATCTCTATCGAGGAGACCCAGATGGCGGACATCTCCAGCAATATGTTTGAGTCCCTGCTGAAGCAAGTACAAGACTATACCCCTGAGATCGAAGCGGTCGAGGTCGGGTATGTCGAAGAAATCGGCGACGGCATCGCGCGTGTCGCCGGTTTGAGCAATATCCGCTACAGCGAACTGGTTCGCTTTAGCAACGGCGTCGCCGGGATCGCGTTCAACCTGGAACGCGATAACGTCGGTATCATCATCATGGGCGATTACGACACCATCAACGAAGGTGACGAAGTCCGCCCGCTCGGTCGTATCGCCTCGGTGCCGGTTGGCATGGGTCTGGTCGGTCGCGTGGTGAACGCGCTCGGCGAGCCTGTGGACGGTCGCGGGCCGATTGGTGAGACGGAATACTACAACATCGAACGCATTGCGCCCGGTGTTATGGAACGTCAGAACGTGAACCGCCCGGTGCAGACCGGTATCGTCGCCATTGACTCGATGACCCCGATTGGCCGTGGTCAGCGCGAGCTCATCATCGGCGACCGCCAGACGGGCAAGACGGCGATTGCGATTGACACGATCCTCAACCAGAAGGGCAAGGATCTGTACTGCATCTACGTCGCCATCGGCAAGCGCCGCGGTGAAATTGCGCGTTTGGTCGCGCTGCTCGAAGAAAATGGCGCGATGGACTACACGACGGTTGTCGTGGCGACCGCTTCGGAAGCGGCGGCGCTCCAGTACATCGCCCCGTACGCTGGCTGCGCCATCGGCGAATGGTTCATGGAAAACGGCAAGGACTCGCTGATCGTGTACGACGATCTGTCGAAGCATGCGTGGGCGTACCGTCAGGTTTCGCTGCTCATGCGTCGTCCTCCGGGTCGTGAAGCCTACCCCGGTGACGTGTTCTACCTGCACAGCCGTCTGTTGGAACGTGCGGCGCAGCTCTCCGAGGCGCGCGGCGGCGGCAGCCTGACTGCTCTCCCGATGATCGAAACGCTGCTCGGCGACGTCTCCGCGTATGTGCCGACGAACGTGATTTCGATCACGGACGGCCAGATCTTCCTCGAAACTGAACTCTTCAACGCTGGTCAGCGTCCCGCGATCAACGTCGGTATCTCCGTGAGCCGCGTGGGTGGTGATGCGCAGACAAAGGCGATGAAGCGCGTTGCCGGCGGTTTGCGCCTCGACCTCGCGCAGTTCCGTTCGCTCGCCGCGTTTGCGCAGTTTGGTTCAGACCTCGACAAAGCGACCCAGCGTCAGCTCGACCGTGGTCTCCGCCTGACCGAACTGCTCAAGCAGCCGCAGTATCAGCCGCTGTCGCTGTCGGATCAGATTGCGGTTCTGTTCGCCGGTACGCGCGGGCTGCTGGACAGCATTCCGGTGGAACGCGTCAAGGAATGGCAGGCCGCGTGGCAGCGTGCCTATCACAGCCAATACGCCGCGATTGCCGATCACATCGAAAACAACAAGACCCTGCCGGAAGACCAGGAAAAGGCACTGCGGAGCGCCATCGAACAGTTTACCGCCAGCTGGAGTTAACCTATGGCAACCGCACGCGAAGTAAAGAAGCGTATTCGCAGTGTGAAAAACATTGGGCAGATCACGCGCGCTCTGGAAGCGGTTTCCGCTTCGCGAGTGCGCAAGGCGCAAGCTCGTGTGCTTGCCAGCCGCGCCTTCGCCGAAAAAGCGTGGGAAATTCTGCTCAATGTGCAAAACTCGATGACGGGGACGTCACTGCACCCCCTGTTGACCGCGCGTTCGGAAGTCAAGAACACGATGGTGATCCTCATCACCTCAGATCGTGGGCTGGCTGGCGCGTTCAACACCAACATCCTGCGTGTGGCCCGGCGCTTTCAGGATCGGTTGGGCAGTCCGGCGCGCTTTGTGACCATTGGTCGCAAGGGACGCGACTCGCTCATCCGCGTCCACGAGAATGTCGTGGCGGAGTTTTCGAACCCCGCCGAGACGACGCTCCAGCAGATTTCGCCGATTGTGCGCCTGGCTACCGAGGAATTTCTCAACGGGACGGTCGATGAAGTCTTCATCGCCTACACGGACTTTGTGAACCTGCTCACCCAGCGTCCGCGCGTGACGCGCCTGCTCCCGCTCTCGCCCTATGAGACGGAAGATCAGGTTGTTGCGGAGCTGATCAAGAATGCGCCGCACGTGTCGAGCGGCTCGGCTGACTACGAGTATGAGCCGAGTGCTACAGCCATCCTCGATGAAATCGTGCCGCGCTTCACGCTGCTGCAGATGTATCAGGCGATCCTTGAAAGTCAGGCGAGCGAACATTCGGCGCGCATGGTGGCCATGCGCAATGCGTCGGACAATGCGTCGACGCTGGTCGAAGACCTCACACTGGTCTACAACAAGGCGCGTCAGGCAGGCATCACGAGCGAAATCCTCGACATTGTGGGCGGCGCAGAGGCGCTGCAAAACTCGATTGACAAGCTGGCAGTGAATATCGAAGCAGATCTCGCGGCGCATGCGGTGATCTAGCGGACTGGGGAGACATTAGATGGCTGAAATTCAAGGGGTAGTTTCGCAGGTTCTCGGCGCGGTGGTCGATGTCGATTTTCCGCCCGGGCAGCTGCCGGATATTTACGACGCGCTGCGCATTCAGCGTGAAGGCGAAGAAGACCTGATTCTCGAAGTGCAGATGCACCTCGGTCACAATGCCGTGCGTACGGTTGCGATGGACACGACGGATGGCTTGAAGCGCGGCGTCACCGCTTTCGCAACGGGTTCGCCGATCACGGTGCCGGTTGGCCCGGCGTCGCTCGGTCGCGTGTTCAACGTGCTCGGTCGCCCGATTGACCTCGGCGCGGCGGTGGCGGACGATACCACCCGCCGCCCGATCCACAACACGGCGCCGGAATTCGAAGAACAGACCACCCGCATCGAAGTGTTCGAAACGGGTATGAAGGTCATTGACCTGATCGCGCCGATGACCAAGGGCGGCAAGACGGGCATCTTCGGTGGCGCGGGCGTGGGCAAGACCGTGACCATTCAGGAACTGATCAACTCGATTGCGACCCAGCACTCCGGTTTGTCGGTGTTCGCGGGCGTGGGTGAACGCACCCGTGAAGGCACGGCGCTCTACTACGAAATGAAGGAAGCGGGCGTGCTCGACAAGCTGGCGATGGTGTTCGGCCAGATGAACGAACCTCCGGGCGTGCGCCTGCGCGTGGCGCTCTCCGGTCTCGCCATGGCGGAACACTTCCGCGACGAAGGCCGTGACGTGCTGCTGTTCATCGACAACATTTTCCGTTACTCGCTGGCGGGTGCGGAAGTGTCGGCGCTCCTCGGTCGTATGCCTTCGGCGGTGGGTTACCAGCCCACGCTGGCTGACGAAATGGGGCAGCTCCAGGAACGCATCACCTCCACGCAGACGGGTTCGATCACGTCGATGCAGGCGGTGTACGTGCCCGCGGACGACTACTCGGATCCCGCCCCGGTGGCGGTGTTCGCGCACCTCGACGGGACGATTGCGCTGGAACGCTCGATTGCGTCGCGCGGTCTGTTCCCCGCGGTCGATCCGCTCGGCAGCACCAGCAAGATTCTCGATCCGCTGGTCGTCGGTGAAGATCACTACCGCGTGGCGCGTGAAGTGCAGCAGATCCTCCAGCGTTATAAGGACCTGCAGGACATCATCGCCATTCTCGGTATCGACGAACTCTCGGATGACGACAAGCTGTTGGTCGCTCGCGCCCGTAAGATCGAATTGTTCCTCAGCCAGCCGATGAAGGTGGCGGAGCAGTTCACGGGTCGTGAAGGCAAGTACGTCAAGATCAAGGATACCGTGCGCGGCTTCCGCATGATCCTCGATGGCGAAGTCGACCACATCTCGGAACAGCTCTTCTACATGGCTGGCCCCATCGAAGATGTGCTGGCGCGTCACGAAGAAGCGCTGCGGCAAGGGTAAACTGATGCCAATCGCGGTCGAGGTTGTCACGCAGGAAAAAGTGGTCTTCTCCGAGCCGGAAGCCGATATGGTGATCGTTCCGGCGGCGGAAGGCGAGATGGGCGTGCTGCCGCGGCACGCGCCCGTCCTGACCACGCTCACCTACGGTGAGTTGATCGTCCGCAAGGGGCGCGCCGAAGAACGCTTCGCCATTTACGGCGGCGTGGTCGATGTGCGCCCGGATAAGGTCGTCGTCCTCGCGGATCTCGCCGAATCGTCGTACGAAATTGACGAAGCGGCGATGGAAGCGGCGCGCGCCAACGCTCAGAAGATGCTGCGGGAAGGCGTCGCGCCGGAAGAAAACCGCGCTGCCGCCCTCGCGCTTCGGCGTGCTGAACTGGCGCTGAAGATTCAGCGTAAAGTGCAGGCGCGCAGCTCATCCGTGCTGCGCATCATCGACGATACGGGCGAGAGCGACTAACGCATCTCTATCACAGGTTAAGCGCCCGATGGGAGAACTCCCGTCGGGCGTTTTGTTTGCTATAATACAGCCCGATCACTGCGCTAGAACAAGTAAGGGTCGCTATGGGACTGTTCGATAAACGCTTGGGTGTGGACTTAGGGACGATCAACACGCTAATCTCCGACAACGATCAGATCGTTTTGCAGGAGCCGACGCTGGTCGCGATGACCGTCGAAGATCAGTCGGTCGTGGAAATCGGCCAGCCCGCGCGTGAAATGCTGGGTAAAGTGGACGACGAAGACATTCAGTTGGTGCGCCCGCTGCAAAATGGGGTCGTGGCTGACTACGATGTCACCGTGTTCATGCTGCGCCAGTTCTTCAACAAGATCGCCGGACGTGTCCGCTTGTTCAAACCGACGATTATGATCACCGTGCCGTATGGCGCGAACAGTGTGGAAAAACGTGCCGTGCATGATGTGGCGATGGATGCGGGGGCGCGCGAAGCGATCCTCATTCCGGAACCGCTGGCGGCGGCGATTGGGGCAGGGCTGCCCGTGAGTACTCCGGCGGGCGACATGGTTGTGAATGTCGGCGGCGGCATCACCGAGGCGGCCGTGATGACGATGAACAATATTGTGCGCGCGGAGAGTGGGCGCGTTGGTGGGCTGAAGATGGACGACGCCATCATCAGCTACATTCGGCGCAAATACAACCTGACGATTGGTCAGCCGTCGGCTGAGTCGGTCAAGATTCAGGTGGGCGCGGCGGTGCCGCTGATGGACGAACTGACGATGGAAGTGCAGGGCCGCGACAACGTGAGTGGTTTGCCGCGCACGATCACGGTGAGCACGGGCGAGATCGTCGAAGCGATTGAAGAACCGCTGCGGGAAATATCAGGCGTGGTCAAAGCGGTGCTGGGCAATACGCTGCCCGAGCTGGCCGCAGATATTATCGACCGTGGCATTGTGCTGACGGGTGGCGGCGCGATGCTGCGCGGACTGGATCAGTATTTGACGCGCGAGACGGGCGTTCCGGTCTACCGGGCGGATAACGCGATGATTTCGGTAGCGATTGGGGCCGGACGTGCCCTGAATGACCCTGCCATTCTGCGCCGGATCACTCAGAGCGTGTGGAGCTAACTAATCCAGATAGTAGGTCATGCGCTGCAAATGGATGACGGGGTCAATGTATTGAACATGCACATTGTCCGGCACATTCAGGTTGATCGGCGCGTAGTTGAGGATGGCGCGCACGCCCGCGGCGATGAGTGTGTCGGCCACGGACTGCGCCGCCTCAGCGGGGACAGCGACCATGGCGATCTTGATGCCGCGCTCGGTGATGACGCTCTGAAGATTGTCGAGCGGCAGAATCAAAAACTCGCCGATACTCTTGCCGACTTTGTCCGGGGCGCTGTCGAAAACACAGGCGATGTGAAACCCGCGGTTGGAGAAGCCTCGATACCGGGCGACCGCATTACCTAAGTCACCCGCGCCGATGAGTGCCACTTCCCAATCCCGTTCTACGTTCAAGACCTGCCGCAGTTGTTCCTTGAGGTAGGCAATTCGGTAGCCAGTGCCCTGTTTCCCGAACCCGCCGAAGTGCGACAAATCCTTACGAATTTGTGCCGAACTAATGCCCAAACGCTTGCCGAGTTCGTGCGAAGAGGTCACTTCCTGTCCCTCTTGCGACAGGCGTTCGAGCGCCCGAAGGTAGACCGGCAGGCGACTGATCACAATGTCGGGAATACTGGACGGCATAATGAGCGGTTCTCCTAACAGCCGATGGTGATTGTGAAAGATGTGACAACTTCTATAGTACCATTAAGCCTACCTTCACGCCAGCACAGTTTTAACAGTGTTGAAATAATCTGAACAGATTTTCATGTAGAATCAGATATAGCAGGGAACTAGGTGGAAGGTTTAGCGTTAGCACCGTATGTCAGTTAGCCGAAGCATATTTGTCCTCATCGTCGTCACGCTCGGACTGCCGCTCGTCGCCTTTGGGCTGCGCGCAAATCAGGCGCAGAGCAGTGCGAGCGCTGCCCCCCAGGTTGAACAGTACATTGTCGGACGGGGAGCCGTGGAGCTTTCCGTATCCGCCCTCGGAACCATGCAGCCGGATCAGACCGCGGCTTTGAGCTTCACGATTCCCGGTCGCATCACGGAGATTCCCGTGGTCGTTGGGCAGAGCGTCACCGCGGGTGACCTGCTCTTGGTTCAAGCCGATGAGCCACTCCGTATCGCCTACCAGCAGGCCGAACTCGCGCTTATGTCCGCGCAACTGCAGTTGGATGATGTGCTCGACGGGCCAGATGAAGGTGAAATCACCATCGCGCGCGCCAATGTCACCGCGGCGCAGAGCGCAGTGGGTGCCGCGCAGGGCGCGGTCTCCAGCGCTGACCTGCAAACGGCGCAGCTTTCATATCAACAAGCGCAAGCGGCGGTGGCGGCGGCGCAGGAAGCCCGCGCGACCGCGCCCGGTGGTCAGGATCAGGCCGCGTATGATTTGCTGGATGCGCGCATCGGGCAGGCGAGCTTCAACGCCGAGATCGCGCGGCTGCAGGTGGAACGCCTGCAATCCGGCAATCCCGCGGCGGTGGGAGCAGCCTCCGCTCGGGTGGCGCAGGCGCAGGCGGAGTTGGATCGCCTATTGGCCGGGCCGACGCAAGCTGAGATTGACCGCGCTGCCGCCGCTGTCGACCGCGCGCAATTGGCGCTTGATCAAGCGCAGGCCGCGTGGGATCGCGCGCGGCTGGTCGCGCCGTTCGACGGCATTATCAGCGCGATTAATACGGAGATCGGCGCGCTGGTCGCGCCCGGTTTCGCCGTGATCGAGTTGACCGATGCCACACCGCTGCACCTGACCGTGCAGGTCGACGAAATCGACGTGCGCCAGATCGTTACGGGCATGCCCGCGCGCATTACCCTCGACGCGCTGCCGGAGGTCGAACTCCCCGGCATCGTTGATAGCATTGCGCTGGTGGCGACCAACGAGAACGGCATCGTCAGTTTTGATGTGGGACTCCGGGTCGATGAAGTTGATCCCCGGCTGCGCGTCGGCATGACGGCCGAAGCCAACATCATCATTGAAGCCGAGGCTGACGTGCTGATCGTGCCGAACCAATACATTCGCCTCGACCGGGCGCAGGGGGACGCTTATGTCAACCTGCTGCAGCCCGATGGAACCATCCTCGAAATTCCGGTGACGCTCGGCTTGCAGGGGCAAGACGTGAGTCAGGTGTCCGCCGGGTTAACTGAAGGCGCTGTGATCGCCGTCGACCTCGCTGGTGACAGCCTATCGATCTTCGGGGGCTAAAAAGTATATGCGGAAATTTCTCACTTATGCCGTGATCGGGACGCTCGTTGCGGGGGGGCTGTTAGGCGCGCGTGAACTGCGGCAGTCCCAGCAGGCGAGCGATGAACCGCCCGTCGAGATCCTTGACCAGACGGTCGTGCAGCGGGGGAACCTGCGCGTGACCATCAGCGCAACCGGGGCGGTCAGCCCGCAGCGCCAGGTGCCGCTCCTGTTCGAGTCGACCGGGACGGTGACTGAAGTACTCGTTGGCGTCGGGGATACGGTGCGCGCAGGCGATGTGCTCGCGCGGTTGGATACGGCGCAAGCTGAGGCGGCGCTGAACGAAGCATTGCTCGCGCTCGATGTGCAGCAGCGCTCGTATGCGCTGCTGACCAGTCCGCCGCGCCCGGAGGACCTCGCGGTCGCGCAGGCGGCGCTCAACAGCGCCCTCGCGGCGCTCAATGCCGCCGCGTCGACGGGCGTCACTGCACAGGACGAGCAAATCGCTTATCTTCAATCCGAGTTGGCGCGCAACCAGTTGTGGCAAGCACAGCTTCAGCGTGACATCGCGGCGAATCCCGCGCCGCTGGTCGATGTGACCAGCTTGCTCCCCGAGGGGGGCACCAATGTGCCACAAGAACTGATCGATCAGGCAAATGCGGCGCTCTCTGGCCTCATTCCGTCGAGTTCGCTCAACACGGGCAGCCTCAACGCGGGGCTGGATCAGGCTGAGTATGGCGTGGCGATAGCGGACTCCAATTACAACGCGACACTCGCGCGCACAGGCGATGCGGCCGGCGTTTCGTCGGCACAGGCAGCCGCAACTGCCGCGCAGATCGCGCTGGATCGGCTGACGAACGGTGCCAGCGACCGCGACTTGCAGTTGGCAGAAATCGGTTTGCAGCAAGCTGAACTGGCCGTCGAAGCGGCGCAGGCCAGCGTCGATCGCGCGCTGTTGATTGCGCCGTTTGACGGCGTGATCGCGCTCAACAACCTCGTGGTTGGCGAACTCCCGCCCACGCAGTCCGCGGCACTGCTGCTGATAGACACGAGCGGCTATTATGTCGACATTGCCGCGGACGAGACCGATGTGGTCGATCTCGCGGTTGATCAGCCTGTCGAACTGGATTTTGACGCGCTGCCGGATCAACTGCTGACTGGCAGCGTGGCGCGGATCAACTTGCTGCCGACGGTGCTCGGTCAGTTGGTCACGTACCCGGTCAGGGTAGCGCTCGACCCGACCGATCAGCCTGTGCGCGTAGGCATGACGGCGACGGCGACCGTCATCGTCAACGAACTGCGCGACGTGTTGGTGGTGCCGAACCGCTTCATCCGCTTGGATCGCGTAACGGGACGGGCGTATGTCACGGTACAGGATGCCGCGAACAGCTTCCGCGAAGTCGAAGTGGTTTTGGGGCTGCGCAACGAGATTGACAGTCAGATCGTGAGCGGCGTCGACGAAGGCGTGACCATTGCGTTGATCCCGCGAGCCACCTTTGACCCGATCCGGGGATTCTAAGACGATGTTCAAACTCTTCAAACGGGCAGCCGCGCCGCCGTCAAGCAGTGAACCCAAAGCGGTCATTGATGTGCGCGCCATCACCAAGATGTACAAGATGGGCGATGTCGAAGTGCACGCGCTGCGGGGCGTCGACCTCAAGATCATGGAAGGCGAGTTCGTCTCGATCATGGGGCCGTCGGGCAGTGGCAAAAGCACGCTGATGAACATCCTCGGCGCGCTTGATCAGCCGTCATCCGGCGATTACTTCCTCGACGGCGTGAATGTCAGCCGCCTGAGCGAAAGCGATCTGGCGCGGGTGCGCAACAAGAAGATCGGCTTCGTATTCCAGAACTTCAACTTGCTCAAACGCACATCGGCGCTGCGGCAGGTCGAACTGCCGCTGATGTACGCGGGTGTGAGCGGACGGCAGAAGAAGGCGAAAGCGGCGCTCGAATCGGTGGGGTTGGGCAGCCGCCTCGACCATTTGCCCAGCGAACTCTCCGGCGGGCAGCAGCAGCGCGTGGCGATTGCGCGGGCGCTGGTCAACGAACCGGCCATGATCCTCGCCGATGAACCGACGGGCAACCTCGATTCCCGTTCGGGCACAGAAGTGATGCAGATTTTCCAGCGGCTGAACCGCGAGCAGGGGATCACCGTGGTGTTCGTCACGCATGACCCGTGGATCGCGCGGCACACCAACCGCGTGGTCATGCTGCGCGATGGGAGCATCATCGCAGATCAAGCGGTGAAAAGCCCATTGGTCGCGGGCGCAGCGGAGCGCCCCTCGCTCGCCGACGAAATGGAAGAGATTTTGCAGGATGCGTACTACGGTGGACAGAAGGACGAGTACAACTGAACCTCGGTGAGAGCATCCGCATTGCACTGGATGGACTGCTGACCAACCGCCTGCGCGCCCTGCTGACGACGCTCGGCATCATCATCGGCGTAGGCGCGGTGATCGGCTTGGTGAGCCTCGGGCGCGGCGTCGAAAACTTCATAGCAGCGGAGTTTCAGGGCCTTGGCTCGAATCTGCTGTTCGTATTTTCGAGCGCGCCCGCCAATGGTACGCGCACGACGATTCAGCCGCTGTCGACGATTGAAGCGGAAGACCTCGATAATCCCGCAATCGCGCCGAGCATCCGCCAGCTCTCACAGGAATTTGTGCTGCCCGCCGCCGTCGTTGCGGAGTCGGTGAGCATTCAGCTTGGCGTGAGCGGCGTCACCGCGAACTGGGATGATGTGCGCAGTTGGACGACCGACAAGGGTGCGTTCATCAGCGCGGAGGATATCGACGATGTCGCCCGTGTCGCCGTGCTGGGAACGACGGTGGTCGAAGCGATCTACGGTGACAAGACCTTTGATCCGGTCGGACGCACCATCCGCATCAATGAGCGCGTGTTCACGGTGATCGGCGTAATGGCCGAGCAGGGCGGGGGCATTGGCGTGCTCGGCGACCAGAACGAAGTGATCTTCATCCCGATCTCCACCGCGCAGACCCGGCTTTCCCGCGCTCGCACTCGTGACGGTGGCTATCGTGTCGACATCTTCAACATTCAGGCCGTCTCCGAAGATCGGATGGATCAGGCCGTGCGCGAGATCGAGGCCTACCTCGATGAGGCGCACGCCATCACGTTTCAGGGCGAGCAGGACTACAGCATCATCAGTCAGGCCGAACTGCTCAACTCGCTCGGTTCGATCACCGGGGTGCTGACCGTGTTCCTCAGCCTGATTGCGGGCGTGTCGCTGCTGGTCGGTGGCATTGGCATCATGAATATCATGCTTGTCTCGGTGACGGAACGCACCCGCGAGATCGGGTTGCGCAAAGCGGTCGGCGCGCGGGGCAGCGACATCTTGCTGCAGTTCCTGATCGAAAGCGTGTTTCTCTCGATCTTGGGCGGGGTGCTCGGTGTGGCACTGGGCTGGTTCCTGACGTGGATCGGCGGGCAGCTTGTGCCGGACCTGACGCTGAGCGTCACCGGGGATGCAGTCGTGCTGGCGACGGTGGTCAGCACGGGGATCGGCGTCTTCTTTGGCCTCTACCCGGCGAGCCGTGCCGCCCAGATGCGCCCGATTGATGCGCTGAGGTTCGAATAGCATGATTGTCGAGAATACACGCATCGCGCTCATTGGCTTGCGTTCTAACAAGCTGCGTTCAGTGCTGACGATGCTCGGCATCACGATAGGCGTCGCGGCGGTGATTGTGCTGGTGTCGCTCGGGCAGGCCGTCGAAACGTTTGTGCGCAATCAGTTTTTGGGGCTGGGGACGAATCTCATGCTCGTGTCGCAGCGTGAGGTCTCGCTCGCCGATGCGCGCATGGGTGGCGCGAGCCAGATGATGACCATGCGTGACTATGAAACGCTGCGCGATCTCTCCCGCGTGCCGGACGCGCTGAATGTCATGCCGCAGTTGAACTTCAGCCGTCCAGTCGCGGTCGAAGGTCGGCAGGCGAACGGACGCATCCGCGGCGTGACCGAAGCGTTCGTGCCCATGCGCAACCGTGATGTGGTCGCGGGGCGCTTTTTGGATCGCACCGATGTGGAGAGCGA
Source organism: Anaerolineae bacterium (assembly GCA_041916315.1). Taxonomy (GTDB): domain Bacteria; phylum Chloroflexota; class Anaerolineae; order Aggregatilineales; family Phototrophicaceae; genus Flexifilum. Next base: position 20,676 of record JAYRZU010000082.1, read on the forward strand.
AGCGCGTGTTGCCGTGATCGGGCTGACGGTCGTGGAGCGTTTGTTCCCGAACACTTACCCCATTGGGCAGAACATCCGCATCAGTGAGGTCACATTTCGCGTGATTGGCGTGATGGAAGAGGCGGGCGGGAGCGGCTTCGGCGGCGACGAAAATGACCTGATCTGGATTCCGGTGACGACGGCGCAGAGCCGCCTGAACACGGGCGAGGATGCCAGCGGTCGTAAACGCGTGACCAATGTGCTTGTACAGGCGCGCGACGCCGACAGCGTCGATCTGGTGGCGGCACAGGTGCGCGAGGCGCTGCGTGAGGCACGGAATATCAACTTTCGTGATGAAGACACGTTTCAGATCTTCACGCAGACGGACTTGCTCGAGTCGGTCGGGCAGATCACGAGCTTGCTCACGATTTTCCTCGCCATCATCGCCGGAATCTCGCTGCTGGTCGGGGGCATTGGCATCATGAACATCATGTTGGTGACCGTGACCGAACGCACCCGTGAAATTGGCCTGCGCAAGGCGGTCGGCGCGCAGAAACGCGATATTCAGCTCCAGTTTCTGACCGAAGCGACCGTGCTCTCGCTGCTAGGCGGGGCGTTTGGTATCGGCATCGCCTTTGCCGGATCGCTGGCGGTCTCCGCGCTGTCAGCCGATCTGCAAGTGCGGGTTCAGCTTTCCAGCGTCCTGCTCGCAACGCTGATCTCGATTGGGATCGGCGTGTTCTTCGGCATATATCCGGCGAATCGCGCGGCGGCGCTCAACCCCATCGACGCGCTGCGCTATGAGTAAGCTGCGTGAAAGCGCAGGATTGCGAATGAGCGTTGTTCTCTACCTCTAAGGATGCTACAATGACCGTTAAGAAAATTCCCCGCGTGAGTTCTTAAAGGCTGCGGCATGTCGGCAAAACCGAACGGTAAAGAGTTAGGGACTGAGGCACTACTTGGAACTGTCCATGAGAGTATGTTGGACGGTCTGGGGCAGCTTCTCGACTACTTCGGCTTTAGCAAGGTCATGGGGCAGTTATACGCGGCCATGTTGTTGAGCGATAAGCCCCTCTGCCTTGACGATCTGGTCGAGCGGTTGGACATCTCCAAAGCCAACGCCAGCATGAACATGCGCACGCTCGAAAACCTGGGGATGGTGCGGCAGGTGTGGGTGCGGGGCAGTGGCGGACGCCGGAAGTTCTACGAAGCGGAAACCGACTTCTGGACGATCATCACGAACATTATCAAAGGGCGCGAAATGCGCGACGTGGATCGGGCGATTTCGGTGATGAACGCCAATATCCAGCGGTTGCAGACAGCCATGCCGGAGATGGGCGAGACCGATCAGCAGTTGGCGCAACTCTATGTAGAGCGCATCACGCAGCTGCAGGGCTTGTTTCAGTTCGCGCAGATGATGATCAACTCAATTCTGGCCAAGGTCGCAGAAGGCGAAGGCGAGGATGACGGGGTGAGCCTGAAGGGCAACTTGCCCTTGTAGCGTTTGATCGCCTTGACTATAATGCCACAGATTAAGAGGGGGAATGGCGGAACTGGCAGACGCGCATGACTTAGGATCATGTCTCTTACGAGGTGAGGGTTCGAGTCCCTCTTTCCCCACATATATTTCTCTAACACTCAATTGCTATAATGGCAAGCAATCGCTTCTGCGAAGGATAGTCTCTTGAACATTCAAACGGAACGTCTTGAAGATCATACCGCTCGTGTCACTGTCGAACTCGAAGCTGAACGCCTCGACCAGGCAAAAAAACAAGCCGCGCAAGAAATCTCCAAAAAAGTCAACATCCCCGGTTTCCGTAAAGGTAAAGCGCCATACCGCCTCGTCGCCAACTACGTGGGCGAAGCGGCGATCCTCGAAGAAGCCGTCGAGCTGTTGAGCAATACCATCTATCAGGAAGCGCTGCCGCAAACGGGGCTTGACCCCTATGGTCCGGGTTCACTGGTTGACTTCAAGCCGGAGCCGCCCGCGTTCGTGTACGCGCTGCCGCTTCAGCCCTCGGTCGATCTCAAGGATTACCAGTCGTTCCGCCTCGACTTTGCGCCGCCCGCGGTCGAAGACCGCGACGTAAATCTTGCGCTGCGTAACTTGCAAGAGGAGCAAGCAGTCGTCGAATTGAGCTCGCAGCCTGCGGTGCTCGGCAATCGCGTCACGGTCGATATTCACTCGCACATTATAGAAGAGGGTGAAGAACACGAGCACGCCGAAGGTGAAGAGGGCGAGGACGAAGCCGACACACACGATCACCAGCATGGCGAACCGTTCATGCACGAGCATGACGCGGGCTTCATTCTGGATGCGGATGGCGAACCCGTCCCCGGTTTCAATGAGCAGTTGCTCGGCGTGGTCGAGGGCGATACGCGCATGTTCGAACTAAGCGTGCCGGAAGACGCCGACAAGTACGGCGATGCGTCGGGCAAGAAGGTGCATTTCACCACCACGGTCAAGAAGGTCGAAGTGGTGACGCTGCCCGAACTGACGGACGATTTCGCCGCGCGCGTGACCAAGGACGAGGAAAAGCCGCTGTCGCTGCTGGAACTGCGCATACGCGTGCGGGAGAACCTCGAAAAGTCGTCGTCGGATCGCTACCGTGAAGACTTCCTCCGCCGTGCGATTGACGCGCTGGTCGAAAAGGCGGAGATCGGCTTCCCGGAAGCGGTCGTCGCGGATCAGGTTGAGGACTTCATGCAGGACCTCGATCAACGGCTGCGCCGGCAGGGGATGACCCTCAAGGACTATATGTCGATTTACAAGAAGTCGGCGGATGATATGTATGCCGACTACCGCCCGATGGCGGTGCAGACGGTTCAGCGGCAGTTGGTTCTGCGCCAGTTGGTAAGTTCTGAGGCGCTCGAAGTGTCCGAAGAGAGTATCAACGCCGAAATCGACCGCGTCATCGAACGGTTTGGGGCAGAACGCAAGGACGACATTCGCAAGATGTTTGACGCGCCACAGATGCGCGACAGCGTGAAGAATGATCTCCTGCGTGAGGCGGTGATTGATCGCATTATCACGATTGCCAAGGGCGAAGCCCCGGCGGCGGAGACTTCCACGACAGAAGCGGGAAGCACCAGCACCGAGAGTACGGAAGACAAAGAGGAGTCTGCCTAATGTACCCGCAAAACGTTATTCCGATGGTGATTGAGCAGGGCAGCCGCGGCGAACGCGCGTATGACATCTACTCCCTGCTGCTGAAGGAACGCATCATTCTCCTCGGCACACCGATCAACGATCAGATCGCGAACCTGATTGTGGCGCAGCTGCTGTTCCTGCAGAGCCAGGACCCGGAACGCCAGATTCAGATGTTCATCAACTCCCCCGGTGGTGTGGTGTACTCCGGCATGGCGATTTACGACACGATGCAGCAGATCAGCGCGCCCGTGGCGACCACCGCGGTCGGCATTACGGCGAGCTTCGGCACGGTGCTGCTGACGGCGGGCGCGAAGGGCTTGCGCTATGCGCTGCCGAACGCCACCATCCACATGCACCAGCCGCTTGGCGGCGCGCAGGGGCAGGCGTCCGACATCGTCATTCAGGCGAATGAAATCATGCGCTTGAAGGAACGCCTGAATCAAATTCTCGTGTTCCACACCGGGCGTGAACTGGAAGTCATTGAACGCGACACCGACCGCGATATCTACTTCAGCGCCAAGCAGGGCGTGGAGTACGGCCTCATCGACTCGGTGCTCGAAAGCACGAAAGTTCCTATGGGAGCATTAACGAAGTGAATTTTTCACCAACGAACCAACGCTGTTCATTCTGCCGGCGCGGTCACGACGAGGTTGAACGTCTGATCGCGGGACCCGATGGGGTGTTCATCTGCGATAACTGCGTTGAACTGTGCCAGCGTATCCTGTTCGAAGAAAACCCGAACTACGGACGCGAAGAGTTGGGGATCAACCTAGAGCGCCTGCCGCTCCCCCGTGAACTCATGGCGCACCTCGACGAATATGTCGTCGGCCAGGAACATGCTAAGCGTGTGCTGAGTGTGGCGGTGTACAACCACTACAAGCGCATCCGCAATGGCGGCATGGCGAACGGCGTGGAGTTGGAGAAGAGCAACATCCTGATCGTCGGCCCGACGGGGAGTGGTAAGACGCTCCTCGCGCAGACGCTGGCGCGTATTCTGGATGTGCCGTTCTGCATCGCCGATGCGACTTCGCTCACCGAAGCGGGGTATGTCGGCGAAGATGTCGAGAACATCCTGCTGCGCTTGATTCAGGCTGCTGATGGTGACATCGCCCGTGCGGAAAAGGGCATCGTTTACATTGACGAAATTGACAAAATCGCGCGCAAGTCGGCGGATAACCCGTCGATCACCCGAGATGTCTCCGGCGAAGGCGTGCAGCAGGCGCTGCTCAAGATTGTCGAAGGCACGCTGGCGAATGTGCCGCCGCAGGGTGGACGCAAGCACCCGCATCAGGAATTCCTGCAGGTTGACACGTCGAACATCCTCTTCATCTGCGGCGGCACGTTCGCCGGGATCGATGATGTAATCGGTAAGCGAGTGGGCGGCAAGGGCGCGATCGGCTTCACCGCGCAAAACGCGGAAGAGCGGATCAACATCACCGACAAGCGCGAACTGCTGCACCATGTGGCGCCGGAAGACCTGATCCAGTACGGTTTGATCCCTGAATTCGTGGGGCGTCTGCCCGTGCTGGTCAATGTCGAACCGCTGGACAGGGCGGCGCTCATGCGCATTCTGGTCGAGCCGAAGAACGCGCTCGTCAAGCAGTATCAGCAGCTCTTGGCGCTGGACGGCCTGGAACTCGCGTTTGATGACTCGGCGCTCGGCGCGGCGGCGGACATCGCTCTGAAGCGTGGTACGGGCGCGCGAGGTCTGCGCTCGATCATCGAAAGCCGTCTGCTCGACGTGATGTTCGAAGCGCCGGGGCGCGATGACATTCAGCGTGTGGTGATTGATGCGGACGTCGTGACGGGCGCCTCAACCCCGCTGGTGTTCAACAGCTCGGGCGAACGGGTCACGTGGGATGACAACAAGGCCGACGACGAGCACAAGCCGCTCGATACCGCGGCATAAATACACGAACCAACAAAAACGGACGAGGGTACCCTCGTCCGTTTTGATTCTATTTAAGAGCGGTGGTTAGCGGTCAGGGCTGAGAAGTACGACTTCGGCCTTGTTGCCAACTTCACGCTGAAACAACGCCGCGTCGACCTTGTTCGCGCCGGACGAACTTAAGCCCCAGTTGCAGGGAATAACCCAGCGTGGGCGCATCTGGTCAGTGACCTCCGCAGCCTGCTGCGGCGAGAGGGTGCCGCGGCCATCAATTGGCAGAATGGCGATGTCCGGGTGAATAGAGGCCATTTCCGGAATGACACCCGTGTCGCCAGCGTAGTAGATGTCGTAGTAGTTGGCGGAAATGACAAAGCCGAGACCGCTGTCCTTGGCTGCTGGACGCGGATCGCTCGGATCGTAGGCGGGGACTGCCTTGATGCAGACCCGGTCGACAGCAATGCTTTGCCACGGCAGGAGCACAGTGCAGCCAGGGATTTCCTGCGCAACGCGTTCGTTACCAATGATCCGGGTGTGGTCGCCGCGCAGCTTATTGATGTCCGCGAGCGAACAGCGATCGTAATGGTCATGACTCACGAGGATGACGTCAGCCGGCTGATCCGTCCGCAGAATGCGCCACGGGTTGATATAAATCAGCGGCGAACCCTGAATGACAAAACTTCCGTGTCCTAGCCAATGGATCTGGTCAATCATGTTTGGTCAGCTCAACGCAGTGGGTCTGGTTCATAATGAGGCGTAACTTTACTACATATGTGGTGTTCAAGCAAGCTTTTTGTCCTAGTCTCAATGAACGGACGACATGCGGATTGCAAACCGGATATATAATGGGCATGCGATAATGCGTCAAACAGCCTTCATTTACGACTAAGGGATCA
>JAYRZU010000083.1:0-11225 GCA_041916315.1 Anaerolineae bacterium
TGCCCCGTTCTTCCGCCAAGGCCAACAGCGACTCCACCCCCGCGCCGACCAACTCCTCGGTCAGCCAGGTATCCAGCGCGCGGCGATAGCGCAGCATCACCGCTTCTTGCGGCGGGATCGTCGTGAGGTCGGGCGCGGGCGGCGGTGGCCACAGCCAGCCCGTATTCGGCACCGTTGCAAACGGGACGCCGCGTTCGCTCACCGCCCCGGCGATCCCCGCCTGACTCACCCAGGTGACATCATGCCCGCGCCGCCTTAACGCCTGCGCGGTCTTCAAAAAACCGCCCCAATCCGTGTGACTGAAGAGGGGCGCGGAAACACACCAGAAGGTTGCCATATCAACACTTACTACTCGGGATGCAGTTAAAAGTTCAACCGAGAGACAAAATCCGAGGCACTGAGGGCAAATATGTCGATTAGTATAGCCAATTCCTGTCACATGTCACGATACAAATCAAATCGCCTATGTCATATTAATACAGTATCCATAGACGGATTCACACAGTTTATTCGAGGTTGACCATGCGCCACTTTTTACTGGGCTGCGCCTCGTTGATCCTACTCCTCGCCGCCGCCTGTGCCCCGGGTGATCCCGGCAGCACGATCAAGGGAGTGACGTACAACGCGCAGCAAATCGCCGAAGGCCGCACGTATTACGAGCAGACCTGCGCCGCGTGTCACGGCGTCAACGGCGAGGGGCAGTTCCCCGACGCACCCTTCGAACCGGATGAGACCGGGCGCCTCGGCGCGCCACCGCACAACCCAACCGGGCACACGTGGCATCACAGCGACGAACTTTTGCTCCGGTACGTCACCGATGGCGGCTTTGCCGACCCTAACAATTTCTACACTATGCCGCGCTGGGACGGTCTATACACCCGCGATCAAGCCGCGCTGATCATCGCCTACATCAAGACCATGTGGACGGAAGAGCAGCGCATCTACCAACAGCGCGTCACGAATGAAGAAGAAGCTTTGGTTGCGCAAACGCAGCCGTAATCAGGAGTTGAGAACATGTCGGCAAAATCCAAGCCAGCACCCACCCCGCGGGGACTGCCTAAGAACACGGTCTTGATCGCCGTCGGGGTGATCGCCGTGACCGTAATTCTCATCGGGTTGGTGCTCATCACCAGTCAGAGCACGCCGCCCTACACGCCGGAGGTGCAGGGCGCGCCGCACGCCGAAGTCGCCACCACGGTGATTGATCACGGTGATATGCAGATGGAAGCGTGGGCAGAAAGCGTATACACCATCCAGAACACAGGCAGTCAAACGCTGCGCATTCTGGAAGAGCCGCGCGTCGAACTGGTGCAGGGCTGCTGTCCGCCGCGCGCCATCGTCAGCCAGATGACGCTGCGCCCCGGTGAGCAAACCACCATCACGCTGCGCTACACCATGCACAACATGATGGGCGGGCCACACGAATTCCGCGTCCATGTGCCGACCAATGACCCGACGCAGAGCACCATCCTGCTGACCAGCCTATCGAATTGGATTGAGTAACCCGTGCCTCACCCCAACCCTCTCCCAGCCTGCATAGGGTCACAGGTCGACATTTCGATCCGAAGCAGGAGTAGGGGAGGGGCTTGCCCCTCCCGCTCATGGGCAAGGCAAGTCGGCAAGTGCGTAGAATGGCATGAAGTCGATTTCTAGACAGGTTTTTGAGTTTTGCGGACGCGATTTATCGCGTCCCTACGAGAAAAATCGTCTTGGTGCAGGGACGCAATGAATTGCGTGCGCTTTCTTCAAATGGGTGGAGCGGCCTACCCCCGCTTCTCCCCTGCGAGCCATGCCGGCTGAATTTTGCCCTGGGGCATGTGCAGCATCGTGTACAGCTTGTGCGCTTCTTCCCAACTCACCGCCGCTTCGGCGGGTTGATCCGTCATGGCTTGCTGCCGACTCCGCGCGGACAAGGCTTCTGCCAACAAGCGCCGAAGATCGTTCTTGCGCGCCAACGTGATCGCCTCGTGCAAATAGGTCTCCGCCAGCGCCGGGTCATGCCGTCCGAGCGCAACCTGCGCCAACCCGGTCAGCGCCGCGACGAGTAGCTCAACGCGCCCGCTCTCCCGCGCGGTCGTGAGCGCCAGATCGAGCAGTTCCGCCGCCGGGTCGATGTGCGCCAGCGCAATCAGCGTGTTCGCCTGATTAATGCGCGCGGTCGCCAGCCAATAGGGCTCATTCAACTCGGTGAGCAGCGCCACGGCCTGCTGATGATAGTCGAGCGCGGTCGCGTAATCGCCGAGCGCGTCCTGCACCAGACCGAGGTTATCCGTCTGGACGGCGGTGTGCAGCGGCAGATTAAGTTCGCGGCTCAACTGGAGCGCGCGCTCAATCGTCGACGATGCGCGGCGTGGTCGCCCCACATGCAGCAAGAACCAACCGTAATTACCTGACCGCGTCGACTCCCCGATCTTGTCGCCGAGCCGATCAGCAATCGTGATCGCTTCGTTGAAAAACGCGTCCGCCGATTCCACATCACCCACATCGGCGTAGGCATTCGCCGCATTGGACAGCACCAGCCCACGCGACTCCAGATCGGTCTCATCGACTGAATTGAGCAGCACAAGCGCTTCTTCGTAGTCTTTCATGGCGCGCGCATACTGCCCCAACGACTTACGCGCATTCGCCACATCACACAGCAGGCGCGCCGCCTGCGCCGCCGCCTTGTGCTCCTCGTAGATCGCCAGTGCCGCCGTCCATTCATGGATCGCCGCCGGCAAATCACCGAGCTTGGCCTGCGTCAAACCGAGATCCCGCCGCGCCTGCGCCAATTCCAACGGTGATTTGGCCGCTTCTGCCGCCGTGATCGCCCGCTGATACGTGCGGATCGCCGCGTCGGTCGCGCCGCTGTTGGCCTGCGCCGCCGCCAGACTGCGCAGCACTTCGATGTCGACCGGTTCGGTCGCGCTGGCCGCTTCGAGATGCGGCAGAGCATCGACGTGTCTCCCCGCCGCCCGCAGCACCACGCCGAGCGTGCCGCGCGCCATCCGCGTGACCTTCTCGACATTCAGTTTTTCTGCCGCGCGCGCCGCCGTCTGCGCGTAGGTGATCGCTTCGCCCGTTTCGTGCAGGCTCAGGCAGATGCGGCTCAGGTCGCACAGCAGCAGCACGTAGTCGACGGTCGGCGCGTCCGGGTTGGAGAGCGCCAACGCCCGCCCGTACAACTGCTTAGCTTCCTGATGCCGACCTTCGCGCGCCGACCGTTTGCCAAGCACCGCCGACCATTGGCGTTCGTCGCGGCGGCTGCCAATATTCTTGGCGAGGTTCAGCGCCCGTTCGAGGAGCTGCTGCCCTTCGACCTCGTGGCCACTTTCGACCAGCGCCTGCCCGAGCAAGCCCACGATCCGGCTGCTCTGCTCGACATCGCCCGCCGCATTGATTTTCGCGACCGCGTCGCGCAGCAGATGCGCCGCGTAACTCGCGTTGGCTTCGCCGAGATACATCTCGCCCAAAGCGCCGAGCACACGCCCTTCCAGATCATCGGCCCGCACATTGCGTGCATGGCGCAGCGCCAGCTCAAAATCCGCGCGGGGCGACTCGCCCCGTGCGGCGGTCAGCTTGCCACGCTCCAGCACGATTTGTCCTAGCTGGTGATCGTTTTCGGCGGCTTTGTACTGCGCCTCAATGAGCGCTTCTGCTTCGTCCAATTGCCCCAAGCGCAGCAAGCAGCCCGCGCGCGCCATCTCCCCCGTGACGATCAGGTCGCGCTGGCGGGCGTGGCCGGGCGCGGCGGTCGCCAATTCGACCGCGCGGCGATACTGGGCGAGCGCCTTCGCCTCATCCTCGGCAAACACCGCGGCGCGCCCAGCGTCGAGAGCATCCTGCACCTTACGCGCGCCATCGCCGCCATTCGCTTTGAGCAAGTTCTCAGTCCATTTCATCTCGTCGCCATGTCTTTCGCAGTGCGAATCCCCAACCTATTGTAGCGGCGGGGCGGGGTGAAAATCAAAACGGGCTGATCGCTCAGCCCGTCTGGGGGAAATAAGTCTAGTTTGTCCGGTCAGCCGGGGCGTCTCGCTTACGGGTAGATCCCGCGCGTTTCGAGAGCATCGGCCACCCGCTTAATGGCAAGAATTTGCGCGGCGGTGCGCATGTCGACGCCGTATTCTTCGGCGGTCGCTTCCGTCGCGTAGTAGCTGCGCGCCATCGCGCGCTGGAGCTGGCGATAAACCTCTTCCTGATCCCAGAAGAACGCCTGCAGGTCCTGCACCCACTCGAAGTAGGAGACGACCACGCCGCCCGCGTTCGCCAGAATATCCGGCACGAGGAACACGCCCTTGTCGTTGAGGATATCATCGGCGTCCGGCGTCGTCGGGCCGTTGGCACCTTCGACGATCATCTTCGCCTTGACCTGTCCGGCATTCTTGCCTGTGATCTGACCTTCCATCGCGCACGGCGCGAGGACATCGCAGGGCAGCGCCAGCAGTTCGGCATTCGTGACTTCATCGCCGAGCGTGCTGCCTTCCAGCGTCCCATGTTCTGCGTAGTAGTTCCGCACCGCGGGCATGTCCAGACCATTCGCATTGTACAGACCGCCGCCGACATCGCTCACGCCGACGATCTTGAAGCCGAGCGAGTGCGCGAACGAGGCCGCGTTCGAACCGACGTTGCCGAAACCCTGCACGACGATGCTCGTCTCGCTGGCGGGCTTGCCAAAACCGTGGCCCTTGAGCGCTTCGACCATGCACGCGATCACGCCGCGGCCGGTCGCTTCGTTACGCCCGAGGCTGCCGCCGATATTGATCGGCTTGCCGGTCACAATCGCCGGGACCGAGTAGCCGACGGTCATGCTGTAAGTATCCATAATCCACGCCATGACCTGCGGGTTCGTGCCCATGTCCGGCGCGGGGATGTCCATTTTCGGGCTGATTAAAGGAATGAGTTCGGCTGTATAACGACGGGTCAAGCGTTCGAGTTCATCACGGCTGAGCGTCTTGGGGTCAACAACGACGCCGCCTTTCGCGCCGCCATAGGGGATGTTGACGAGCGCGCATTTCCACGTCATCCACATGGCGAGAGCGCGAATTTCGTCGAGGTTGACGGCCAGACTGTAACGCAGGCCACCCTTCGACGGGCCGAGCACGGTACTGTGGTGGACACGATAACCCGTGAACATTTCCACTTTACCGTTGTCGCGCCGGACCGGGAAGTTCACCGAAAACTCGCGGCGCGGGTAACGCAGGAAGTCAGCCAGCCCATCATCAAGGTTGAGGTAGCGGACAGCGCGATCAAATTGCGCCAGCGCAGTACCATAGACGCTCGGTGTTTGCTCCTGCGGGGGGGTGTTATAAGCGACCACCATTACCAATACTCCTTTTCCGGATGCGACCGGTGTCGTTTTTGTCTATTTTGTAGGGATCAAGTCCCTAATCTATTGGTCAGTATATATGAGCTTTTCTTCAGCGAGAAGTGATTTAACTCACCTCTCATATATGTTGCACATCCATTGAGGGAATACATTTAGGCAATTTGCATCATAAAGAAAATTAGTGAATTTTCGCACGAAAGCAGAGTTGCATCTATGTAGGGGATATTCCCATCTCCTAAAGCAGAGGGGTTAGGGGTGAGTTTGATCGTGCCACAAGCAAAAAGGACGCGAGTTTGCGCGTCCTCTGCTGTACTTTTTACCCCCTCTCCTCTTGTCGGAGAGGGGGTTGGGGGTGAGGTGTAACGACTATACCTTTTCCCCGACATAATGGCGCAGGAATTGACCCGTGTAGCTCTCGTCCACCAATGCGACTTCTTCCGGCGTCCCGGTGGCGATCACATAGCCGCCCGCATCGCCGCCTTCCGGCCCCATGTCAATGATCCAGTCCGACACCTTGATGATGTCGAGGTTGTGTTCGATCACCAGTACGGTGTTGCCGTTGTCGACCAGCTTCTGCAGCACAGCGATTAAGCGCTTCACGTCAGCGGCATGCAGACCCGTCGACGGTTCGTCGAGGATGTACAGCGTCTGCCCCGTCGCGCGCTTCGACAGTTCGCGGCTCAGTTTGATGCGCTGGGCCTCGCCGCCGCTCAACGTGGTCGCAGGCTGGCCAATGCGGATATACCCCAAGCCGACCTCTTCAAGCGTGCGCAGCTTCGACGCAATCGCGTTGATGTTGGTGAAGAACTCCACGCCCTCGCTCACCGTCATGTTGAGGATGTCGGAGATGCTCTTGCCCTTGTACTTGACCTGCAAAGTCTCGCGGTTGTAGCGCGCGCCGTGACACACATCGCACGTCACGTACACGTCCGGCAGGAACTGCATTTCGATTTGCAGCACGCCCTGCCCTTCGCACTTCTCGCAGCGCCCGCCCTTCACATTGAAGCTGTAGCGCCCGGCGGTGTAGCCGCGGATCTTGCTTTCGGGCAGTTCCGCGAACAGCGTGCGGATCAGGTCAAACATCTTGGTATAGGTCGCCGGGTTGCTGCGCGGCGTGCGCCCAATCGGGCTTTGATCGATGTTGATGATCTTGTCGATCTCTTCCAGCCCGTCGATGCGTTCGTGCGCGCCCGGTTTCTCGCGGCTGCCGTTGAGCACCTGCGCGATGCGCCGGTACAGCACATCCACCATGATCGAGCTTTTGCCACTGCCGCTCACGCCCGTCACGCACACCAGCTTGCCGAGTGGGAACTCGACATCCACGCCCTTGAGGTTGTTCTCACGCGCGTTGCGCACCACAATCGACTTGCCGTTGCCGGGGCGACGCTTGGGCGGCACGTCAATCGACAGGCGACCAGACAGGTACGCGCCTGTCAGGCTGTCTTCAACCTGCATGACTTCTTCCGGCGTGCCCGCCGCGATCACATGCCCGCCGTGTTCGCCCGCGCCGGGGCCGAGGTCGATCAGGTAGTCAGCGGAGCGCATGGTTTCTTCGTCATGTTCGACCACCAACAGCGTATTGCCCAGATCGCGCAGTTCTTTGAGCGTCTCGATCAGCTTGCCATTGTCGCGCTGATGCAGCCCGATCGACGGCTCGTCCAGCACGTAGAGCACACCCGTCAACCGGCTCCCGATCTGCGTGGCAAGGCGAATACGCTGCGCTTCGCCGCCGCTCAGGGTGCCCGACGAGCGCGCGAGGCTGAGATAGCCCAAGCCGACATTGTTCAGGAACTGCACCCGCGCTTCGATCTCATTGAGGATCTGCACGGCGATCTCCTGCTCGCGCACGCTGAGGAGCGCGGGCGTACCGTTGCGCCCACGCAGATCCGTCACCCATGCGACCAACTGCGTCACCGGGAGGCGGCTCACCTGATGGATCGCCTGTCCCGCGACCGTCACCGCGAGGTATTCCGGACGCAAACGGTGACCATTACACGCGCTGCACGGAATCTGCGACATCAGCTCTTCGATCTTCTGGCGGATGTAGTCGGACTCCGTCTCACGGTAACGCCGCTGCAGGTTGTTGATGATGCCTTCAAACGAGGTCGTGTATTCGCGGTGATCGCCGCTGCTCGACGTGTAGCGCACGCGGATCTTCTTGCCACCTGTGCCATACAGGAACAGGTTGCGCTGCTCGTCGGTCAGTTCGCGCCACGCGGTATTCAGCGGGACGTGGAACTCGTGCGCCACCGAGCGCATGATGTTGCCGCCCCAACTGCCATCTTCCATGTTCCAGCCGTTGCCCTCAATCGCCCCCTCATTAATCGTCAGGTCGGGGTTCGGCACGACGAGCGTCGGGTCGATCTCCAAGCGGAAGCCTAAGCCCTGACATTCCGGGCACGCGCCCTTCGGTGTGTTGAAGCTGAACGAGCGCGGTTCGATCTCCGGGATGCTGCCATGCCCGTTGACGCATGCCAGATGTTCGCTGTACAGCGTATCCAGCGGCGGGTCATAGCTCATGTTGCTCACAGTGATCACGCCGCCGCCCATTTCAAGCGCCGTCTCGACCGCGTCAGTCAGGCGCGTCTCCGCCGAGCGCGCATCCTCTGACTGGGGGTCATCGTAATGGCGGATGACCAGACGGTCGACCACGACTTCAATGTTGTGGATGCCATAGCGATCCAGCGTGATGTCTTCTTCCAGTTCGCGCACCACGCCGTCGACGCGCACGCGAGCGAAACCGCCCTTGCGCACATCTTCGAAGACCTTCTCGTGATTGCCCTTGCGGTTCTTGATCACCGGGGCGAGCACCTGAATGCGCGTGCCGTCCGGCATCGCCTTGATCTCGTCGACGATCTGCTGGGCGCTCTGCGCGACGACTTCTTCGCCGCACACGGGGCAGTGCGGCACGCCGATGCGCGCGTACAGCAGACGCAAATAGTCGTAGATCTCCGTCACTGTGCCGACGGTCGAGCGCGGGTTGTGGCTCACGCCCTTCTGGTCGATGGAGACGGCGGGGCTCAGCCCTTCGATCTGGTCGACATCCGGCTTTTCCATCTGCCCGAGGAACTGGCGCGCGTACGCGCTCAGGCTCTCGACGTAGCGCCGCTGCCCTTCCGCGAAGATGGTATCAAATGCCAGCGAGGACTTACCCGACCCTGACAAGCCCGTGATCACCACGAGCTGGTTACGCGGAATCTCGACATCGATGTTCTTCAGATTGTGTTCGCGTGCGCCACGCACGACGATTTTGTCCTGCTGAGCCATTTAGCTTGCCCCAGTGGAAATTGTGTACATTCGTTCTAACAATTGTAGTCCTATGGAAGGTGTGTTGCAAAGGTCTATTCTACCCCTCAATGATTAGAGGGGCATTGGATGTGATGGAGATGTTGGGGTGAGGGATGAAGTTGTAGGGGTTTGCAGACTCACAGTTTTTGTTTAGCGGGCGCGATAAATCACGTCCCTACGAGAGAAACTCTTATCGTACGTTTGCTATTCTTTCGGGAAAATCTCGCGGATCAGCACAGTGAACCCCGGCAGCACGTCGCCACCCGTCAGCATGTCATCGATTGTCAGCAAGTGTCGTTCGGTCGGAGTCAGCACTTCGACAAGCTGCTGGCGCGGATAGACGATCCACACTAGTTTCGCGCCTTTAGCCAAATACATTTTCCCCTTATCCACCATAAACTTGTCCGATTGTTTGGGGGACTGTATCTCAATCGCTAGTTCCGGCATGTAAGGCGCTGCACCGTCAGTTGTGGGTGTCCGCCCCTCGCGCAGCACAACGGAGAGGTCAGGGATAAAGGAACTATCCGGATCATCAGGCAGTTCGTAACGGGCTTCAGGGAAAACCCAAGCAATCGGATGATTCTGAAGATAGGCATGGAGAGAGATGATGAGGTGGTAGACAATCAGAGCGTGTAGCTGCGTAGGCATTTTCTCGATGATCTCCCCGTTGATCAATTCCAGCGGACGATCGGTCGTTTCCGCTTCCTCGATGATCCGCTTAAATTCCTCGACGGTCACGCGTTCTCGTGGCGCTACCATTCGTCTGTTCCTGTCCACTTGCCGACAACCCTATTATACGTGGAATCAAAAGGACGAGGCGTGTACCTCGTCCTTACTCAGTCCTTAAACCTCAGTCCTCAGTCCTGATCTTTAGCTCGCTGGCGTCGGCGTCGCCTCGACCGGAGCGACCTGCGCGTTGGGATCAGGCGTCGTCGGGATCGGCGTCGGCCACGGCGTGTTGGTCGGCGTCAGCGCGATAATCGTCGCGGTCGCTTCGATGTTCGGCCTCTCCGTGCTGATCGTCACGTAGTTCATCCAGCGTGTGACCATCACCCACGTGCGCCCGGGGCGCATCATGATCGGCGTGTTGTCGCCAAACATGACTTCCAGCGCCGTGCCGGGTTCCCGGTCGCGCCGCCGCCAGTAGCCTTCCCAGTACTGACCATCGCGCAGCAAATAGGCGCGTCCGGTATCCCACAAATTGATCTGCTGCGAGGCCGAACGGCTCTCCGACTCAAACAGGTCGGGGCGTTCTTCGTGCGGTACTTCGATCACGATGACGTTATCCGCCCACAACTGCTCGCCATCCGCGGCGTCGAAGTGCGGCGCGTTGTCGGTGTAGCGGACGTACGTGTTGGTGTCTTCGCGGTACTGCCAGCGCACATCGATCTGCCCATAGTACTCGACATGCAGATCGTTCGCGGGTTGGCCACCGGGGCTGGGCGTCTCGCTGAATGCGAAACCGCGTGCGCGGTAGCCCGTGTTCACACCGCGCCGCGTCGCGCGATCCCACAGCACATTCGTATCGAGATACAGCGTGTGTTCAAATGGCAAATCGCCATTCGGGAAGCGGCAGAAGCCCGCCTCTTCGCAGTTATCGCCAATCGACGGCGAGATGATCTGCAGTGACCAATCCTGATGCAGCAGGAGATTTTGCACCGGTTCGCTGGCGCCGGAATACGCGAACAGCGCCTCATACATCGGCACCAGTTCCATATCCATCAGGCGACCGCTGCGCACCGGGCCAACGTGATCCGGCGCGTTGTTGCGGTAGATCGCGGCGAAGCGCGTCACGCCGCCTTCAACTTCGTATTCGTAGACCACATCCGCCTGATTAATGCCGCTCTGCGGACGTACAATTGGCGGATAGTTGCTGATTTTCACGATCAGGTTGCGGCGGTTGCGCGCCTCTTCGTTCGGGTATGGCAGCCCGGTCAGCGGGCTCACACCTTCGGGGTACGAGATCGGCCCGACTGGGGTGGGCGTGGGCGTGAAGGTGGGCGTATCTGTTGGCGTGTTGGAGGGTGTGAACGTCGGCGTGAAGGTCGGCGTCGGCGTCAGGGTCGGTGTAAACGTCAGCGTAAACGTTGGCGTGTTCGAGGGCGTTTCGGTCAGCGTGGGCGTCGCCGTCGGCCCAGACGGGGTATTCGTCGCGAAGGACAACGCAGTTGGCGATGGGGTGTTCGTCCCCGGCAGCGGATCCTGAAACGCGTCAATGTCCTGAGGCGCGGACGCGCTCACGGAAAACGCCGCGACCACCAGCGTGATGACCGTGACCGCCATGACGAGCGAAAAACGTCTTGTCCGGTGCATACGATTCCTTACGATCCAATGAACAAAAAGTGCCCGTTTGGGCAGCGCGGAGAAGTATACGCCGCGCGTCTGGGCTTGCACAGGGGATTTTGGTCAGCGTTGAGAAGGCGTAGGGCGAGTCAAGTTCTGAAATGAACCGAACGAGGCATGAGGTCATTTCACAGGCAACCGATTGCCTAACCTCACCCCTAAATAGGGTTGTCCGGTAGTGAAGAAGGTATCCAACCAGTACACTTTTTGTCGCCAAACAAGGAGTGGAACATGGACTTGGATACCTTCTTCACTACATTGTATGTCGTTGTGGACGACTGGTACA
>JAYRZU010000084.1:0-38183 GCA_041916315.1 Anaerolineae bacterium
CAATTTCCTGAAGCTTTCCGGCGCGACGGCCTTAGCCGCCGGCGTCAGCCCGGAGATGGCGGCGTTGTGGCGCGCGCCGACACCGCACACGGCGGCGCAAACGACCGACCCGGTGCTGCACCTGCTCAACCGGATCTCGTATGGCGTGCGACCGGAAGCCTATGAGCGCGCACAGCAGATCGGCTATGAAGCATACCTCGACGAGCAGTTGAACCCGGACAGCATCGACGACAGCGACACGCAAGCCCGCCTGCAGTGGTATCCGATCCTCAACATGGATCGGCGCACGGGCTACGGCGTGAGCGAACGCTATGGCCGCTCGTACCGCGCGCTGCTCGACGGCACGGTGATCCGCGCAACGTACAGCCAGCGGCAGTTGTTCGAGCGTGTGGTCGAATTCTGGACGGATCATTTCAACATTGCGGAGAACGGTGACTACAACGTCGATTTGCTCATCCTGCACCGCGACGTGATTCGGCGGCATGCGTTCGGCAATTTTCGCGATCTGCTGCTCGGCGTGGCGCGCAGCCCGGCCATGCTCTACTACCTTGACAACTACCTCAATGTCGCGGAACACCCCAACGAGAACTACGCCCGCGAACTGTTGGAACTGCACACGCTCGGCGTGGATGGCGGCTACACCGAAGATGACGTGAAAGAGGTTGCGCGCGCCTTCACCGGGTGGACGATTCACGATGGCACAGACGACGGTTTCTACTTCGATCCGGACGTGCACGACTTTGAGCAGAAAATGGTGCTCGGGCACAAAATCCCAGCGGGGCGCGGCATCGAAGACGCGCTGCATGTGCTCGGCCTGCTGGCGGTCCATCCCTCGACCGCGCGTTTCATCGCCTACAAGCTGTGCCGCCGCTTCGTGAGCGACGACCCGCCCGCAAGCCTCGTCGACAGCGCAGCGCTCCAGTTCATCGTCACCAACGGCGAGATCGCGCCCGTGCTGCGCCACATCTTCACCTCGCAGGAATTTTTAGCGGCGACAGGGCAAAAGCTGCGTCGTCCCTATGAATTCTTCATCGGCGCGCTGCGGGCGACCGACACGCAAATGCCCTTCTGGCGCATGATCGATATGCTGCAAGACCTCGCGCAGATCCCTTATGGCTGGCATCCGCCGGACGGTTATCCGGATGTGGCGGGCGCGTGGATGAACAGCAGCGGCTTACTGGCGCGCTGGAACACGGCCATGACGCTGACCCATGAAGCAGCGAGCGAACCCTACACCGATCTGCGCGCGCACTTGTTCGAGCGCGTCGGCACGCCGACCACGCCGACCGAACTGGTCGACGCGGTAGCGCGGCAGGTGTTCGGCACGCCGCTCTCGCCAGAAGCGAGTCAGCCGTTCTTCGAGTATGTCACGGACGGCGTTGACAAATTAGCGTTGGATGCGCACATGCTGGCGACCAAAACACCCACCCTGTTCGGATTGATGCTGGCGTCGCCGCAGTTTCAGTGGCGGTAGCGGGAGAGCGGATAACGATGATTTCTCGACGCGATTTCATGAAAACCTCCGGTGTACTCGGCGTGAGCAAAGCGCTCTTTCCCTCGTGGATGCCGCGCCTCGCCTTCCGTCCACCGCAGCAAACCGGGCGCGGCGACGTGCTCGTCGCGATCTTCCTGCGCGGCGGCATTGACGGCCTGAGCGCGGTCGTGCCCTTCGGCGAGGGCGCGAATTACTACGATCCGCGCCCATCGCTGGCCGTGCCAGAGCCGGGCAGCGGCGCGAATGCAGCCATTGACCTCAACGGGTATTTCGGGCTGCACCCGGCGCTCGCGCCGCTCGCCGACCTGTATCGCGCGGGTGAGCTGCTCGTCGTACATGCGACCGGATCCATCGATCCCAGCCGTTCACACTTCGACGCCATGCAGTTCATGGAGTACGGCACGCCAGGCGTCAAGACAACGGGTACGGGCTGGATCGGGCGGCACTTGCAGTCGACGGCGTGGGAGAACGAATCGCCGTTCCGCGCAGTCGGCATGGGTGCAATGGTGCCGAACTCGCTGCGCGGCGGCATTCCTGCGCTCTCGCTGCGCTCGATTGCCGATTTCCACCTGCGGGGGCGCGAAGACGAACTGGCGCAGGCGCAGCAGATGCTCTCGCGCCTATACAGCATCGACGCGCCGACCGGGGCGCTCGACTCGCAGGCGCGGTTGGTGTTCGAAACCGTCGATCTGCTCAAGGCGATCAACGCAGGCGGCTACACCCCGGCCAACGACGCCGCCTACCCCGGCGACAACGAAGGTTTCGGCCTCGGTCTGCGGCAGATCGCCCAGTTGATCAAGGCAGATGTTGGCCTCGAAGTCGCGTGCGTCGACGTGGGCGGTTGGGATACGCACGAAAATCAGGGCACATCGGATGGCTATTTCAACGCGCTGCTGAGCACGCTCGGTCAGGGGCTGGCTGCCTTCCGCGCCGACCTCGGCGACCGACTGCGCGATGTGACGATCGTCACCATGAGCGAATTCGGGCGGCGTGTGGAAGAAAACGCCAGCGCGGGAACGGATCACGGGCATGGGAACTTCATGTTCGTGCTCGGCGGTGGCGCGCGCGGCGGGCAGGTGTTCACGCAGGGCTTCTCGCTGGCGCCGGAGACACTGAACGACGGCGATCTCGAAATCACGACCGATTATCGCGATGTGCTGGCAGAAGTCGTCGGTCAGCGCCTGCTCAACCCGGCGCTCGATCAGGTATTCCCGAATCACAGCGTCACACCGCTGGGGCTGGTGAATCCGCGGTAGTTCCCGGGATGCGGACACAATAAAGAAGGTGACCTAAGAAGCGCGCAGTTATCTTGCTGAGAGCGGATTTTGTAGGGACAAGGCATGCCTTGTCCTCTATATCCTCCTCAAGCAATCAGGACGTGGCATGAGGCTATTTCACAATGGGTGAAAATACTCAACCTCACCCCCGACCCCTCTCCTAGAGGTTGAGGACGGGACACTTTTAACAATCGAGCACTTGTAGGGACGCGCTTCTGCGCGTCCGTGGTCAGCGGACGGCCAGAAGGCCGTCCCTACAGTGTATCGTCTGAGGGAAGACTGCCTCGAAATGTTAAAACTGTCCTGCCGTGAACCTAGAGGAGAGGGGTGACAAACAGAGTTCTTAGATCCCCTCTCCCTCCGGAGAGGGGATTTAGGGGTGAGGATAGACAAACTGCCGATTCTGAAGTGATTTCATGCTTCGTCCCCTACGAACGATGGGTCTGTAGAGACCAGGTCAATTGATAGTGCGCCTGCTCCAGAGGCAGCGCTGTTTGTCGTCAAGATCAGTGACGTTCGGCTTTATCCCTTAAGTTTGATCGCATCGGAGCGGTTGTATGCTAGGGATAAAGCGAACGCTTAGACAAGCCGACGCGGGTGACCGCGTGGTTTCAGGAGATCGATCATGAAACGCTTTGTCATGCTGCTCGCTGTAATGCTGATGTGTGCTCTCCCACTCGCCGCGCAGGACGATGCGCAGCGCGTCATCGACCGGGTGGCGCAGCTCCCCGAATGGGTGGACTGGCTGGCGCAGTACCCGGGCTCGTTCGGTCAAGCGAACGACGACGACGGCGACGGGGTGTGGTACGTCGAGTTCTACGCCGAAGAGTGGGCGGAATGGCTCGGCTATGCCAATGTCGTGCTGGAGACGGGTGAAATCGTCGACAGCTTCATCCCGGCGCCGCTGTCGGCTGAAGAGTTCCAGCGCGGACAGGATCGCGTTATGCCGCTGGTGCTCAACGATGCGGAGATCGTCGCGGTGCTCGGCGACACGCTGCTGTGGGATCACTATATCGACTTCAACCGCTATGATCGGCGGTGGGAAGTGACCTTCTACCGCGGCGTGCAGGCCGTGCAAGCTCTCGTCCAGTTCGACGAGGCGGCCAACGAATTCGCGATTGAGGAAATCCGCGACCCGAACGCGCTCGAAGAAGAGGACCAGCGCGAAGCGTGGCGCGATGAGGCGATCAGCCTGGCATATTCCGGCGATGGCGCGGGCGAAGCGCTCAACGGGCGCGACGACTGGACGACCTACACCGAAAATCTGCGTCCCGGCATCTGGAGCGTGTCATTTGTGGCCGGGGAAACCGAATTGTACTTTGCCCTGATTAACGTCGATACCGACGAAGTATTGGAAACCCTGCGACCGTGAACATTCCGTTTCGAACCGGCGTCAACCTGCGGGAATTTGCGTACTATGGGACAGCCTCGGTGCCGTATACGCGCCTCGACCTACAAGCCGCTCAGCTCACCGAGTTGAGCGGCTTCGGCGTCCAGTTAATCCGCTTGTTTGGCGCGTGCCAGCGCTTGACCGTGGACCAGAACATCGCGCGGCTCAAAGCGACGCTCGACCTCATCCAACGGGCGGGCATGCAGGCGATCATCGCGCTCGGCGACGCCTACGGCTCCGAGTGGATTATCCCCGGCGAGAGTCACTATCACACGGCGACCGGGTCGCACCTGCACAAGAACTACTTCCTCAATCGCCTGTATCAGAAAACCTATATCCCGTATATCCAGCGTGTTGCGGCGGCGTTGGCCGGGCATCCCGCCCTGCTGATGTGGGAACTTGGCAACGAATTCGCCATTCACCCGCAGCCCGCCTACGCGACCGATGAACGCGCCATCTACAACTTTGCCGTCGAAGCCAGCGCCGCGCTCAAACAGATCACGCCGCTGACGCTGGTCAGTACGGGGATCATCAACAGCAATCAGGTCACTGTGCCCGCGACCCGCGCCGCCGCTGCCCGCCGCCTGTACAGCTTGCCCACTATCGACGCTGTGTCGATCCATTTCTACGCCGAAGATGGCGAGATCGACTATGCAACGCTCGACATTCAGATCGGGCGTGAACTCGGCAAGCCATTCTATGTCGGCGAAATGGGCGCTTCGATCACGCGCACGCCCGATCGCACAGCGTATTATGCCAACGAGTTCAAACGCTGGCGCAATGCAGGCGCGTTCACCATCATGCCCTGGGCCTTCGACACTTCACCGTGGAATGTCGGCGTGAGCGATTTGTACGCCTTTGCGCGCATTCACCGTGACTACAACGGCCTCAAGGCGGTGGTGGGCAGCCATGCGACCAACGCCCCCGCGTATCGCCCGACGCCGAGCGGAACCAAGCGCTATCAGGTCGTCCTCGGGCCGCTCAGCGTGCGCACGGAACCCGCGATCAGCGCCAAGCGGCTTGATCTGCTGGCGAACGGCACGTGCATCGACGTCGACCCGGCGTCACGCACGGAAAAAGGCGGCTATGTGTGGTGGCGGCACTTCGGCAAGCAGCAGTGGTCCGCCGAGAAGCGTCTGATCGACAACGTGGATTACATGCGCGAAATCGCCGTCGCGGTGAAATAGCTGACAGCTTTCAGTTGAAAGTTCATAGTGAACAGTTTTGGTGCTGCGACACAACCTAGTGTCCACGTGCCTTTCCGACCCCACCCCCGTCCCCTCCCCGAATTCAGGGAGGGGAGCCAACAGCACTCGCCGTTTCTCCCCTCTCCCCGCTTGGGTGGGAGAGGGGTCGGGGGTGAGGGGCTGTAAACACCGTCATGTCTCGTCCGCAGCAAGCTAGCTAGTGGTCGTTCGCCAACGCGCCATGCCCCTACGCGCTTCCTAAACTGATCATCTGCGTTGGAAAGCGCTTATTTCGGCAGCTTACCGAACGCGCCGAGCGCCTTTCCCATAAACCGATGGAAGCCATCGGACGGACGACCAAACATCAACGGGCACGCGCCCGCGATGACGCTCATATCATGCTCAACGGCGTAGTCAACCGCGGTTTGCGAGACGCTTGTACCCAGGCTGTGAATGCCGTTGTGCATCCACACGCGCGTGACGCCCGCGTCGAAGCAGTCGCGCACGACCTGTTCCGCCGCCGCTTCCGGTGTGGCGATGACCACGCCGCCGACCTTATCCGGAATATCCTTCACGCTGTGATAGCAGCGATCCCCTTCAACCTGATCCGCATTCGGATTAATCGCGTAGACATGATAGCCCGATTCGCGCAGCCGCTTATAGATGGCATTCGCCGCGCCCGGTGACTTCTCGTTGCGCGAGACGCCCGCGACGGCAATGTTCTCCTGCGCCAGAAAATCCGCCACTTTTTCCTTGAGATTGGCAGCCACAGTCTTTCCCCCTTTTGTGAAACCCTTCTCAATTCCTTGTGATCATATACGCAGGATGGGCCGCGCGGGTTGTCATCAAATCAGGGTGATTTTGGACGGAGAAGAGGATCAAACTGCCACCTCACCCCGTTTCGCTGCGCTCAACTGCCCCTCTCCGGAGGGCGAGGGGCAAAAGCGATGCGCGAGGCTAGTAGGTGAGCACTGACCGCCCCAACAGCGCATCGATCTGGCGCATCTGGTCGGGTGTGAGCGGGCCAAACTGCAGCGCCCCCGCATTGTCGTCCACCTGCGCGACCGTGCGAATGCCCGGAATCGGCACGGTGACCGGGCTGCGCGCCCAGATCCACGCCAGCGCGCCCTGCGCCAGCGTGCGCCCGCCGCTGGTCAGAATGTCGCGCAAATCCTCCAGCCGATCAAACGCCGGGTTGAGGATGTTCTGCACCGCCCACGGGTCGGTGCGCACATCATTGGGCGCAAAAACCGTATCCTTGGTGTACTTGCCGGTCAGCGCCCCGCGGGCCAGCGGCGAGCGATTGATGCTGGCGAGCTTGAGCGTCTCGCACAGCGCGAGCATCTCCGGCGCGTCGAGCACCACATTGAGATCATGCTGCACGGCGACGCAGTGTTCCCCGGCGGCGAAGGCGCGGGCGTTCTCAACCGAGTCGGTGCTCCAGCCGTAGTAGCGGATTTTGCCCTCCCGCACCAACGCTTCCAACACATCGAGAAGGGCGGGCGCGTGCTCCTTGGGGAAATCCCACACATGCAGTTGATACAGGTCGATGGTGTCCATCGTCAGATTGCGCAGACTGCGTTCGCAGGCCGCCCGCACATTGGCGATGATCTGTTCTGGTGTGTCAAAGCGGATGGCGTGCTTGGCTGTTTCGTCTACGTTGAAGCCGAACTTGGTGGCGATCACTACCTCGTCGCGTTTGCCCGCCAGCGCTTTACCGACGATGCGTTCGCTGTGTCCTGTGCCATACGTCGCCGCCGTGTCGAAAAAGTTGATGCCGCTGGCGAGCGCGTGCTGCACTGCACGGATCGACTCGGCGTCGTCCACTTCGCCCCAACCCGCCTGAATGTCGAGGAACTGCCACGGGCCACCAATCGCCCAGCAGCCCATGCCCAGCGGCGAAACTTCAATGCCGGAATGTCCTAAAAGTCGCTTGTTCATCGTGCGCCTTTCTCGTATAGAGTGATACAACCGCAACTCTACAACTTCGAGTACACTCTAAGTCAAGAGATCAATTTGGGAACGAGGTCAAAGATCATCCGATGGATATGATCAACGAAATCGATTTGCTCACGATTAGCCAAGTGGCCGACATCACCGGACTCAGCGTGCACACCCTGCGCTATTACGAACGGGTCGGCTTGATCCACCCGATTGACCGCGCCGACAACACCCACCGCCGCTATTCCCGCGACGATATCGGCTGGATCGAGTTTTTGATGAAGCTGCGCGCGACGGGCATGACGATCACCGATATGCAAACCTATGCCGAACTCCAGCGCGGTGGCGATGCGACTCTGCCGGAGCGCGTCGAGATGCTCAAGCAATTGCAGCGCGATGTCGAGACGCACATCGCCGAACTGAACGCGCACCTCGGGCTGATTCGTTACAAAATCGAGTTTTATGGGGGCATCATCGCGGAGCAGGGGTTAGAACCGCGGTGTGAGTAACCTCACCCTGCTGGCTGCGCCAGCCGTCCCTCTCCGAAACGAGGAGAGGGACAAAAGCGGAGGTATTTTTCGCCCCTCGCCTTCTGGAGAGGGGAAGTTGAGCGCAGCGAAACGGGGTGAGGTTGTCCTTAGAAGAACAGCTTCGCCAGCTTGAGCGCGCCCTGATTCCACGGCACGCGATGCGACACGCCCGACTGCCCTTCGAACTGGTGCAGGTTGGCGAGATACCACTGATAATTGCGGATCAGCGCGTCTTTGTTGGAATACTTCGGCTTGTAGCCAAGCTGCTTCTCCGCCTTCTCGATGCTCACAAACGAGTCTTTGCTGGCGGTCTCGTATACCCATGCGTACAGCGGCGACAGCTTGAGCGCTTCCAGCACCTTGAGCGCCAGAATCACCGGGCCAGCGGGGAACGGCACGATTTTCTTTTTGAAGCCCGCGTAATCCAGCACCGCTTGATAGTCCTCACGCATCGTGGTGAAGTCTTTCGCGCCGATGTTGAAGGTGTCGTTGACCACGTTCTTGTCGAGCGTCATCGTCAGGTAGATGGCGTCGCACAGGTCTTCGACATCCAGCAGTTGATAGCGGTTGTTGCCGCTGCCGATCATCGGGAAGCCGCGCCCACTTTTCGCCCAATCGTAGAACAGCGCGAACACGCCGAGGCGTTCCGGCCCGATGAACGACTTCGGGCGGATGATCGGCACGATCAAGCCCTTCGAGCGGTAGCTCTCGCAGACTTTCTCCGCGTCGATCTTCGCTTTGCCGTACGGCCCCACACCGACCATTTTGTCGGTTTCGTAGAGCGGGTGATGATCCGGCACGCCGTAGACCGCCGTGGACGAGATCTGAATCACCCGTTCAACGCCGTGCTTGAGCGCGGATTCAAGAATATTGCGCGTGCCGTCGATGTCGGTCGAGAAGATGTCGGCTTCGCTGTACAACGGCAGTGCCGCCGCCGTATGCACGACCATGTTGACGCCCTGCATGGCGCGATCAACCGCCGCCGTATCGCGGATATCGCCCTTGATCTCGGTGATCCGGTCGCGTTCGGGATAGGTGAAATCGGCGATGTCCAGCGAGACGACCTTGTAGCCGCGCGCCAGCAAATAGCGCGTCAGATTGATCCCCAGAAATCCGGCGCCGCCTGTGATGAGTACTGTTTGTGTCATGGTTACCTCGAAAGTTGATTGCCCATGGGGCAAGTTAAAAGTTAAAAGGGCAAAGTTAAAAGTAAAAACAATGCAGCCACGGCTTTTAACTTTCTACTTTTAACTTTCAACTTCTTTACACTCTTTCCCACCCCGCGCCTTCGTGACCGAAGCGGAAGACGTCCGGATGGCAGATTTCCGCGAGAATTTCCAGCGACTCCGCCAGACGCGGTGAGGGTCGGCTGAAAAACTGATCGGCATCGGTAATGTACACCTGTTTGTCGCGAATGGCGCGTAAGGTTGCCCAACCGGGCTGCCTGGTCAGCGCGGGCAGGGCAGCGCGCGCTTCGTCAAGCGTGTAACCGCACGCCACAATGACGATGCGATCCGGATCCGCCGCCCACAGGTCATCCCAATCGATCCAGAAGCTCGGCTGTCCGGCGCGTCCGAACAGCGTGACGCCGCCCGCCATCGTGATCAATTCGGGAACCCAGTTGCCGCAGATCATCAGCGGATCGACCCATTGGAGCGCCGCAACTGTCGGCTTGGGCTGAATGTCCGCCGCGCGGGTGTAGATATCTTTCAAGTGCGCGTCCGTTTGGAGCATGAGCGCCGCGCCACGTTCCGGCACGCCGAGCACCCCGCTCACCCGCGTGATGTTCGCCAGCACAGCCGAAACTTCGTTCTGCTCAAGGTTGATGAGCTGCGGTGCAGGTGCGAATGCCTCCGCCAGCGCCGCGCGGATCGCATCTTCGCTCCCCTGCGCGACCGTCGTCATGATCACGTCTGGCTGCAGCGCCAGCGCCTGATCCACATCGACCAGATACACCGACGACAAATGGGTGTGCAGAGAAAATGGGGCATCACTGGCGAGCGCGGCAGTCTTGGGCTGCGTGACCGCGGGCAAGCTCAGCACGGACTCCGGGTGATTACATCCGTGCGACCGTCCAACTAACTGATCGCCGCAACCGAGCGCGCACACAATCTCAGTTGCTGCCGGAGTGAGCGTGAGGATGCGCATTTCGCCTCGCTGCCTATACCGACGATTGCGCGGTAGTGTAGTCCATCGGGCGTAGGGCGGTCAAGATGAACCTGACTGGGCGGCGATGAACGAACCGCCCCCACCTCGAATTTGTGGAATAGAGCCAGCCAAAGGTGGTCTTCTCCCCTCTCCCCGCTTGCGCGGGAGAGGGATCGAGGGTGAGGGGTGAACTGGAACTACCTTTTCGGAGCCATTGAGCGAGGCTGTTGGCTCCCCTCCCTGAATTCGGGGAGGGGCCGGGGCTGGAGGTCAACTTACAACCGCACGACGTCCCAGAATTCGGTCAGGTCGTTGAGCAGATAATCGGGGTTGGCGGCGGCGATTTCCTGCGGGGAGGGTCCGTATCCCGTCTTCACGCCGACCATCGTCGCGTTGATGACACGCGCGCATGACGCATCCGCCGCGGTGTCGCCGATCACCCACACATCACGCGGGGCAAACCGATGTCCGGTCAGCTCTTCAGCGCGGGCGACCGCCAGTTCTGGCAGGTGATCGCGCTGCATGCGCTCGTTGCCATACGCGCCGACGACAAAATCGGCCGGATCGTAGCCCGCCGCTGCCAGCTTGACCCCTGCGCCCCGATACACATTCCCGGTGACGAGGCCGAGCACGATGTCGTCGCGCTGCCGGAGCCGCTCGATCAATTCCAGACCACCGGGGCACGGCGCAACCGGATAATCGCCGATAATGTGCAGGATGTGCCGCCCCATGACCATATCATAGTTGGGCATGTGCCCGGCGATTTCATGTTCGCTTTTGCCGAGCGTTTCGACCAGTGTCAGCCAGTCGGTTTTGCCGCCAAAGGTGTGGGTATCTAGCGTGCCGGATGTGCCGAAGACTTCCAGCATGGCGAGGCGCGTGGCTTCACGGCCTGCGCCACCCGTCCAGACCAACGTGCCATCAATGTCAAAGAGCAGGAGTTTCATGGTCTACATCTCATCGTAGGGACGCGCAACGGCGCGTCCGTTATCATCCTGTGCGTCAGCGGACGCCCCGTTGGGCGTCCCTACAAAATGGTTCACCAGCCCCACGTGCCGGGCGCGCCCTTAAACGGACCGACCACATCAGACGTGATCCACCCGCCGTAGAAATCGCCGGGCTGCGCCGTGACGACTTCGCCGTTCACGGTACATTCGTCGACGCGCGAGGCGTAAAACGCAATGTGGTTGCGAATCGCTTCATAGCCGGGGCGCGGGTTGGCGTAACCCCACCCGGCATTCTCGCTTTCACGCTCACCCACGACCAGCGACCAGTAAGTCGCGCCGCCTTTAAATTCGCATACGGTTTGCAGCGGTGTGCGGCGCAGGTACTCCATGCGGATGTCCGCTTGGGGCAGGTAGTAGCTCGGCGGATGGCTGGTTTCCAGCACGCGATACGCGGCCTGTGTCTCGGCGATCAGGATCCCACCGAAGCTTACGCGGATCAGCTTGGTCGTCGGTTCGACACGCGGCGGACGGGGATAATCCCACACCGATTCTTGTCCGGGCTGCGGAATTTGTCGTTGGGTTGGCATACGCTAAAGCTCGTTTTCATCTACTCCGGGTTGACAACTCCATTGTAGCGAAGCGACCGCAGCCAGAATAGAGCCTGCGCAGGCCAGACACACCGGTACAGCGTTCTTTAAGGTTCAATTTAATCGGTATTTATACTTCACTCAAACGAAGCTCATATTTGCCACCTATTCTGATGCCCAGTGTATGGTACTACGGTAACGGTTGAGAACAGCTTTTAACGGTATTTAAGGAGTGAAGACATGCGTAAGTGGTTCATGCTGGTAGCGGTGATGGCGGTACTGGCGCTGGCCGTTGTGCCCGTGTTCGCGCAGAGCAACACGATTGTCGATATCGCGGTGGCCGATGGGCGCTTTGATACGCTCGTCGCAGCAGTGACGGCGGCGGGTCTGGCGGACACGCTGGCGAGCCCCGGCCCGTTCACGGTCTTCGCGCCGACGGATGCAGCATTCGCCGCGCTGGGTGCGGACACGATCAACGCCCTGCTGGCGGATCCGACAGGCGCGCTGACGGACATTCTGCTCTATCATGTGGTCGCGGGTGAAGTTCCGGCCTCGGCGGTTGTCGGTTTGACGAGCGCGGCCACGGTCAACGGCGCGTCGGTCAAGATCGCTGTGGAAGACGGCGGTGTCGTGCTGGATCGCTTCGCGAATGTGATCATCACCGACATTCAGGCGAGCAACGGCATCATCCACGTCATCGACGCGGTGCTCCTGCCTCCCTCCTCCATTGACAGCGGCGCGCGTCTGCGTCAGATCACCGAAACCACGTGGGTTCAGGGCGGCGCGCTCGGCGATGGCATCACGGGCACGCAGTTGGCGGCTGGCCAGACCTTCTTCGTGACCGACTACGCGAATGGCGCGCTGCGTCTGCGCGACATCCCCGGCTGGGTGATCGCTGCCGATACGCAGGTCGTTCCGCTCAACTTCGGTCAGTAAGCTCAACTCGAATTCCACAACGCAGCGTTAGAAGTAGGGGCAGAACCGCCCCTACTTTTTTGCGTGTTACTCGGCGTGCGCCGACGAATTCCAGACCGCTTCCGTGTACTGCGCGGCAAATTCGTCCGATGGCGGCACGATCTGAATGATGTCCATCAGCACGCCGTTCGGATCGACGGTCGCAAAGTGCCGCTGACCGAATTCCTCGGTGATCAGCGCCCGCGCTAGCGGCAAGCCCGCGCCTTCGATGAGCCGCGCGTATTCCGCATCGACATCATTCACTTCAAAGTTGAGCAGCAGCCCGGCGACCGGAGTCTGATACTGGCTGACGACGGTGGAGTGATCGTGTGCCACAAACGCCAGCTCATACCGTTCGTCTGCCGATTTTAGGCTGACGTACCAATCCGCCTCAAAGGTCACCTGAAACCCGAAATGAGTGGTATAGAACTCCCGCGACTCGCGAAGCTGGCGGCTCATCAGCACGGGGTAAAAACTGTTGAGTTGCATCGGTTTCGCTCCTTGCGCTAAGATACATACAGTGTGTATGTTTCTATCCAATAGAATACATACAATCTGTATGTATGTCAATAAGGAAGGGGAATGCCATGCCGACCAAAGCCGAACAGCGTGAAGCGACGACCGCCCGCTTGATCGACGTCGCTCGTGAACAGTTCACAACTCACGGGTATGCCGACGCCCCCACCGAAGAAATCGTGCGGATCGCTGGCGTCACGCGGGGCGCGCTCTATCATCACTTTGGGAGCAAAGAGGGCTTATTTCACGCGGTGCTGGATGCCGTGCAGCACGATGTCGGGGAACGTGTCGAAGCCGCAGCGGGGCAAGTTGAAGGGACATGGGAACAGTTGATTGCCGGGTGCGCAGCCTTCCTCGAAGCCAGCCGTGACCCACAGGTGCAGCGCATCATGTTGATCGATGCGCCAGCGGTGCTCGGTTGGGCGGCCTGGCGGGAACTCGACGCGCAGTACAGCATGAAGTCCCTGCGCGACGCGCTGGAAGCCCTGCAAACCCAGGGGGAACTCGCGCCGCTCGCGCTGGACGCACTGACGCATCTGCTCTCCGGCGCGATGAACGAGGCGGCGTTGTGGATCGCGCAGTCTGATCAGCCCGCCGCGCTCGCCGAAGCGGTGGCGGCGCTCCGCCACCTGCTCGAGGCGCTGCGCCGTTAGCTGCTCAGTCGTGAATCGCCCGGCGCGACCTGTATCACCGCGCCCCACGGCTGGTAGCGGCTGGCGAAGATGTAGCGGTCGATCTCATTGCCGCTCGGGTCGTTGATGATGCGCGTCACCTGCACATATGAGCCTTCCGCCGCCCAATCGACCTGCAGTTCCTGCCCCGCGCCGAGGTCGCTGTTGGCGACGTACTGCGTCGCGGCGGGCGGCTGCACTTCGCTGACCTCTGTGCCCGCTTTGACGACTTGGCGACCGGGGTTGGTGCTGTAGAAACGGAATTCCAGCATATTGCTGCCGGGGTAGACCTGCGTTTCCATCAGCAGGTGATAGGGCGTGTCGTTGCGGAAAGTGAAGTCGAGTTCGCCGTAGGTTTCGCCCGCCGCGCGGTCGGGGATGTAGATCGCCGCGTCCATTCCCACGCCTTCACCGCCGATCTCATAGTAGCCG
Source organism: Anaerolineae bacterium (assembly GCA_041916315.1). Taxonomy (GTDB): domain Bacteria; phylum Chloroflexota; class Anaerolineae; order Aggregatilineales; family Phototrophicaceae; genus Flexifilum. The sequence continues at coordinate 14,076 of JAYRZU010000084.1, forward strand.
ACGCGGTAGCCGTGCGCGTGCCGCTCTTCGATCTGATAGCCGCCGTAAAAGGCCGCGCGGAAGGCCGTCGTGCTCACCTGACACACGCCGCCACCCACCCCGCGCACCGTGCGGTCGCCGACGATCACGAAGCCTTCGACAAAGCCCGATTCCGGGCTGATGTCGCCCACGTAGCGGTTGAAGGAGAACAGTTCGCCGGGGGCGATCACGAGGCCGTCAAAACGCGAGGCCGCGAGGATGATGTTTTCGATGCGCGCCCGCGACGAACCGGTGTAATACGACTGCCCGGTCGCGACGAGCTGCGTAATGCCGAGTTCCGCTGCCGTAGTGTTGTTGCCATAGCGCGGCGCTTCCTCATGGAAAGCCAAGCTGATCGTGCGGTTGCCGGAATTGAAGATCGCATCATGCAGGCGCTGAAGCGTGCCGTCGACGTCGAGCGTGCGCCCATTGACCCCGGAGCGAATGACGTCCAACTGCCCGGTCGAGGGGTTGAAGTGGTAGCGCGCATCCTGCGGCTGACTGATCAGGCCGCGGGCGAGTTCCTCAAGGTACGGGCGGAACGCCGCCACATCCACGTCGACATTGTAGGTCAGCAGGCCGTTCGCATCGGTGACGGGTTCGATGCGCAGCAGATTCTGGATTTGCGCGACCGTCGCCGTCCACGGGCCGAGCGCGCTGCCATCCGCAGCGGTCGCCATGAGCGTCACCGGGCCGGAGAGCGCGATCTGCGCGCGGGTCGCCGCCGTTTCGGCATCCAGCGAGACGGGCACGGTCTCGTTGACCACGAGCGGAATCTCGCCGCCCGCGTCGAAGTTCAGCACCGCGGCATCGAGCCGATATAGCGTGGAGCGCACGTCGACTGCTTTGCCCGTTTCGCCGGGCGTCGCGCTGATGTTCGCACCGTCGATGTGCAGCACCGCGTCGCGTGCCGGGCGGTTGATCTCCGTGGCGATGCGCGCCACCTGCTGCGCGGCGGCATTCTGGTCATAGCGGATGATGGGCGTAATCGGCTCGCCATTCAGCCAGTTGAACGCCTGATCGATCAGATTAACGGCGAAATTGCCTTCACGCCCTGCCGCGAACGCCTCACCGACCGTCGCTTCCACGTCGAAATACACGCCGAGTTCACCCGCGCGCGCCTGCCAGAACTGATCGCCATAGCGAAATGTGAATACGGCTTGCTCGTCATACGTGAAGCGGCCATCGAGCGCTTCGCGCGCCTGTTCGGGCGTCATCCCGCCGAGGTTCACGCCATACGAATACACGCCGGGGTAGATGCGCCCCTGAAAGGCGATCTCAAAAGCGACGATCAGGCCTACGATGGCGATGAACAACAAAATCGCGCCGCTGATAAACAGGATCGGCAGGCGAATCAGCCAGGGATTGACGACCGGGACATCGTCGGGGTACGTGTCTACGCGATTCACGCGGAAATCTCCGTTATGGGACAACTTGCGCCTATTGTAGCAAAAATTCACCGCACCCCTAACTAAAGTTTGCTGAAGGTCTGGGGCGGATGAGGCTTGGGTAGGGGATTAACCTCACCCCTAAATCCCCTCTCCGGGTGGAGAGGGGATTTCAAGATTCTGCTTATCTCCCCTCTCCTCTTTTCGGAGAGGGGTCGGGGGTGAGGTGATGCGCCGAACAGGGAGAGGAGCAGGCAGGTGCCGCCCCTAATCGTCACATCGCTTGTCGTGGACAAAAACCGGGGCTGACGACGTTACTCGTCCTCGTGGTCGCCGTTCAGGCTGATCGGCTCAATTTCGACGGCGTCCGTGCGCAGGGGTTCGAAGCGCGCGCGATATTCTTCGAGCTGCTTCTCCAGATCGACGCGGGCGAGCGTCACCGTTTGATCTTTCTCCTGCAGCAAATCGCGCGGAACACCGATCTGCTTGCTCACGAGGTAATCCACCAGCGCATCGCTGAACGTGCGGCTGCTGGCCTGATCACCGTACACCTCTTTCACTTCGCGCAGGTGATCGACCATCCACAGGTAGAGATCGCCCTCCGTGCGCTTGGGCATGTAGCGCATCATATCGTACTTGCGGATCAGCGTGACTGCTGGGCGGTAGACGTTGTCGTACCAGTCCGCCGCCGCTTCGTCGAGCGTGACCGGCTGACCGTCATGCCGTTCCTTGACCGCCCCATGCAGATAGATATGCCCGAGCAGATCGTCATAGCGCGACGTTTCGCTCAGTTCAATCGACTGATGATGCGGGCGCGTGTAGGGCAGGCGCGTAATATCTAAGAACTCAGCATAGGCGGTGAGTTCGTCGAGTTCCTGTTCGGAGATGCCCGGTTTGAGCGAAATCGACGTGGGTAACTCGGTCACATGGGCTTGAATGTAGGTGGAGCCCAACTGCTTAGCCACCGAGACACGATGATTGCCATCGCGCACAAAATACACGTCACCAACTTTGTACAGTTCGATGGGCGGCAAGCCCATCATCCCGCTGGCGACCGCATAGACGCGGCTCCAGCGTTCCTGCATCTTGTTTTTGCGAGGGAGAAACTTCGCCGTGAAGTCTTTGTACCGTCCAACGCTCCCCACCACCTGGTCCACAGGGACTTCCTGCAGCCCCTTATAGTACTCTTCGCGCAAGCGCAAACGCGCCCGAATTTCGTCAAAACTGAGCAGTTCTGCAGATTGCCCGCGCAGCAGCGCGAGCATGTCTTCCCAGAAGGCCCCCATACGGGCGCTTTGAAACTTACTCACGCCTTCGAGAAAGTCGATCTCATTGATGTCATCCGGCATGGGCGAGAACCTCCTTGTCGCTTCAGCCGTCGGTTCGTACTGTACAGGACTCTGTTTCGATCTACAATACGAACTCTACACAAGCATTGTACATGACAAATGGTGCATTTCTGTACAAGAGTGTTTAAGGTTGCGTAGCCGAGCTTAGAGTGTAATGAGTAACGTGGTTTATGGGGGATGAAAACGCTCCCAAACGTCCGTCTGACCGCGCTGCTCGTCGTTGTCGACTAAGGAGAGATGTTGTTGAACCGAATTATTGTGACAAATGATGATGGCGTCCAGGCGCCTGGTATTCTGGCGCTGGCCACGGCGATGCGCCAACTGGGCTCGGTGCAGGTGATTGCGCCATCCGTGAATCAGAGCGCCAGCGGCCACAAGAAGACGCTGTTTCAGGATATTCCCGCTAACGAGGTCGTGCTGGCCGACAAAACCAGCGCCATTGCCGTGGGCGGGTCTCCGGCTGACTGCATCGCCATCGCCGCGCTTGGCCTCGTGGAGTGGCCGCCGCGCGTGGTCGTGTCCGGCATTAACCGTGGGGCGAACATGGGGCAAGATGTGACCTACAGTGGCACCGTGACCGCCGCGCTCGAAGCGGCGATTCAGGGCGTGCCCGCCGTGGCCGTTTCGCTGGCACAGCGCGACGCCGACCGGGTCGAAGATTACGCGGAGGCGGCGCGCATCGCCGTGATGGTGGTGCGCAAGGTGCTGGAAAAAGGTCTGCCGCCGCTCACCATCCTCAACCTGAATATTCCGCCGGTCAGCCCGGTCAAGGGGCTGCGCCTGACGCGGCAGGGCGTGCGCATCTACGCGGATGAATTGGCGCGCGAGGATAATATCTATCGCATTGTCGGGCCGGAACCGGGCGGCAACTACGAAGAAGAAGGCACCGATCTATGGGCGGTCAACAAGGGTTATGCCAGCCTCACGCCGATTCACCTTGACCTGACCGCGCATCGCTTTCTGGCGGATCTCGCCGCGTGGGACATTACGACAGACTAAACGGGTTGAGACTGCACCATCTTTACTTGTAGGGACACGCTTCTGCGTGTCCACGGACAGCGGACGCGATTAAGTCGCGTCCCTACATAAGCGAACTCGCCTAGCCAGTGATGTTGGCTCCCCTCCCCGAATTCGGGGAGGGGTCGATTACAAACAAAAACGCACTTACGCTTTAGATTTTTTGCCAAAAGGATCGTGCCATGTTCATCGAACGCCCCTATGCTCAACTCTACAGTGTCGCCTTTGGAAACAGCCCGCGCACACTCCTCGCCATTGGCGGGTGGGCCGGCAGTTGGGAAGTGTGGACCGACACGCTCGCCGACCTCAGCCCGACGTGGCGCACGATTGCCTATGATCATCGCGGCGTGGGCGCAACCGCCTGCGCAGTCGAATCGATCACGCTGGACAATCTCGTCGGCGATCTGTTCGCGGTCATGGATGCGTATGGTGTGGAAAGCTGCGTGCTGGCCGCCGAGTCAGCCGGCGCAGTGACGGCACTGCTGGCGGCGCTCCAGCACCCGGAACGCATACAGGGTTTGGTGCTGGTCGATGGCCTGTACTACCAGCCGAGCGAAAGTAATTCACCATTCGTCATGGGGCTGAAAACGCAGTTCGAGGCGACCATCGGTGCCTTCGTGGACACCTGTATCACCGAGGCGCACGGCGCGATCTGGCGGCGTTGGGGGCGGCAAATCCTCTTGCGGTCGGAACCAGCGGCGGCGATCCGTTTGTACGAGTGCGCACAGGAAGTTGATCTGCGCTCCCGGCTGCGAACTATCCAAACGCCAACCCTCATCCTGCACGGACGCGACGACCGGATTGTGCCGCTGGCGAGTTCCGAATGGCTGGCGATCCAACTCCCTAACAGTCACCTCGAGGTGATCGATGGTGCGGGGCATGTGCCGACCGTGACGCGTCCGCACATCGTCGCCGACGCGATCAACCGCTATTTTGCGCAGGCTCACGCGGATTAGGTTACAAACGGTCAAGCGATTCCACTCGTGAAAAAATACACTTTTCACGATAGCTTAACCAGCAGCACCGTCAGCCTAGAGTAACGTAAAAGGGTTTTGCTGATTCCAACACCTTCAGGACGATCGATGCCCTATCAACTAGACTGGCTTGTGCCCAAACGCATTGTGCTCCTCAAATATCAGGGGGCTGTCACGGAAACCGAACTGCATGAGTCGGATGCTGAACTGTGCCGCTTCTATGACGAAGGCGACGCCAACGCCGCTTTCATCCATCAGATTTGCATTTTGGAGGGGAGCGCGAAAACGAGTCTCGTCCAGCTTACCTCGCTTAAGTGGCCCAAACATCCGCGCAATGGCTGGATGATCGGGATCGGAAAAGCGAATTCGATTGAGCGGATCATCGGTGGGTTTGCGGCGCAGTTGTTGAAGATGCGCTTTCGCAGCGCCGATTCGCTGGAAGAAGCCGTTGAAATTCTCTACCGCGTGGATCTCACGCTCCCCGAAGCGACGCGACCGGCTGTCAATTAGCCCGACCACTTGCACGGGAAGTACGGGGGCAGATCATCTGCGGCTGCCCCCGGTCTCCATTACGGCTCGAACAATTTCCACAGGCGGTTGGTGACCGCCCGCGTCTGCATCGCCCAACGGATCGCGATCAGCGCGAGGATGAACACCAGCAGCACCACGCCCCACTCCCATGAAGTGAGCGGCTTAAACGCGATGATGTCTGGAAAAATATACGGCGCGAGGATCGTCAGCGCACACGAGACCACGCCGTAGATGAACAGGCGCGGATGCTGTACTATGCTGCGCGGCTCAAACAGATCGATGCCGTGCGTGTGCCACATCACGATCAGCCCGTAGAGCGTGAGGAAGACCAGCATCGTGCTGCGCGCTTCGAGCAAATCCTTCGAGTTGCTCAGGTAGGTGAAGGCGTAGACCAGCGCCATCGCCACCGCACCAATCGAGCCGACCGTCACGACATAGTCGAGCACATCGCGGCGGAATTCCTTCATGTAGATCGGTTTGAGCAAGCGCAGCGCCATGAACCCGGCGGGCAGGTTGATCACGCCGAAGGTCAGCCAGCTAATCTGGATCGGGTTGATCGGGAACGGCAGCCCCATGAAACCTGCGAAGATGAAGAAGATCATGCTGTAGAAGTTCTTCACGAGGAAAATGCGGCTCGTGCCGAAGATCGTCTGCGTGATGATGCGCCCTTCGTGGAAGGCGCGCGGCAGCGTCGTCATGGCGTTGTTGAGCAGCACGATATCCGCGACATCCTTGCTGATCTGCGCGCCATCGTTCATGGCGATGGCCATGTGCGCCTCTTTGAGCGCGGGCACGTCGTTGACGCCGTCGCCGACCATCGCGACGTATTCGCCCTGCCGCTTGAGCGCCGCGATCAGCTTCTTTTTGGTATCTGGTTCGATGCGCGCGAACAGATCGCCTTCCGTGACCGCCGCTTCGAGTTCGGAGTCGGTCATCGCCTCCAACTGATCGCCCGTGAACGCCTTGCGGATGGTCATCCCGGCTTCCCGCGCGATCTCCTTGACGGTTTCGAGGTTGTCGCCGGAAATCACCTTGAGCGCGACGCCCTCCTTACGGAAATCTTCGAGTGTGGTCTGGATATCCTCGCGGATTTCGTCGCTGAGCACGACGAGCGCCAGCGGTTCGCGATCCTCCGACAAGCGTCCGTCCGTCAGCGGATGCGTGGTACGCGCCAGCGCCAGCACGCGCATCCCCTGTGATGCGAGCTGCGTCGCCTGTTCGAGCGCGCCCGCGTCGCGCAGCCGCAGCACGCGTTCCGGCGCGCCCATGATCAGCGTTTCGCTGGCAAACTCAATCGCGCCCCATTTGCGCGCCGAAGTGAACGGGATCTCGCGTGTTTTGACGAGTTCGGGTAGGAGCGGCACATCGCCGTTGAGGTGGTGCGCGACTGCCGCCGCTGTGCGGTTGAGATGCGACAGGTTGGCCGTGTATAAACGCAGGCGCTTGTCGATCTCCGCGCCGGAGAGGTTCGCCAGCGGCTGCACGTGATGCACGCGCAGCTTATTCTTGGTGAGTGTGCCCGTCTTGTCGAAGCACAAGGTGGTCACGTTGGCCATCGATTCGACGGCGTTGACGCGCTGCACCAGCGTCTGGAAGCGGCTGATGCTGACCGCGCCGATGGTCAGCGCGAGGATGGCGCTCAACATCAACCCCTGTGGGACGATGCTGGCGACGAACACGACCGCGTTGCGGAACGTCTCCAAATTGATCAGCGGTTGGGCTTGCAGCGACCCGGCGATGAACAGCATGGGCGTGACGACCACCATGATCACCACGGAGATTTGCACGATGTACGACAAGCGCTGCTGCGTCGGCGTGAGCACCATGCGGTAGGCTTTGGCGGTGCTGCTCAGGCGGTTGATCGTGCTGTCGCGCCCGACCTGCGTCGCCCGCATGAGGCCGCTGCCCGCTATACAGAACGACCCGGAGAAGACCTTATCGTCCTTGTCTTTGAGCACTGCATCCGATTCGCCCGTGAGCTGCGACTCGTCCATTTCGAGCGCGTCGCTTTCCAGCACAACGCCGTCCACGACGAGGCGGTCGCCCGGCTCAATCGGCAGCAGATCATCTTTGACGACCTTGCGGATGGGGACGGTGAGCAGTTGGCCGTCGCGCCACACGCGCACCTCATGCGCCGCCAGCGCCGCCAGTTGATCCAGCTTGCGCTTGGCGCTGATCTCCTGAAACATGCCCAGAAACGAGTTGGTGACCACGCTGAACCCGGCGAAAAACACGGTCGCGTAGTCGCGGAAAATGAGCACGACGAGCAGCAGCGAAAATAAGACGATGTTGAAAACATTAAAGACATTATCGCGGACGATCTCAAAATAAGAACGCCCGACGCGCGCTTTAAAATCATTGCTTTCGCCCCGTTTGATGCGTTCTGCAACTTCAGGGGCGGTCAAACCGCGTGGCTGTAGCGACAAGTCCCCGCCTTTCCATACCGATAAGTCCCGGCTATTGTACAGGAAATCAGCGCGCGCAATCAAACTTCCGCCTTGACGCTAAGGGCGAAAAGACTATAATTCTGGGTAGTTGAGACGGACTCCTAGCTCAATTGGCAGAGCAGCTGACTCTTAATCAGCGGGTTCAGGGTTCGAGTCCCTGGGGGTTCACAAATTGTCTACAAAAATGGGCGATATTCAGTGTAAACTGGGTATCGCTTATTTTTTTACCTAACTATAATTAGTAAAAAGGTGTTAGCACACGAATTTCTTTGCTAGTCCATTTCCTATCTGGAGGGCAAATGACCCATATTGAAGATGTAAGCGAACAACGAGCAATACTTTTCAGTACTGCCGTTAGGTTCTTGCCGCAGATGCAAACTTACAAAGAAGTTGCTCTGGATCAGATAGTTGCTCAAATCATGTTCCTCCTTGGCAAAGATCAGATACTGAGCGTGCGTGACATTCAAAACGAGTTTATTAGAGTAAGTCAAGGATATCCACTTCATAACACTGATCTAGATCTATGCCTTACACGTATTGCAGAACCTGTTCGAAACCAGATACCAAGTGTGGGAAGTTGGACTGGCTATAAATTGAAACCCGAGATTGCGGAGGAAATTGTTAGACAACAAGCTCTAGCCGACGCTCGCATAACCAATGTGATCGAACTCATATTTTCTGAAAATAGAGCTGCTGCACGTTATCGCGAGCCATTCATAGTGTGTATTGCGGCAATTTTATCAAGCGTAGCAGACATTAATGCAAAAGCGATAATTAATCTGAAGGAAATTGCAGATTATCCATCAATACAAAAGGTGTTCGACCGGGCAAAGAAGACTTTTGGCCTCACGGATAACGTGCTAGAACAAGCGATCATTGAATTCTTCCAATCAAGCGATCCCTCATTTGCTGAGGTTAAATGGAATCTCGCTCAAAGCTATTACGTGGCTAAGGTTTTAGGGCTAGATGGTACAGGTAAGCGTCTTACTGAGACTATATTTAAGAATGCTACATTTTATCTTGATACAAACTTAGTAATTGCGGCGATTGAACCTAGTGATAGGCGCAATGCTGGTGTACGAGCTTTGGCAAAAGTCTGTGAGTTATATGGAATTCGTTTAGTCACTTGCGAAATTTCTATTGAGGAAATGGATTCGTGGATCAATCATCAGACGAATATGATACGCTCAGGTGTCATTGACCAAATACCTGAGGGAATGCTTACAAAGGTAAAGTGGCTTTTTCTCGATAATTATCGAGAGATCCGAAACCAAGAAGTTGATCTGAACAAGATTGCAGATACATTATTTGAAAGTTTTACCGATTCAGCTAGAGTATTGCGCGACTTTGGTGTCGAAATTGAAAGTGATATTTGGTTTGAAAATGCTAGAAACCAACCAGATGTACAGCGTCTGGCGAGAGAGCTTCAAAATATTTACTCAAGAAAGCGGGGAAAAAGCAAAGCAAAAGAAACTAGTTTACACGATGCAATGCTATTATTATGGGTAAATAAAATAAAAGCAAAAGCTTCTTCAACAGTCATTTTGGTGACATCAGACGCAACCCTACCAACAGACCTATCGGATACAGATCAGACTTCGCCATTAACTGTGACACTGGATGCACTTCTACAATGGATATCTCCCGCTATACCTAGCGAAATCGAAAACAAGGATTTCAGTCTTGTTTTCGCTGAGATGGTCAAATCTCGTTTGTTTCCCCAAGAACGATTTTTCAGGCCTGAGGATTTTGCAATATTCAGCGATTTGCATATGCAAGTTCAGAGTTTGCCTGTAGAAGACGTTGAGGGATGTATAACCTACTATAAGTCACAGGCTCCAAGCCTTGATCCGTCAACACCTAGAGATCGTGAGAAGATCGCATACCACATTAACCGCTTCTTTGCTGATCCTAACCGAAAATATAATGAACGACTCAACGAACTAGCACATGAACTCGCTGATGCTACTCAGCAAATCACTAGACTAGAAGAAAAACATGATTTTGAGAGTAAACAGGCTACACAGGCGCTCAACAACACTATTCAAACTTATCAGACCGAAATCAACGAGTTGAAAAGGTTGATTGAACTACGGGATCAACAAGATGAACAAGCAGCTTTAATCACAACAGCAAAATCTAAGTACAGACATATGGTAGTCTTCTTTATTTTACTAGAAACTATTATGATACTTGTTTTGAACCAACTCTATAGTGGCGACAACTTACTCGTCAAGATTGTTGATAACTGGGAATTTCTGCTTGTCATAGGGCTTTCCACAACTAGTGTTCTCTCTGTTTTCTATATAAACAAAGCCGAGTGGAAAGCTTTAGGATGGCCCTACAACAGATTCTTAGGAAAATAGTTTTGTGACGAAAAAGTTGGCTCGCTTGTCTCATCAACAAGAAGTTAGTCTGGTGCACCGTAATTACAGACGTTCGAATTGATACGAAAGTAGCCAGCTAAACAGATCAAAGTTAGATCTTTAGTCAACCACCCGATCAACAAATCAGCTACGATATAAAGTTGTTATGCTGATTATCGGATGCGTTTCACACATACTCTGTACCGAGGCGCAGCCGGACACCGTCGCCCTCTTTGATCCTATCAGCTTAACTATCCCTCCCGTGCCAGCCACGCGCGGACGTTGGCCTCATGGTCATCGTGGAAGTGTTCGAAGAACTCCCCCGGCGGGAAGCGCACGCCGCCGATCCGCACCCGGTAGTAGGCTTTGCCCGACGAATCGTGATCCGCCTCAATCGGCGTATCGTCGGGTAGACTGGCGACGACGGTCAAAATCTGCTCCAGCGTCTGCCGCGCTTCGGCTAGGACGTCACGCGCTGGTCGCCCATGATTCGCCTCGAAGATCCACGCGTTGATGTCATCGCCATCTTGCAAGTGCGCTGGCCATGGGGGCGGCGGTTCCGGTTCACCGCGACTGGCAGCCTGCATGTAAGCCGCCAGTCGGCGATTCCACGCCGTCATGTGGGCGGCCAAATCCTTCATCGACCACTGCCCGTTGACACCCGGCTGCTCCATCCGGTCGAGCCGCACCTGTTCCAGCAGGGCTTCCCACTGCTGGCGCTCAGTCTGCAACCAGTTCACAAGGTCAGATTTGTGCATGCCGCCCCCCAGCCTCGTTTACTCGTAATAGTCCGGCGCTTGCTTCAGCTTCGCCCACTGCGCCATGTCGTGACCGAAAATCACCAGCCCGATCTGCTCCCGCTCGACCAAATCCAGCAGTTTGAGCATACTGGCGCGCCCGGCTTCACCGTTCGCATCGGTACCCTCTTCCGGTTCGCCCCGGGTGAACGCCCCGCCAAACGGCACCGCGTCAATCGTCAACAAGACCGCGCCCGTTTTGGGCAGGCGCACCAGCACCGATTGATGTCCCGGCACATGGCCGCTCGTCTCAATCAGTTCCAGCCCCGGCAGCAGTTCGGTGTCGCCGTCCACGAACCGAATGCGCTCGATGGGCTGCTCCCATTGCGAGCGATTAGCCGCATAGCGCGGATTGGTCGCCGCATCAACGTGATGCGCCCGCTGCACCACATACTGCGCTTTCGGGAACGCGGCGTGTCTCCCGGCATGGTCGATGTCATAATGCGTCGAAATAACCGTATCGATGTCATCCGGTTTCAGGCTCAGGCGCGCCAACTGCGCGATCACGTCCTGACCGTTCACGAAGTCCGCTTCGTCTTCCGGCAGCACCTCGGGCAGCCCCGTATCGATCAGAATATTCCGGCCATCCCCCGTTTGCACCAGATAGCACACAATCGGAATGTCGTATTCCGGCATCGACCCCACCTGCATCAGATACAGACGCTGTGCGGCATTTTGACTCATCTTACCCACCTTGGAACTCGTCCAACTTGTCTAGCGTCACCCGGTACTGCCGCTCACATCATCTCGATGTAGAGCCAGATCTTCACATCGTCGCCTTCTTCAAGCTGCTCAGCTTTGCGCACACTCACCTTGAGCGGCACGAGGTAGAGACCGTCTTTCGGAAACAGTGACGTTTTGAACTCTGTCTTGCCGATACGCACCTTGACGGGAATCACGCCCCAGCCATACGTCACATGGTTGGCGATCTCCTTGATGTCGCGGCTTTCCGCTTCGGTAATGGTGACGAAGTAAAACGGCGACGGCCCGCGCCAGTACCAGATGCTGCCGCTGAACTCAATTTCCATGGCCGCTCCTTTCAGACCACTCGCATCACGAACCCGCTAGGTTCTTGTCTTCCATCTCCCACGCGTGATCCAGCGTGTGATAGGCGGTATGCCGGATCAGGTAGCGGAGGGGCCACTTCGCCAGCTTGCCGGCGGGCTTGCCCTGCGCGTGATAATCACGGATGGCGCTGCAATACGCAGCGCGATGCGCCGTCAGCCCGTCGTCGGTCAGGAGCTCCGCGCCGGGGGTGAGCACGCCGATCATCTTCGCCCACTGCAATTGAGCGTACAAGGTATGCCGAACGATTTCGTCGCGATCCCGCCCACCGCCGCGCGCGCCTTTCTGCATCTCCGCGGACACGCGTCCGCGCACCTCGTCGAAGAACGTCCAGCAGGCTTGCATCAGGGTGAGCTCACGTTCCAATTCTTCGCTCGACATGAGTTGCTTGTCGAGGCTGGAGAACGCAAACGAGATGCCCCAGAAATCGGTCGAGCCCACGCCCGGATAGTGCTCCACGATGTTCAGCGCGGCACTCGGGTCAAACTCGCCGCTCATCCCCGCCAGCGTCGCGATCCGCGCATAGCGGAGAAGATAGGCTTGCAACTTTTCCAGCGCAGCCTCCTCGGTCTTGGCGCCCCGTTCCAGACCGGGCCAGTCCGGTATCACCGCGATCACCTTCTTGCCTTTCGGCCCAACTTCGATGGTCACGCGCAGGGGTTGAGTCATCGGCTTGGCCTTCTACGCGGTCGCGGCTTGCTGCATGAGCGCCTTGAGCAGCGCGTAGTCGACTTCATCCTTTTCGCGAATCTTGATCGTCTTACGGTCGCCTGTCTCCGAGGACTCGAACAACCCTTCCGGCGGCTGCAGCGTCTGCGCGTTGAAGATCGTGAAGCTCACCCAACCCTTCGCCGGGCCGAGCACCGCGGCATACTTCCCGTTCTGCAGAAAATGCGGTTTTCCGTACTGGATGCGCTCCTGCACCTCGGGGATCGCCTCGTTGATGAGCGCGCGAATCCGGTTGCAGACATCCGCCTGCCACGGCTGCGCCAGCTTGCCAATGTAATCGGTGACATCCTGATTCATCGGTTCAGTCCTTGTCTATGCAGTTGTCCAGAGTAGATCATACCCATCGATACTAGCATAGAACTTTAGTTCTAACCATTACAATTGCGCATCTCGTTGTGTAAGCAGCGACAGCCGCTCGCCGCCACTCGTTGATTTTCATGGCGTGATAGGTTAGATTTCCGACTTACAGAGGTTCCTTTCTATGAGGAGATGTGTAACAATACAGGCGTGTCAGGCTGGCTTCAGTGTGGCACGAACATCCTGACTCAGCAGACCTAAGATGACAGCATGTTGCGAATTCTGGTTAGCGGCGTAGCCGGTTTCATTGGCTCCAATCTCACGCAGGCGCTCCTCGAAAAGGGCTATGCCGTCGTCGGCGTAGACAACCTGTCGCAAGGTGATCTCCTCAACATGGCGGCGTTCCGCGAGCATCCGCACTTCACCTTTGTGCAGGAGGATATTCGCAACGAGGCCGCGATGATCCAGTGTGCGGAAGGCTGCACTGCCTTGGTGCATCTGGCGGCCTACAAAATCCCGCGCTACAGCGATGCGCTGGATACCCTGCATATCAATACGATTGGCACCGAGTCCTTCCTCAAAGCGGCGGTTGAGCACAAGACGAAAATGGTCGCCGCATCCACGTCGGATGTATACGGCAAAAACCCCCTGGTGCCGTTTGACGAGAACTCAAACCTCGTCGTCGGTAACCCGGATGTGCGTCGTTGGGCGTATGCCATCTCCAAGATGTACGAAGAGCAGTTGATGTTCGCCTATCACGAGCGCTACGGCATCGACATTGTCCCGCTGCGCTTCTTCGGCGGCTATGGCCCGAACCAGAATTTGACGTGGTGGGGTGGCCCGCAGTCGGTGTTCATCAATATGGCGCTGGATAACGAAGAAATTCCCGTGCATGGGGACGGTCAGCAGACCCGCTCGTTCACCTATGTGAGCGATCATGTGAACGGTATCATCCGCGCGGTCGAACGGCCTGAAGCCAATAACAAGGTGTTCAACATCGGCGCGAATCGCGAGATCACGATTGAGGGTTTGGCGCGCTTGATCTGGCAGTTGGTGCGCGGGCCGGAAGAGACCGCGCGCATTCGCTTCATCCCGTACGAAACGTTCGGCAAGTATGAGGATGTGCAGCGGCGCATCCCGGACATCGCCCGCGCGCGCGAACTGCTTGGCTTTGAACCGCAGGTGGAACTCGAAGAGGGCTTGCGCCGCACCATCCGCTGGCAGGTCGAACGCCGCCGTCAGCTCGGTATAAGCACGCCAGACCCGGTGAATGCCTAATGCCCAGCCTCTATATCGCCGTCCCCGTCCTCAACGAAGCGCCCAACCTGCCCCGGTTATTTGATTCATTCCGGCGGCTGGCTAGCGATCACAGCCCGCAGTTCAGCGTACATATCCTGCTGGTCGATGATGGCAGTACGGATGGCACCGCTGACGTCGCGGGCCAGTTGGCGGGAGATCTAGCGTTTGCCGTGCTCCGCCACGAGGTGAATTACGGGCCGGGGCGCGCCTTCCAAACTGTGTTCAGCTATCTTGCGGACAAGCTGCAGCCGGGCGACTGGGTGCTCACGATGGAAGGCGACAATACGTCGCGTTACGAGCTCGTGCGCACCATGTTCCGCCGCGCCATCGAAGAGGATTACGAGGTCGTGCTCGCCAGCCCATACCTGTACGGCGGAGGCGTTGTCCACACCTCGTCGCTGCGCGTGCTGCTGAGCAAAGTAGCGAACACCTTCGTCAAGGAACTGCTCGGCATCAACGGCATCGTCACTGTCAGCTCGTTTTTCCGACTGTACCGGGCGTCAGCGCTCCAGCGCTTGCAGCAGCGCTACTCGCCGAGCATTCTGGAGACCAACGGTTTCGAATGCATGACGGAGATGGTCATCAAAATGATCAACCTCAACCTGACCATCAGCGAAGTGCCGATGGTGCTGGACACGCAGCTCCGCATCGGCAAGAGTAAAATGAAAATCATGCGGACGATTCGCGGCTATTTGCGCCTCGCCCTGCACTTACGCCGTTGGAAGGCTCCGGAAATCCCCAAACCATCGCTGACACGCATCTAGTCGCGCTCGTCGCATTGATTAGGAAATGTCATGGCTTTTCGCTCACGTCTTTCCAACATCAAACTACCGATCCCGACCGTTATCCTCCGTCCACTACTGATCACGCTGGTAGTGGTTCTCCCGCTGCTCGTGTTGATAATCATGATCCGCGCCAATTATCAGGCAAATCTCAGCGATGCGGTGCCGTGGTTATCAGATGAGGTCTTGAACTGGCATCAAGTCAAAACAGTTCGCGCCGTGGGTTTCGGTGGAGGGTACTACACGCTCAACGAAATTCCCGCCGCCGTAGATTGGCTGCGCTTCTACATGCACGGCCCGGTCCATCCCATCCTTTATGGTCTGTTCGCGCTGGTCGCTGGTTGGGACTACCCGGTCGTTATTTACGTGAATATCCTGCTGTTTGCCATTGGGGTGCTGGTCGTCGTGCGCACGATTCCGTTCACCAATCGGCAGCTGGGGCTGCTAGTGCTGGTGACCGGCAGTTACTATCCGGTGATCTTCTTCCTGCCGACAGCCATGCAGGAAACTCTGAACGTCTTCATTGGTCTCGTACTGGCGGCGCTCTTTTACCGGGCACTGCAGAGTCAAGCCGGGATGTCACTGGGCGTTAAGACAGCAGGTGTCGCATTTTTCGCTTTTGCCATTTTCACTCGCATGTCGTGGGGTCTGCTGCTGCTGCCCTATTTGTACTTGATCCTGCGGCCTTCACGGGCACGAGTTCCGCTCGCTATCTTGGGAACAGCGCTCATCGGGGGAAGTCTCGTCGCCATCATGGGGCGCATCATCCCGGCCAATGATTATCACATGGTCTATCGCTTGCTCACAGCGCTGCGCCAAGACCTGACCCGGGGTTGGAGCCTGATCCTTGAGAACATCCAGATCAATTTTGCACGTTACATCAGTCTGCGCAAACCTCAGGCGGATATTGCCTTTAGCATCGTGCTTTGGGTAGTGAATGTGTTGCTGGTAGCGCTGCTATGGCAGCGTTGGCAAAACCGTGCAGTTGATGGCCCTAGTCCAAGGCTCGAACTCGGTTTTCACCTGTACAACTTGTTCAGTGTGCTCATCCTCAGCTTTGTGCTGTATATTGTCGGTACGTGGGGCGATTACCGCGTCCTTTCGATTCACCTGCTGCTCACGCTGGTGCTGCTGATCGCAGCGGGACATAGTCGGGTGGTGACGATCTATCTGGTCTTGAACCTCGTTTGCATCCCGTTGGTCCAGCCATCATTCCAGGAATTGCATGAAGTGCGCTTTGGGTCGGCGGCGCGCCCGGCGATGCCGATGCTCGATCCTTACCTTGTGTATGAAACCGACCAAACGAATCACTGGTGCAATTCGATTGTCGTCCAAGATGTTCTATTCGATTCCCGAGTCTTGGCGGTTCCCGGAGGGATTGGTCTGAACCTGGTGCGAATAGACGCTTTTACCGACATCTCAATTTTACGATCCCAGTATTTGTGGCTAGCGGCTGACGGTTATGAGCGAGTCCGGGAGGATATGGGCATAACGGAACTCATGTTGGCCGTCCCCGCGGAACTGAACCTAGCAATCTACTTCAACCCGAACGCTGACTGTTAAGCGCAGGAGACAGCTATGAGCCGCTTACTCGGTGGACGTGAACTCCTCATCGGTGTGGTTCTCGACACCATCCCGCGACGAGTCGCGCCGGGGTTGCTGCTGGAGGCGGCGAAGCACGGTTGGCCGAGCTATCGCCTGCTTGAGCAGCATATTTTCGACCTCACGGCGCTGGTAACGGAGGTACGCGGTCCGCACGGGGATCGCGAATGCGTGCAGCAAATCTTTGAGCTAAGGCTCGACGCTGACTATCCCCTCGCTGAATTGGAATCTCGCTATCTTGCAAAACTTGAACCCACCATCGGTCGCCCCAGCAAAGCGATCCGGTATGCGACCAAAACCGCCTCACAAGTCGCGTACAGCGCCGACTGGGACGTCGCCGATTTACGGGTGACGCTCTCGATCTACGGCGGGCCACGGGCGAGTCACGGCGGCAGGGCGACAGCAGGACTGTTCGTCAACCTGCGCGACGAGCTGCAGATCATGGCGCGCTATGCGGCGGCGCTCACCGCGCGTGAAATGGCGCTGTGGGGAAGGCTCACCAACCCGGATGTGCTGCATATCAGTCGACTGCAATCCAACATCAATGCCTTCTCGCTGCAACCGTGGGTGGTACAAAATGAACCCGTCCGCCGGAAAGCGCAAAAGGCGTTCTACAAACGCGATCTGCTGGAAACGCCCCCCACCGTCTCGAAACGGTTGACCGCCAACGAGATCGCGCTCTGGTGGCACGGCGACTCGCACTTTGTCTCCACGCAATTCGACACGGTGGAGTTAGTGGCAGGACAAACGACTTTGGAAGTCGTCAACATCTTGCCGGCGCGGGGCAGCGGTGGGCTGAGCGTCCGCTTTGGCGAGTTGGAAGTCACCGATGTGCCCGGATCACAGTCGCTCATGGGCTTCGTCGAAGCTGTGCGTCAGGCTTGCGCCGTCCATTACAGCTATCAGGAAACCTACGACGACTAAACCGCTCCCAGAACCGACGCATTCCTCGAAAAGCATGTTAAACTAGAACATCTGTCCGCAAGTTGAGGAGGAGTAACTTATGCAGATGAAACTGGAGTTGGTGCCGGTCCCCGTGCGCGATCTGGATCGTGCGAAAGCCTTCTATGCGGATGTACTGGGTTTCCACGTCGATCACGACACGACGATCAGCGCCGAAGTGCGCATCATCCAGTTGACGCCGCCAGGTTCAGCGTGTTCAATTGTCATCAGCCACGGCATCCCGAATCTCGACGAGATGACGCCGGGGACGATCAAGGCGCTGCATCTGGTCGTCAAAGATGTGAGCGCCGCCCGCGCCGAATTCCGTGCCAAAGGCATCGACGTGAGCGAGATCACCGACCACGGGCGGGGCGTGAAGTCCGCGGGTTTCAGCGATCCGGATGGCAATTCGTGGTTGTTCCAGGAAATGGCGTGGCGTTCCGCCGACTTTGACTAAACATGACCAAAATTCATCTCGATACGGACATTGGCGGCGACATGGACGACCTATGCGCGCTCGCCATGCTGCTCAAGCTGCCGGACGTGCAACTCACGGGCGTGACCACGGTCGCAGAGGAACAGGGTCGCCGCGCGGGCTATGTGCGCTATGTGCTCGACCTGATGGGCCGCAGTGATATACCATTCGCGGCGGGCGCGGATACCGCCGACGGTTACTACCGCTATCCCACACTCGGTTACCCGCCGGATGAAGTCAATTATCCTGAACCCGTGCCGCGCGCCCCCGGTCACATCGATGCGGCGCTCGAACTGCTCAAGCGGAGCATCGAACAGGGCGCGCTCATCGTCGGGATCGGACCGTTCACCAATCTGCGCCTGCTCGACGAGAAATATCCCGGCATTCTGCGGGACGCGCGCCTGTTCCTGATGGGCGTGTACGTCGACGAAGTGCCGCCCGGCTACCCCTATTTCGCGCGCACCGACGACTGGAACGTCCAGGTCGATGTCCGGTCGGCGCTGCATGTGCAGGAACACGCTGAGCCAACCTGCATCCCCATCACCGTGACCGCGCAGACCGCCCTGCGCCGTGCGGATGTGACGCGTTTGCGGTCGGCGGGCAAGCTCGGCGCGCTGCTGGCGCGGCAGGCTGACGCGTTCTGGGACGAGTGGCACAACGGCGAGAAGTTCGCCAACTTTTCCCACGTGGATCCCGACATGATCAACTTCCACCATGACCCGCTGGCCTGCGCCATTGCGCTCGGTTGGGCAGACGGTGTTACGGTCGAGCGCGTGCCGCTCACTTGGGAGGTGCGCGACAGCTACCTCTACGAGACCCGCGACCCGCAGGGCAAACCGATCAACCTGGTGACGAGTGTAGATGGCGCAGCCTTCAACCGTTATTGGCTGGAGGTGATCTGCGGCGGCACATCGGGTAAAATCGGCTGAAAATACTCTCGCACAAAGGAATAAAGGCCATGCTGGATTACAAAGCCCGCATCGACGATTTGCAGGCGATCAACGGCGTCGATGCCGTGATGCTCGTGCCGGGTTCGAATATGATCTATTTCACCGGGCTGGAATTTCACCTCTCCGAACGTCCGGTCGTCGCCATTTTCACCGCGCAGGGCTTGAGCATCGTTATCCCGCAGCTCGAACTGCAGAAGATCACCAAGCGGCCGGATCTCGAAGTCAACGCGTTCCCGTGGTCAGATACTGAAGGGCACATGGGCGCATTTGAGAAGGCAATCCGTGACCTTGGGCTGACGGGCAAGTGCATCGGCATTGACGGCATGACCATGCGCGTCACCGAATGGATGAACTTCCAGAGCATCGACCCGACGCTGCAAGTCGTCCCAGTCGAACGCGAACTGATCAACATCCGCGCGCACAAAAAGGCGGACGAAATCGCGCTGATGCGGGAAGCGATTCAGGCGAGCGAACGGGCGCTGGCGCAGCTCTTGCGCGAAGTTAAGCCGGGCATGACCGAGCGCCAGATCAGCGCGCGCTTGAGCGAACTGGTGCTCAGCGAGGGCTGCAACGGTCTCGCCTTCGACGCACTGATTCAGACCGGGCCGAACAGCGATAATCCGCATGGCTTCGTGACCGACCGCGTGCTGCAAGCGGGCGAATTCCTGCTCATCGACTTTGGCGGCAGCATGGACGGCTACCCGGCGGACATCACGCGCACGTTCTGCATCGGCGCGCCGACTGCCGAAATGCAGAAGATCTACAACACGGTGCTGGCGGCCAACCTCGCGGCGCAGGCCGTCGCCAAGCCGGGCGTACCGATGGGCGCGGTCGACCGGGCAGCGCGCGAGGTGATCGAAGCGGCGGGTTATGGCCCGTACTTCACGCATCGCACTGGGCACGGCCTCGGCCTCGGCGGGCACGAGCCGATCCCACAGATCGCCTCCAACATGACGGATCTGCTGGAACCGGGCATGAGCTTCACCATTGAACCGGGGATCTATATTCCGGGGATGGGCGGCGTCCGCATTGAGGACAACGTCGTCATCACCGAGACCGGCCTCGACGTGCTGACGAGCTTCCCGCGGTCGCTGCAACTGCCGGGGTAATTTCCGACTCACCTCGAATTCAGGGGGAGACATAAGAGCGTTTTCGTAGGGACGAGGCATGGGGGTACTTAAAAACTCCTCGCCCTCCCTGAATTCGATATAGGACCCGACATATCTAGTAATCGAGCGCATTGTAGGGACGCGCTTCTGCGCGTCCGTGGTCAGCGGACGGCCAGAAGGCCGTCCCTACAGTATGCTGTCTGCCACGTATTGATCAGCAAAGCGCAAAGAGGCGGACGCAATGAATTGCGTCCCTACCAAAAAATTTACGTGATGATTAGGGGTGCGGTTGCGCTTTACCCCGCGTGTTCGTCGTAGAATTTTTGCCATTCGGTGCGGAAATCGGCGCGCGGCTTGTTGACCACATGCGGCACGGACGCGGACAGCGTGCCCACTTCGACCGGGGGGAAGTGTTCCAGCGCCTTACGCACAAAGTAGATCATCTCGCTGGCCTGCAAGGCCGCATTCACCCAGTGACCGAACCACGACAACCCGAATAGCAATCCAATCAGCAAGGCGCGCACAGGCGTCGCCCACGGCAGCGACGCGATGATTGAGCCGATAAAGGCTGGAATGAGGAACGAACTCAGGATGTAGGGTGCGTGGATGCGGGTCGTCAGGCGGATAGCCGTGATCGAGTCGTCGCCTTCCAGAGTGGAGACCTCGCCGAAGACCGCGGCAGCCACCCCTGTGCGGCGGCGGCGTCCCCCCCAGAATTGGCGCGTATCGCTGGTCAGGCGAAAGCCCGTTGAGCGGGGTTGAATGTAGTAGCGCCGCCCTTCCATGAACAGGTTGCGCAGATGCAGGCGTTCCGTGCTGGGACGCGCCGCGTCGATGAGCGTTTGCACCGACAAAGCCGGATCAGCCCGCACGACGAGCGCCACCGGGCGATGCAGCACAAACGGGTTCGCGAGCGGACGCCGCCGCGCGAAGGGCCAGCGTCGGCGGCGAACAGTCATCCGGCCTCCGGATAGAGCGCGCGGGTGGAGTCGGCCATCTCCGGCAGATTGAGCGCGGTATACAGGCGGATAGCTTCGTCCAGGGCTACGATCGCTTCATCCGTGCTGCGCAGTTCGAGATTAAGCGCGCCAAGCGAGCGGAGCAGATCGGCTTCGCTGCGTTGATCGCCCAGTTCGCGGACGATCTCCAGCGTGCGAATGTAGTACTTGAGCGCGTTTTGCTGGTATTCGATCTGGCTGCGGCGCGAACCGCTGTTGCGCCCAAGCGCCCCAAACAGGTTGCCAATGACCCCGAGTCGCTGCGCCTGCATGCCTTTTTCGCCGAGATCGCGGTAGAGCAGCGCCGATTCTTCAAACAAGGGAATGGCAGCTTGAAACTGGTGGAGCGCGACATAGCTGTTGCCGAGGTTGCCCAGCCGCACCGCCAGCCCGCGCTGATCCCCAAGGGCGCGCGCAATGCTGACCGCTTCTTCGTGCAGGCGCACGGCGTCTTCCGGTTGGCGCATGTCGTCGTATACGAGGCCGAGATTCGCCAACCAGATGCCGCGTCCGCGCTCATCGCCGACTTCGCGCGCCAGTGTCAGCGCCTGATTCAGATGCAAAATCGCTTCGTCAAAGCGCTCCATCTCACGCAGGATATTGCCCATGTTGCCGAGCAGACCATCTTCGGTCAGGCGGTCGCCATCGGCGCGGGCGCTCAACAGCGCGCGGTGAAAGGCTTGCAGCGCCTGTTCCATCAGGCCGAGGCGGTGGTAGATCAGGCCGAGGTTGCCGAGATGCCGCCCTTCGCCCGCGCGGTCACCCGCGTCGCGCGCCGTCTGCGCCGCGCTTTCCAGTCCCTGAATCGCGGTGGGATAATCGCCAGTTTGCAGCGCCAGGCGCACCCGGCGGAGAACATTTTCACTCATGTTTTGCGAGGCGTACCAGACTGACGATCAGCGCACTCAATACGGCCGCAGCAATCAGCCCCACCCAGACCCACGCGAGATCGGTTGGCAGGGGCGGCAGCGTAGTCTCCGGCGCGTTCGGCTGCGGATCAAACCGGACGATGGTGAAACGGTCGCTGACTTCGGGGAGCGTCTTGGGCGAAATTGAATCGCGCGCGCTCATCCGCGCCAGCATGGGATCATAGACGAAGGGCGCGGCGCGGCGAAACAAATGCAGCACGCGCAGGACTTCGCCCGCATTGGTGACGACGGTCGCGCGCGCTTCGATGCGCTCTTTGCCGAGCTGCAGCGTCACTTCCGGCAACGCTAACAGGTTTTGATACCAGTGGGGCTGTTCCCCCCAACCGGACATCACGTAAATTTTGCTGCCGTGCCGCCGATACTCAATCGGCGTATAGCGCGCTAACCCGGTGCGGCGTCCAACTGTGCCCAGCACCATGATGCGCGTCAAGTTCAAGAATTCCCCAAGGCCAGCGCGATACATCCATAATGGCATTTTCAGAAACACACGCTGCACGCCCTGAGGGTGAGGGATGAGCTGTCCGTTGATCATAACTTTGATAAAGACCTCGTTTCCTAGCCCTATCTTACTCTGATCTACGTTTGCGCGCACGGGTGGTTGCATTTCAAGCGCGATTTCGCATATGATAGACACACGGATTTGGGAGAGATGTTGATGCTCGTGCGCTGCCGCAGCCGAGGTTGACCTAATCACTCGCTAACCGCATATTTCCTCGCCAATGCTGTGGGCAGACTGCCGACGGCATGTTTTGATTCCCAACAGGAGACAATTGCATATGCTCAAGTATCTCAGCCGCCGGCTGACGCGCCGCGTCGGCCTCTTTGTGTTCGTGCTGCTCGCCATCGAATTCGTCGACGAGGTGGCCTTTGGGCTGGATCAAGCCGCCCTGCCGCTGATCCGTGACGCGCTCAACCTGAACTACGTGCAGATCGGGCTGCTGTTCACGATTCCAGGGTTGGTCGCGATGGTGATCGAGCCGCTGTTCGGGCTGATCGCCGATGGCAAGGCGCGCCGCCGCCTGATTCTCGGCGGGGGCGTCGCCTTCATCGTGTCGCTGCTGCTGATTAGTGGCAGCATGAGCTTCCCAATGCTGCTATTCGCCTTCGCGGCGTTCTACCCCGGTTCAGGCGCATTCGTCAGCCTGTCGCAGGCCGCGCTCATGGACACCGACCCCACGCGGCATGAACAGAACATGGCGCGCTGGACGTTCGCGGGGGCGGTTGGCGTGTTCGTCGGCCCGCTGCTGCTCGGCCTCATCATGGGCACGACGGGCAACTGGCGCGACGCCTATTTCGTCGTCGCGATCCTCGCGCTGATCATCTGGTTCGCGGCGACGCGCTTCCCTTTCGCCAAATCGGAGCAGATCGCCGACCCGGAAGAAGAGGGTGTGCGCGCTAGTCTGCGCGAAGTGTGGCGGGCGATCCGTAACTGGAACATCATTCGCTGGCTGGTGCTGCTCGAATTCGCCGACCTGATGATGGACATCCTCAACGCCTACCTTGCGCTCTATTTCGTCGACGTGGTGCGCGCGGGCGAATCCAGCGCGGGGATCGCGGTCGCGGTGTGGGCGGGCGTCGGCTTGATCGGCGACCTGCTGCTCATCCCGCTGCTGGAACGCGTGCGCGGCCTCACTTATCTGCGCATCAGCGCCGCGCTCAACTTCATCCTCTACCCGGCGTTTCTGCTCGTGCCCGGTTTCATCCCCAAGCTGATCATCGTGGCGCTGCTTGGTTTCACCAACGCAGGCTGGTACTCGATTCTGCAGGCACAGCTCTACTCCGCGCTGCCGGGGCGCAGCGGCCTCGTCGTGACCATCAACAGCGTGACGAGCATCATTCACGACCTGCTGCCACTTATGATCGGCGTGGCGGCGGAGGCGTTCGGTCTCGGGTCGGCGATGTGGTTGATGCTGCTCGGTCCCATCGCGCTAACGATTGGCATCCCGCGCGGGCAGAAAACGCTGGCAGCAGCGGAAGAAAATGTGCAGTAAGCTGGGTGAACGGGTGGCGGCGGGTCGGCAGCGGGTACGACCCCCCCCCACCC
>JAYRZU010000085.1:0-74639 GCA_041916315.1 Anaerolineae bacterium
GGTGATGAAACGCTTATTTGGTGATGTGATCCGCTCTCGTTCATGGCGACTTCAGCGGCGTGAACCCATGCTTAAAGCGCTGGTCTATAACCTGCACCGTTAGTGCTGCCTGTTCTTACTTCATCTTTGCAACTGAGCAGAAACAAACAAAAAGGACAAGGCATGCCTTGTCCCTACAAAAGCCTCAATCGTGTTATGCTCGCTTCGAGCGCATGCCTTTCAAATGCTTGATCGTGTCGGTGCTGGCGAACTGCTCGTAGGCGGCTGATCCGCGTGGGTAGAGCGCGACCCGCCCCTCCTCATCGTGATGAAACCCCCAGCCATAGCGTTTGCACAATGGCGACGTCCGTAAACACGGCTGCCCCTTCGCGAAGAACTTCTCGCGTTCCGCCGCCCGCTGATCCTCGGGGATGTCATGGGTACGCGCGTATGTTTCGAACAGGATGTCTTCCTGCGTGTATTCGTAGGGATGCTCAGCGATCAGCTCAAAGTGAATGACGGCGATGGTCGGCTTATCGCCTTTGCGGGCAGGCACCTCCGCCGCCGGGACAGGGCAATCTTCTGCTACTTCGATAAACGTGTTGTAGTAGTTGTGCTCCATCGCGCTACCTCACCTCTGCCTAACGGGTTTGAATGAGAACTTATGTGCTAAATTATACTCGAAAAAGCGTGGTTGGGCAAGTCTGGCTGGTCACTCAGGCGGACGCGATGTATCGCGTCCCTACGAGAAGAAAAATGGTTCTTGTGCAGGGACGCCATACAGAGGGTCTCCAAAAAGGTCGGAATCCGACCCCACCCCCGGCCCCTCCCCGAATTCGGGGAGGGGAGACCGATTTCCCCTCCCTGAATTCGGGGATGGGTAGACCTACGTGTCCGCCCGGTTTCGGGCGCACACATAGGTGCGCCCCTACACTGGTTGATGCGGTTAGGTCATTCCCACTCGATCGTGCCGGGCGGCTTGCTCGTCACATCGTAGACCACGCGGTTGACGCCGCGCACCTCGTTGACGATGCGATTGCTCACGCGGGCGAGGAGATCGAAGGGCAGACGCGCCCAATCCGCCGTCATGAAATCATCGGTCGTGACCGAGCGCAGCGCGATGACTTCTTCGTAGGTGCGGTTGTCCCCCATCACACCGACGCTTTTGACGGGTAGCAGCACCGCGAACGACTGTGATGTGCCCGTGCGCAGCAAGCCGAGCCGCTCCAGTTCTTCGCGGAAGATGGCATCGGCGTGGCGCAGCGTTTCGAGGCGATCCCACGTCAGTTCGCCGAGGCAGCGCACCGCGAGGCCGGGGCCGGGGAACGGCTGCCGCCACACGACGCTGTCCGGCAGGCCGAGCGTCGTCCCAACGGCGCGTACCTCATCCTTGAACAGGTCGCGCAGCGGTTCGACCAGTTCAAACTGCAAATCTTCGGGCAAGCCGCCGACATTATGGTGACTCTTGATCACGCGCGACTTCTTGCTGCTGGCCGCCGATTCGATCACGTCGGGGTAAATCGTGCCTTGCGCCAGATACTGCAAATCACCGTACTGCGCTTGCAGGCGTTTGGCCTGATCGCTGAAAGTGTCGATGAACTGCTTGCCGATGATCTTGCGTTTCGCTTCCGGTTCGGTGACGCCGCGCAGCGCGTCGAGGAATTCCTCGGTCGAGTCGACAGCGATCAGGTTCATGTGCTGTTCGTCGTGGAAGACCTGCACGACCTGTTCGGCTTCGTTGAGGCGCAGCATGCCCGTGTTAACGAACACCGCGATCAAACGTTCGCCGATGGCCTTATTGAGCAGCGCCCCGGCCACCGCCGAATCGACGCCACCGCTCAGCGCGAGCAGCACATGCGCGTCGCCGACTTTGGCGCGAATCGCTTGCACCGCATCGTCGATGAAGGCGGCAGGCGACCACTTCGACTCACATGCGCACACATCAAAGATGAAGTTCCGCAGCAGCTGCGTGCCCTGCGCTGTATGTCGAACTTCCGGGTGAAACTGTACGCCGAAATAGCCGCGCGCGGGATCGCCCATCGCGGCATACGGCGAATTCTCGGAGGTCGCCAGCGGGATGAAACCCTGCGGTGGGCGTTCGATGCGGTCGCCGTGCGACATCCACACGTTGGTTTCCGGCGACAGGCCGTTGAACAGCGGGTTATCGCCACCCGTGTGCATGATCAGCACCGCGCCGTATTCGCGCGATTGCGCGGGAGCGACCACGCCGCCGAGCGCGTGTGTCAGCGCCTGCATGCCGTAGCAGATACCGAGAATCGGCTTGCCCGTTTCCAGCAGAAACGGCGGTAACTGCGGCGCGTCCACTTCGTAGATGCTGGCTGGTCCGCCGGAGAGGATGTAGCCGCTCGGCTGATGCGCGTTGATCTTGGCGGCGTCCGCGTCGCACGGGAAGACTTCGGCGTACACGCCCTGTTCACGCAAGCGCCGCGCGATCAACTGGGTGTACTGCGACCCGAAATCGAGGATCGCGATGCCGCCCTGCCGTAAATCGGTCATACGTCTTCCTCGGAGAACTGGATCGAGCCGTTGTCCATGCTGACGATGGTGCACAGCGCCTCAATCGGCATGGTGTAGCCCTTGGAGCGCATGAAATTGCGCCCGCCTTCGAACGTCTTTTCGACGACCACGCCGACACCCGCTACGCGTGAGCGCGCGCTTTCGACCATGCGCACGAGCGCCCGCAGCGTTTGCCCGGAGGCGAGGAAGTCGTCGATGATGAGCACGTCCTGATCCGGCAGCAGGAATTCCGCCGAAACGAGCAGGTTGACTTCGCCGCCTTTGGTGTGGCTCGGCGCGGTTTCCAGAAAGACCGGGCCAAACATGGTGATCGGCTTGGTTTTACGCGCGTACACGACCGGGACTTTGAGCACATAGCCCGCCATCAACGCGGGCGCGATCCCCGAAATTTCCGCCGTGAGGATGCGGTCGACTTTGACATCGGCGAAGCGCCGCGCCATCTCTTCGCCCATCTCGTACATTAACTGCGGGTAGATCTGGTGGTTGAGCAAGCTGTCAATTTTGAGAATGCCGCTGCCGAGATTTCGTCCTTCGGCGGCAATGCGATCTCTGAGCGCTTTCATGTTCGTGGCCATAGGTGTTCACTCCGTGGGTGTAGAGCCGCCGACTTCTTCGTAGACTTCGGCAAAAAGCATATCGACTGTCCCTTTCGGGAATTGATTGAGGATGCCGCCCGCCGCCTGTCCTTCCGGAGAGCGCAGCGCCGCCGTCAGCGTATCGTAGTCGCTGAAGTAAACTTCGAGAATCCGGTAGATGGTGGGCGTTCCCTGCGGACTGCCGAGGATGCTGATGACCTGCCGCCGGGTGATGTTCGGAATCCGTTCGATCTGCGCGAGGAAAGCGTTGTACGAGTCCTCAAACCGGGCGAGATCGCTCGGCTTGTGGAACATGAGCATGAATTTGACCATCGAGCCGCCTGTAGAATCGAAAAACCGGGCTGTGTCGCCCGGTTGCCCATTGTAACTTAAGTGGAGTTAAAAGTTAAAACGCCAACCTCACCCTGCTGGCGCAGCCAGCAGGGTGAGGTTAGCGGTTACGGTCGACGGTAGTTGTCGGTGGCGTGCGTCGAGAAGTTCGGCTTGTCGTCGCCGCGCAGGATCAGCCCGACGATCAGGCCGATGACGAAGATGATCGCCAGCGTGCGCCACGGGTTGGCCTTGACGCCTTCGGTCACATCCTCGCCGATGTCTTCATACGAATGCTTGTTGAGGTAGCGTGCCGCCCGCTCAAAGCCCCGGGCGACGTTATCGGCGTGCTCACGCACGTCGCTGCTCACCTGCGCGTCACGCGCTTCCTTGCGGATGGTGTGTGCGGCGCTGTGCAGGGTCTTGACCATGTCTTTCTTCGCGCCGTCGGCCTTGTGTCGTGCCTCGCGCCCGAATTCGCTGATGCTCTTGCCCGCGTCATCGAGAATGTCTTCAGCTTTGTCTTGAATAGTGTCGTTTCGCTTGCTTCCAAACATGTCGAACACTCCTGCCTGTACTCACAGATTGTCTTTATTATACTTGAAATAAATGGACGATCAAATTACAACTGCGTGAGAGTTAGCGGGCTACAGCGGTGACGGCGGGAAGTAAAGGTATCCAGACCTCACACAAAAACCGCTCTGGTGCCCGGTCTCAGCGCAATGAGTTCCCGTCAATCCTTCTTTTTGAACAAGCCCTTCAAGAATGACGGCTTGGAAGGCGGCGGTTCACTGCTGGGGGGAGTGGGCGGATTGGGGTTGGCGGGCGGCGTCGGGATGATGCGGTTGATCGACAGATCGCGCCCGAAAACATAAACTTGCCCCGCCGGGTCCATGCTGGCGAACGCCTGGTTCGACCACCTGGCTTGCAGATACGGAATCATGCCGCCATCGATGATGAGGCGGTGCACTCCCTGACAGCCAGCGCTCAAAGCGGAAGGATGCCCCTCAAAAATGACGACGCTGTGACCGAGGTAGCCCAACCCGAGGATGTAGCCCATAAAGGGAATCGCCTGATTGGCCGTCTCCAGATCGACACCCACGCTCTTGAGTTCGGTAAAGGCGATCACCGCGATGCGCAGCGGGGGTTTCGGTGGAGCCAGTTTCTGCAAGTTCTTTGTCGCCGAGTTCTTGTCCATTGAGCCGGGCGGCGGGCAGGCAAAGCTCTGTAACATTCGACCGGGCGTGAGGATGACGACCTGGCGAGTTCCGCCCTGAACCGTTTGATTGGCGAGTTTGTAGGCTTCCGCGAAACGTTGTTCAAGGTTGTCGACGATATCGATCTGAGGCATATACGGAGCACGATTAGCGGCCACAGTTGATCTCCTATGTGAGCCTGCGCTGCATAAAGTATATGCCCATAATACAAAACGGACTGGCGTTGCTGCTGGTCAGTTACCAGCGCTGACGTTTGCGTGGCGGCGACAAACCCCCTACACTGATGCGCAGTCCACTTCATCGCCCTGCGCCAGATCGGAAAACCACATGCCGCCCATTGTAATTGTCGTTGGCGCGCCCGCCGTCGGAAAAAGCACCACCAGCCGCGCGGTTGCTCAACGTTTTCCCAAGAGTATCCACATACCAGTTGATGATTTGCGAACGATGGTCGTTTCGGGGCTGGCGCTCCCCAGTGCCGAGTGGGGCGCGGACTTAGTGCAGCAAATCACGCTGGCTCGGCAGACCGCCGTCCACATGGCGCTAGCGTATCAGGCAGCAGGCTTCGCGGTCATCATTGATGATTTCTGGGACGCCAATCACGCGGCGGACTACCGCCAACTGATCGCCCAAGCGCACGCTTCGCTCACCCGCTTCATTTTGTATCCAAGTCAGGCAGAAGCGCATCGGCGGAATGCGGAGCGCTCCGGTGATACGCCCGCGCGCGGTTATATTGATGAGGGGATCCGCATCGTCTACCAGCAGATGAATCCCGTGATCAAGCAGTTAGGCCACGAGGGTTGGCAGGTAATTGACACAACGACGTTGAGTGTTGCCGAAGTGGTTACCGATATTCTTCAGCGCAGCGTAGGTGAGCCGTAAGCTGATCGGGTAGGAGCGCCTGTTATCCCGCGCTATACTACGCCGCCATGACACGACGACGATTGACCTTACTCCTCGTGGCGGTGACCCTCGTGCTGGTCTTCGCCGCCCTGCTCGCCCTCGATCTTTCGCAGCGCGGCCTCGCGTGGCGTATCTTCTATGATCTGACGGGCGAAGAAGCGCCGCTCGCGCAGGTGCGCGGCCTGGTCGAATGGGCGGGCAACTTCACCCGACCGCAGCCCAACACCGATCCGGATGTGCCGATTTCGCATGCGGGCGAGAATCCACTGGGCATCAACACCTTTTTGCAGCAAGAAGTCGAACCCGCGCGCCGCGAACAGCAAATGCAGATGATCGCCGACGCGGGCTTTGTGTGGATTCGCCAGCAGTTCCCGTGGGAAGACATCGAGATTCACGGGCGCGGCGACTTCACGGATCGGCGTAACGACTACAACGGCGATGGCACGCCCGACCCGGTCGATGCGTGGCTCAAGTACGACAACATCGTCGATTTGGCGGAGCAGTACGGCGTGCAGATCATCGCCCGCCTCGACGCCGCGCCGAACTGGTCACACGTCGATCCACAGGAGGGCACGTTTCCGCCGCCGGATGACTTTCAGGATTATGTCAATTACGCGGTGGCGGTCGCCTCGCGGTATCAGGGGCGCATCCAGTACTATCAAATCTGGAACGAGCCGAACATCTACCCGGAATGGGGCACGCAGCCCGTCAACCCGGAAGCCTACACCGACATGCTGTGCCGCACCTATACCGCGCTCAAAGCAGTCGATCCGGAAATTGTGGTGATCGCCGGAGCGCTCTCGCCGACGGTTGCGCTCAATGCCTCCAACCTGAGTGAGTTCGTCTATTTGCAGCGCATGTATGACGCGGGCGCGGCGGACTGCTTTGACATCATGTCGGTGCAGGGCTACGGCTTCTACAGCGGCCCCACCGATCAGCGGCTGCGCACGACGACGCTCAACTTTGGGCGGCACACCTATGTGCGCGACATCATGGTCGCCAACGGCGACGCCGACAAAGCGATCTGGATCAGCGAAGCGGCGTGGAATCCCGTCAACTCACCGGATGTATCGCCGGATGTGGTCGGGCGCGAAAACTTCGGCGCGGTCACGCAGGAGCAGGCCGCCGCCTATATGCCGCAAGCCTACGAACGGGCGGAAAGTGACTGGCCGTGGCTGGGCGTGGTCAATTACTGGTTCTTCAAGCGGGCGACCGATACCGAGCGCAACCTGCCGTTCTACTATTTCCGCATGGTCGAACCGGATTTCACGCCGCTGCCCGTCTACGAGGCGATGCGCAATTTCGATCTCCCGCCGATCCTGTATGCGGGTGTGCATCAAGCGGATCACTGGGCGATCACGCGCGGGTTTGAGCCGACGGTGCAGGCGATCGAAGGGGCACAGTTTGGCGAAGCAAGTCTGATCATGGGTGCGCCCATCCATGCCTACGGAACACACGTTACCGTCCGCTGGAAAGGCGAACGCTTCCAGTTATTTACGCAGAGAGACGCGACATCCGTCACCGAGTATGTGAGTCCCGATCCGTCGCAATGGACGGAAACGCAAATTCATGCGTCCCTGTGGGCGGAATGGCTGCCGTACTCGATTTCCGCCGACGAACCTATACTGCTCGACAGCGTTACGGTATCCGACCGCACGATACCGCAGTTGACGCCCATCATCGGGACAGTGGTCGCCTTGCTGATCACCGGGATCGGCGCTATGGTTGGGTATCTGTGGCGTAAACGCTAACCTCACCCCCTGGCCTCCTCTCCCGGCGGAGAGGGGGAAGTTGTAGGGACGCCCAACGGGGCGTCCGCAATCATCTATCGGAACGGACGCGCCGTTGCGCGTCCCTACCAAGGACAGCGCGCATGTATAAGATTGAATCGTTTTTGTCCGCACGTTTATTTCTCGCTCCGCAGCGCGTCGGCGATCACATTTACTTCATCAGCAACCTAAGCGGGCGCTTGAGCCTGTACGTCATGCGTTTCGGTGGCAGCGTGCCGCAGCCTCTGCTCCCACCGACTATCGCCCTGCAGAACCCGGAGTTGATCGGCGGGTATCCGTTCTACGTCTTCCCGAAGATCGGCCAGATTATGGTGATGATTGACCGGGACGGCGACGAGAACTATCAGCCGATGCTCATCCCCATCGGCGGTGGCTTCCCAGAACCCGCGCTGCCCGAACTCGGCAACGCACGCGCTCACTGCACCGAATGCGACATCGACCGCAATCTCGCCTATTTCAACGTCGAGCTCAACGACCAGCCGCTGCAAAAGGCGTATCAGGTTGATATGGTGACGGGCGCGATGACGTACCTCGGCGAGAGCACCTACGGCATTACGCCCATCGGCGTCAACGCGACGCATGATAGGGTCGCGCTGGTGGAAAGCTACACGATGGGCGATGACTGCCTGTTCCTGTGGGAGCAGGGCAAAGAAGACCTGCTGCTGCTGTGCGGCATCCCGATCAGCACGCGGGCGGCGGACCAGGATGTGCCGCTCAACGCCATCAACGCGACGCATTTCACCGAACGCGGGCTGGTGTTCATCACGGCGCTGTTTGAAGACACCTTCGGCCTCGGCTATATCGACCTGAAGGTGGGCGGCGGCATCAAACGTGTGACCGTCACGGGCGCAGCGCATACGGGCGTCGGCGAACTGGTCAATCTGGATGATGTGGTCGACAACCGCTACTCGCTGATCTACAACATCGACGGCGCGTCGTGGGTGTACGAAGGCGAATTCGACGAGGCGGCGCTCACCATGCGCCTCACTCACGTGATCGCGGGGCAAGGCGAGCTGTCCGGCGGCGTGCTGCACGGCGTCGACTACGAGCCGATCAGCGACAGCTTCAGCTTTTCGTTTTCGACCGCCACCTCGCCGACTCAGCTCTACACGGTGAGCGGCGCGGATCGCCAGACGGTCACGCGGCACACCGACGAGGCCGTGCTCGGCATCCCCGCCGAGGTGCTCTCCCCCGGCGAAGACGCCTCGTTCATCTCGCATGATGGGCTGCGCATCTCCGCGCGCCTGTATCTGCCCGCGCCGTCGCTCGGTTTTGCGGGCAAGCGTCCGCTCGTCTACTACATTCACGGCGGCCCGCAGAGTCAGGAACGCCCGGATTTTTCGTGGTTCTCCATGCCGCTCATCCAGTACCTCACGCTGAACGGCTTCGCGGTGTTCGTGCCCAATGTGCGCGGCAGCACGGGGTACGGTCTCGACTATACCAAGCGCATCGATAAGGATTGGGGCGGGCAGGATCGACTGGATCACGTGCATGCGCTCAAACTGTTGGCGGATCATCCGCGCGTCGATCCGTCGCGGGCGGGTGTGGTTGGTCGCTCGTATGGCGGCTACATGACGCTGATTCAGGCGTTCCGCCATCCTGATTTGTGGAAAGCGGCGGTCGATATGTTCGGCCCGTATGACCTTTTCACGTTCTCCGAGCGCATCCCGGAAACGTGGAAGCCCTACTTCTACATGGCGCTCGGCCACCCGGAGAAAGACCACGATCTGCTCACCGAACGGTCGCCGCGCACCTATGTCGATCAACTGGCGTGCCCGATGCTCGTGATTCAGGGCAAGAACGATCCGCGGGTGGTCGAACGCGAGTCGCACGACGTGGTCGAGTATTTGCGGTCGCAGGGCAAAGAGGTCGATTACCTGATGTTCGAGAACGAAGGTCACGACGTGCTCAAGCTGGAGAACCGCGTGACCTGCTACAACGCGATCACCGAGCATTTTAAGAAGCATCTGTAAGCTGCTACCATGACCCGACGACACCTCTGGCTGATTGCTCTGCTCATCCTGCTGCTTGCGGCGGGGTTGCGCTTCACCAACCTCGGCGCGCAGTCGTTCTGGAATGACGAGGGCAACAGCTACGTGCAGGCGACGCGCTCGTTTGCCGACATCGCCGCCAATGCTGCACGGGATATTCACCCGCCCGGTTACTATTGGTTGCTGGCGATCTGGCGGGCGCTGGTCGGCGAGAGCGAGTTTGCGCTGCGGGCGCTCTCCGCGTTCGCCAGCGTGATCAGCGTGGCGTTCGCCTACGCGGTCGGGCGGCGCTTGTCCGGCGAATTCGCTGGACTGACGGCGGCGCTGCTTACGGCGATCAACACGTTTAGCCTCTACTACGCGCAGGAGACGCGCATGTACGCGCTGCTCGCGTTGTGGGGGGCGGCAGGCTTCTGGGCGCTGATCTGCTTCTGTGAGCGTCCCACGTGGCGGCGGGCGTGGGTGCTCGGCGTGATCAACGCGGCAGGCGTGTGGACGCAGTATGCCTACCCGTTCCTCATGCTCGCACAGGGCGTGATCGCGATCCTCTGGCTATTCGGGCGCGGACGCGATATATCGCGACCCTACAAACCGCTATCCGTAGGGATGCCATACATGGCGTCCGCTACCAATCCCCAACTCCGTCCTTTTTTGCTGTACGTCGTCGCCAACCTGCTGACCATTGCGCTGTACGTGCCGTGGCTGCCGACGGCGATGCAACAGATCACCACATGGCCGAACACCGGCGACCAGACGCCGATCCTCGCCGCGCTCGGCATCAGCCTGCGCTGGCTGACCTTCGGGCTGACGGCAGGCGATCTGCCGCTGGCGATTCCGCTCATTCTCGTGCTGTTCGGCTTGACCGTGCGCCGCCGCGAGTCGATCTGGCGCTTGGCGCTCCCGGCGGCGTGGGCGCTGATCCCGCTGGCGATCTTTCTGCTGGCCGGGTTGTATCGTCCCGACAACGTCAAGGTGATCATCGCCTCGCAGATTGGCTGGGCGTTGATGATCGGGCGCGGCGTGCAGGTTCTGTGGTCGTTCGAAGTGCCGCGCCGCCGCGTAATCACACGGATTGCGGCGGCTGCCGCGCTCGTGTGGATCGTTGGGGCGGGGATCAACGTGCTGCCGCCGCTGTACAGTGATCCCGCCTATCAGCGACCGGATTACCGCGGGATCGTCGGCCTCATCAGCGCGCAGGGACGGTTGGGCGACGCGATCATCCTCGATGCGCCGAATCAGGCAGAAGTATTCAACTACTATTGGACGAGGCAGGCCTCGTCCCTACAGAGTATCCCCATTCACCCGCTGCCGCCGGGCTTGGGCGGCGATGATGCCGAAACGCGCGCCGCGGTCGACGCGGTGCTGGCGGAGGTGGAGCGGGTGTATGTGGTCTTCTGGGGCGAAACGGAGCGCGATCCGCAGCGCGTGGTTGAGACGACGCTCGATGCGAACGCCTTTGAACTCGGCGACACGTGGTACGGTGATGTGCGCCTCGCGCGCTACGTCACCGCCGCGCCGCTGCCGATTGAACGTGAGTCGGGCGCGCAGTTCGGCGATCAGATTACCCTCGACAGTTACGCCCTGAACGCTGAGACCTTCCAGCGCGGCGACGCCTTACAGATCCAGTTCACGTGGCAAACCGCCGCGCCGCTGACGACCCGCTATAATGTTTTCGTGCAAATCCTCGATCAGAATGGTGTACTCGTTGCGCAGCGCGACAGCGAACCGGGCGGCGGCTTGGCGATCACCTCAACATGGACGCCAGATCAGCCCGTGACGGACAATCACGCGCTGCTGATCGACCTGCCGCCGGGTGCGTACACGCTGATCGCCGGGGTGTACAGCACCGAAGCTCCGTATGCGCGGCTGCCCGTGGCCGATAGTGATCACATTATCCTCACAACAATTACGGTCGAATAAACTTCGGTTAATGACCGCCTCATACCGTTGCGCTAAAGTGGCAAAATAGTTAAAAGTTAAAAGGGCAAAGTTAAAAGTGAAAAACATCGACAGCGTCTTTGACTTTTAACTTTCTACTTTTAACTCTCATCCTGAAAGGATAGAGCGATGCGCGTAATTGTTACCGGTGGCACGGGCTTGATCGGGCAGGCGTTGGTGGCGAGCTTGCACCACGACGGACACGAAGTGATTGTGTTGGGGCGCAATCCCAACAAAACGAGCGGCCTTCCGCGGGGCGTGAAGGTCACGCCATGGGATGGTAAAACGGCGAATGGTTGGGGGCATCTGGCTGATGGCGCGGGCGCGATTGTCAATCTGGCGGGCGCGAGTATCGCGGGCGAGGGTTTCTTGCCGGAACGCTGGTCGTCGGAGAAGCGCGCCGCGATCAAGGACAGCCGCCTCAATGCAGGTGCGGCGGTCATAGCGGCGGTCGCCAGCGCCAAGACCAAGCCCAGCGTGCTGATTCAATCGTCGGCGGTCGGCTACTACGGCGTGCATGGCGACGAAAACCTGACCGAGGCCTCACCCGCGGGCGATGATTTCCTCGCGGAAGTCACGAAGGCGTGGGAAGACTCGACCAAGGGCGTTGAAGACCACGGTGTGCGCCGCGCTATCATCCGGACGGGCGTGGTGCTCAGCCGCGACGGCGGCGCGCTCCCGCGCATGGCGCTCCCGTTCAAACTGTTCGCGGGCGGCTACTTCGGCGATGGCCAGCAGCAGATGTCGTGGATTCACATTGACGACGAGATTAGCGCGATCCGCTTCCTGATCGACCACGCCGACGCGCGCGGCCCGTTCAACCTGACCGCACCCAACCCCGTGACCAATAAACAGTTGGCCAAGGCGCTCGGCGAGTCGATGAAGCGCCCGATGATCGCGCCCGTGCCCGGTTTCGCCATGAAAGCCGCGTTCGGCGACGTGACCACGGTCGTGCTCGACGGTCAGCGCGTCATCCCGCAGCGGCTGCTCGAACTCGGCTACCAGTTCAAATACACGACCATTCAGCAAGCGCTCACGGCGATCTACGGGCGCACGATGGTCAAGCAGGAGAGTCACGCCGCGCACCACTAAACCAGAAACCTCACCCCCGTCCCCTCTCCTAAAGGCGAGGGGTGAGGTCAACTCCCTGCAAAATCCCTGCATCTGCGCCATAATTGCCGCACGTTCTGAACCCTCCGTGAGGCTGCTCCTATGACCCGCGTTTTCATCAGCTATTCCCGCCTTGACAAAGCTATCGCCGAGGTGATCGCCGTTGAACTGAGCAGTCGTGGCGCGGAAGTTTTTATTGACTATCAGGAATTAGTGGCTGGAGCAAGCTTCGTTGGACAATTGGGGCGCGAGATTGAAAAATGCGATTGTATTGTATTTCTTGTTAGTCCGCGTTCCGTCGAGTCCAAGTGGGTACAGGCGGAAATCGCGTGGGGCTTCACCAAAGGTAAACCAGTGATCCCGGTGCTGCTTGAATCCGCGACTATGGTGGATTTTTTCTTCCTAGCCAATGTCGAACAAGTGGATCTCACTCATTACGCGGTGCGGGGAGATAACGCAGGCGCCTTTAGCAAACTGGCAGCGGCGCTCAAATTACCAAGTGAACTGATTAGTGAAACCAGCGTTGTCTCAGATCCCTTACCAACTTCGAAACGCCAACGAATTACCCCTGAGAATGCCCAGCAGCTAACCCGGCAAACCCGCTTAAGCGGCCATACGAGTTATGTGTACAGTGTTGCTTTTTCGCCGAATGGGGAATTGGTGGCCTCCGGGTCTTGGGACAAAGTGATCCGATTATGGAGCAGCACGACTTATACCAAACTCCACAGCCTGATTGGCTGCACAGGTTTTATCTATAGCATTGCTTTTTCTCCAGATGGAGCCATTTTCGCGGCTGGTGGTGCTGACAAAGCGGTAAGGTTATGGACGAGCTTGAGTTGGGAGGACTTAACACCCTTGATTGGACACACCAATTCAGTTCAAGCCATCGCTTTTTCGCCGAATGGCAAGCTGCTTGCTTCGGGTGGCGCTGACAAAACCGTAAAACTTTGGGATATTACTAACCGCGAACTCATTGAATCTTTTACCGACCATAAACAGTGGGTGGGGTGTGTCGCGTTCTCTCCCGATGGTGTCTTACTCGCTTCATCCGGAGGCGATACGACAGTCCGACTTTGGAATATTGCTACCCGCAAGCCGTTTGCGTCACTTGCTCCCCATGACGATTCTGTACCTGCAATCGCCTTCTCACCAAACGGACGACTATTGGCGACTGGCGATGATAATGGAAAAATCACGCTCTGGGATATTGCTTCACAGCGTATAGTGGGTACATTGATCGGACATAAAGACTCTATTCGAGCAATTATCTTCACCCGTGACGGGCGATTACTCGTTTCTTGTTCGATTGATAAGACAATTCGTTTATGGGATGTTGCTGCATCTAAAACTATCGCAGCCCTCACCGATCATAGTGACGTCATTTACTCGATTACGCTCTCGTCTGATGAAACTATGCTTGCCTCTGCCTCAAGAGATCAGAGCGTTATCCTCTGGGGGCTGCCACAATGACCCGCCGTGATCTGCTGCTCCTGCTCGCCGCGTTCGTTATCACACGCGTGCTCATCGTCGTGATCGGCGTGCTGTCCATGACCTACCTCGACTCCACGCAGGGTGAGGAATACACGCATCTGCTGGATGGCGGCCCGGCGCTCGACATGTGGTATCGCTGGGATGCAGGCTTCTACGCGACCATTGCCACGGAGGGCTACGACTGGCTGAATGAGCGGCAACCGACCGGAGATCTGGCCTTCTTCCCGCTCTACCCCGCCCTGCTTCACCTCGTGAGCGGCCTCACGCCGACCGGATGCGCGCTTTCGCCGTACCTCAGCACCTGCGCGACGCTCGGCGGGCTGGCGGTATCGAATGTGGCGTTGTTCGCCGCGACGGTCGTGCTGTTTGATCTCGTGCGCCGCCGCTTTGACCGCGCGACCGCGTGGCGCGCGGCGCTGCTTCTGCTCGTCTCCCCAATCAGCATCTTCCTCTCCGGCGTGTACACCGAAGCGCTGTTCTTGCTGCTCAGTCTGCTCACCTTCTTGCTGCTCGACCGCGACCACTTCGGATGGGCGGTGCTCGCGGCGGCGCTCGCCTGTCTGACGCGTTCGGTCGGCGTGGCACTGTACCCGGCGCTGCTCTGGTATGCGTGGAAGTCTGCGCCGGACAAGCGCGTGCTGCGGCTGATTCTGGCGCACCTCCCCCCGCTGATCTTCGCCGCGTACATTTTTGGCGCGGGGCTGTATGTCGGCGATCTGTTCGCGTACTTCGGCGCGTATGAGCAGGTGTGGGGGCGCACGGCGGGTAATCCCATTGAGGCGTTCACAGTCTATTTCAGCGGCGTCGATGTGGCGCTGTTCGGTTGGCATCCCGCGTGGCTGGATCTCATCCTCACGCTGATTTATCTCGCGCTGGCGGTGCTGGTATGGCGCAAAGATCGCGCGTGGGGGCTGTTCGCGCTGTTCGCCCTGTTGATCCCGATTGCCAGCGGCACACTCAGCGCCATGCCCCGCTACGGCGCGGTGATCTTCCCGCTGTACATCGTGCTCGCGCTGTATGCCCGCCAGATCTGGAGCGCGCTCGTGATTTATGGCGCGTCCATCGGGCTGGCGCTGCTCACGATCAGCCGCTTTGTGACGTGGAAATGGATCGCCTAGATGGACGACGCGACCGTCCGCCGCCTGAACGCGATCAACCGCCAGTTTTACGCCACCGTCGCCGACGACTTCGATGCGACGCGCGGTCAGGCGTGGGTCGGGTGGGAGAAGCTGATCGAATATCTGCGACCTCACCCCCAAACCCCCTTTTCCCCTGGAGAGGGGGCGAACGGCCAAGTGCCGCTGTCTCCCCTCCCTGAATTCGGGGAGGGGTCGGGGGTGGGGTTGTTGTCCGTCCTCGATGTGGGCTGCGGCAACGGGCGCTTTGGCGTATTTTTGCGCGAGAAGCTCGGCGCGATTCGCTATCACGGCATGGACAACAGCGCCGCGCTGCTCGATAAAGCGCGCGTCAGTTTGCCGGATGCAACCCTCGAAGAACGCGATATTGTCGAACACCCGCCGGATGAGGGGAGTTATGATCTGGTCGTGCTGTTCGGCGTGCTGCATCACCTGCCCGGCGCGGATCGGCGCCTGGCCTTCCTGCGCACACTCGCGGAGCGCGTGGCGCCAGGCGGTCTGCTCGTGTGCACGGCGTGGCGCTTCTACGAGTACCCGCGCTTTCGCGATCGCCTTGTGCCATGGGACGCCGATCTGCAGATCGAAGCGCACGATTATCTGCTCGACTGGCGGCGCGGCGAACGGGCGCTGCGCTACTGCCATTACGTCGACGATGCGGAAGCC
Organism: Anaerolineae bacterium; assembly: GCA_041916315.1. Lineage (GTDB taxonomy): Bacteria > Chloroflexota > Anaerolineae > Aggregatilineales > Phototrophicaceae > Flexifilum. Next base: position 15,659 of record JAYRZU010000085.1, read on the forward strand.
GAGCGGTTGATCGCGGCGACGGGGCTGGAACGCGTCGCGCAGTACCGCGCCGATGGCTTCACCGGGGATGTCAATTTGTACGTGGTGCTGCGGAAAGCGACTTCGTAGTGAGCTGAACGACCACCCCACCCCCGACCCCTCCCCGAATTCAGGGAGGGGAGCCAACATTACTCGCCGAGCCTCCCCTCTCCCCGCTTGCGTGGGAGAGGGGTTGGGGGTGAGGGGTAAGGTGACAACAGCGCATGATCTCGCTTTACCCCGCATTTTGTGGGGATGTGGGCGCTTCCTCGCAACATTTCGCCATCAATGGCGTATATACGCATGTAAACACAAACTCTAGGGGAGAGAGAGACATGCCTATTCTGCTACTGATCGCCATTCTGATCATTGGCTACATCGTGATTTCGCTGCTCGTCGGCGTCACCGTGAGCATCATCGGCCTGCTCGTTCCGCTGCTCATCTGGGCGTTGATCGGTTGGCTGGCGGGCAAGCTTATGAGCGGGCGTGGCTACGGCGCGCTCGGCAACATTCTGCTCGGTCTGGCGGGTGGCGTGGTCGGCAGCTTCCTGTTCAACGTGATTGGCGCGGACTGGGGTGATGGCAGCCTGATCGGGCGCATCATCGTCGGCGTGGTCGGTTCCATCGCTTTGATCCTGCTCGGTCGTCTGGTCGGCTTCGGCAAAGCCGCGTAACCGCTCAGTTCGGTAAATCCGTCAAACCAAGGTTGTAGGGGCGCACCGATGTGTGCGCCCTCAGTCGGGCAGACACGCAGGTCTGCCCCTACGGCTCGAATCATTTGCCGGATGCAGCACTGAGCCTGAAGGTCAAAATCAATAAAAAGAGGACAGCGCACATGGTGCCTGTCCTCTTTTGCTTTGAGCTAATTGCTAACGGCTAATGGCTCAGATCAACCAAATTCGCCGCGGATGTAGCGTTCGGTCTCTTCGTGGTCGGGCTGCGCGAACAGCTTCTCGGTCGGGTTGTACTCGATCAGCACGCCCCAGCGTTTTTCCTTGCCGCCGACTTCTTCTTCCTTGCGGATGCTGAAGAACGCCGTGTAATCGCTGACGCGCTGCGCCTGCTGCATGTTGTGCGTCACGATGACGATGGTGTAGTGCTTGACCAGCTCTTTCATCAGCTCTTCGATGGCTTGCGTGGCAATCGGGTCGAGCGCAGAGCACGGCTCGTCCATGAGGATGACTTCCGGTTCGACGGCGATGGTGCGCGCAATGCACAAGCGCTGCTGCTGTCCACCGGAGAGCGCGAACCCGGATTTCTTCAGGTCACCCTTGACCTCATCCCATAGGTAAGCGCGTTTGAGGCTGCCTTCGACGATTTCATCCAGCGCGGAACGGTTGCGCACCCCGAGCAGACGCGGGCCGTAAGCTACGTTATCGTAAATGCTCTTGGGGAACGGATTCGGCTTCTGGAAGACCATGCCGATGCGGCGGCGCACTTCGACAGCGTCGATGTTCGGCGCGTACAGGTCTTGATGGTTGAAGAACACTCCACCCGCCACCCGCGCGCCGGGGATCAGGTCGTTCATGCGGTTGAGCGAGCGCAGCACCGTGCTTTTACCACAGCCCGATGGCCCGATAAAGGCGGTGATCTTCTGGCGCTGGATGCTCATATTCACGTCATTCACGGCGAGCTTGTCTCCGTAAAAGACATTCAGGTTTTTCAATTCAAACGCGTGCGCGGTCAGGACTTGCGTCATGCCGAAAGTCTCCTTCTAAAGCGCTGGCGCAGGATGATCGCCGACGCGTTGAGTGTCAGCAGCACCACGAGCAGCACGAGAATGGCCGCCGCGGCGATGGTCTTGAATTCGCTCTGGGGGCGCGCTGTCCACTGGTAGATTTGCAGCGGGATAGCGGTGAATGAACTGAACGGGCTGTTCGGGTCGGGCGGTGTGTTCGACAGAATGGCGGTCGATGCGCCGACGATGATCAGCGGGGCGGTCTCGCCGATGGCGCGGCTCACGCCGAGGATCGTCCCGGTCAGGATGCCGGGCAGGGCGGCGGGCAATACCGTCCGCCAGATCGTCTGCCACTTCGTCCCGCCGAGACCGTAGCTGGCCTCACGCAGGGAGAACGGCACTGCGCGCAGCGCTTCCTGCGAGTTGATGATGATCACGGGCAGGATGAGCAAGCCCATCGTCAAGCCAGCCGACAAAATTGTGCGGCCGTTGCTGTCGGTGATGCCAAACCATTGACCGCTCGTCAGGCCACTGAGTGTGCGCACGAAGATCGCTAACCCCAGCAGACCGTAGATGATCGACGGGACACCCGCCAGATTGCGGATGTTCGTCTCGATCAGGCGGTTGAGCCGGGTGTCGGCGGCGTATTCTTCCAGATAAATGGCCGCGCCCACGCCAATGGGGAAGGCAAACAGGAAGGTGATGCTCATCAGCCACAGCGAACCAAGCAGCGCAGTGCGGATGCCTGCCTGTGTGGGGTCGCTCGAACCGGGGTTGGTGATGAAGCTCCAGTCGATCCACGTGCGGAAATAGAGCGTCGCGTTCGGATACTCATCAGCGGCGACCGCTTGGATGCGCGCGGCGTCGAACAGCGAGTCGGTCAGCGTGTAGGTTTCGTGGATAGTCTCTTCGACGATGTCGTCGAGGATGATCGTGACGAGTTGATCATGGCTGATGTTGGTGGCGATGATCTGCGTCCAATCGGGCGCGGTGAGATCGTTGATCGTCAGATCGTTCCATTCGGCGGGGAACGTGCGCCCTGCCAGCGCCACACTCAGCGGCGAGGTGGTGAACTGATCGTTGGGAACCACGCTCAAGTTATTGCGGATGATCACGCGCAGGCGGTTTTCCGCATAGGTGGCGATCAACTGGGCGAGCTCTTCGGTGCTCAGCGTGCGAATGTCGCCCGTTTCAATCGTCGTCGTGATGTCGGGGTCATATTCCGCGATGACGTAACCGAAGGCGCGGTTGGCCACGTTGAAGAACAGCGCGATCAAGGCGGCGATGGCGATCAGCGTGGAGAGGGCGAAAAAGCGTTTCCACAGACTGCCGCGGAACTGGCGCGCCGCCAGCCCCCGCTTGAACTGCGCGTCGTCGCGCAGCGGATTGGTGTCCATTATTGATAGACCTCACGGAAGCGCTGCGAGACCCAGCGGCTGAACAGGTTCAGCACGAGCGTCATGAAGAACAGCGTCAGGCCGATGGCGAACAGGCTGTTGTACTGAATGCTGTCGTAAGACAGGTCACCACCGCTGATGCGAGCGATGTGCCCGGTCATGGTTTCGGCGCTCTGGAAGATGTTGAAGGTGAAGTTGGGACCCGCGCCCGCCGCCAGCGCGACGATCATCGTCTCGCCGACTGCGCGCGAAATGCCGATGATGGCGGCGGCGAGAATGCCGGAGAGCGCCGCCGGGAGCACCACTTTGATCACCGTCTCAAACTTGGTCGCGCCGAGGCCATATGAGGCTTCGCGCAGCGACCGCGGCACAGCGCTCAGGGCGTCTTCGCTCATCGAGCTGATGGTCGGCAAAATCATGATGCCCATGACCAGCCCGGCCGACGCCATGTTGTAGATATTGACGGTATTGTCGCCGAACAGGCTGCGCAGCATCGGAGTCATAAACGTGAGCGCGAAGTATCCGTACACCACGGTGGGGATACCCGCGAGGATTTCCAGAATCGGTTTGAGCGTGGCGCGCACATTGGGCGACGCATATTCGCTCAGGTAAATCGCCGAGCCGAGGCCGAGCGGCAGCGCCACCAGCATCGCGACGAAGCTCGTCAGCAGCGTGGAGGTGAGCAGCGGCAAAATGCCGATGCTGCCCGTTTCCGGCGCCCATGACGTCTGCGTGAAGAAATCGACGAAGCTGAAGCCCTCGCTGGCGAAAAACAGGAGCGCTTCTTTGCCAATTTCGTAGACAATGCCAATGGTGGTGAAAATGGAGAGCAGGCCGCAGAAGAGCAGGAGTAACCGAATCAGGTCTTCGGCAGGCTTGGGACGTTTGAATAACGTCGACTTTTCTTTGGCTGCGGTAATAACCTTGATGCTGGATTGTTGACGCCCTAATTCGAGCTCTTGCAGCATGAGAGTTCCTGATCTGTGCTTCGGTACAACCCCATCATAGCAGTCGATTGTTAAGAAATTTGGGGGAAGGCGCATGCCTTCCCCCAAATTTAAACCAGACTTAATCGCTGCTTAACGGAGCTTACTCGCCGACCGCATCCAGCCAGGCCTGCTTCGCGGTGTTGAGCGCTTCCACGCTCGCCGGGAAGTAGCCGACATCCAGGATGTTGTCATTGACGTTGGTCAGGAAGTAGTTGATGAACGCGGCCACCTGCGGCTTTTCCGCGAGGATGGTGGCATCGCTGTAGATGAACAGCGGGCGCGCCAGCGGGTAGGTGCCTGCTTCCGCCGATTCTTCGTTCGGGACGATCGGGCCGTCGCCGGCGTCAATTGCCACGGCCTTCAGCAGGTCGGCGTTTTCGATGTAGTAGGCGAAACCGAAGTAACCAATCGCGTACGGGCTGCCTTCGACGCCCTGCACGAGCACGTTGTCATCTTCGCTGAACTGGATGCCGGGGACCGCCTGAATGGCAGCTTCCGCGGCTTCGGCTTCGAGGTCGCCGCCCGCTTCAGTTTCGAGCGTGGCTTCGAGGAAGTAGTCATACGTGCCGCTGTCGGAACCGGGGCTGAAGACCTGAATGGTTTCCGCCGGGAACGACGGGTCGATCTGATCCCAGGTGGTCGCCGCGCCGCTGTAGATGGCCGACAGTTGTTCAATCGTCAGGCTTTCGAGGAAGTCGTTGGCGGTGCTCACGACGACGGCGAGGGCATCCGTGCCGACGCGGAATTCAATCGGGGTGCGGCCAATCGCGGCGCACGATTCGATTTCGCTGTCGCGGATGGCGCGGCTGGCATTGGCGATGTCGGTTTCGCCGGCGACGCAGAAGCGTTCGAAGCCCGCGCCCGAACCGATGCTGTCGACGGTGATGTTGCCGCTGAAGCCTTCTTCAGCGAAGACTTCGGCCATGCGTTCGGCCAGCGGGAAAACGGTCGAGCTGCCGGCGGCGATGATGTCGCCATCGACCGCAAGGGCATCGACCGCGGGAAGTTCAATCGGATCAACTACAGGTTCGGGGGTGGCTTCTTGCGCCATGACCGCGAGCGGGAGGGCAAACACGAGCAGAGCAATCAAAACGAGAATACGCTTGTTCATATGGTTCCTGTTCTCCTGAACATGGGGAGCGATTCGCAATCGTCAAGTTATTTATCGCTGCTGTGCATGTTAACTGGTGGACTTTAAGCCACATTTACTGGCGCTTTAACACCGTTAACAAACGGCGTCAAATGAATGTTAAGAACCGAGGTGATGTGGGTTAAAGTAAAACTACCCCGCACCGCGCACTAAGCGCTGCCGCTGCGCGAGCGGCTCCCGTGCGCCCGGTGGAGAGCAAGATTTAACAATTACCCGTTCGCTGCGACCCAGGTGCAGGCGCATCGGCACACGCCGGGACATTTCAGCGGATCGCCGTCGAAAACTGAGTCTATGAACAGATGTGCTATAATCAGCTATAGCGCGGGGTGGCTAGAATAAGTACACTTAAGCTGTGTTTGGAAACATGCAAGGCTAATCCGTGACGATTAAACGAATGGGCGTGCTGGCCCACCCGCTGCGACCCCACAGCGCCCCGATTGCCGACCAGATCGCGGCGGCGCTGCGCGCGCGTGGGGTGGTCGTGTGGGCGCATCACCAGTGGGACGAGACGACCGTGAGCGAACAGATCGCCGCGACGGATATGGTCGTCGCCATCGGCGGGGATGGCGCGATGCTGCGCGCCGCCCGCGTGTGCGCGCCGCATAACGTCCCGGTGCTCGGCGTGAATCTCGGTCACCTCGGCTTCCTCACCGAGATTAAGAACGCCGAAGAATGGGACGCGCAGCTCGATGCGCTGTTCGCCGGCAACTACTGGATCGAACGGCGCATGATGGTGCGGGTCTACGCGCGGCGTGATGGCCAACTGCTGTGTGAGGCCGAGGCGCTCAACGATGCGGTGATCAGCCGCGGCTCGGTGACGCGCATGATCCGCCTTGACACCTATATCGACGGCTACTGGACGACGACGTACAACGCCGACGCGCTGATCATCGCCACGCCGACTGGCTCAACCGCCTACGCACTGGCGAGCGGCGGGCCGATTCTGCCGCCGGAACTGCGCGGCATTCTGCTCGTGCCGGTCGCGCCGCACCTGAGCCTCGACCGCCCGATTGTGCTGCCGGAAGGCGCGCAAATTGAAGTGATCGTCTCACCGGATATTCAGACGGATACGGTACTCTCGGTCGATGGGGCGCTGCTCTGCGAACTGCAGTCGAATGACCGCGTGCTGGTGCAAGCGGGCGAGAACGTCAGCCAGTTTGTACGCATGCGCGACCGTAACTACTTTTATCGCTCGCTTTTAGATCGCTTAGAACCGCGCGCGCCGGAACCTCCCGCGCCACCGCGGCGGCATCTGTAAATAAACAGCCTACCCTCAAGTGTGTAGGGGCGAGGCTCGCCTCGCCCGCAACTAGAGGGGAGGGGCAAGCCCCTCCCCTACAGGATAATGCACCGGGTGTGGCGTAAACTTGCACTATAATGAAACGTGAGGATCACGTGTATGACCACGACGCCTGACATTGCCGAAGAGACGCTGTACTGTACGGTTCACCCTGACCGCGAAGCGACGCTGCGCTGTAACAAGTGCGGCCGTCCGATGTGCGTGCAGTGTGCGGTGCAAACCCCGGTCGGCTACCGCTGCAAAGAATGCGTGCGCGGCATCCAGTCCAAATACTTCAACGCCAACCCGTATGATGATCTGATCGCGTTCGGCATCGCCGCGGCGGCCACAGGGGTGGTGGGGTATGTGATTAGTTCGATCGGCCTGCCGATCTTTATCACGCTCATCCTCGGCTTTCCGGCGGGCGGGCTGATTGGTGAAGCAATCGTCCGGGCGGTACAGAAGCGGCGCAGTCGCAACATGGCGAAGTTCAGTGCAGCCGGCGCGGTGATCGGCGGCGTGCTGGGCGCGATGCTGCGCGTGTATGCTCAATACAGCAGTATCTACGCGCAATATGCGGCGCAAGCGGGTGCGCGCGCCGTCGATGTTCCACCGCTCGATATTGGGGCGGTGCTTACGGTCGCCGTGTCGGATATTGGGTTAATCTTGGCAGTTGGCGTCATAGCAGTGGCTCTCTATTCACGGTTGAGAATGCGGGGATAGTCCATGTTAGAGGAAATCCGCATCAGGAATTTCGCCATCATCGATGAACTGGAACTGGCGTTCGGCAAAGGGCTGAACGTCATCACCGGCGAGACGGGCGCGGGCAAGTCGATCATCATTGACGCGGTCGATATGCTGCTCGGCGGCAAGGCGGAAGCGTCATGGGTGCGCGCGGGCGCGGAAAAAGCCCTGATCGAGGGCGTGTTCGCGCTCGACATGATCACGCAGAGCTTCGTCCAGCCGATTCTGGAGCGTGAAGAACTGGTCGACGAAGGCGACGTGATCACCATCACCCGCGAAATCCGCTCGAATGGGCGCTCGTCCGCGCGCGTCAACGGTATGACCGTCAACATCGAGATTCTCAGCGAGATCGGCACGTATCTGGTCGATGTGCATGGCCAGAGCGCGCACCTCTCGCTGCTTAAACCGCAGTATCACATCGATCTGCTCGACCGCTACACCGATCTCATGGACGCGCGCGCGGCGTTGGGCAATGTCGTGCAGCGTCTCGGCGAAGTGCGCCGCGAGATCAAGCATTTGCTGGACGATGAAGCCGCCTTGCAGCGCCGCGCGGATCGCCTGCGGGGGGAACTCGAAGATATCGAAACGGCGGCGCTCGTGCCGGGTGAAGACGAAGACCTCAAAGCGGAACGCGTTCGCCTCTCCAACAGCGAAGGTTTAGCCAAGTGGACGGCAGAATCGCTGGCGCTGATCAACGGCGATGATACTGCTGATGGGCAAAGCGGCGCGCTCGACCAGTTGCTGCAGGCCTCCCTGCTCCTGAGCAAGCTCGCCCATATCGATGCCTCGCTCAAAGAGGATTACGACCTTGCCGAAGAAGCGAGCGCGCTGGTCGATGAACTGGCGAAATCGCTGCGGCGCTATGCGGACACCGTCGAATACAACCCGGCGCGTCTGGACGAAGTTGAGGAACGCCTCGAACTCATCAACAAAATGACCCGGCGCTATGGCGGCACGGTCGAAGCCGTGCTGGCCTATGCCGAACGCGCCGCTAACGAACTCGACGGCATCGAAAACAGCGAAGAGCGCGTCGAAGAGCTGCGCAAGCAGGAAACGTCGATGCTCAAGCACATCGGCGAACTCGGCGAACGCATCAGCCGCGCGCGCACCGCTGCCGCCAAACGCCTGAGCGCGGGCATCGTCGCCGAACTGGCGGATCTGCGCATGGCCAAGGCGCAGTTTGAAGTGCTGATCGAGCAGGTCGAAGACCCCGAAGGCTGCTACGTCAAGGATCGCCGCCTCGCCTTCGACGAAACCGGCATCGACCGCGTCGAATTCATGATGTCGGCGAACCCCGGCGAACCGCTGCGCCCGCTGGCGAAAGTCGCTTCCGGCGGTGAAGCGGCGCGCATCATGCTGGCGCTCAAGCGCGTGCTGACCGCAGCCGATCAAACGCCGACGCTGATCTTTGACGAAATCGATCAGGGGATCGGCGGGCGCGTGGGCAGCGTGGTCGGCGAAAAGCTGTGGGGGCTGACGGGCGGGCATCAGGTGCTCGTCGTGACGCATCTCGCGCAGTTAGCGGGCTACGCCGACCGCCATTACCGTGTGCTCAAGCAGGTGGATGAGGGGCGCACGCATACCGTCATCGTGCCGCTGAGCGACGAATCACAACGTGTGGAAGAACTCGCGGCCATGCTCGGCACAGTCAACGAGAGCGGCTTCCAGAGCGCACGCGAACTGCTCATCGAAGCGATCACCTATAAGCGGGGCGCAGCGCACGAACCACCCAGACAGGGGAGTTTGACGTAGAGGAGTGAGTAAACATGTCCGCACTCGAACAGGAAGTGCTTGAGAAGTTCCGTCTGCTGGACAAAGCGGCTCAGCAACGCGTCCGTACGTTAATGCAAGAGATTGTTGAAGCAGAGGATTTGCGCATAGATGTTCATGTATCTAACAAGGATGAAAAGCTATCTGACCAGAAATACCCACTGATACATCAATTCACAGCACGCAAAGAACTTGAAGTTGCCGGATTTACGGGATTTGTTTCAATCCGAAACTTAGCGACACCTCTGCAGCGCCGGATAATTCCAGAATATCCTGGAAATTACCTTATTGTTCGCCTATCGCGTCAAGAACCAATCTTTTCAGAACTCGGATTATATAGTGCCAAAAATGTTTCACATCAGCCATATGCTTTGAAAAAACTCTACGATAAGTGGAATAAGGTACGTGACTCTATTGTGGTTTACATAGGTAAAGCTGGTGGCGACGGAACAGCAACAGGTCTGAGAAAGCGTCTTAGCGATTATCTGAACCTAAGTTCTGGTCATCAAGGTGGGCGAGCCATTTGGCAACTTACGGATTGTCAAGAATTAGTGGTTTGCTGGAGACCGCTGGTAGAGGGTAGCCCGGTAGAATATGAGGATAAGCTTTTATCGGCCTTCAAAGATCGGTATTTCGAGCGTCCATTGGCTAATTGGCAAGGCTGATACTCTCTTTGAGCTGAGGATTCTAATTGGACGGGCTCACTACTTGAGTTGCAATTGAAGCTAAAATCGTTTGTTCGCAGTCCAGATTGAATTGTTCCGTGTTTTTGGATGATCTCTCGCAATCTCACCCGAATCAAAAAGACGATCCAATCGGATCGCCTTTTTGTTATAGTTAGCGCCATTGAGCCGATGTCAACCATTGTGAACGCGGGTTAGGTCGCCGAAGGCACTAGTGATCCGCGCTCACCTAAAGGAACAAAGATGGTCTATAACTTTGACGAACACATTGAACGCCGCGACCCGGTCAGCGTGAAATGGGCGATGTACCCCGACGATGTGCTGCCGCTGTGGGTGGCCGATACCGATTTTCGCTCGCCGCCGGAAGTGATTGCCGCCCTCAAACAGCGCGCCGACCACAGTATCTTCGGCTATCACTTTGACGCGCCCGGTCTGCGCGAGGTGTTGGTCGAGCGTTACCGCACACGGCACAACCTGAACGTCAGCGCGGATCAGTTTGTGTTCACGCCGGGCATCGTCGCCACGCTGAACCTCATCACCCGCGCGTTCCATCATCCCGGCGAGGGTGTGCTCGTCCAGACGCCGATTTACCCGCCCTTCCTGACCGCGCCCAAGAACGGCGGCAAGCAGCTCCAAACTGCCGAAATGGCGCTGACTGTCGAGGGGCAGCGGCTGCGCTACGAGATCGACTTTGACCGCTTCGAGGCCGCGATCACGCCGGAAACGCGCATGTTCATCCTGTGCAATCCCTATAACCCGGTCGGGCGCGTCTACACCCGCGCCGAACTGCAAAAGCTCGCAGAAATCTGCCTGCGCCACAATCTGCTGGTCATCGCCGACGAAATCCACTGCGATCTGCTGCACCCCGGCGCACAGCACATCTCGTACGCGTCGCTGTCGCCGGAAGTCGCCGCCCACACGATCACGCTGTCCGCGCCGAGCAAGACGTTCAATGTCCCCGGCTTGGCGTGCAGCTTCGCCGTGATCGAGAACCCCGCCCTGCTGCGCACCTTCCGCGATACGGCGGGCGCGGTCGGCTTACACCCGAACACGTTCGGCTATGTCGGCGCAGAGGCAGCCTATCGCTACGGTCAGCCGTGGCTGGATGAACTGCTCGCCTACCTGACGATCAACCGCGACACGCTGGTGCAGTTCGTCGAGGAACGCCTGCCGCAGATCAAGGTGACCGTCCCCGAAGGTACGTATCTGGCGTGGCTGGACTGCCGCGAGCTCGATCTGCCCGAGTCGCCGTACAAATACTTCCTCGAACATGCCAAAGTGGCGTTCAGCGGCGGTGAGCTGTTCGGGAAGCCGGGCGAAGGCTTCGTGCGCCTGAACTACGGCTGCACACGGGCGACGCTGCTCGACGCGCTGAACCGCGTCCACGAGTCGCTGCACCGGTAAAATTTACGTTTTTAGGAAAATTCAAGGTGCGGCTGTGTACCCTCTGCGGAGAAGTATTTCCGTAGAGGTGTACCATGTTTCGCGTGCTTTGCCTGTGTTTGGGCCTGCTGCTCTTGCCTCAAGCCGCCCCTTTGAATAATCCGCTTTTTTCTGCTCCGCAAGCCGTAATTGCCGAAAGCGCTGCCCCCACCACCCTGTCCCCCACCGGCGTGATCACGCCGCTGCGCATGGTCACGTTTGAGTGGCGCGCACAGCCCGAGACCGTCTGGTATTACCTGTGGGTGAGCACGCCGACGGGCGGCGGGATCAATCAGTGGTATGAGGCGGCGAATATCTGCCAGATGGGGATTTGCACGGTGACGCCCGGCCTGCCGCTGCAAGCGGGTCTGTACCGCTGGTGGGTCAAAGCGTGGAGTCCGCTGACGGGCTACAGTGAATGGAGCAGCGAAACGCAGTACATCGTCACGACGCCCGCGCCCGTGCTCATGCATCCGGGCGGTGACGTGCAGACGGCACAGCCGACTTTTCAATGGTATGCGTCACCGAATGCCTCGTGGTACTACCTCTGGCTATCCGGACCGAATGGGGTCGTCGTCAGCCAATGGTTCCCGGCGACGAACTGCTTGGCCGGGGTGTGCGTGCTGTCGACGCTGCTTTTGCCACCCGGTGAGTATCGCTGGTGGTTACAAGCGTGGCAGGAGCATGGCGGCTACAGCCCGTGGAGCGAACCGCTCGCGTTCACGATTGCCGACGATGTGATTCTTCCTCCGCCGCCCGATGGTATCGAGCTGACGCCGGAAGTGACCGTTGAACCGACCGCAGAAGTCACCGCCACGCTCGAACCGACGGCAGAGGTCACCGCCGAGCCGACGGTCGCCCCGACCGAGGAAATCACGGTGACGGTCGCGCCGACCGAAGAAGTGACCAGCGAGCCGACTGCCGTGACTGAAACGCCCGCCGCGACGGTCGAGGCCGCCACGCCGACACCCGAGCCGACAAACGCCACGCCCGCCGAGGTGACGCCTGAGGTGACGGCCACCGGCTAGAGCGGGAACAGGAGCTACAAGACCTCAGTAGGGGCAAGGCGCGCCTTGCCCGTCCGCGGGAGGGGCAAGCCCCTCCCCTACATTCCCCTGCCTTACGTTACTAAGCTAACGTGAGTTAGGGATAAAACAGCCGAATGGAGACGAATAGGCGCGCCTGCCGCTCGTATCCGACCCCACCCCCGACCCCACCCCGAATTCGGGGAGGGGAGACAGATTTCCCCCTCGCCCCGCTTGCGTGGGAGAGAGTGCTAGGGGGTGAGGGGTATCAATTCCGACTGGGACAGATCTACGATCCGCTTATCCCTAACTGACGTTAAGCTACGGTTGGATGACCTGTTCAATCGCATCCAGCCCGGCGCGACCGAGCAGTTCCGGCACCAGAATCACCTGTTCCGCGCCCGCGTCCAGCAGCCGCTGAATGCTCGCGGCACAGTCAGCCGGCGTGCCGACAATGCTCATCTCGCGCACCCACGCTTCCGGCAGTTCCTGCTTCAAATCAGCCCCACGCGCGCGCAGTGCGTCGAGTTCAGCATCAATGCCGAGCGCGGCCGTATAGGCGTTGTTGCCATACGACAACCAGTCGCCGAGCAGCGGACGCATCCGCGCGACTGCGCTCGCCCCATCCGCATCGACCGCGAACAGCATGTAGACTTTGATCTGGTGCGCGCCCGCGCGTCCGGCTGCCGCCTGCCCCTGCGCGATCTGCGCCTGCGCCCAGCGCACATATGCGGACGACGCCTGTTCCGCGAGCAGCGTGCCATCAGCGCTGCGCCCCGATGCTATCAGCGATTTGACGCTGCGCACGCCGAGCAGCACGGGGGGCACATGGGCGGGCGGGAATTCCAGTTTGACGTTGTCGAGGTGGACATGCTCACCGTGGAAGGTCACGTTTTCGCCCGCCAGCAGCCGCCGCACGACCTCCGCCGTCTCGCTGATTGCTGCGAGCTGCGACTTGGGAAACGCGCCGATCTGCTGCATCCACTCGGTGACCCCGTGACCGATTCCCGGAATGAAGCGTTTCGGATAGATGCGCGCCAGCGTCGCGAATTCCATTGCCGTGAAGGCGGGGTTACGCGCCACCGCGGGCACAATCCCCAAGCCGACGTGAATTCGGTCGGTGCACGCCAGTGCCACCGCCGCCGAGGCGATTCCGCTGGCGTAGAAGCAGTCCTCGACCACCCAAAGTTCATTTAAGTGGAGGAATTCGGCATGGCGGGCGAACTGGGGCAGCAGTTCCGGCGGGTTTTCACGCCGAAACATCACGCCGACATGGGATTTTAAAGTATTGGGCATGCAGATAAGCCTTTGCACTGAATGAATAAATTGACGCTCAGTATAGCGCATGGCGGTTTGTGAAATCGACGTTGCGACATCGGGGGAGTGGCATGATCTGCGTTTGTGAAATTTAGTACTTGCCAAATTTTGTGAATCCTCATATGCTCTATTTGTTCAACAATTCACAAGAGCATAAGGACACCTGCCATGACCGCGCAGCCACGCAGCCCACAAGGCCATTTTTTGCTGGGCAACCTGAGTGACTTCACCCGTGACACGCTCGCTTTCCTGCTCGACGTGCGCCAGTACGGCGATCTCGTCAAATGGAAGTTCGGCCCGTTCCCGGCGTACGCCGTCAATTCGCCCGCGCTGATGCACCAGATGCTGGTTGCGGATGCGGAACACTACGACAAAGACCGTACCAGCCGCGTCATCCTCAACCCGGTGTTGGGCGAAGGCGTATTCACCTCTAATGGCGACTTCTGGAAGAAGCAGCGCAAGCTGGTCGCGCCGTCGTTCCACACCAAGCGCATCGGCGCGTACGGCGAGGTGATGGTCGACTTTGCTAACCGTCTGGTTTCCAAATGGGAAGATGGCGACACGCTCAGCATCGATCACGAGATGACCGCGCTGACGATGGAAGTCATCAGCAAGACGCTGTTTGATGCGCAGGTGGGCGCGGAAACTGAAGAAATCAGCGAACAGATCACGATTATGCTGGAGATCCTCAATCACCGTTTCAACAGCCTGTTCCCGACGCCGCTGTGGGTGCCGACGCCGGAGAACCGCGCCTTCAAGCGGTCGATTGCTAAGCTGGATGAGATCGTGGCGCGGTTTGTGACCCAGTGGCGCGCGGCGGGCGTCGATAAGGGCGATCTGCTCTCGATGCTGCTGCAAGCGCGGGATGATGATGGCAACCCAATGAGCGACAAGCAGATTCGCGATGAGGCGGTCACGCTGTTTGGCGCGGGGCACGAGACGACCTCCAACGCGCTGACGTGGGTGTGGTATCTGCTCTCGCAGAACCCCGACGCCGAATCCAAGCTGCACGACGAACTGGCGCGCGTGCTCGGCGGGCGCGATCCGCGGATGGAAGACCTGCCAAATCTGCCCTATACCGAAATGGTCGTCAAAGAGGCCATGCGGCTGTATCCGCCCGCGTTCGCGGTGGTGCGCGAGGCCAACACCGACGTCGAACTCGGCGGGTATACGCTGCCCAAGGGGAGCATCATCATGGGTAACATCTACGGTATTCAGCGCGATGACCGTTACTTCCCGAACCCGGAACGCTTCGATCCCGAACGCTTTAGCGCGGAAAACGAAAAGCTGATCCCCAAGTATGCCTATCTGCCGTTTGGCGGCGGGCCACGGGTGTGCCTCGGCAATGCCTTCGCTATGATGGAAGCGCGGCTCGTGCTGGCGACCATCGCGCAAAAGTATCGTCTCGCGCTCGCGCCCGGTCACCCGGTGATCCCCCAGCGCGTGTTCACGCTGCGCGCCAAGCACGGCGTGAAGATGGTCGCGCACCAGCGCGAAGCGATCCCCGTGCTGGCGTAAAGCGCCTACTCACCCTCAATCCCTCTCCCAAAGCACAGCTAAGGAGGTGGTAGTTTGAGAGACGGCAGACAAATGTAGGGGAGGGGCAAGCCCCTCCCGTTGGTGGGCGAGGCAAGCCTCGCCCCTACAAACGCCTTCCGGAATTCAATTTTCGCCCTTGAGTCCAAGGGCGAAAATACGGTGAGGTTCGCTCTACCACACCCCCGGCAGCAGGCGATACCGTGTGCGCTGCGTGTACTCCGCGTAGCCGGGCAGTTCCGCTTGCAGCGTGCGATCTTCGAGATAGGTGCGCACCACGAACAGCACCACAGAAATGATCGACGGGACAAACGCCCAGAGCGAACCGAGCATCAGCGGCGTGACGATTTGGAAGAGGATCGCGCCGACGTAGCCGGGATGCCGCACGTAGGCATACGGGCCGCCCGTCGCGACCTGGTGCCCGCGTTCAGTCTGAATGCGCACCGTCGCGGAGAAGAAATTGTTGGCGAGCATGGCCCAGGTCGTGATCATGTAGCCGACGATGAACAGCACCACGCCGACGATCATCCAACCGAGACCCAGCGGCGTCGACCAACCGTTGCGGAAGTCCAGCCCGGCGATCACCCACGTCAGAATCGGCATGAGCAGGGCGGCCAACATGACCAGCCACACATCCCACTTTTTTGATCCCGCCTGCAGTTTTGACCGCTCGGCGATTAGTTCCGGCGCGCGCCGCGTCAGAACGCTGACATTGATGATGGTGATGAGACTGTAAGCGATCAGTTGGAGCCAGCCGCCCAGCCATGCCAGCGTGCCCGCCGGGACGAACAGGAAGAACGCCAGCATGAACAAAAAGGAGATTTGCTTGCGCGTCCAGGTATGGACGGCCGTTTGCACTTCAGGTTGTGAAAGGGTGCTTGTCGTCACGTTGTTTCCCCCTTTTGAACGACTTTACCAACACACCCCTTGATCCTAAGCCCGCTTCCGGAAGCGTCAGCCCCCCAGAAAACAGGGGGCATGCTCGAGCTTAACCGCGCACATTGCAGCCTGGTTTTCCAGCCGTTCGTCTGTCCAAAGCTCCGCGGCCGAGATCATGCATTTTGTATGAGAAAATAAATTTAGGACTGTGCATACTAACCGAATCGCGGATCTGAATATTTATGCGCGACTTGTTTTGTGCTACTCTTCGTGACGCATACAACACACTTGTTGTTTACTTTTGAGGAGTAGTGTCAATGTCTAAGCGTTTTATCAGCTTTCTGCTTCTCGCCAGTTTGGTGATCGGGTTCGGCGCCTCCGTTGTGAGCGCGCAGGACGGCGTCAGCCTGACGTGGCGCACCCGCCCGGATAATCAGGCGGAAATCGACGTGTATACCGCGCTCGGCCAGTCGATTGACGAAGCATGGGACGGTGTGAGCCTCGAATATCAAGCGGGCGGTACGGAAACCGCAGGCTATCAGGATACTTTGTTGGCGGAACTGGCGGCGGGCACGGCGCCGGATGTCTTCTGGATCCCCGGTGCGGATTTGGCGAACTTCGCCAGCCGCGGCGTGCTGCTCAACCTGAATGATCTGGCGGCGGCGGACAGCGCCTTCGATGCCAGCGTCTTCTATCCGCAGCAGGTGGCGGAACTGACCTACAATCCGGAAACCGATAGCAATGAAGGCGCGCTGTGGGGCCTGCCCCGCGATGCGTCGGCGATGGCGCTGTACTACAACCAGGCGCTGTTTGACGAAGCTGGTATCCCCAACCCGCAGGAACGTCTGGAAGCGGGCGAATGGACGTGGGAACAGTTCAAGGAAGATGCCGCGGCGATCACCGAACTGGGCGATGGCATCTACGGTTACGGCATGAACGCGTGGTGGGGCAACTGGGAACTGTTCATCAATGCGGCGGGCGGCAGCTACTTCACCGAAGGCCGTGACGCGTGCAACCTGAACACCCCGGAAGTCGAAAACGCGCTGACCTTCATGCGCTCCCTGTATGAAGACGGCGTCGCCGTCCCCTACGGTACGGACAGCGAACCGCCGTTCGTGGCTGGTCAGGTTGGCATGTTCCTGAATGGCCGTTGGGCGACCCCGAACTTCCTGTCGCAGGTTGAATTCGACTGGAACGTGGCGGAAGTCCCGGCGGGTCCCGGTGGTCAGAGCAACTTCCTGTTCTGGGGCGCGTATGTCGTCAATGCGAACACCGCTCACCCCGAAGAAGCGTGGCAGCTCCTGCAGCAGTTGACCAGCATCGACGCGCAGCAGCAGGTGTCGGCGCTCGGCGCGAACTTCCCGAGCCGTCAGGGTGAAGAAGCCCTCGCCGCCGTCATGGAGAACTTCCCGAACCTGAACAACGCGGCGTTCACCAATGCGATTGCCAACTACGCGGTCGCGGAAGCCCCGCTGTGGAAGGGCGACTTCGGCCAGATCAACTGGAACACGGTTGAACCGGCCATCACGCAGGTGCTGTCGGGCGAGCTCGCCCCCGCCGATTTCACCGCGAACATCTGCGGTCAGATCGAACAGTACTTCACCAGCGGCAGCTAAACCAATCGTTTTAGCTCCACGGGTGTCATAGACAAGCATGGACAAGGCATGCCTTGTCCCTACGCAAGCGGTATTGGTAGGGACGAGGCATGCCTCGTCCTTTAATACCCGGAAAATTCATTCGCTTGCGCCTGTGTCGGGACAAAGGCGCAACCGTAGTGGCACAGCGTGATGTCAGCAACCTCACCCCTGTCCCCTCTCTGTTCAGAGAGGGGTAAATGTCCATCCGGTAAAGCCCCTCGCCCTTGGGCGAGGGGTTTGGGGTGAGGCGATTTAAAAAGGACTCCTTTATGGCAGCAACGACCAATATCACTTTAAATAAGCAGGCGTCTGGCGAACGCCTCACTCCCGGCCTGATCTTCGTGCTGGTGTGGCACGGCGTCGTCGGGCTGGGGCTGCTCTTCGGCGCGGCGCAGTTGTGGCAGGTCGAAGCGTTCTTCAATCTCGGGACGTTCGTGCCGCGTTTCCTCGGTGTGGCCTTGATCGCGCTGGCGCTGGTCATGTTCGGCACGATTCCGCTGCTCTACCGTCTGCACAACGGCGCCCGCTTGATCGGCATTATCTTCAACTTCTTCGGCTTCGCGCTGGCGCTGCTCCTGTTCGGCCACTTGATCGGCCTGTACCTCGGCATCGACGATCTGGCACGCGGGCTGTTCCAGAATGCGCCGCTGCTGCTCGGTTTCCCGGTCGGCTACGCGCTGGTCTGGCTGGCACGCCGCTTCGCCGACGACTCGATGCCGCGTATCCGGCTGGAGCAGATCGGCCTCGGCGTGATGATGCTCGCGCTGATCGTCATCCTGTGGCAGTCCGGCCTCGCCAACTCCATCGGCACGCTGATCAGCTCGTTCACGCGAGTGGATGTGCTGGCCGCGTTTGCCGCGCTGTTCGTCTTTCTCGCGGCGGGCACGGTCTTGCTGCGGCACGGAGACCGCTTCGGCGAGACGATTCTGCAGCGTGAAGCGTGGCAGGGCTGGCTGTTCCTGCTGCCGAACTTCGTCAACTTCATGCTGTTTTTCGCGCTGCCGCTGCTGCTCTCGTTCTACCTGAGCTTCACCGACTATGCGGGCGTGGGCAACACCCCGCCCAACTTCATCGTGTTTGACAATTACGCGCGTATGCTCAGCCTCGACGCCGCCATCATCACGCCAGAGCAGAATTTACAGGATTTCGTGCGCCCGAATCACTTTGAAATTGCGCGGATTGCACTTGGCGATCAGGCGCTGGTGCTGGCGGCGCGCGATCCGCTGTTCTGGCAAAGCCTGATGACGACGTTCCGCTACTGTGTGCTGCTGCTGATTTTGAGCATTCCGCCTGCGCTCGGCCTCGCGCTCCTGCTCAACGCTAAAATCCCCGGCATGCAGTTCTTCCGCGCCGTGTACTTCCTGCCGTCGATTGCGGCGGTCGTCGGCGTGGCATTGATCTGGCAGTGGCTGTACAACCCGATCATCGGTTACATCAATTATGCGATCACCAGCCTGATCACGTGGCTGAACAGCACCTTCGGCACCGCGATCACCGATCCCGCGATTCAGTGGATGACCGACGAAAACATCATGCTGGTCTCGGCGGTGGTCATGGCGGCTTGGCAGATCATCGGCTTCAACGCGGTGATTTTGCTCGCGGGTCTCCAAGGTGTGCCCAAAGAGGTGATGGAAGCGGCGACGGTCGACGGGGCAAACGGCTGGACGCGCTTCCGCAGGATTTTGCTGCCGCTCATTGCGCCGACGACCTTCTTCGTCACGGTGACGACGCTCATCAGCGGGCTGCAGGCGTTCACCGAGATGTTCGTGTTGTTCGGCAACAGCACCAGCAATGCCCGCCTGACGACGGTGTTCTACCTGTATCAGCAGGGCTTCCAGCGCTTCCAGATGGGTTACGCTTCCGCGACCGCGTGGGTGCTGTTCGCAGTGATCTTCGTGATCACGCTGATCCAGTTCCGGTTGTCGTCCAGCAACCGCGCGTATTCGGATTAGGAGGACTCTATGGCTGCTTTTGCAAGTGACTCCGGGTTTTCCCGTGACCGCGCCTATACGATCCGTGTGTGGGCGACGCGCATTCTGATCTACGCGCTGCTGATCGTCGTGGCGTTCTTCATGCTGTTCCCGTTCATCTACATGGTGACGACCTCGCTCAAGACCGCCAACGATGTGTTCCACAGCCCGCCGCGCCTGTTCCCGTACTCGCCGGTGACCACCGTATACAATAATGAGGTTGTGCCGCTGTACAACATCGACGGGAAGGCGCTCGTACTGGCCGAAGAGGGCATCCGCTTCGATTTCTTCACCACCGCTGACCGCATCAACACTGAATCTGCCCGGCAGAGCGAAATCCTCGCGCAGCTCCCCGCCGACACCGCCACCGCCACCGGCGAGTCGGTCACCGTCGGCGACGACGATTACGAGGTCTACACGGTCACGCTGCCCGATGGCTCGACGCAGGAACTGCTGCGCGCTTACAGCGGCGGTTTGGGGCGCTTCGTCGACCCGAACGATGCGAGCGTCGAAGCGTTCGCCAACGTGCGCACCGCCGAGCAAGCCGAGGTCGTGCAGTTCAACTGGGAGAACTACAACGCCGTCCTCACGCTGAACAACCTCAACCGCTCGCTGATCAACACGGCGGTCGTCACGCTGCTGGTGACCGTCGGGCAGGTGAGCACATCGCTGCTGGGCGGGTACGCCTTTTCGCGCATGAACTTCCGGGGTAAAAACGCCGTCTTCCTCGTCTACCTCGGCACGATCATGATCCCGTTCGTCGTGCTCATCATCCCGCTCTATCAGTTGATGGTGATGATCGGCTGGCAGGATCGGTTGGCCTCGCTCATCCTCCCGTGGATTTTCACTGCCTACGGCACGTTCCTCATGCGCCAGTTCTTCATCACCATTCCCAAGGATCTGGAAGAGGCCGCGCTGCTCGATGGGCTGAGCCGCCTCGGCATTCTGCTGCGCGTGTTCGTGCCGCTCAGCGGCGCGGCCATCGCCACACAGGCGATCATCACCTTCCTGTACGCGTGGAACAGCTTCATCTGGCCGTTGATCATCATCGGTGACAGCCCGATTGAGAATCATGTCGTCACGCTGTCACTGAACACGCTCAAGAACGCCGCCGCCAGCGAGCCGAATCTCGTCTTGACGGGCGCGGCGGTCGTGATTTTGCCGCCGCTGATCCTGTTCATCTTGGCGCAGCGCTATTTCGTGGAAGGCATCGCCAACACGGGTATGAAGTAGGCGACCTCACCCCCAATCCCTCTCCGAAAAGAGGAGAGGGGCAAAGGCGCGGCGGGTCATGTCCCTCTCCGCACGGAGAGGGACGGCCTGCGCAGCAAGCAGGCTGAGGTTGACTATTTTCACCTAAGCCTTAAGTCGAATGTCAATCAACAGGACGAGATATATCTCGTCCCTACAAAAGCGTACTTCGTAGGGACGAGGCATGAAGCTATTTCACTATTGGTAAAAATACCTGATCACGTCCCCTCATCCCCTAGCCCCCTCTCCCACGCAAGCGGGGAAAGGGGGAAATCTGTCTCCCCTCCCTGAATTCGGGGAGGGGCCGGGGGTGGGGTTAGATGGGCAACTTACCTATTCTGAAATAACCTCATATCTCGTCCTCGTCTCGTATATTTCGAACACAGGCCTAGAGTCATACCTCGTCCTGAACGGTCTGGTTGACGTTCCCCATGAATCAAAAAACGGGATCGTATGATCCCGTTTTTAGTGTCTGAATTCGCTGTGGTCTTACGTCAAACGCGTGTAGTATTCGACGATCAGCTGTTCGCGCACAGGCACGGGGATGTCAGTGCGTTCCGGCAGGCTGAGCAGGGTCGCGCTGAACGCGGCCTTGTTGACCGTCAGATACGGCAGGTTGTTGGCGACGCTTTCCATCGCTTCGAGCACATGCACGTTGGTGCGCATGTTTTCCTTGACGCTGATGACCATGCCCGGGTTCATCTGGAACGACGGGAGGTCGACGCGCTTGCCATCGACGAGGATGTGACCGTGCTTGACGATCTGCCGCGCCGCCCAAATGGTCGCCGCGAAGCCCGCGCGATAGACGAGGTTGTCCAGGCGGCGTTCGAGCAGGCGGAGCAGGTTTTCACCGGTGTTGCCCGTCTGACGACGCGCGCGCAGGAAGTAGCGGCGCATCTGCGCTTCGCGTACATTGAAAATGAAGGCCAGCTTCTGCTTTTCGTTGAGCTGCATGCCGAAGTCGCTGCGGCGACCGGAACGGAACTGCTTTTCCTTGCCATGATCGCCCGGCGGGAAACCGCGCTTCTCAACGATTTTCTGATACTTCGTGCGGGGCACCAGGACTTCCCCGAAACGACGTTGAACTCGTGCTTTTGGTCCGTGATAAGACGCCATTAAAGTCCTCGTAAAAAATAGGCGTGCAGACACGCCCACAGACGGAATTGCTTCGTATTGTAACGATTTTGGGTGAGAAAACTAGGGTGAGTTGTCCAGTCCCAGCGCATAGACGGATCGCCTGTCCCAGCCGGACTCCGCCGCGACCGCTTTCGCCGCCACTTTGAGCGGCTCCCCCGCGGATCGCCGGGCGGCGAGCGCGGCGCGCACGCGGTCTTCGTCCCACGTTTCGATCACGGTTGGCGGCGCACCGCCGACCACGATCACGATCTCGCCGCGCGGCGGCTGCGCCCGGTAATGTTCCGCGATCGCGCTGAGCAGGCCGCGCTGGAAGTCCTCGTGCAGCTTGGTGATCTCCCGCGCCACACACGCGGGACGGTCGCCAAGCGCTTCCGCCAGCGCCTCCAGCGCCTCGACTAAGCGATTCGGGCTCTCGTATAGGATGAGCGTGCGCGGCTCGTCGACCAAGGGCGCGAGGAAATCGGCGCGGGCCTTGTCCTTCTTCGGCAAAAAACCGAGGTAGACGAAGCCATCGGTCGGCAGACCGGACGCCACCAGCGCGGTGATCGCCGCGCTCGCCCCCGGCAGCGGTTCAATCCGGACGCCGCGCGCTACCGCTTCACGGATCAACTCGTAGCCGGGGTCGTTGATGCCCGGCGTCCCCGCATCGGAGACGAGCGCGACATCGCCTTCAGTCAGCGCGGCGAAGATCGCATCCAGCTTGGTCAGCTTGTTGTGCTCGTGATAGCTGGTCAGCGGCGTGTCGATCTCGAAGTGCTTGAGCAGGAAGCGTGTCGTGCGCGTATCTTCGGCGGCGATCAGCTTGACCGACTTGAGCACGCGCAGCGCCCGCAGGGTGATGTCTTCGAGGTTGCCAATCGGCGTCGGGACAATATACAGAGTCATCAGTTCACAGTGGTCAGTTAACAGTCACCGAATTGTAGCGGGAATGAAAACAGTTCACAGCCGTTTCTGACTGTGAACTGTTCACTGTTGACTGTCAGCTATGGATTACAGCGCGTCGTAGCCGGGGCCGCTCGCGAAGAAGTCGTAGTTGGGCTGAATGTCGCCGGTCAGGTCGAACACTTCGCCGCCCGCGTATTCAACTTCTTCCTTGGTGTCGAACGGAATACGCTTCTGGCCCGCGGCCATCGTGTAAGCGGTCGGTACTTCTTCCTGAATGAAGATCGCTTCGTACGGGCATTCGGGAATGCACGCGCCGCAGTCGATGCAGGTATCGGGGTCAATGAAGTACCAGGGCCATTCGGCTTCGGGCTGGCCAGCGACGATGCATTCCACCGGGCAAACGAGCTGACACGCGCCATCGCGCAGGCACAGGCTGGTGATAATATGGGTCATGGAAGAATATCCTCACTATGTTGATTTTAACGATGTAGCCGACACTATACTCCGCTTTAACCGCCGAATCTGTAACTTTTGTTGGATTTGAAAATGAGATTTAACGAAGTGTATTCGTGAAATTACACACTGATAGAATTAGTTTAACGTCGGTTAAATTTCGACGATGCCAACGCCGGGGATTTCGTTGGTTTCGGCGAGATGCGCCAAGCCTCCCCGATCCACAATGTAGACCGTGCGTCCCACCTTGCGGAGCAAGCCCGCGTTAACCAAACTGCGCAGCGCCCGCCCGACGACTTCGCGCGTCGTGCCGAGGATTGAGGCGAGGTCTTCCTGCGTGAGCGACGAGGGCGTCTCAGCGATCTGGTCGCCGTACATGGTTTCGTGCAGGTAGAGCTTAGCGAGCCGCGACGGGATGGTGCGGAAGGTCATGTCTTCCAGTCGTTCCAGATACTCGCGGTTGAGATGTGCCAGCGCCGCGACGGCTTTGTTCAGCAGCACCGGATCAGAGGCCATCCATGTGCGCAGCGCCGCGTGTGGAACCACGCGCACCTCGACATCGGTGACTGCCGCCGCATTGAACGGGTTCGCGCCGCCATCGACCGCCGATACCTCGTTAAACATCGA
The DNA here is from genome assembly GCA_041916315.1 of Anaerolineae bacterium. Classification (GTDB taxonomy): domain Bacteria; phylum Chloroflexota; class Anaerolineae; order Aggregatilineales; family Phototrophicaceae; genus Flexifilum. Next base: position 39,506 of record JAYRZU010000085.1, read on the forward strand.
CGGAGGGCGCAGCAAGCTCAGCGTGTGCAGGCGACCTTCCGCGTTCAGACGGTAGATGCGCACCAGCCCATTGAGCACGACGTGCAGCCCGGAACACGTTTCCCCTTCCGCAAGGATGACCGCGCCTTTCTGGTAAAGATGGCGATGCGCGCACGCGTCAATCCGCGCGAGGGAATCCGCGTCCATTTCCGCGAACAGCGGGATCATCGTCCAACTGAACGCCGGATTGGTCGTGAGGGGGGATTTGCGAGTAGACATGAATCAATTGGAACACAAAACGCACAGGGGATCAATTGTGATTTAGGAGATTTTCAGGTGGGTGGTATGGTTGAGGTAGCTGTTGACATAATTCAGTACCTTAACGACAAAGCGGGGCGGGTGACGTTGCATACGGTGCGAAAAGAATCAGTGAAACCCTTTGAAACGTGAACGAGCTTAAGCAGCGAGTTGTCTTTCTCCACAGTAAGGACAGCAATACTCCAGTCGTTTGCCTTGCCGGTCATACTTGGCCTTTTTGCGATCTTTCTTGAAAGCAGCGGAGTTTTTATAGACCGTAATGACGCATTCACCACAGGGACAGAGTACGACCGTCACGTCGCTCAAGCGCCAATAGCTGCGCGTCAGCGACTCGTCCGACGGAAAATGATCCCGCCGCATCTGGCAAAAAATCACCCCAGCGTTATGTAAACGATAGCCATACCGGCAGATGAAGGCGATCTCATCCGCCGAAAAATGTCGACTAGCGGCACGGTCAGTGGCATGCAGACTCATGATCAAGGTCTGTAGCTCCCTTTCGTTACCCGTCACCCACCCCGGTTTGTTGTTAAAGAGCACTGAGTCGCCCGCATAACGGGCGCTTATGATGGCTAATTCTATGAGATTCCAGCGCCAAAATGGCACCGCGAATCCGAATTTCTTGTGAAATTTGCGCTGTTGTACATGTGTGTCCGGGACTACCCATCCCGCGCGCGCCTCGTTACAATGGGCACATGCTCTGGAAAGGTAGCCATTTGATCGCTCGTGCCCGTACCCTGCTCGCCCATCGGTTCATTCAAGATACGCTCATCCTGCAGGCGGGTAAAATTGGCAGCGTGATCCTCAGCCTGATCTCGTCGCTGTTGGTGTGGCGTTTGATGGGCGCGCACGATTTCGGCATCTATGGGTGGGCGCAGACGTTCCTCGGGTTGTGGCTGGCACTCGACCTGACCGGAATCGGCCCCAGCACCGGGACGCGCCTCGCCATGGCGATCGGTGCGCGCGACGAACGCGAAATCCTCAACCTGATGGCCTTCTACATGCAGGTCACGCTGACGTTCACCATCGGCTTGGTCACGCTGATTCTGCTGCTCAGCCCTATGATTACCGCCGCGTGGTACGGCGACCGGCACATTGGCGAACTGGCGGGGCTGCTCTCGCTCGGCTTGATCGCTGACGATTTCTATATGCTGGTGACGACGTCCCTGCAAGCGCGCCGCTCCATGAAAACGCTCGCCCTGATGCAGAACGCCAACCAGCTCGTGCTGACCACGTGCTTGATCGCCGCCGTGCTCATCAGCCCGACACCCGAAGCGCTGGTGGTCGGGCGCCTCGTCTACTCGTATTCAACCCTGCTCATGGCGCTGATCGTGTATCACCGTACGCGCACACGGGGCGATCTGCCGTTTCCGCCGCTCGTCACCGTAATGAAGCGGACGCGCACGCTGTCACCGCGCCCCTACTGGAAGTTTGGCGTGGCGAACGCGCTGGACAAGAATGTCACGGCGCTGTTCTCCCAAATCCCGATGCAGATTGTCGGCGTAGTGGGCGGGGCATCGGCAGTCGGCTACTTGACGCTGGCGAGCGCGGGCATCGCGCAGGCGAGCGTGCTGTCGTCGGCGGTCTTCGACAACATGCAGGCGGTCGTGCCGCAAATGGTCGGGCGCGGCGACTTTGTCGGCCTGCGCCGCAACTTCCTGCGCGTGCTGATCGCGCTGATCGTGCTGGCGGTCGTCTTTTACGGCGTGGTCGCCGTGGCCGCGCCGATCTTCATCCCGCCGCTGCTCGGCGCGGAATGGATTCCGGCGATTGCGCCGCTGCTCGTGCTGTGTCTGTACGGCGTGATCACGGGCTTCGGCGGCGTGTTCGGGTCGCTGTACCGCTCGTTCAACCTCGTGTGGAAAATTGTCGCCGCCAAGGTCGTCACGCTGGCGATCATGCTGCCGCTCGGGGCGGTGCTGCTGCTGGCGCGCACGCAAACCGCGCTGCGCCCCTACGGTGAGATCGCCGCGCAGGTTATCCCGGCGCAGTATCTGGTCAGCGAGGCGGCGGCGACAGGCGGCGCGCTGACCATTGTCGGCATCTACGCGCTGTCCGTCATCCTGACCGCTATCATCACTTTGCCTGTGTTAGAGAAGAAAGCCCATGCGAACGCTTAAAGACGCGCTGCTGCGCTCCCCCCTCCGCCTGATCTATGTCTGGTTTGCCAACCGCTATCGCGAAATCCGCCGTCTGTTCATCTACCCGGACACAGCGCGCGTCGGCATGACCGACTATGACGCCTACTGGGATTCCAAGTTCGAGGACAAGGCCGGGCACATGGGCGAATGGCGGCTCAAGCGGGCGCAGGTCTTCGCGCAGATCGTCGCCAAAGGCGATTCGGTGCTTGACCTCGGCGTGGGCGATGGGGCGCTGCTCAAGTACCTGATCGACGAGCGTGGTATCGACGGTTACGGGCTGGATATTGCGCCGAAAGCGGTCGAGTTCTGCCAGTCACAGGGGTTGAAGGTCGAATTGGCCGACGTGAATCGCCCGATTGGCGCGGCGGTCGCCGCCTACTTCCCCGGCGTCACGCAGTTCGACTACATCATCCTCTCGGAGATCATCGAGCATTTACCGGATCCCGAAAGCCTGCTCAACACCCTGCGCCCGGTCGCCCGCAAAGGGATCATCGTGTCGATTCCGAACACGGGCTATATCTATCACCGCCTCCGGCTGCTGTTGGGACGTTTCCCGCTGCAGTGGATCGTCACGCCCGGCGAACACCTGCGTTTCTGGACGCGCGGGGACTTTCACTGGTGGGCGCGGCAGATGAAATTTCGCATTGCCCGGGAATTCCCATATGTCGGCGCGCCGGGGCTGAAAGAGGTGTGGCCGTCGCTGTTCGCCGCGGCGTTCGTTTACTGGTTGATCGAATAGACGAAGATTTAACACGATCGGAACTGTTTCGCACATCAAAGCGTATATATAATTGAAAGATATACGCCACCAGATTGTGATCCCCTCTGTATGTGCGGAATTTTTGGACAACTGCATCCCACGCTCGCCGACCCCGCGCTCATCCACCGTATGGCCCGTCGTTTAGCTCACCGCGGCCCGGATGGCTATGGCATCTATCATGATGAGAGTTTGGCATTTGGCGCTGGCCGCCTCGCGATCATCGATCTCACCGCCCCCGCCGGGGCGATCTTCAGTGAAGACCGCTGCGTGAGCGTTGTCTTCAACGGCGAAATTTACAATTACAAGGCGCTGCGGGCCGAACTCGAACAACTCGGTCATGTGTTTGCCACCAAAACCGATACCGAAGTCATCGTCCACGGCTACGAGTCGTGGGGCGTGGATGTGCTCACGCGGCTGCGTGGGATGTTCGCCCTCGGCCTGTGGGATCAGGCGAAAGCGCGGCTGCTGCTGGCGCGTGATCGGCTGGGCGAAAAGCCGCTGTATTACACTCAGATGGCCGATGGGGAACTGCTGTTCGCTTCTGAAGCAAAAGCGCTGTTTGAGCATCCGGGTGTCGGGCGCGCGGTGAATCACGCGGCGCTGCCCGTGTATCTGGCGCTCGGCTATGTGCCGCCACCCATGACGCTGTTCGCGGGGATTGAGAAGCTGTGCCCCGGCCAGTATCTGATCAGCGAACACGGGGCGCTGCGCAAAGGGTTGTACTGGCAGCCGAATGTCGATACCACCCATGCGCCGGATTATCCCGAAGCGGTCAAACTGGTGCGCGCCAAGCTGATCGAAACGGTCGAAGCGCAGATGATGAGCGATGTCCCCATCGGCGCTTTTTTAAGCGGCGGCGTCGATTCGTCGGCGATTGTGGCGATCATGGCGCAGGCGACTGGCCAGCCTGTGCAGACGTTCACCGTGGGCTATGAGGCCGATGCTGGAACCCAGTACGACAAGAAATTCAATCAGGATGTGGAGTACGCGGCGGAAGTGGCGCGCGCTTTGCACACCCAGCACCACCTGATCAAACTGAAGGCGAACGATGGCGGCGTGCTGGCCAGCCTCGTCACCCGGCTGATCTACATGCTCGACGAGCCGATCACCGATGCCACGGCCATCCTGAACGCCTATGTCTCAGCGTTGGCGCGTATCAACCGCATCCCGGTGCTGCTGAGCGGCGATGGCGGCGACGAATTATTTGCCGGGTACAACCACTATGCGCTGGATCAGGTGCTGGATCGCTATCTGAGTATCCCGAGGGTGCTGCGCGCCAGTGTGCTCACGCCGCTGCTGGAACGTCTGAACGGTCCGCGCTTTGAGAATGCGCGCAAGCTGGCGAAGAAATCGCACAGCACCGACCCGGCGCGGCGCTATCTCGAATGGCTGCGCTGGCTGGAACCGGAGCGCGGCGCCGAGCTGCTCGCACAGCCCGACGGCGGCTTCGAAGCCGTCGCTACCCTCCTGCGTCCGGTGCTCGCCGAACCGCGCCGCGCGGCCTTCACCGACCGGATTGCCTACGCGGATTTACGTCTGCGCCTGCCTGAATATTGGAACTGCCGCGTCGACAAGATGAGCATGACCATGAGCATTGAATCGCGCGCGCCGCTGCAAGATTATCAACTGGCGGAACTGGCGCTCACGCTGCCGCTCAGCTACAAGCTGCGTGATGGGCGCACCAAAGCCGTGTTCAAAGACGCACTGCGGGGTCTTGTGCCGGAAAGTGTGCTCAAACGCTCGAAGTGGGGCTTCAATCCGCCGACCTCGCGCTGGATGCGCACGCTGCTGCGCCCGCTGGTCGAGCAGACGCTCACCCGCGAGCGTGTCGAAGCGGCAGGCGTGTTCCGTTATGACGTGGTGCAGCGCCTGATTCGGGAGCACATCCACGAGGAAAAGTACGAGATGCACGCTCTGTGGACGGTGCTAATCTTCCACCTGTGGCACGCGCAGTACATCGATGGGAGCCTGATGCCGCAGCCCATCACCGCCGACGAGGTGTACGCCGGGTAAAGGCCGGATCTTCCCCTCAACCCCCGGCTCCTTCTCCAACGCAAGCGGGGAGAAGGGGAGAAAACGTGCTTAGGTTCTCTCCTAAATCACTTCACGGCAGGACAGTTCTAACATTTCGAGACCGTCTTCCCTCAGACGAGATAGGGTAGGGACGGCCTTCTGGCCGTCCGCTGACCCCGGACGCGCAGAAGCGCGTCCCTACAAAGCTCTCGATGATTAAAAGTGTCCCATCCTCAACCCAAATCAACGAGAGGGCGAGTTAAAGCGCTTTACAGCACGGGCGCGTAGGGTGCGCGCGGAACGTACTTACCGCTGCCGTTGACGCCATGCCAGCCGTTCTGATCCAGCAGGCACACACCACGCTGGTACACGATCACCGGCACGCCTTCCACTTCCGTCCCTTCGAATAGATTGTAATCGCAGCGCATGTGATGCGTCTTGGCGCTGAGGACGTGCTTCTTGTGCGGGTCCCACACGCAGATGTCTGCATCCGAACCGACCGCAATCGTGCCCTTCTTCGGGTACATGCCGAAGATGCGCGCGGGATTCGTGCAGTTGAGTTCGACGAAGCGCTGCGGCGTCAGCTTGCCGCCGTTGACGCCCGCGTGCCACATCATCACCATGCGGTCTTCAATCGCCGGGAGGCCGTTCGGAATCTTGGCGAAGTTGCCCTTGCCGAGTTCCTTGCCGGGACGGCGGTAGGTCGGGTCTTGCGCTTCATAGGCCGCCCATTCGCCGCCGTTGTGCGCCGCCGCCCACTCCTGCCACGGGCCGACGCCGCCTTCAAACCAGAAATCGCAGTGATCGGTGCTCACGACCTGCAGCGTGCCATCTTTGACCGCCTGCCACAGCACCTTCTGATCGTGCTTGGTGCGGATGGGCGGCGAGCACACATACTTCGAGCCGTGGAAGTTCGGCTGCGCCATGTGTTCATCGACGGTCATGAAGAAGTACTGTACGCAGGTTTCGCCCATCACCGGGTAGCCGAGCGCACGCCCCCGGCGCAGCGCTTCGACCGCGCCTTCGTTGGTCATGTGCACGACGTACAGCGCGCACCCGCTCTGCCCGGACATCATCACGGCGCGGTTGGTCGCTTCGGCTTCGACTTCTGCGGGGCGCGACGCCGAATGGTAGACCGGGTCGGTCTTGCCTTCTTCGAGCAGCTTCTTGGTGAGTTCGACCACTACATCGCCGTTTTCGGCGTGCACCATGACGATCATGCCGTTCTTTTCGGCCTGCTGCATGGCGCGGAACAGGGTCGAATCGTCCACCTGATACACGTTTTTGTAGGCCATGAACAGCTTGAGGCTGGTGATCCCCTCTTCGACCATCGTCGGGATTTCCGCCATCACATCTTCGCGCAGGTCGGTGATCGCCATATGGAAGGCGTAGTCAATTTGCGCGAGCTTGGCCTTCTGCTGCCATTCCTTGAGGCCGTCGTGCAGCGAACCGCCCTTCGGCTGAATGACGAAGTCGATATGCATGGTCGTGCCGCCGTAGGCTGCCGCCTTATGCCCCGTGTCGTAATCGTCATTGCTGTACGTGCCGCCAAATGACAGATCGAGGTGGGTATGCACGTCGATGCCGCCGGGCATGAGGTATTTGCCCGTGCAGTCGACGACGGTGTGGCCATCGGTGGGGATGTCCCGCCCAATCAGCGTGACGATTTCGCCTTCGACCAGCACATCCGCGCGGGTCATTTCGCCCGCCGTGATGACTGTCCCGTATTTAAAGAGTGTTCCCATGAGTACCTCCAGTTAAAAGTTGAAAGTTAAAAGTTAAAAGTAAGTCCAACCTACCTAACTTTCAGCTTCCGCCATGAGCTATTGAGCACAACATCACAGGATATTAGCGCTTATTCCGCGATTCACTAACGGAGGTGACAAGTCCACCGATAATCTTGCTCACCTCGGACGATTGTCGCGCCAAGTGACTAAACTGCTGTTGATCAATATAGCCAGCATCAGCGCTACATAGAGCTGCGAACGAACTTCACCACACGAGGCTTTCGCGTTCAGCAAGAAGCGGTGAAAGTCCCCAGCATTACCGCGTTCGAACCCTTCGGCGATATTCGACATGACCGATACGGCGGCGCGCTGAATCTGATTGCATAGACCACGATCTCGGGACAAAGCGCTCACTTTGGTCACCTGATAGATGTCTCGCGTTAGAGCTCTGGCCTTCTGCCACGCAATCAAATCCTCGAAGCGCTCCGCCTTCGCCATGTACTTTTAACTTTCCCCTTTTAACTTTTAACTGCTTGTGCGAAGCGCGGCAGCACATGCTGGGCGTATTCTTCGACGATGCGTTCTTCGTCGCCGCACATCAGGTAAATGTTGAACTGCGTCACGCCGACGCTTTCCAGCTCGCGCATTTTGGCGACCTGCGCGTCGACATCGCCGAGCACGCCGAAGCTGTCGATGATCTCATTACTGATGAAGCCGAGATGATCGGCGTTTTTGTCGGCGTGGTGGCGGTAGTCGTAGCCCTTGCGCCCTTCGATGTAGTCGGTGAGGCGCTTGGGAACGGATCCGCCTTCCTTGCCGTAGCGTTCGACCAGATCGGCGACGTGGTTGCCGACCATCGCCGGGAACCAACGCGTGTTGGCGCGCGCCGTCGCCATATCGCCGACCCACACAGGCGCAGCGGACATCACATTGAAGTTGGACATGTCGCGACCCGCCGCCTTGCCCGCCTCCAACGCCTGATCGGTGAACCACTTGACGAGGAACGGATCGGCGAGCTGGATGATCAGGCCGTCGGCGTGCTGCCCGGTCGCGGTGAGGGCTTTCGGACCGTAGGCGGCATACCACACCGGCAGATCCAAGCCCGTCGTCCACGGGATTTGCACGGGCGCGAGGTCCGCTTCGTACTGCACGCTTTCGCCTTTGACCATCTTCTTGACCGAATCGCTGAATTCGACCAGCGTTTCGATGGTGAGCGGCTTCTGGCCGAGCACGCGCCGCGAGCTGTCGCCGCGTCCTGCACCCATCACCACACGTCCGCCGCTCTGAATGCCGAGCGTCGCCCACAGGCTGGCTTGCACCGACCAGTCGCGCACGCCGGGGTTGGTCACGCACGTGCCAAACTTAATCTTTTCAGTGTGTTCGGCGCACATCGCCATGGTGACGAAGCATTCGCGCCACAGCACATGGGAATCAAAAAACCAGGCATGCGTGAAACCGGCTTGCTCCGCCATCTGCACGAGCTTCACGGTGCGCTTGGGATCAATATCACCTTTAAATGTAATTGCGAATTCCATCAGCTAGTCTCCTCCATGATTAACCGCTAAGCCAGTTAAAAGTTAAAAGTAGAAAGTTGAAAGTGGGAGACAAACACGGTCAATCCGACTCTCATGCCCTCACCTTTAACTTTAGTGCGCGATCCGGTAAATCCTGCAAATTTGGGTTGTAGGGGCAAGGCGCGCCTTGCCCCTACAGAAACAACCGCTGACATGTTGCAACATTTACCAGATCGAGCATTTAGTCTTTTAACTTACTCTACATTCGTCGGGGCGACCATCTCGCCCGGGGCGAACACGTCGAGCACGCCGTTGCCGACGACCATGTACCCGTTATCACCTTCGGAGAGCGCCGCGCCGCCAAAATCCAGCACGATCAGCCCGTTGGTGCTGCGGGCATCGACCATCGCGCCCATGGACGGCTCAATCGTCACGATCACATTGTCGTTGAGCGCCAGCGCGGGCAGTTCGGGGTGTGCGTAGGCCAGCGAGAACAGCCGACCGTAGCGATTATCATCCATCACGCTCGGCTCGACGTTCGCGTAGAACAGACCCAGACCGGGGCGAATTTCCGTCGCATCGAGCATGAACGAGCCTTGCGTCGCTGCTTCGATCAGCACGTCGTCGTCGCTGTCGTAGGGCGTCGGCGCGTGCGCCGCATAGAACATGCCCGCCGCCGCCGAAGCCGCATCATCCAGCATCAGCATGGAGCCGCCTTCCCACGCCGCGCGCAGCGGTTCGAGCTGTTCCACGTCGATCAGTGACTGATCGCCCGCGTGCACGATGATCATGCCGTAGCCCGACAGATCGGGCAGCGTGTCGCCGGCCGCCAACTGGATGACTTCCATCGACGAACCGTCGTACAACGCCGCGACATCCGCCGCCGCGTCGTCATCCGCATACGCCGTGATAATAGCGACCGCGTTCTCAAAACTTCCGGCTTCTTCTGCCACAATATCGGTCAAATTGCTGTGCAGCATCAACATACCCGCGCCCTGCGGCACGTCGAACGCTGTCGTCCAGTCGCGGTTGATCGTGCCGGTCGCGTTGACCCATGAAGGCTGCCGCGCTTCCATGTCATAGCTGAACTCGCCGGGGGCGAGCACATGCACCAGCACGTTGCGCGCGCTGAGCACGCCGCTCACGTAGCTGGCATTCTCCGCCGCGCCGAGCGTTTCGGCATCGAAGACCGCTGCGCCGTAGACGCCGAACACGCCTTCGAATGTCGCGTTGTTGACCACTAGACCGCCCGTGAAGCTGTCCACGCCGATGCCGAGGTGCGGCACGTCCGGCTGCATGATGGTGTTGAGCAGGCGGGCGAGGCGCGCGCGTTCCCAGAAGTGCTGTTCGAGCACCACATTGGTCGGGCCGAAGTCCAACCCGCGGCGCGGCACGGTTTCGCCGTTGAAGTCGGCATCTTCGCCGTTCCAGATGTCGACCGCGCCTTCATTCAAGCCGCTTTCCGGACCAAAATCGCCAATGTAGCCGCCGATCATTGTCCACGAGAGGATGGCGAGGCCCGCGCTGTTGCCGCCCATCGGCACGCCGCTGTCGAACGCCGCACGCATCGCTTCTTCGATCGGTGTGCCCGCGACGATTTGCATCGCCCACGTCTGATCACCGCCGAGGAAGTAGATGCCCGCGAGGTCTTCGTCAAAGTAGTCGAGCGCGATTTCCACCTGCACGGATGCGCGCGTGTAGAATGGGGGAACGACCACGTGACAGCTCAGTTCTTCTGGGGCGAGTTCACTGCACGCGTCTTCGAGCTGGCGGCGGCGGTTTTCCGCGGCCAATTCGTTATCGACGAGTTCCTCTTCCGTCTGCGCGACCGGGTTGTAGGTGTAGGCATACGGCATCATCAGGATGTAGACGCGGTCGGTGTCCAGCGTCAGCGCGTGGTCAATGGCCTGCTGCGCGAAACCAGGGAACGTTTCTGCATAGAAGCCACCGATCGGGATGAGGGTGGTGTTTGTGTCGTCCTGCGCGCTTACGCCGAACGCCGTCAGGAGAATCAATAGAAGCGAGAACAAAAGGATCTTGCGCATAGGGTGAACCTTTAAGTGAAATTAGATGCAATTCGAGTGTAACCTTGCGCCCATTATATTGCCAAACGAGAGGCAGGGGGACTATGGATGAGCTGAAAATTCGCGCACTGTACGATCAGCAGCAGCGCATTGACATTCACTACCCCGGTACGCGCCGGGAAGTGACCGAGCACGTCGTCCGCGTGATCGAACCGGAGCGCGGCGCGGTGATCTACTCGCGGTTGGACGCGACCAATGCCGACACGGTGATCGCCGCGGAGATTTCGCACTTTAAAGCGTTGGGCATTGCTGACGACTTCGAATGGAAGGTGTTTGGGCATGATCAGCCTGCCGATTTGCGCGCAAGGCTGATCCGCCACGGCTTCGAGGTCAATGAACCCGCCGACGCCGTCATGGTGCTCGATCTGAATGATCTGCCGCCCAAGCTGACGCAGCCCGTGACGCACGACGTGCGCCGCATCACTGATGAGCGCGGTCTCGCCGATATCCACGCGGTGATCGATGCTGTGTGGCCGGACGACGATCACAGCGCCGGCCTGAGCTGGAAGGCCGCGCTGCTGCGGGACACCCCCGAGGCGGTGAGCTTCTATGCTGCCTATGCCGATGATCAGCCCGTCAGCGAAGGGTGGGTTGATTTTCCGGGGACCGATTTCGCCGGGTTGTGGGGTGGCGCGACGCTGCCCGCGTATCGCAACCGCGGTTACTACACGGCATTGGTCGCCATACGCGCGCAGGAGGCGAAGCGGCGCGGCTATCGTTATCTGACGATCGACGCCAGTCCGATGAGCCGCGCGGTGCTGGAAAAGCAGGGTTTTGTCGTGATCGCGTCCGCGTGGGAGTGCAACTATCGCGGTGATTCAGCGGCGCGTTGAACGAATTCGAGGGTATTGCCGTCGGGGTCGCGCACGCCGATCACGCGGCGGCCATCGGCCTCCACCCCGTCGTTGATGACCTCACCATGCAGGGCGGTGATGCGCTCCGCAATCGTGTTGAGGTCGTCTACGGTCAAGCGGAGCTGCTTGCGGTTCTGGCGGGCGTCGACTTCGGCGATCTCGTTGGGACAGAAGACGAGATCAAGGCTGCCCAACACGCCCTTATACAGCGTGAGCGACCCGATGGTGGTGGTGGGTTGGAGCTGTGTATCCAACAGCGTGTTGTAAAAAGCGATCATGAGCGGCATGTGCGTGACCGCTACCGTAATGCGTTCCAGTTGCAAATGTGCACCTCATCCCTTGGGTTTCAAGTGGATGATACTGCACATTTGTTCTGATCGTCAAGCCGCGCAGCGGTCTATTTCTTGAACGGCGAGCGGGAGATGCTCTCTTCGGTGGTGGCATAGTCGAGGTTGCGCAGCGTTTCGTCCACCGACTTCAGAAAGTCGATGCCTTCGGTGACCGTGGGGAACGAGCGGTAGCGCGCTCCGACTATCTGATGACCGATGTTGGCAAAGAACTGATCGATAGCGTTCTTCGGGATATAGATGGACCAGCCCACGCGCTGATGGCGGAGCTGCTGCGCGATAGTCTGCGCGTCCTTGAACGTCATTTCATTTTTCGACATGCGCCGCGCGTCGGTGATGGTGTGCACCAGCGGACCACCTTCGCCCAGAAGCTCGTTGGCTTTGTCACGCATGGCCATGGACTCATCCAGATAGCCGACCAGATCAGCGCGCGCGATCACGCCTTCATAAGCGATGAGCAGCAGCCGATTTTCGATAATCCAGGATACACGGTACGGCATGGTTGAGTCCTTTCCCCTATCGACTGATCATATACCGGACTCTTCTGTCGAAAGCTTTAGACTAAGTCGGCAACTGCTATAAATGACAAGTAAAAATCTATTCTTTGTGTACGGAGTGGCTGCGTTGATGGATTGTCCCGTCAGGCATCCGCCGCTGCCTACTCTCACTCCAAATCTGACAGAGGTAGGTTTGCAATTGTAGGGTCGAGGCCCCCCAACTCCTCTCCCACGCAATTGAGGGCGGGACACTTTTAACAATCGAGAAAATTGTAGGGACGCGCCTCTGCGCGTCCGTGGTCAGCGGACGGCCAGAAGGCCGTCCCTACCTTGTGTCATCTGAGGGAAGATGGCCTCGAAATGTTAAAACTGTCCTGCCGTAAACCCACGCAATTGAGGGCGGGACACTTTTAACAATCGAGAAATTGTAGGGACGCGCTTCTGCGCGTCCGTGGTCAGCGGACGACCAGAAGGCCGTCCCTACCTTGTGTCATCTGAGGGAAGATGGCCTCGAAATGTTAAAACTGTCCTGCCGTAAACCCACGCAAGCGGGGAGAGGAGAGGCATGGCGCGTCTGCTGTCTCGCCTCCCTGAATTCGGGGTGGGGTCAGAATCTGACCTTTTTCAACACGCTCATGCCTCGTCCTCCTTTGCCAACACGACCAGAAGCGCACGTTCGTTAAAGACACTAAGTGATCTGCCGGATAAAACGTGTATCATAGAAGGAGATAGACCCCTGCAGATCGCGAGGTCTGTCTGAAACGGGTTAGGCCAGCACGTCACCGCCTCACAGCCGCACGTAGACTCTTCGCTGCGGGAGCAAAATGGACATTGAATCGCGTATTCAGGCATGGGCGCAGTCGCACCCCGCACTTCGCGCGGTGATCGTCGTTGGATCACGTGCGCGCACCGAGCATCCGGCGGACGAATGGTCTGACCTCGATCTCTGCCTGTTTGCGACCGATGTTCAGCAGTTTGCGAACTCCGATTTCTACCGCGCCTTTGGCGAAGTGTGGCTGTCGGCCTTCGAATATATCAGTCAGGGCACGGAGCCGGAGTGGATCGTCATGTACGCGGGCGGGTTGAAGGTCGATTTCACCTTCATCACCACTGATGCGGCGACCACCTCACTCGCGGAAGCGCTGGCGCGCGCGCCGCACACGGATACCTTTGCGCGTGGGTTGCGCGTGCTCGTGGATAAGTATCCGCGCACCGATCACACGCCGCCCACCGCCCCAAGCGACCCTCTGCCCGACGAAGCCGAATTCCTGAACACCATCAGCCATTTTCTGATGGCGGCGACCCGTGCGGTCAAGTTCATCCGGCGAGGCGATCACTGGCGCGCGACGACGATCACCATGTTCCACATGCGGCGGCCGCTGCTGCGGTTGCTCGAATGGCATGCGCACGCGCTGCACGGCACGGACTATGATACGTGGTACGATGGCCGTTTCATCGAAGACTGGGGCGATCCGCGCGCGGTTGTGGTGCTCAAAGACCTGTATGCCGACGATGACCCGGCGCACCGCGCGAAGGCGGCGCTCACGCAGGTGCGCTTGTTCATGTGGTTGGCGCGGGAACTTGCAGATTTGCTCGGCTATGGGCTGCCGCCTTACACCGAGGTGCTCCAGTGGATCGAAACGCAGGGTAAGCACGTGACCCTGCTGCCGACTGATACGCAGGTTTCGGCGGGCGGCGTGGTGTATCGACCGGGGTCGAACGGGATTGAGATTGCGATGGTGCGGGCGGGCAGCCGCTGGCAGCTCCCCAAAGGCACTATCGAAGAGGGCGAAGACACCGAAACCACCGCGCGACGGGAAGTCCGCGAAGAAGCCGGGCTGACCACCGAAGTCCTCGGCTTGATTGATCGCATCGAGTATTGGTACTACACGAACGCCGGACGCGGCAAAAAGCGCATCCACAAGTTCGTGTACTTCTACCTGATGCGCTACGTCTCCGGCGACACCGCCGACCATGATCACGAGGTCGATGAGGCGCGCTGGTTCCCGCTGGAGCAGGTCGAGGCGCTGGTGCCGTTTCGCGGCGAGGCGGCGATTCTCGCCAAAGCGCGCGCGCTGATTGCGTCTGAGAATTCCACCTCGTAGCATTGGCCGTCTGCGGAGAGGAATGATGACCGCAGCGCTGTACAAAGCTCGACTGAACCACCCAGGGGCTGAGCCCCGCGCTTTAGACTGAACGACTATTGGCTGCTAAAGGATAAGCAAATGACGCAAGTTCCGTTGTACCCGCTGCTGATGAACCCCGCGCTGCATGTCAAAGTCTGGGGCGGGCGGCGGCTCGCCACCCTGATGGGCAAGGCGCTGCCCACGGCGGAACCCTACGGCGAATCGTGGGAAGTTCACGACACGGCGACGGTCGCCAATGGCCCACTGGCGGGGAAAACGCTCGCCGCTGTGCTCCAGCAGTATGGGCACGATCTGGTCGGCGCAAAGAATGACCCGGCGGTCGGCTTCCCGCTGCTGGTCAAATTCCTCGACGCGGCCGACTGGCTTTCGGTGCAGGTGCATCCCAATGATGCGCAGGCGCAGCAGTACGACGGTGAACCGCGTGGCAAAACCGAAGCGTGGTATGTGCTGGCCGGCGAACCGGGATCGAAGCTGGTCTACGGGATGCAGGCGGGTACGAGCAAGGAAGAAATGGCGGCGGCGATCCGCGAAAATCGGCTCGAACCGCTGCTCAATTATGTCGAAGTGCAGCCGGGCGACGCGCTGTTCGTCTCGCCGGGGACGGTGCACGCGCTTGGGCCGGGGCTGGTGATCTACGAAATCCAGCAGTCATCCGACCTGACCTATCGCCTGTATGACTGGGGGCGTCTCGGGTTGGATGGCAAGCCCCGCGCTATGCACATCGACAAGGGAACGGCCGTCTCCATCACTGAGTACGCGCCGACCGTGCTGCGTGGTGCCGGCGACCGTGTGCTGGTCGAATGCGAGTATTTCCGCACGACGACGCAGGCCTTCACGGGCGACGCGGTCGAATTCCCGACGCACGGCGCGTTCCACCTGCTCACGGTGATCGAAGGCGCGCTGACGGTCGCGGCGGCGGGCGTGAGGGTTATTGTAAAGCACGGGCAGTCGGCGGTCATCCCGGCGGTGCTGCCCGCTTACACGGTCAGCAGAACGGGCAAACTGCTCACATCGTGGCAGCCCTAGCGCTCATCATCACCTAACCTTACGATTAGCTTGTTCGCACTGTAATCTGGTCTTATCATCGCAGAGCGGCACGGTGATCTAGGGTGAGGGCTGGGCGGTATGAAAGATAAGATTGTACTGGTTACTGGTGGGACGGGCGGCATTGGCCAGCAGACGGCGCTGGGATTAGCGCGCCTCGGGGCGCATGTCATTGTGACTGGACGCGATGCCGACCGTGGAGCGGCGGCGGTCGCGGCGATTCGGCAGGGAAGCGGGCAAGCGCAGGTCGATTTGCTGCTGGCGGACATGGCAGAGCAGCGCGCCGTGCGCGCCTTGGCCGAGCAGGTTCAACAGCGCTATCCACGTCTCGACGTGCTGATCAATAACGCGGGCGTGTTCAAGATGCAGCGTCAACTGACCAGCGATGGCCTTGAGGCGACCTTTGCGGTCAATGTCCTCGCGCCCTTCCTGCTCACCCATCTGCTGCTGCCCACGCTGCAAGCCGCTCCCAGCGCCCGCGTGATCAATGTGACGGGTGGCAGTCCGGGTAAGCTGGCATTGGACAATTTGCAGGGCGAGCGCAGCTTCACGGGCTTTGGTATGTACTCTCAGAGCAAAACGGCGATGATGGCGCTCTCGTATGAATTCGCACAGCGGCTGCCAGGCTCGACCATCACCGTCAATGTGTGTTACCCTGGCCGGGCGACCACACCGATGACGCGCGGCTTCCTCCCCAACAGCTCATCGCCCCTGCTGCGCGGAGTCTTAAGCGTCCTGCAGAACACTTTTTTCCGCGATGATGGCGGTAAATCGGCGGCCAAAGCGGCGCGTTCGTCGATCTATCTAGCGTCCGCGCCGGGAGTCGCCGGGGTGAACGGTGTGTATTTCGGCACGAACAGCGAGCGTTTGGACTGGAAACCATCCATGATTGATCCGGCCAATCGACAAGCATTATGGACGCTGAGTGCGCGCCTGACACAGCTCGACTCGGCGTTGGCCAGCGCATAAGCGGACATGGACTGGGGCGCGCCAGCGCCCCTACTCATACACCGTGACGGGCAGCGCCAGCTTGCCCAACCACCGCTCGATCATCTGCTTGATTTCCTCGGCATCGCTGCGCGGCAGCACGATGGCCGCGCTGGTCACCCCATCGCGCTGATAATCCCGCGCGAGACTCAACAGCACGCTCTCCACATAGCGCAGTCGCGTCGCCCCGAACGGCGATTCGCGCAGCACCATGAAGCCGAGCGCGGGCTGCGCGTCGTGCCAGTACCAGATCTGCCCCGCGCGCATCTTGTCGGCGCGGCACTGACGACTGAAGGCCGCGAACGCCGCCGGATACCGCGTAAACAAGGCGGTTTCTAAATTTCCGGTTTCAATGCGTCCCTGAGCATTCATGCCGAAGTATAATACATGCGCGGTCGTTTGAAGTGGATCACCAGAAGCATAGTCAATCGCCACTGCGCTGCGCCTTTCTATGAGACTGAGAGCTGGCGTGCTTATCGAGCGGATGCTCGGGAAAATTAATCTACCATGTCTACGTTGATTCCCGCATTTGATCCTGCCTGCATCAACATCCATGTGTCAATGAACCGGGTCGTCGTCGCGGATTTGCCCGGCCTGCCGGAAAAACTGCGCGGCAAAACTGGTTATCAACTGCTGTCGGCGGAGGCGCTCGCCGCGCTCATCAAGCCGCACCGGGAGGCGCTCGGCATTGCCGCGGATATCCCTGATTCTGATCTGCCGCGCCAGCTCGATCAAGTGCTGCTGCGTGGGTGGGGCGATCAAGTGTTGACGGTCACCTCGATTGCGTCGGCGTTTGCGTCTCGCCTCGCGTATCTGCTGGCGACGCTCAAACGCGGCGACGCGGTCAACCGGGCGGCGCGACCCGAATGGAATGATTCCTACTGGGCGCACTGGGCGAACATCAAAACGGTGATTCTGGGCGGCGGCCTCGCCAGCGGGATTCTCGGCGGGGTGGCCGCCCAGTTGACCGAAGAGACGATTTTGCCGAGCCTGGATGTGCACAATCTCCGCATCCAAACGTCGACCTTCGGCGCGCGCCTGCCGCTGTATGGCGTGGCGCGCCATGCCCCGGCGACTTGTCGCCGCGCGTATGTGCTCGATTTTGGCAATACATCGGCTAAACGAGGCCGCGCGATCTACAGTGACAGCGAACTGATCGCCATTGAAGAACTGCCCTCGCTGCCGACCAAACCGCGCCAACCAGCGGAATTGTTCGAGTTCATGGTCGAAACGCTGGCTGATCCGCAGGTGGAGCATGACGGCGTAATCCGCGCGTGTATTGCCGCGTACATGGATGATGAGGGGCATCTGCAGCCGGATCAACTTGGGCTGTATGGTCCGCTCGCCACCGTGACCACGAATCTATCCGCCGAATTAAGCGCTGCGGTGAGCGCCAGGCTCGGGCGGACGGTCAATGTGCGCGTGTATCACGATGGGACATCGGCGGGGGTCGTGTATGCGGGGGTGCCGCACTGCGCTGTGCTGATGATGGGGACGGCGCTCGGCATCGGCTACCCGCCTGCCACCAATGACGGGCTGTGGCGCCTGAAGGCGTAAGCGGTTGGGAAAGAAGCTGGAGACGGGCAGAGCGCGCTGTCTGCCCGAAGTTTAGGTCTGCGGGTACTGCGGGAACGCCAGCGGATCGGGCAGCACGTTGAGCCCGGCGCTGTTGAGCTCCACGCCGTTAATCGTGAGCTCGTGCAGCACGCGCGGCAGCATTTGCCGCATGTGATCCGATTGCGTCGCGGGCATGGTCACATTGATGACGACGAGGCGTTCGTGATCATTGGGCAGGCTGATGCCGATGACCATCGATTTGAAGCCCTGCGCGCTCGTGATCAGATAGTAGGCGGCGGCGTGATCGCCCCATTGGAAGGCGGTCGGCGCGCTGACCGCCACATCCCGCCCGGTGTGTTCCGGATTGGTGGCGACCTGTTCCAACACGCTCATCGCAAAATTAGCCTCGTCGCTGGGGGCAATCTCCAGATGATCGACCTCCGGCACGAAGATGTAAATCATGGCACCGCCCAGCGGTTCACCTGTGCCGATTGACATCGCATGTTCCGCGAGGAGCAAGCCGTCATTGTTATCCATCGTCCACCCGCTCGGTTGCCACACACCGACGGAGACCCGATTCACATCAGCTTCAATCCACTGAGGCGCGGTGTCTGGGGTGGGAGTGACCAATTGCGAAGCCACCCCTGTGTTTTGCAGGTCGGAGGCCGTTGGGGCGGGCGGGGTTGACACCATTTCGCAGGCTGCCAAGAGTAGGCAAGCCACAAGTAACACACATTTCAACATCGTCTGTCCGGCATCTATCTCGATGTGCCGAGCTATATCTCGTACCTTATGAGATTAGCATATTACCGGGCGGCCGCGGGGAATTGCTATGCAATTTCTCATGCGCTTGCTGAGGGAAGTGCTCGGCGGTTGGACGGGAAAACGCGCGGACTGTCTTCGCCGTGAAGGTGTAGGGACGAGGCATGAAGTCATTTCAGAATCGGTATTTTATCTAACCTCACCCCTAAATTCCCTCGCCCTTGGGAGAGGGGACTTAAAAATCGCGCCTTTCTCCCCTCTCCTCTAGGAGAGGGGTTGGGGGTGAGGTTGAGTAATTTCGCCAATTGTGAACTGACCTCATGCCTCGTCCCCACAATTAAAAACTGCCCCCTAACAGGGAGGTTCGCCGCAGGCCGATTCTGACTGGACGCAAAACAAAAACGCCCCTTCGGGGCGGTCTGTCGTCGGGCTGAGTGCCGCGGAATGAGCGATGAGCGGAGGCCGGCCCGCTTCCCCCACCCCTTCTCCGAAACCACAATTTTGGAGAAGGGGGCGTGCTGGGAGAGGGTAAAACCTAACCATGAAACTGTCCGCCTAGAGCGATAAGTCGCCTTCCCTGACTCCTCGCCCATTCCCCGGCACTCAGCGGAAGGGGTTTACGCGCTGATGGCGGAGAGCAGCGCCTGATATTCCGGCGCGGTCATGAGGATGGCGGCGCAGGGATGCGTGCCGTAGTGTTCGCCATTGTTATCAGCGTAGGGCGTCGGGTTAGCGAAGGGGAGGGCGTAGTAGGCATCGGGCGTCTGTTCAGACCAGAACACATCAAACCAGCGTTCGCTGCCGTCGGCCATGGTGAAGGTCAGCGTGAGTTCCGGCATCACGTCGTTCGTCCACGCGAAGCCGCCGTTTTCGTAGCCGACCCAGAAGGAGCGATCCGAATTGATGTTGAGCACGGCTTGAATGGCCTGTGCGTCGAGATTGTAGTCGGTCCAGGTGGTCGTGTCGTAGCCCATGCCGGCGACCGGGACGCCGAACTGCGGGCAAATGTTGATCATGGGGGTGTTGGTCGGCGCGAGGAAGACGAACCCGAAGAGCAGGGGCTGCGCCAGCAGCAGGAAGCGGCTGATCCACGCGTGCAGGTGGCGTTTCAACTGACCAAGCGTGGAGGTTGGTTCTAGCTTCTCAATGGAGATCGCATTAACGGTCGCGGCGCTGACGGGGGCTGCGGTCAGATGAATGGCGGAGATTTCGAGTTCGTTGAAGGCGGTAGTGAGGGCGGCACCCATCTGGTTGTTCACGTCGGTCTCTTTCAATTGATAAAGAATTAATTTATTGTGTGCCTAAAGTACTATATCAATTGTTTGGAGGTTTCAGGAAGTTGGTGAAATCTGGAACAGAGTAGTATTAAATATTGTTTAAAATATTCACAAAATTCTGTGATTTTACGCTCAATAAGTTATTACTAAACGAAGAACTATAAAAGTCGGTAAGTGCCACGAGACTGTAATTTCAGCATAATTCTCTCCGATTAAATGCTTAAAACATTGATAATTGGTTGATTTATGATTGATAAAAAGCCAAAATTAAACTCAATAAAGGCACAAGACTTAAGCTTTTTTGTCGAAATGGGACTTGAGGACTAGTTGCATTATTCAGGAGTATTTAGCTTGATGAAGAATCTAAACCATTGACGTGTGCTTTACGCGAGGGATGTATTGAGGCGTTAATTCTGTCTAAATGTGAATAACGTAAATGATGAAGCCGGGGCGTGGTTGTGATTACGGTCGGAGTTGGTTGATTGCGGACGTTCTCAATGTTGAGGCTTTATGCGACGGTCTTCGGTCAGATAACACGTTGTAGGGACGGCCAGAAGGCCGTCCGCTGACCACGGACGTGCAGAAGCGCATCCCTACAATCGCTCGATTGTTAGATGTGTCCCGTCCTCGATCTTTTCAGCGAGGGCCAGGGTGAGGTTGAGTTAGGTGACCAACTCTGACTTACGCTGAGGCCGCGCCCCGACCCTTGGTTCCCTACCCTGTCAGACCCGCTCCCGGCTCTCGTCCTTGCGGTGACTCAAACGGTGCGGCGCAGCCAATCGGACTGCAAATAGATTGTGCCGCCGTTTTGCTGCGTGAAGACGGCCAACCCGATCTGGTTGGCGTTGGCGAGGAACGCCGCCCGCGCGAAGCTCGTCAGCGGCGTCCAGTTGACGCCATCCAGACTCCATTTGTAGGTGAAGTTGGTACCATCGTCGACCAACTGGAGGTACAGGCTGGCGAACGTTACACGCCCGATCTGCGCGGAGGCGACGGTCGCGCTGAAGGAAGTCGCGCTCGTCCAGCGGTCACACAGCAGCAGCAGCGCGTTGCTCGCCGACTGCCACGCGACGCTGTACATCTCAATTCTGCCCGTTGCGCTGTCACGGCGCGCGAGGCCGACACTGTAGTTGTTCGCGCCGCTCCAGAGCGGCAGGCTCGACCACCCGCTGATCGACGCCTCCCACGTACACGGTGCGCCGGGATACGTCCGAAACACGCCGCGTACATTGCTAGCTGAGATCGACGGCACGCTGAGCAGCAGGCGCGACTTGCCAACCGCCGCAGTCGCGCTCCCCTGATTCACCCACGCCCATGCTCCGCCGAGCGCGCTCCCCGCGAATTCATCGTCGGCGGCATTCGGCGCGATGGGCACCGCGTCGGGATGTGTGGCATAGCGCGGAATGGTCACCGCTCCAGCGCCGGTCAGCACGGCGTCTGCCCCGCTCGCGCTGACGGGCTGCCACGTCGCATCGCCGCGCAGAAAGCGCGTTTCGTCGCCCGCTTCCGGCGCAGGCACGAGTCCCGCCTGCCCGGCGGCGCTCGCCGTCGCTCCGGTCATCGTAGAGAGCGACCACAGCCGCAGATCGACAATCTTGGCCGGATCGATGCTCGTCGCGCCGTGCGCCAGTTCGACCGCGCCGACCCAGAATACCGCTGGATTCGCCGCCATCACCGCCTGCATGTCCGCTGCGCCCGCCGCCGTTGGCAGCCCGTCGCTGATCAGCGCAACCGCCAGCCCGCGATCCGCCGTGAGCGCGGTTGTCACGGTACGCGTCAATGGATGGATGCCGATCACGCCTAGCGCTTTACGGTTGGCCATTGCGGTCGGCGTGAGCGGGATCAACGTTGAGCCGTCCCACCACCCGCCGCCCGGCAGCCACATTGGCAGGACGCGCACGGTCAACCCGCCGCCCGCATCGGCGAACACGCCCCCCTGCAGCAGATCGCGCGCGGTGATCGGCGTGGACACACTGGCGGGCAGCGCGGGCGTGTTGAGCGCCGCCGCGATCGCCCCGCCGAAGGTTTGCGGCGCGAGCAGGCTGTGGACTTCGCGCACTTCGTCTTCGCGCGTCAGCTCGTTGAACTCCACCCATACGGGCGTGCCCCATTCCGCCCGCACACGCAGATTCTTGACGCGCGTCGCCCCGCGTTCGCCGTCGAAACGCACCCACACGGTGTCGGCGGGCAGGTCGGCGCGCGGATCGGGATCGATGTTCCCATCCGCGTCGTAGCGCCCGAGATAGCCGATCCGCTTGCGCGTGTAGGTCGGCTTGAGGGTCTTGAAGATGTTCAGGTTGCGGTCAAAAAAACTCATGTGCTTGCCTTTCTCTCAACCTCACCCCGTGTCGCTGCGCTCCACTGCCCCTCTCCCGAAGGTTCACGGCAGGACAGTTTTAACATTTCGAGATCGTTTTCCTCTAGGCAGCAGATTGTAGGGACGGCCAGAAGGCCGTCCGCTGACCACGGACGCGCAGAAGCGCGTCCCTACACTGGCTCGATTGTTAAAAGTGTCCCGTCCTCAACCCGAAGGCGAGGGGCAAAAACCCCTGCGTCTTGTCCCTCTCCACCCGGAGAGGGACGGCTGGCGTCAGCCAGCAGGGTGAGGTTGCTCGTTACCCACCGCAAATGCCGACAATCGTCCCGCACCCGCTGACCGTCAGGGCGTTGATCGTCCACGCGCCGTTGGCGGATTGACACAGCGCCAGCGCGCCGCCGTCACCGTACAGGTAGATCGTCTCCCGGTTGACGTAATACGCGCCGCGGTAGGTCACGCCCGTGCCTGGCGCGACGAGTGGCGTCCAGATCGGCGTGGCGCTCAGGCCATTGAATGACTGGAACACACCCCACTGCTGGCTCTGCGCGTGGTAGCCGACCACGACTACGGCGTTCGGATCGTTGTCGGCGACCGCGATCGCGCGCTGCGCGTGCCCGCCGCCGTAACCGATGCCGTAGCGGAGGCCGCCCACCGTCGGCGTGATGTCCACATGGGCCGCGCCGATGCTGCGCCGGATGCCCGCGCTCACGTTGGGGCCGATCAACTCGATGTAACCGTGAAATACCACATCCGCCCGCGCCAGCGGCTTGACGATGCAGGCGCACGGCCACTGCCCCGCCGCCGTGCCGATCGTCCACGTCGCGCCGTAATCGCTGGTCTGCCACAGGTGCGCGCCCGGCGGATTGGTCACCGCGTCCGCCGCGCTCACCAGCGCCGATCCGCTGCCATCGGGATGCAGCCATAGCCCCGGTTCCCACGTGGCCGCATTGTTGGGCAGGTTGCTGTCGTAGGTGGGCGGCAAACTCACCTCCGCGCTCCACGTCGCGCCGCCGTTGACCGTGCGGTAGACGTTCACGCCGCCGGTGTCGTAGTACGCCGCCACCAGCGCCCAATCCGGATTGCCGCGCTCGGTCTGCAGTTGTACCTGCCGCGCCGCGATCACCGCGCCATCGGGATAGGCATAGGCCGCGCCGAGCGTCCGCGCCCCGAACACATCGCCGATGCTGCGCGCGCCGCTGGTCGTCGCGATGTAGCCATCGACCGCGCCGCTCCCGTTGATGTAGCGCGGGCTGTCCGCGCGCACGGCGAACGTCGCCAGCGTCCCGCTCAGGCTCAGACCGTGTGCGCTGAACGTCGGTGTCACGCCATAGGGCAGGCGATCAAAATCGGTGGTGATGTGCACTTGCCCGTGCGTGCCGTCGAAGACCGCCAGTGTGCCGCTCCCGAAGCCGTTCGCCCCGTGCGGCTGCGTGACACTCAGCAGCGACGGGTAGATCACGGGCAGATCGCTCGCCGCGCTCACGGTGCTGGCGGGCGTGTCGTCGACCGCGCCGCTCGCCGCCGTCTCCGCCTGCAGATCGAGCGTGGTGGTCGCCGTGCCATCGGCATAGTCGACACGTACACGCTGGGGGATCCAGCGGAACGCCGCCAAATCGACGCCGCGCAGATTGGTTAACCCCTCGACTTGTACCCATTCGCGGTAAAACTGGAACAGGTGCGCGTACCCACCGAACATCGTCAAGCGGACTTCAGGCGCGGGACGCTGCTCACCTGCCGCATTGACGTACGCGCGGTTTTCCCACGCGCCGCGTAAGGCACAGCGCATCAGCAAATCCGCCGCGTCGTCCACAATCAGCCGCTCGCTGACCGGGCTGGCGCTCCCCGTCCCCGGTGACGCGGGGTAACGCGCGAAAGCGGGCTGCTGCGTGCTCGCCGTGAAGCCGCGCGCGCGAAACGTCTCGAGCGTCCGCCCGTGCTCCCGGCTGATCTCGTAGTCGAGCACATCGTCCGGCGTGAGCGTGATCGTCGTGGTGATCGCGGCGCGATTCGCTAGCGGCGTCAGTTCGAGCCGCCGCGCGACTTCCAGCCGCCCAGTGCGATCACATGTGAGGCGCGCATCCCGTGCATCTGCCAGCTCCATGACCTGCTCGTAGGGCGTCGATTTTTGCAGGTAGACGGCGGGATAAGCCGCGTCTGCGAAGCCGTCGAAATGCAGATCAAACAGGTGCAGCGCGTTGGTGTAATCACGCAGCAGTTGAATGATCGCGCGTTTGACCGTCAGCCCGCGCACCTCGTTCCAGTTGGTCGGCGCATCCGCGCTGAGCAGCGCCTTGCTGAAGCCGGGCAGTTCCGCCAATCGCGCCAGCGGGGAGACCACCTCGAATTCGATCTGATCGCCGTCCGCATCCCCGCGCGACCGATCCCGATGCAGGTAGCCCGCGCATACGATGTGCGACCGTCCCGCCGCCGCGCTGCCATACGCCTCGGCATCCGTCCACACGATCACGGGCGCGCCATCGGGGAGCGCCGCGAGATCCGCATTCTCGAACAGGGCGCACGTCGCGCGGAAGCCGTCGCGCACGTCGCCCTCGACGCTCGACAGCGTGCACTCATGCGGCGGATCGTCCCAATCATGCACGCGGACACGCAGATGCTGAGTCGCGCTTTGGCTGTTGCTCGCATCGGTGACCGTGTGCGTCACGCGATACCGTCCCGCCGCCGCATAGCGCAGCGCGATATCGGCGCTGGTGCTCGTGCCGCTGACAAACGTTGCTCCCGGCGCGCTCCAAACATGCGTTAGCGCCCCGCCTGAATCGGGATCGACCGTAGACGATCCACCCCCTGTGAACGGGATGTCCGTCCCGTTCCAGCCCGCCCACCACCCGCCGCTCCCCGCGACGGGCGCGGGATCGCTCGTCTGATCGACATACGCCGCGCCATCCGGTGCGAACGCCGCGTCACCGCTCACCAGCTTGTCGGTCAGCAGGAAGTCCTCGTACACCGTGAGGGTATCGCCTGCCGCCGCGCTCACATCCGCGAATTCGCGCACGGGCAGGCTGCTCGCCGTGATACTGCCTGCGTAGCGCACTGAGAGCGTGCCTTTGGGCGCGCCGCTCGGCGATGTGATCACGACGCGCATCCCCGGCTGCACATCCGCCGGATCGCCGCTCGTCAGCGTGTAACTCAAGGCGAGCGCGGGCAGCGTTGGCGTCGCGCTGAGCGTCCCGGTCACCACGGGCGACCCGGTCATGACCGAAACATAGACGCGTCCGCTGTGCCGTCCGCGCAGCGCGGGGAGGTGGGTTGATTGATCTGGCATGGTGTGTCCTCGTGGGAATCAAAAACGCGCCGTTATGGGCGCGTTCGGGATCAGGTTTCGGTCAAAATCGGATAAGGCAGATCTTATCGCTACCCAAACGCCGCTCCTGTCTCCCTTCCCTGAATTCGGGGAGGGGCTGGGGGTGGGGTCAAGCTGCTAATACGTCGCGTAGCCCAGCGCGTTGAGCAATTCGCTGATCGCCGTCTCGTATTCGCGCGCGCTTTCGCCCGTCACCGTGATCGCATGGCGTTCGCGCAGCGCGGCGGGGCAGTCGTCCCCCATTTCGCAGCCGTGCCAGATCGAGATCAGCGTGCACCCCGCCTTCGCCGCCCAGTCGATCTCCTGCCGCACCCAGTCCGACGTCAGGGTTTCCTGGCCGACGAGGCACACGAAATACTTGCTCTGTTCAATCGTCCCTTTGAGCCGTTCGCGCCAGCCTTCGCCCGCTACGATCAGCTTGTCTACAAACGGGTTTGGGTTGCCCGCCAGCCGCAGCCGCGCCTCGACCAGCAGCGCGAGCGGGCTGCTCTGGTCACGTTTGTACGAGATGAACACGCTTGGCGGCGCGCTCGGCTTTTCCAGCAGACGCAGCGCCTTTTCAGTCAGCAGGAACGAGTAGTTGATATACTGCGTCCGCATATCGACCTGTTCCAGATAGCCAAACGACATCAACAGCGTCCACGAGGGATAGCGCATCTGCCATTTGTCGTCCAGGAAACTCTCTTCCATGTCAAGGAAATCGAGCGTGAGGTCGAAGTACCATGTCTCCGTTTTGCCCGCAATTTCGACGTTGAGCTGGGATGTCCACCAACCCTGCGCCACCCCATAGGCGAGGTCGCGGGCGAATGCATGGACGCGTTCAATCGGATCAATTGGCGCGGGCAGTTCGTGCGGGTTTTCCATCGGGATTGACCTTCAGTAATTCAGCTTACGGTCAGTGTAGCATGAGCCTCAATCTCCTGCTGGACACTACCCGGGGCAGCGGACGCGCAGAAGCGCGTCCCTACGAATAACAAAGTTGGTTTGGTGAACGCCGTTGGCTCCCCTCCCTGAGTTCAGTTGAGGACGGGGGTGGGGTCGGTCTTATAGACTCCGCCATGCGCCGACCCCGTCGCTGACCAGATCGACGCGCTCCCCGTCCCCCGTGAACGCGAGACTCGAGCCGCCATTGAGCGTATCCGCGCCCGCCCGTTCGACCGTGAGCGTCCCCCCCGCGCCGACCTTGCCCACGCTGAGCACCGTGCGCGGCTGGAGCGCACTGGCGGCGGGCAGCGTCAGCGTGAACGAGCCGCCGCTCGTGTCGCCGTACACCAGCCGATCCGCCGCTGTCAGCGTAGCCGCGCTCGTTTTGGTGACGCTGTGCAGCGTCAGGTTGGCCAGCGGAAACGTGATGTCGCGCAGCATCCCGCCCGGCGCAATCGTGAAGCTCGCCTTCTCGATATATCCCAAGAATGGGCTGTAATATCCCAATTCGTCGATCAGCGTTAGGGATATGTGCTGGCTCGACGTAGTGAATCCGCCGAAGACCGCCTGCACAAACGCGTTGAAATCCGCCCGCGCCAGCAGGTCGAAGGTCAGCGCGCCGTCGATGTGTCCGTCGTGCCGCGCCGCCCCGGAGAGCGCCCGTCGGCGCACCTTGCCCGTCAGCGGAATGGCGCGGTCAGGCAGCACATGCGGCGGCAGTTTCGTCCACGTCTCCACATTGATCAAGTTCGCCGGGTTGGCATCCGGCGCAATCGCGAAATAGGCCACAGGTTCTGTCTCGCAGTCTCCCCCTCTCCTCTTTTCGGAGAGGGGGTTGGGGGGTGAGGTCGGCTTCTAATACTCCGTATACCCCGCGCGCCGAAAATACTCGTTGAGGCGGCTGTCCACCTGCTGGCGAATCGCTGCCGGGGCGGTCGCGTTGACCGTCAGGTTGACGTTGCCGCTTGCGCCGACCGTCCCGCCGGGGATCGCGCGCAGAATCGCCGCGACGAACTGCTGCCAGCGGCTTTCGGCGATGCTCAAGCCGAAGTTGAGGATGCCGCTCAGGTTGCTCTGATGCGCCGCTTCCTGCTGTTCGCGCCACGCCCCGCCGATCTGCGTGACCGCCAGCCGCGCCCGTTCCGCTCGACTCGCCGCCGCTGTGACTTCGGCTTCTTCGCGGCGCGTCGAGGTCATCAGCGCGGCGATCCGCTCGGCATAGTGGCTGTCGAGCGCCCGACTTTGCCGATCCAGCACCGTGTGCAGCCGCGCGAGATCCACCTGCGCCGCCGCGTCACTCGCCGCCAGTTGATCCGCTGCCGCCGTCCGCGCCTGATGCGCCGCCAGCGCGTCCCGCTCAGCAACGGCGTCCATCGTCAGCCGCCCGAAGCGCCGCTGAACCGCCGCGACTTCCGCCGTGCGCTCTCGTTCCAGCGCCGCCCGATCTTCCCCCGCCCGCCGGATGATCTCCGCGCGCTGCGCCTCACGTTGTGCTTCGATCCGCACCATCTCCGCCGCGATCTGCGCCCGCCGCTTGCTCAACCGTTCCTCGGCGGCAAACGCGTCTTCGCGGGCCGTCACCTCCCGCGTGATCGCCGTGAACAACCCATCCGTTCGGTTTGCCATGCTTCCCCCTCGTAGAGTTCACAGGCGACAGGTCACAGTAAACGACTGCTCTAACTGTTCACTGTGAACTGTAAAGTGTCTACTTCAGTTCTTTCGGCCTACGCTCCATGTCTTCGAAGAAGCGCACGCCCTGCGCGAACCGCAGCAGTTCATCGACATACCCGGCGGGCAGCGCCAGCACTTCGAGCGGATTTGGCACGACGCGGAAGCCGCTCAACGCAAACAGCAGATAGCATTGTTCGAGCAGCGCCGCGTCGGTGCGAAACTCGCCATCCGGCAGCGTCAGCACCAGCTCGCCCGCCGTCCCTCGTGATCCGATCTGCCGCCAGCGCCCTACGAGGTCGGCGCGCTGACGGCCTCCGCTTCCGGGTCAATCAACGGTTCACGTGTGGCGAAATACGCCTCCCAGAATGAGTCGACCAGCGCGTCGCTGACCAGCAGCGTGAACGCATTCCAGCGCCCCGGCAGGTCAACCGGGCGCTCCTGCCAGTACTGGCGAAAACGCAGCGCGTCCTGATCGTCGGCCTCGGCCACCTCGACATCGACCGTTGAGCCTTCCAGCATGACGAACGTGTGCTGCACCGTGTCCCAGCGGTCGCGCGGGATGATGTGCGTGAACTCCGCCGCCACCGACTGGTTGCGCAGCGTCGCGTACGGCATCAGCCACCATGTCACCCCGCCCGCCGTGTATTTGCGGGCTATGGATTTGAGATTCATACTCCCCTCCACAAATCTTTTCGTAGGGACGCGATTTATCGCGTCCGCTCTGTGTGTTGATGGATGCGGCGGACGCCATGAATGGCGTCCCTACAGCAAACCGCGGAAAAGGCCGGTTCTACGAATGGTGTCTGATCCCCTCCCTGAATTCGGAGAGGGGGCTAGGGGGTGAGGTTAGATCGCTTGGAACTCCGTCTCGAACACGCTGACGAACACATCGCCCGCCGCCGCCGCGTTGATCGAGACCGCGCCCGTCGTCGTGTTCACGCCCGTGACCTCGCTGTGCGCGCTGACGCCATTCTTCGTCCACACATTGCGCGCCCCGGCGTGCTCGCCCGACACCGGACGACAGCCGAGCGTGAAGCTGGTCGCGCCCGCGCCCGCCTTGAACGTCGTCACACTGATCGGCTTAGCGGTCACGTAGCGCACGAACAGGTCGCTCTCAGCGCCGAGATCGGTTGCCCTGTAGGGCAAGCCGAAAAACGTGCGTTCCGCCCCGCTCACCGTGACTGTGTAGCGCGTGGGCAGCGGATTCTCGCCGCCATCCTGACTTGCCGCCCCCGCCGCCGCCTCGCTGATCTGCACGTTGGGGTACGCATACGTGATGTACTTGTTCACACCCGCCGTCGTCTGAAAGCCGAGCGTGAGCAGCAGCATGCCCTGCGGCGGATCGGCGTGCAACGCGTTCGGCGTGGTGACGCTATTCGCGCTGGCGATGCTTGTATCCACCGCCGACCCCGTGATCAGCGCGTGGAACGCCTCGTCAAACGCCGACAGCGTGATCTCGAACGCGCCAATCTCGCTGATACCCAACTGCCGCCGCCCCAAAATCTGCTGACCGCCGCGAAACGTGGCGCTCTCCCGCTCCAACGTCAGTGTGGACGCCTCCACGGGCGCGATCAGCTTGTGCGCGTGCGTCGTCTCGCCGTTTGCCAGTTCGCGCGCCGTCCCAGTCGGATACCCGTCCGCGTCACGCAGACAGAAGAGCGCATGGTAAAACCCCGCGATATGTCCCGCCGTCATCGAACCCCCTCAAAGATTGGAGCCGCAGAGAACACAAAGGACGCAGAGAGAAAAAGACAAGAAATGAACCACAGAGAACACGGAGAACACAGAGGAGATGAATCAGAGAGTCTCGTTGCTGCCGAACTCTTGACGCACTTCTCTGCGCTCTTTACGCTCTCTGCGGTATACCTTCTTTTCCTCTTCTTCCTCTGTGCTCTCTGTGTTCTCTGTGGTTAGATTGTTTTTACGTACGTCACCATGAGCGGGAATTCGACGGCGGCGCGCTCCCCGAAAGCGATGATCCCGCTGTCCTCGCCCAACATGACCCGCGTCACGCCGTCCAGCGGAGCGCCGTTCAGTTCTAGCCGCGGACGTGCCAGATAGGCCGACGACACCGCATCGATCAGGCTTTCGGCTTTGCGCTGCGCGGTCTCGGTCGGGATGCCCGCCATCCACGCCTCGACCACCAGCAGCAGCCGGAACACGCGCGTTTGCTCGTCCTGCCCCGCGCCGATCCGACCCGTAGCCCGCGTCGAGCGGCCCGGCAGGCAGACCAGCAGGGGCAGCGCCGCCGCGTCGAACTGCTGTGGGAAGGTGCGCCGCGCTTTCACCCCGGTGATCGTCCCGTTGATCGCGTGGATACGATCCATGATCGCCGTCACGCTCATCGAATTACCACCAGCGTTTTGCGGCGGTGATCCTCCAGCGCGCGCCGCACCAGCGGATCGAGATCGTCCACCAGCACCGTCGTCCCCGGATACACCGTCACCCGCCCGCCGACCCGATCCAGCGACTTGTAGGCGTAGGCGACCATCTCCGTCACCGCGTTCTGGATATCTGGCAGCACGTCGAAAATGTGGATCGCCGCGCCCGCGCTGTGACTCGCCGCCGTCGTGCCCAACTGCCCGCGCGCCAGCGTGATCGTCGTGCTATCGCGTCCGGTCACGCGCAGCACTTCGTCGTCGATGCGCAGGTAGTGCCCGATCTCGAACACCCCGGTCGCGCCCAACGTCAGTTGGATCGTGCCGCTCGTCAGCCCATCCCCCGGCACGCTGAAACCGCTCGCTCGCCATGCCGTGTCGTAGTGCGGCGCGTAGCCCCACCAGCCCGCCACGGTGATCGCGCCCTGCGGATCGTCCGCGTACGTGAAGGCGATCCCCGCGCTCGACCGCAGCGTGATCCGCCACTTGGGGTACGCGTTGAACGGACGCAGCGCTACCGCCTCTCCGGGGATCACCGTGGCGTCGCCGTTGGTCAGCGCATCCAGTTCGAGCAAGTCCTCGTCGAGATCCAGCGCGTAGGGATTGCGGGTTGGCAGGTCGAAGTGCCGCTCGGCGTAGTAGGGCACGCACACGCGCCCCGTCTCCCGTGCGAACTCCGCCGAGGCCGCCGCGATCAGCGTTTTGAGCAGCTCGTCGTCCCCGGTGGCGTCCGCGCCCATTCGTCGCTGCGCCCGCACCCGCTCCAACGTCGTCAAGAGTGGTACCTGCTGCATGTTCACCCCCCAAAGACAACGATTCAACGCAAAGACACGAAGACGCAAAGGCGCAAAGAAAGTTATCGAAAAACTCCTTTGCGTCTTGGCGACCTTGCGCCTTTGCGTTGAATCTTTTCTCTTTCTTTTCGTGCTTGTCCGCCTTAAACGGTGATGTTGTACGTGACCGCCGCCCCGCCGGTCGCCGCGCGGGACGCCAGGCCGAAGCGCATGGTCGTGACCACGACCGTCGCCTGCGCGTCGATGTCACGCGCCACTTCCGTGCGCATGTCACGCTTCTTGCCAATCGCCCACTGATCCGGGCGCACGAGCAGCAAACGCCCCTTCGTGCCCGCCGCGTTATAGGTGATTTTCCCGTCGGCGTCGGCCAGCGCCATTTGCCCGGAGCGGAACAGCTTCACGCCGTACATGCGCGTCAGCCGCCCGTTCTCGACGGTCGCCGGGTGGAACGTGTCGCGCTGTTTGACCACGTCGATATCCATCGCCGCGAGGTGCGTCGCCGGGTCGGCGATGAACGCCATACGTTCCAGCGCCACCTGCTGCGCCGCGGGCAGCAGCTTGATCGTCGCGAGGAAGTCCGTCTCGTCGAACGTGCTGCCATCGCGCGCCAGCGTCGGCGTGGTGACGAGCGCCAGCTTGAGGAAGCCATCCAGCGCCGTGTAGACCGGGCCGCGCCCCTTCGCATCAACCAAGCCGGACACCGCCGAACCGTCATAGTTGATGTTGGTGGATCCAGTCTCAGTGTCGCCGTTAATCATCAGATACTCGATGATCTCGTTGGCGCGGCTTTCCATCTTGGCGCGCAGGAAGGGCAGCACCGGGATCAGGCTGTCTTCTTCCATGATGTCACTGAAGGACACGCGCGCCCCGATAAACCCCGGCGTGAGCTGGCGGCGCGTCGCCGTCAGGTTGGACGATTTGCCCGTGATCGGGAGCTGCTCATCGCTCGTCAGGTCGTTCTGCTCCGACAGGCTGTAGAACGTCGGGTCGGTGCCTTCGGTCGGGATATAGATACTGTTGAAGCCGCGCGGAATCTCGACTTCCATCACGCCCATGTCGATCAGCGCCCGGTAGATCGGCGCTTCGCGCACCGCCTCCCAGAGCTGCGTTTCGTAGGCCACGCCCACCCAGTTCTGCCCGTTGTTGCTGAGGTTCGCCGAGAACACCTCATCCGCCTTGATCGCCGCTTTGACGGCGTAGCCATCGCCGTATCCGCCGTACTCCGCCGCGCGCAGCGTTTTGTCCGCCGCCGCCCGCAGAAACCCATCGGATGCACCACCCAGGCTCATCCCCGCGCGCTGCGCCGCGTTGAGGATGTGCGCGCCGAACACCAGATCCTGTGCCTTCAGGTGGTGGTAGCGCAGATCCTTCACTTCGGTGATGCCACCCGTGAACGGCAGCACGCGGCTGAACGGGATGACCGACTTGCTCGCGACCGTGCCGCCGTTCGGCGTCTGCCCGACGGCCTGCGGCAGCGGCGTGCTCAACTGCTCGGCGATGGCCGCGCGCTGCTCCGGCGTCAGCGTGATCCCCAACGTGGACTCAATCACCTTCAACACGGCTTCCATGCTGTTTTCTCCTGTATCCTCGTTCGAAACGTTGTGTAGGGGCGCACGGCCGTGCGCCCCTACGGATGCGCCGCTATCTGTCTCCTCTCCCTGAATTCGGAGGCGTGGGGACGGGGGTGGGGTTAGCAGTGTGCATATCTGAACAGCCGATAACCCGCCTTGCATCTCCTCTCTCCCCGCTTGCGTGGGAGAGGGGCCGGGGGTGAGGGGCAGCGCCTTCAAACTCACCACCTGCGTCCGCGGATCGGCGGGCGTGTGCGTCAGGCTGCCCTCGACAATCGGAAAGCGCCGGATCGTCCCATCGGCGTCCACGCTGACCAGATGCGGCAGGCTTCCCGACGACAGTCCGAGCGCCCCCATGTCGATCAGGCGGCGCACGTACTCGATGTACTCGTTGCGCTCGTCGAGGATCGCTTCCATCCACAAGCCCTTGTCATCGCGGCTCAAGCGGCGGATCGTGCCGATCTTCGCCGCGCCGATCCCGTCGTCCAGCCCGTGATGAAATAGCAGCGGCCGTTCGCCATACCAGTCGAGCGCGAAATCTGTCGCGCTGACGAAGCGTTCGCGCTGCAAGTCGCGCACGCCCGCCTCGCCCCACTCGACCAGATACCCCCCGATGCGCGTCCCGTCCGCCGTCAGCGCCTTGACCGCGCCGCCATAGGCGACGATTCGTTCGTCCATATGCCCTCCCTAACCTCACCCATTGAGGAAACGCGGACGAGGCATGCCTCGTCCCTACACCACGC
This sequence comes from Anaerolineae bacterium, assembly GCA_041916315.1. GTDB lineage: Bacteria > Chloroflexota > Anaerolineae > Aggregatilineales > Phototrophicaceae > Flexifilum. The sequence continues at coordinate 73,228 of JAYRZU010000085.1, forward strand.
TTCTGTGTCCCCCTCTCCGCCCGGAGAGGGGGCTAGGGGGTGAGGTTGATTTCTACCTTGGCGTCTTCGCGTCCTTGCGCCTTTGCGTTGAGTCTTTGCTCTTTCTTTTCTTCTTGTTTTGCGTTCTCTGCGGTTAACTTTTCGACCACCGTCACGCGATCCGGGACGTAGCGTACGTCCCCATCCGCGATCGGCTTCCAACCGAGCAGTTCGCGATACTCGTTCAGCGTGATCGCCCCCGCGGCCAACTGCCCGTTGGCGATCTCGGTGCGCGCCCGCGGATCGGTCAGCGCCGTGCGGATCTCGTCGAGCGGCAGCCGGAACTCGACTTCGCGCCCCGGATCGAAGAACGGCAGCACCTGCGCGTTGATCACCCGCGCGATCTTCTCCGCTTCGGGGATCAGCGTTAGTTCGTAGAAGGTACGCGTTTGCTCCGGCGAGAGTTGATAGGGCATGTCCGCGTAGTCGATCAGCGCGGCGGGCACGCCGACCGCTGCACAAATGCGCCGCTTCTGGGTCTCGCTCAGCCCGTCAATGTCAGCTAAATCCGGCGGCGCGGCGACTGTCACGTCGAAGGCTGTTGGCATCAGCAGCGGATTGCCCGCATTCCCCGCGCCCCGTGCATCTTCGGCCAGCGTCGTCTGAATGAGATCGACATCCGCCTGCGATAAGCGCCCCGCTTTCGGCGTGAAGATCAAGCCGGGGCGCGCATTGTTTTGCAGATGTGCCCGCGTCAGCAGCACGACATTCCGGTCGATGTTGACCGCATCCATCGCCGCCGCCAGCAGCGAATAGCCGCGTGTGTCGTCCAGTGGGTTGCGCAGGCGATCAAACGCGATGTCCTCCGGCGCGAACAGCTTGACCGCGCCCCCGTCGCGGTAGCGATACGCCGCGATCCGCCCGCCTTCGATCACCGGTTCGACCGCCAGCGCGTTGAGCACGCGCACCGCCGCCGGGATCAGCCCGCTCGGCGTGTAGCCGCGCACCAATTCGAGGTACGTCTCGCCATACACCGATTTGCTGAACGCCCAATCCTCGAACACGTCCTGCCCGAAGTGGCGATACGCCTGTTCCAGCGCGTCGAACAGCGGATGATCGTCCTGCTGCCGCCCGCTCACGCGGTGGATCACGCGCCCGCGCCGCAGCACTTCCGCGACCTTTTGCACACGCACATTGATCGCGCGGAACGCCCACACACTTGACATGTACGCCCGCGCGTAGCTTTCCGCGTTCGTCGCGCCCAGGCCATACCACCCGCCGAAAGTGCTGTGCGTCTCGCCATCGCGATACTTGAGCGCCGTCAGCCGCTCGCCATCAAACAGCCACGCCAGCGGCGCATCCCGCGCTGGTACTGTCCCACGCTGTTTGCGCTTGCCCCCAACCCACCACCCCCACCCCCCCACCCCACAAAA
>JAYRZU010000086.1:0-12057 GCA_041916315.1 Anaerolineae bacterium
CGGTTCGCCTTGCCGATTTCCGCCAGCCGCCCATAGCGCTTGACCTGAAAATCGTCGATGTCTTCGGTCGGCGGAATCCAGCCTTTGCGCACGGCGCGCTCCCACGCCAGATCGCCGACGATTTTGACGATGCGCGGCGCGTGGCGGTCGCCGTACAGGGGTAAGCCGAGCGTGTGCAGGTAGGTCACATCCGCCCACTGGAGCAGCGGTCGCGCCGCCCGCGCATACTTCAGCGTGCGGATGGGGAGTGACTGCCGGGGGATGCGCGTGACCGGGTACGGGTACGATCCGCCGGATGCGTCACCGAACGACAGCGCCTGAATCTCCCAATCGCGCTGCAGGAGTTCGGGCAGGAGTTCGTGCAGGTAAGTGGCGGGGCCGCCCGGTTCCGGGTGAAAGATGCCAGAGGCGATGAAAAGTTTAGGCATGAGGCGCAATCACGAGTTAAAAGTTAAAAGTTGAAAGTTAAAAGTGGAACGCAGGCACACACTTTTAACTTGTCCCTTTTAACTTTTAACTGCCCTTAGACGTTGAAGCGGATGTGGACGATATCGCCGTTCTTGACGACGTATTCCTTGCCTTCGAGCTTGAACTTGCCCGCCGTGCGCAGCGCGGCTTCGCTCCCCAGCGTGATCAGGTCTTCGTAGTTGAAGACTTCCGCGCGGATGAAGCCCTTTTGCAGATCGCTGTGGATGACGCCCGCTGCTTCCGGAGCGGTCGCGCCGATGCGCACGCTCCACGCGCGGACTTCGTCTTCGCCGACCGTGAAGAACGACTGGATGTTCATCAGCTCGTAGGACAGGCGAATCACTTTGGATGCGCTCAATTCGGTGATGCCGTACTCTTCCATGAAGATCGCCGCGTCGTCGGGTTCGAGCTGCGCGAGTTCCGCTTCGATGCGGCCTTGCAGCGCCACGACCGACGCATTCTGGTGCGCGTAGGTGAAGCCCGTGTCTTTGGTATTTTCGTTGGCGTTGAGCACGATCAGCGCGGGCTTGAGCGTGAGGAAGCCATAACCGCGATACGGTTTCATCTCATCGTCGCTTAAGCCGAGGTCGCGCAGCGGGGTGCTGGCTTCGAGGGCGTCTTTCAGGCGCTTCATCATCTCGATTTCGTCGAGCTGCGCCTTTTCCATCGTGCGCCCCTTGCGCTTGATCTCGGCGTCCAGTTTTTCGAGCCGTGACTCGACCATGACGAGGTCGCTCAGCAGGAGTTCGCCATCCAGGGCTTCGACATCGCGCGCGGCATCGACCGTGTCATACGGGTGCGGGACGTTTGGGTCTTCGAATGTGCGCACGACGTGCAGGAAGCCATCCAACTGCGCCAGTTCATTGCGGAACTGTCCCTTGAGGCCGCCTTCGCCAATGCCCTTGTCCAGTCCGCCGATGTCGACGTAGGTGACCTGCGTGTAGGTGGTCTTCTTGGGGTTGTACATCGCCTTCAGGCGATCCACGCGCGTATCCGGTACGGAGACCACCGCCGTGTGCACTTCAAACTGACCGCTGGTCGCCGCGCCGGTGGGCAGGTTGCTGCGCGTCAGGGCGTTGAAAATCGTGGTTTTGCCGCTGTTGGGTAAACCGATAATGCCAAGTCTCATGTCATCTTCCGCTGGTCTGAATCGTCAAAAACTGGCAGAAGTATAACGGACAATAGATGAGAATAGAACTGTTGGCATGAGGAGACGAGAAGTCGCTACCGACCCCACCCCCGGCCCCTCCCCGAATTCAGGGAGGGGAGCCAATATGGCTCGCCAATTCAGATTTGTTTTCGTTGGGGGCGCGCTACATTGGTTCCGCAAAGCTGGAATTTGAGCGTAAAAATCGGTTGTTTGTATGCATTGGAAGAGGGCGCGGCTGGTGTTCCCACCACGGAACAGCCGCCGCGCTGGTCGGACTAACGGCGGGTAGCGGGGGTATCGTCCTCGTCTTTGGCGATGTCGCGGCTTTCGCTCACAATTCGCACGATTCCGGTCGTCCCGTGCGGGTCGTCCATTTCCGGCAGGCTCGGCGGCGGCGATTCCCGGAACTTGGGGATCAGCGGCTCATACCGCGGGACTTGCCCGGTCTCGGTGATGGGCTTCTCTTTTGGAGTCTTCATGCGCACTTCCTCCACTCTAGAATACTGCATGTTGTATCACAGATTTGATGGATGTGGCGCTAGTCATTTTGTCACCGGGCGATAGAACGCCCACAAACTGAGGTCTTTCCCCGGCACGCGATACTCCTCCATCACCTGAAAACCATAGTGCTGATACAGCCCGACATTGGACGGAGTCATCGTTTCGGTGTAGGTGCTCACGCCTTCGCGATCAGCTTGCGCGAGGATCGGGCGGATGAGTTTGGAGGCGAGGCCTTGCCCCTGCGCCTCGGGCAGCACGGAGATCGTGTTGAGATAGAAGTGGGGGTCAGGCGCGTACTGTTTCTGCATTTCTCCGAAGCGCCCGAAGATTTCGCCAGCGCGCACAAACTGGAACAGGAACGGGCTGAAGATCAGCCGCGGAAAGCCCGCCCGCAGCGCCGCTGAGAGCCTGGTTTTCTGATCAGGCGCGCTCCAGAGGGCGACCCCGGCCAGCGGATCGCCCACACCGTACGCCTGCCCGTTGAGGATGCCGAAGCGAAAGAGCACGCGCGAGAAGCGGGGCAGGTAGATCTGGCGCTGGCGCAGGTCGGGAATCAGGTAGACCCACAGCGGATCGTTCAGGAAGGCGCGCGCCTGCACGACCGTCGCACGGTCGAGGTCAGCGAGCGTGAGCGGGCGCATGGTCGCTGGATCAGATGGCTTCACGGCCTAGTCTCCGGAGTGGCGGATGGACGATTATGGAGCAGTGTGGATCGACTGGATAAGCCGGAATTTAAGCCTGTCTCCGTAGTTGATAAGCCCGCTGATCGAGCAATTTTCGACGTTATGTAAAATATACTTGACATGAAGTTGTATTTGATATACATTGTGTATATTGAAGTTGACTTAGTGTCAACTTCAGCAGACAAGGAAACCATCATGTCGTATCAAGAACGCCAGAGCATCATTTCGCTGCTCAGCACCCTAATCATCACCGCGGCGTATTCCGCGTATATGCTCCAACGCTACCCCGCCGCCGACGCCTACTCGCCCGAAGTTTTTCGCTTCTGGGGCACGTACTTTCTCGTTTTGATCCCGGTGACGATTGTCGCCAAGATCATCATCACCATCCTCTTCAGCATCCTCAATACCATCGCTACCCGCGAAGCGCAGCCGGATTTGATGGATGAGCGCGACAAGCTGATCGAACTGAAGTGCGCGCGGATTTCGCTGTACACGTTCTCCCTCGGCGTGGTGCTGGCCGTCGGTTCGCTCGTGTTCGATCAAGTCCCAGCGGTGATGTTCGCCCTGCTGATCGGCGCGGGCATCCTCTCCGAGATCGTGTTTGATGTGACGCAGTTTGTCCTCTACCGGAGAGGCTTCTAGCATGGAGAAGCTCAGCCTGCGGAACAACCTGCGCCGCCTGCGTTTTGACCGCGATGAAATGACGCAGCAGCAGTTGGCCGACGCGGTCGGCGTCACCCGGCAGACGATTGTCGCCATCGAAAAGGGCAACTACTCGCCCTCACTGGAGCTCGCTTTCCGCATCGCGCGGGTCTTCAACACCACCATCGAAGACGTGTTCTACATCGAAGCGGGTTAAAGACTGACCCCACCCCCGCCCCTCCCCGAATTCAGGGAGGGGAGACAGACACACTCGCTGTGCCTCCCCTCTCCCACGCAAACTGGGAGAGGGGACGGGGGTGAAGGGTAATCCACAAGTATCCAACCTTATCTATCGCATTGGACGCGTTATTGCGCGCCCCCAGGTTTCACTTTGCCCAATTCCAAGGAGATCAAGCTCATGAAAGCGATCGTTTGCACTCAGTACGGTTCCCCCGACATGCTCCAGTTCGCCGAAATCGCCCAGCCGCTGCCGCAGGCCGACGAAGTTCTCATCAAAGTGCACGCCGCCACGGTCACGCCGTCTGACTGTGCCTTCCGCAAAGCCGATCCATTTATCATCCGGCTGATGTACGGCCTGACCAAACCGCGCCTCGCCGTGCCGGGGGTGGAATTCGCCGGAGAAATCGTCGCGGTTGGCGGCGCGGTCACCACGTTCAAGGTCGGGGATCGGGTGTGCGGCATCAGCCCAGATCGCTTTGGCGCGCAGGCCGAATATCTGACGCTGCCCGTCAGCAAGCCGCTCACGCTCATGTCCCCGCGCCAGACCTACGCCGAGGCGGTCGGCATTGTGGACGGGGCGGCGACCGCGCTCCTGTTTCTGCGCGATGTGGCGAAGGTGCAGCGCGGTCAGCGCGTGCTCATCAACGGGGCATCGGGCGCGGTCGGCGCGTATGCCGTGAAGATCGCCAAGTACTACGGCGCGCATGTGACCGGAGTGTGCAGCGCCGCTAACCTTGAACTGGTGCGCTCGCTCGGCGCGGACGCGGTGATCGACTACACACGGGAGGATTTCGCCAAGGGTGGACAAACCTACGACGTGATCTTCGATGCCGTGGGCAAGCGTACTTACGGGCAGTGTCAGCGGGCGCTCACGCCGACGGGGATCTACATGACGACCGTGCCCACGCTCGGCACAGCGGTCGCGCTGCTGCGCACGGCGCGCAGTCACGGCAAGCGCGCGGGCTTCACGACCGCGGGTCTTAAGCAGAACCGCGCGAATCTCGACTTCCTGAACGAGCTGTTTGAGCAGGGCGCGCTCCGTGCCGTGATCGACCGCAGCTACCCGCTGGCGCAGGTGGCGGAGGCGCACCGCTACGTCGAAACCGGGCGCAAGAAGGGCAATGTCATCATCACGGTAGCGGCGTAACCTCACCTCGTTTTCGACCCCACCCCCGGCCCCTCCCCGAATTCAGGGAGGGGAGACCGATTCCCCCTCGCGCCGTTTGCGTGGGCGGGCATCCTCTGGAGAGGGACGGTTGAGTGCAGCCAAACGATGCGCGGGGTGATCTTTACGGCGGCGGCTGATTGATCCACTCGACGGCCTGGCCGCCGCTGACCCGGTCGGTGATGTCGCTGATCGCGCCGTTGACCGCGGCGAGGTAGTAGCGCCGCACATCGTTCTCACGGGTGACGACCAGCACCGCGCTGCGATCCGGACTCCATTCGAGACGTTCCGGCGCGACGGTGCCGATATCGCCTGACAGCGGATTGCCGTTCACATCGACCAGATGCACAGCGCCGCCCGTCGAGGCCAGCGCGACGATCTGCCCATCGGGGCGCTGCACGGCGTAGCTCACGTACAGCCCGAGCGCGGCGAGATTCGACTGCGGCTCGCCGAGAAAGCCGCTCGTCGGGTCAAACCAGCGGATGGCGACCGTGCCATCTGGCCCGTAGCCGCTCACCAGCACGCGCGTGCCGTCCCACGACCACGCGGCGTAATCGTAACGGTAGATCGTCGGCTGGACCTGAGCGTTTTGCCCCGGCGCGAGGATGGCGAAGCCGTTGCGGTTCTCGTCGTGTAGGAACAGCCGCACCATGAGCAGGTTTTCGTTCCCCCACGCCATGTCGATGGTGTGATAAACATACGGCCCGGCCTGCAAGTTGACGATGCAGCCTTGCAGCAGATTCGGGTGGCAGTCGCGGAACACCTGATTGCTGTAAGTGAAATAGCGGTCGGCGATCCACACGCCGTCGTTGATCTCTTCGCGGTTGTTGCCATCCGACCACTGATCGACCAGATACGCGACGAAATTGCCATCTCGGGACCAGACGACGCGCGTGGTGCGCGCTTTATTCGCGGCGGGGTCGCCTTCGCTGAAGGTGAACGGCGCGAAGTTGGCATTGCTCTCCGTTCCGGCGGCGTAATCGCTGATCAGATGGATATTGCCGGACGGATCGACGCGCACAAACACATTCGGGTCGACCGGGTTCTGTGCGAAGGTCGAGGCTTCCGCTAGACCGAAATTGAACGCTGTGCCGCTGGTGCTCAGCGCGAAATTGCGGATGGCCTGCGCTGGATCGGGCAGGCTGGAGATCACCAGTGCGCCGGGTTGAGGCAGCGACGTGGGCGCGACGTTGACAGGATTGGGCAGCGCGGTCGGCGTAGCGGCAAACGGCGTCGCCTCCCCAGTGATCGGCGTGAGGGTGGGTAGGTTAGCGACTTCCACGCCCGGTGCGGCGGTGATGAAGGTTGGCGTGGCGTCGATGGTGGCGGGCGGCTGAGTCGGCCCGACGGTCGGCGGTTCCGGCGTGACTTCGCGCACGCCGACTGGAGCGACCCCCTGCGTCGGCTGTTCCACTGGTTGGGTGCGCTCCCCGACTGGCGCGAACGCGTCGGTCGCCGCGACCTGCGGGGTGAAGGCGACGGTCAGCGTCCACGTGGGGCGCGGCGTCCACGACGGAATCGGCGTGAGGGTGGGCAGGAAAGTGGCGCTCGGCAGTGGCGTGATCGTCGGGAGAGGACTCGGCGTGTAGGTGAAGGTGGACGTGCTGGACGGCTGCGGCGTCTGGCTCGGCGTCCACGTGAGCGTATTGGTCGATGTGGGCAGGGGCGTAGTGCTCGGCAGCGGCGTTGGGCTCGCGCCAATCGTTGGCAGGGAAGTGGGCGACGGGGGAAACGTCTCGGTGGGGAGCGGCGTGCTCGTCGGGAAGGGTGTAACGCTCGGGAGCGGCGTCGGCGACGCGGTGCCCGTGAAGGTGGGCGATGGCGTGAACGTGTTGGTCGGGGTGGTGCTGGACGTGCCCGTGAAAGTCGGCGATACCACCTGCGCGATGATCGTTCCGGTGAGGGTGGGCGGCGCGCTCGGCGTGAAGGTCGGGGTCGTGGCGGGCGGCGCGCTCGGCGTGATCGTCGGCGCGACAGTTGGCGTCACGAGCACGGGCACACCCATAGTACAAGCGGAGACGAACAGCGCGGTGAGGCCAACGACCAGCAGACGTTTCATATCACACCCCCGCCGTCATTGTACCCGAAACGACGGCGGGGCGTTGACACTGATCAGTCGATGCTTACCCTACGTTTAGCTGCCGATCACCGGGACGATGACGCCGCCGGGGTTGCGGTAGAGCACGCGGTCGGCCTGCACCCAACCTTCGACCGGGAGGCCGTCGCAGGTCAACTGGATGCGGTACCAGTTTTCAGCGTCGGCATCACGGGCGGTCACGATGTAGAACTGACCCGCGGTGGCATTGCACAACACGCGAATGCTGCCCGGACGGCTGTAAATCTGATTCGCCGCGCCCATGTAGAGCGTGGGCGGCAGAATCGTGCCATCCACTTCGACGACGGGAATGTCACTGAGATCGCCACGCACGACGACAAACTGATTTGTCACCCACCCGGTGAACGTGCCCACGCGCACATACCACCACTGTTCGTCGAGGCCGTTCTGACCGAGCGGAACCAGGCGCGTGCCACCATCGAGGATGGCCAGCGGCGTGTACTGCGGGCCGTCACCGCTGCGCAGGAACAGATTGTCGGTTGAGACGATGAGATAGCCTTCGAGATTGCGTGTCGCACTCGCCGGATTAGTCGGGCGCGGCAGTACCGCGTTCGGGTCGTAGTCCTGCGCGGCGGCAGGCAGCACGGCGATCATCAGGAGCAAAAGCACAACAATGAGAAAAAGAGGCCGCTGTTTAGACATTCACGCTCTCCTGAACAGAATTCCAGCTCACACTATTGGGATCTATTGTCGGGCATTTTCCAATTTCTGCAAAGGAAATTTCTACCAGATGTCGTTTATGCTAAAATAGCCGCTATCCAAGGCGCCAGCGCGGTTCAACGTGCAGGCGTTTCACCACAGCATCCAGCCCCCTCACCCTAGCGAAAGCCAATCTCATGTCGACCCCGACCAATGCACCCTTTATGCGCTTCTATCACAGCGAAGCGCTCCGCGCGAAGACTCTCACCGTCCTCAACAATCTGGAACAAGCGAAAGATCCGCTGCAGCAGCGCGGCCATCTGGCCGGAGTCGTCGTGGAACTGCTGGAAAGTGGCATGGATTATTACTTCCTCAAACCGCTGAAACTCGCCAAAGTCGGCTTTGTCGTCGAACAATCGGCGGTGGTCGGCATGAGCGGCGCCATCCGCATGATCGCGGGCGTCATCCACAACATCATCGGGCGCATGGACAAAGCGCAGCTGCTGGTCGTTTCAACGTATATCCGCCAGCTCATGGAGTAAGCGCTTCAGGCAATCGCCGCGCTGATTCTCGATACACTTGTGCTAAAATAGAGCCTATGGAATATGTTCGCGTTGCCATAGATACTCCCGTCGATTCGACGTTTGATTACCATGTGCCGCCAGAACTCGAAGGCCGACTTCAGCCCGGTCATCTGGTGGAAGTGGCGTTTGGTCCGGCGCATCAGCACGCCATTGTGCTGGAGGTGCTGGCCGAGTCGAGCGTGAGCAAGACCAAGCCGATCCTCAATCGGCTCGATCCCGTGCCCGTGCTCACCCCCATGCAGATCGCGCTGTCACTGTGGCTGCGCGAGACCACGCTGTCGCCGATCGGTGCGGCGCTGTGGATGTGGCTGCCCCCCGGCCTGACCGGACATCATGATCTCACCGTGACGCTGCTCGACCCTGACTTCCTCTCGCCGGATGATCTCGAAATGGAGGTCGTCTCGATTTTGAAGCGGCGCGGCACGCTGCGCAGTCAGCAGTTGAATCAGGCGCTGCCCGCGAAAACGTGGCGTCCGGTGATCGATGCGCTGGCGAAAGCGGGCATCGTCGCCAAAGAGTCGACGCTCACACCGCCGCGCGTCAAGCCGCGCATTGTGCAGACGGCCGCACTTGCCATTCATCCACATCAGATCGCTCACGGGCTGCGCCATGTCGAAAAGGAGTCACGTCCCGCCGATCTGCTCGGCGTGATTGCTGAGGCGGGCGGCAGCGTCACCATGAAAGCGGCGTTCAAGCTGGCGGGCGCGGGCAAAGCACACCTCGCCAAGCTGGTTGAAGCGGGCGATGTCGCCGTGACCGGCGATGTGATCCAACTCAAGCTCGCGCCGGAACAGGTCGAAGAACGGCTGCACCAACTCCGCAAAGTCGACAAGGCGCAGCGCATTCTCAATGTGCTGGCGCGGCATCGCGATCCGCTCGACGTGGGCTGGCTGTACGCACAAGCCGACTGCACGCTCCCCGACCTGAAAAAACTCGAAGAAGCCGAACTGATCACGCTGGGCGAACGTGAGACATGGCGCGACTCGCTGGCGGAACGCGAGTTCATCGCCGTGACCGCGCCCACGCTCACCATCGAACAGGCGGCAGTGTGGGAGCGCGTGCGCGCCGCGATCCGCGAGCAGGCGCAGCGGTTGAACCTAGGGATCGATGAATTAGAACTGCCGACCCCACCCCCGAGCGAACTGGACGAGGATTGGGATGTGGAGCGTTCGACCCCACCCCCGACCGAATGGTCGCATTATCAGGAGCGCTCGCAGTCGACCCCACCCCCGGCCCCTCCCCGAATTCGGGGAGGGGAGCCTGCAAAGGCTTCCGGCGGTGATAACTATCGTCACTGGCGGATTGATCGGCGGTTGTACGAGAAGATTCAGCCGATTGCCCGCGAACTGCGTATGAATCCAACACCGGCGGAAGATTGGCTGTGGCAGCGTCTGCGCGACAAGCAGCTCGGTTATAAGATTCGCCGTCAGCAAACGATTGAACGCTTCATTGTTGACTTCTATTGCCCGAATGCACGTCTCGTGATTGAGGTTGATGGCGAAGTTCATCAATATCAAACAGATGAAGATGCCGCTCGGCAAGAATATCTGGAAGCGCTCGGTCTGCGTGTGCTGCGTTTCACCAACGAGCAGGTCATCAACACGACGAATGTCGTCCTGGACATTATTCGACAGGCAATTGCTGAGCAAGTCGAGCTTCATCAGGCGCTTGATCCGCTGGCTCCCCTCCCCGAATTCGGGGAGGGGTCGGGGGTGGGGTCAGATCGCACAGCACCATCCGATTTCGAATTGGGGCCGGGGATGGGGTCAGATCGCACACCCCCGATCTCTGATTGGCCGGAGGAAGGCAAGACTTTTCTGCTGCACGGCGTGACGGGCAGCGGCAAGACCGAGATTTACCTGCGCGCGGTCGAAGAGACGCTACGCCTAGGCCGCAAGGCGATTGTCCTCGTACCGGAAATTGCGCTGACGCCCCAGACGATTCGGCGGGTGGCGGCGCGTTTCCCCGGTCAGGTGGCCGTCGTGCACAGCGGACTCAGCGAAGGCGAACGCTACGACACATGGCGGCGCGCGCGGGAAGGACGCATCGGCGTGATCGTCGGGGCGCGGTCGGCGCTGTTCACGCCACTGCCGGACGTCGGCTTGATCATCCTCGATGAAGAACACGACCCCAGCTACAAGCAGTCGCCACCCATTCTGCCGCCGTACTACCACGCCCGCGATGTCGCCGAAGAGATGATGCGGCGGAATGGCGGCGTGGTGATCCTCGGCAGCGCGACGCCGGACATCAACACGACGTACCGGGCGCAGCACGGAGAAATCGAACGGTTGGAACTGCCTCATCGCATCATGGGGCATCGCGTCAGCATCAGCACGCAGGCCGAACGCACGGGGATCGCCGCGCGTTACCAGCCCGCCGATGCCGAAGACGCGCTCATGATTGATCTGCCGCCTGTGCAGGTGGTGGATATGCGCGATGAGCTCAAGCGCGGCAACATCAGCATCTTCAGCCGCCCGCTGCAATACGCGCTCGCCGAGGTGTTAGACCGCAAGCAGCAGGCGATTCTGTTCCTCAACCGCCGCGGCCAATCGACCTATGTGTTCTGCCGTGACTGCGGCTATGTCGCCAAATGCCCGCAGTGCGACACGCCGCTGACGTATCACCGCATGGGCGAGTCGCTGCGCTGTCACCGCTGCGGGCACATGCAGGATTCGCCGACGCAGTGCCCGGCGTGCCAGTCGAAGCGCATCAAGTTTTTCGGCGCGGGCACGCAGCAGGTCGAGCAAACGCTGATCGACATGTTTCCCAAGGCGCGCACCGTGCGCTGGGACAGCGACACCGCGACCTCCCACGAGGCGCACGAGGCGATTTTGCAGCGCTTCATCGACCGCAAAGCCGATATCATGATCGGCACGCAGTTGGTCGCCAAAGGGCTGGATTTGCCGATGGTGACGCTGGTCGGCGTGGTCAGCGCGGATATCGGCCTGGCGCTCCCGGATTTCCGCGCCGGAGAACGCACGTTTCAGGTGCTGACGCAGGTCGCGGGGCGCGCGGGGCGTGGACTGCTCGGCGGGCGCGTGATTTTGCAGACGTATCAGCCGGAACATTTCGCAATTCAGGCGGCGGCCAAGCACGACTATCCCGGCTTCTACGGGCAGCAGATCGCGCACTTACGCGAAATCGGCTATCCGCCGTTCCGGCGTTTGGCGCGCATCCTGTTCCGCTTCCCGACCGAGGCCAAAGCGCGCTCGGAGGCCATTCGCGCCGCGCAGATGATCCGCCAGCGCATTGAGGAGCAGCACCTGACCGGGACGGAGATCATCGGCCCGGCGCAGTGCTTCTTTCCGCGGGAGGCGAACATCTTCCGCTGGCATCTGCTCGTCCGCAGCCCAGATCCGGTGGCGGCCTTGGGCGATCTCGACATCCCGCGCGGTTGGTATGTGGATATCGACCCGGTGGAAGTGCTGTGAGCCGCTATTTCGCCCGCGTCACGGCGGGCACGGAAAACCTTGCGTGGCGGGAAATCGCCCAACTCGACGGCGTACAGCATCTCGCGACCGAATCGCGCCGCCTCGATTTCGTTTACATGGGACATCCCGGCGATTTGCTGGATCTGCGCAGCATCGACGATGTGTATGTGTACGTCGGCGAACTCGCGCATGTCGATCACACCCGTGCCATGCTCGGCGCGATCACCGCGGGCGTCGGGCTGCTTGATTTTGGGGCGGCGCTGCAGCCGTGTCGACAGGTGCGCCCGCTCCCGCGCCAGCCGAGCTACACCATCACGGCGAGTCTGTTGGGCGGGCGCAACTACACGCGCTTTGAGGTCGCCGATGCAGTGCAGGCGGGCATGGCGCGCCGGAACTGGCGCTATATCGTCAACGAGCCGAATCATCCTCCGGTCGATC